>CAWDSQ010000015.1:0-33083 GCA_963804955.1 uncultured delta proteobacterium | reverse complement strand
CCATTTGCACCTTTTTGCGGATGTCGGCATCCTTATCAAGCTCCAGCTTCAGCGCTTTGCGAAAAAAAAGCTCATCGGCAATATATTTTTTTGCAAATTCGGCTTTTGACTGTTGCCTTCAAACTGCTTGCGCATCCAGTCGGGCAGGCTGTCAAAGGATTCATTGATATCCTCAAGATACACCTTATCACTGCCGATTTCCGCTACTACCGTGCCGCCAGAGCGCGTGGCATTGTCGGTTGCCGAGGTGCGTTTGGCCAGGGCATACTCGGCGGCGCTGTGGCGGCCCGTGCGCTCAAGGCAGTTGATGATGCTTGAGCCGAGCTCCGCCTTCAGGCTTTGTCTGCGGATCGGCAAGCTCCACGCGGTAGAGCCAGGCAAGGGCCTTCTCATAGTCGCCGGCTTCCATGCACATTTTGCCGATGGTGTAGCACAGGCCTGCAAGCTGTTTTGGCTCGAGCCGCGCTCTTTGATATACTGCTCATATTCCTGCGCAGCCTGCCGCGCAAGTCCCGCGCTTTTGAGTTTGTTTGCAAGCTCGCGCTGGTTCTCGGCTGTCCAGGCCTGGCCCGTAGCTGTCCGGCCGCCGGTTGTGTACACCAGCAGCAGCGCGGCTATCGCCACGCACAGGCTTGCAATGCTTATAATCAGCGATGATTTGTTCATAGCCGTTTCTCCCGCATTCTGAAGAATTTCATGATCGGATCGATATAGGGCACATTCGTCCGGATG
Organism: uncultured delta proteobacterium; assembly: GCA_963804955.1. GTDB lineage: Bacteria > Desulfobacterota > WTBG01 > CAIYCZ01 > CAIRTM01 > CAIWCT01. Next base: position 32,351 of record CAWDSQ010000015.1, on the reverse strand, counting down.
TCGATAGCGTCGATGCCCGAGGCGCGAAAGAGATCGAAGCGGTCCTGCAGACGCTTGCGGGCAAGAAGCCCGTAGCCGGTGCGGAAATCGGCGTCAGAGGAGTCGATGAGCATGGTCTCGCCGCTTTCTGCATCCTGCAGCTCAACCAGGCCCACTTTGGGAAGGTCAAGCTCGCGCGGGTCGGTTATGCATATGGGGATGAGATCATGCTTTTTGCCGGCCACCCGCAGGGGCTTGTCATAATCGGCGGCGATGAAATCGGAGATGAGAAAGGCGACAGCCTTGCGCCGCGCCACGCGGTTGAGATAGCTGAGCGCGCCGGCGATATCGGTTTTGCGCGACACGGGCTGATGCTCAAGCACGCTTTTGATGACCGCCCAGACATGGTTCTTGCCCTTCTTTGGGCGGGATGAATTTTTCGATATGGTCGCTGAAGATGATAAGGCCGACCTTGTCATTGCTTTTGGTTGCGGCAAAGGCCAGCACGGAGGCGATCTCTGCGGCAAGCTCCTGCTTGAGCTGCTTGTGCGTGCCGAAAAAGCAGGATGAGCTCACGTCAACCAGCAGCATGATTGTCAGCTCGCGCTCTTCGCGGTAGACCTTGACAAAGGGGTGGCCGAAGCGGGCCGTGACATTCCAGTCGATGTCGCGCACATCGTCGCCGGGCGCGTATTCGCGCACCTCCTCAAACTCCATGCCGCGGCCGCGGAACGCGCTTTCGTATTCGCCCGCAAAAATATCATTGACGATATGATTGGTGCGGATATGAATGCGGCGGATATTTTTTAAGACTTCTTTTGAGATCATAATAATACTGTTTCAATTGGTTCGATTGGTTCAGTGGTTCATCCGTTTGAGTTGATCAGGTGCAACTACTGAACAATCTGAAGCTAATATGACTGATACAATGGTTTCAAGGCACTTCCACATTGTCAAAAATTTTCGCGATGATGTCATCAGAGGTCAGGTCTTCGGCCTCGGCCTCATAGCTCAGAATAACCCGGTGCCGCAGCACGTCCAGGCCGATGGATCTTGATGTCCTGCGGGATCACATATCCGCGGCCCTGCAGGAACGCATAGGCTTTTGCCGCCTGAGCAAGATAGATGGATGCCCGGGGCGAGGCGCCGTACTGAATGAGCGACTCGATATCAATGCCGAACACCTTGGGCTCCCGGGTGGCAAAGACGATCTCCACGATATAGTCCAGAAGCTTTTCATCGATGTAGATTTTGCCCACCACCTCGCGGGCCTGGCGGATCTGCTCGGGTGTTGCCACCTTGTTGATGGTTTCATCAGCCCTGTCGGCAACGCGCTTGATAATCTCTTTTTCTTCGGCCTTGTTGGGGTAGTTGATGCGCAGCTTCAGCATGAACCGGTCAACCTGCGCCTCGGGCAGCGGATAGGTGCCTTCCTGCTCGATGGGGTTCTGCGTGGCCATGACAAGAAACGGGTCCTGGAGCGGGAAGGTCGTCTCGCCGATGGTCACCTGGCGCTCCTGCATGGCCTCCAGAAGCGCGCTCTGCACCTTGGCCGGCGCCCGGTTGATTTCATCGGCCAGGATGATGTTGGAGAACAGCGGGCCTTTTTTGATATTGAAGTTCCCTGTTTTGGGCTCGTAAATCTGCGTGCCGATGAGATCGGCCGGCAGCAGATCCGGGGTGAACTGAATGCGCTGAAAGCTCGTGTCGACGGCTGCGGGCAAGGGTCTTGACCGCCGTGGTTTTTGCCAGCCCCGGCACGCCTTCGACGAGAATATGGCCATTGGCCAGAAGCCCGATCAGCAGCCGCTCGATCAGATAATCCTGGCCGACAATGACTTTTTTGACCTCGGCGCTGATGGCTGTGGTGAGCTGGCCGTACTTTTCAACTTCTTTGGTTATTTCCTGAATATTGGGCTGCATTGAAAATCTCCAAACTAGTGCTCGGTTTAATGATTAGTTTAATTTTTTGTTGTATTTTAATCTATGCAGAGGGGTTGTACAAGCGGCCAATACTACTAAAACCGATTAAGCAATCAAATTAAAAAACTCTAATCAAACCAATCACACAAGTTTTACTTGCAGTATTTCTGATAATCAGGCTCGTTTTTTTTGTCCCTGACAGATGAGCCCGCCCGCGCTTTTTTCAAGCTGCCGCAGCAGGCGCTCAATTTCTTCAGCCGGTGGCCGAAACCCGCCGAACTGCACTTTTTCAAGCATGGCGGCAAGGCTGTCGGTAAGCGCAGTGTCCTGCGGGGCAACCATGCGCGCAAGGTCGAGGGCTGCTGTGCAGAATCCTGCATAATCGCCATGGAGCTTGCTCTGGCGGCAGATCTGCAGCAGCTCCGCAGCCTGCTGTCTGCGCGCCGGTCTCGCCGCCTGCGCCTGCTTTTTGCCTCCGCGCCTTTTTTCTTCTGAGCACGACAAAGCCCATGCCGGCAACCGCACCGGCCAGCACCACCACGCAGATAATGACAATAAGGTGGCATTGTTTTCTACCAGCGCAAACCGCACGGCTTTGAAGGTAATTTCTCCGCTTTCAGCGGTGCTTTCCTTTTCTTCTCCCCGTGCCCAGTATTTTACTTCAGCAGGCTTTATGGTGTAGTCGCCGTTTTTCAGTGCGCGCAGCAAGAAACGTGTAGTGCATGCGCTGCATGTCGGCGCTTGCTGAAGAGACAAAGGAGGAAGAAATCTTTTCCACGCCTTCGGGAAGTTCGGGCTCGGGCGGCACGATTACATACTGGTCGGCATCGCCCTGCCACGAGACGGTAATAGACAGAGTGAAAGGTGTGCCGGTTGAAACCGTTGCGGCGGCAAGCGTTGCTTCGACCTGCGGAGCGGCATGAGCCGGGGCGGCCGGGATAAGAAGGAGCAGCAGCAGGCTGCTAATTGAACAGATTTTGGATAAAACCCTTCTTGTCTTCATCGCTTTCCTGTTCAAGCTCCGCAAGCTGCCGGAAAAGTTCTTCCTGTTTCCGGGTGAGTTTGCCGGGGGTTTTGACCAGCACCTGCACGATCTGATCGCCTTTGCCGCGGCCGTTGATGATGGGGGATGCCCTTGTCGCGGATAGAGAGCAGATCCCCGGACTGGATGCCTTTGGGGATGCGCAGTTTTTCAGAGCCGTACAGCGTGGGCACCTCGATTTCAGCGCCGAGGGCCGCCTGCGAAAACGATATGGGTATCTGGCAGACGATATCATTGTTGTGCCGCTGGAAAAAGGAATCTTCGGCCACATGGAGAAAAACATACAGGTCGCCCTGCGGCCCGCCCCGTTCGCCGGGCTCCCCCTCATTGGTGAGCTTGAGCTTCATGCCCGTTTCAACACCCGGGGGGATTTTTACTTTCAGCGTTTTTGTTTCAAGCGTTTTGCCCGTTCCGCGGCAGTCTTTGCACGGGCTTGCGATGGTCGTGCCTGTTCCGCGGCAGCGGGGGCAGGTGGTGGCAACATTGAAAAAGCCCTGCTGCTGCATGACGCGGCCCTGGCCCTGGCAGGTGGCGCAGGTTTGCGGGGTTGTGCCCGGCTCTGCGCCGGAGCCGTTGCATGCGCCGCAGGCAATATTTTTTTTGACCTCAATGTTTTTTTCAAGACCGAAAGCAGCGTCTTTGAGCGTAATTTCAAGATCATAGCGAAGGTCTGAGCCGCGGCGCGCGCTGGAGCGGTTTCTTCGCCTGCCGCCCAGACCGCCCATGCCGAAGAAATCCTCGAAAATATCCCCGAATGACGAGAAGATATCCTCAAAGCCCGAGAATCCTGAGAAGCCGGAATTTTTCAAGCCGTCATGGCCGTAGCGGTCATAGAGCTCGCGCTTCTGGCTGTCCCGCAGAACTTCGTAGGCTTCACTTGCTTCCTTGAAGTTTTCTTCGCATTCAGCATCACCCGGGTTGCGGTCGGGATGGTATTTGAGGGCCATCTGGCGATAGGCTTTTTTTATTTCATCGTCAGAGGCAGTGCGGCTGATATTCAGAATTTCATAATAGTCACGTTTTGTCATTGCTGCATCACACATTAAAGAGGGGCAATTTCAGTATCCAGTTGATTTTAAACAACTCTCCTATGGCGCCAAGACCAAGAAGCAGCATATAAATAAAAAAAATGGATAAAACCATTATGTTTCGATTTTTTTTTAAAAAATTTTTAATTTTTTGCATGATTTTTAACTGAGCTTGAAACAGATCATTTATATACACTAAGCACTCAAGACGCAATGGTCAAGCACTATGCTGTAATTACTGTACTTAATAAGGATAAGCAGCAGGAATAATTTTTCGCCTTTTGCTGCAAACTATCAGTCAGGTAGTGTCATGACGGCAGGAGGGCGGGCGAATTTTCTGCTGGCAGGATGCAGTGTGCAGCCCACTGCGGCCGCCTAAACCTTACAGATTGCCGTTGCGTATTGCATGCAGGCTGTTAAAGGAGTATATGAGTGTGAAACATCGAGTCTCAGACAGTGTATTGTGAGACCGGCTGTTTTTCACGGTAGCATTCGTAAAAAAACAACTGCTGCAAAATTTGTTCGCCTGAACCCTGAGCTTGGCGAAGGGTCGAAGGGCAGCCGTTCATGGTTCGACGGGCTCACCACGAACGGCCCATTGTTCTTTACGCTGCATTTGTCTAAAACCCCGAACATGGGCGCGTCATTGTGTCAGAACTCGACATCAACCTGCAGTTTCAGGCCGCATTTAACCTCATTGTTGAAAGCGGGCGCAATGTTTTCATAACGGGTAAGGCTGGCACGGGCAAGTCAACCTTTCTTGCCTGGCTGCGCGACACGACTGCAAAATCCCTGGCCGTGCTTGCCCCCACGGGCGTTGCCGCCCTGAATGTACAGGGCCAGACCATCCATTCTTTTTTCCGCTTCATGCCGGGCATAACCGTCGAGGATGCGAAAAAACGCGCCGCTGATATCAAGAATGATACCTTTTACAAGCACATTAAGACCATCGTTATCGACGAAGTATCCATGGTGCGGGCCGATCTGCTGGACTGCATCGACGTGTTTCTTCGAACGGTTTTGAAAAAGCGCACGCCCTTTGGCGGCGTGCAGATGATCTTCATCGGCGATCTCTACCAGCTGCCGCCCGTTGTCACCTCGCATGACCGGGAGCACTTCAAGGCAGCCTATGATTCGCCGTACTTTTTTTCTTCGCAGGTCATGACAGGAGGCGATTTTAAGCTGGAGTTCGTGGAGCTTGAAAAAATCTACCGTCAGAAAGATGAGCGCTTCATCGATATCCTGAATGCCGTGCGCAGAAATGAGGTGACAGAGGATGTTGTCGAAGCGCTCAATGAGCGGGTCACCGGCCCGGAAGAAGGCGGCACTGCCGGCTGCATTCATCTGACAACCACCAATGAGGCCGCAGGCAGGGTCAATGAGGAGATGCTCGGCCGGCTGAAAAAGAAAGCGCGCAGCTTTACCGCTCAGGTGCGGGGCGATTTCGACCTGAAGCAGGCGCCTGCCGATGTTGAGCTGCGGCTTAAAGAGGGCGCGCAGGTGATGCTGCTGACCAATAATTCGGACGGGCTCTGGGTGAACGGCACCATCGGGAGGGTTGAGCATATTGACGAAGCCGGGGTTGATGTGCGCCTGCCGGACGGGGACATTGTTCGCGGTTGACCCCTACAAGTGGACGCTCTACCGCTACGTCTATGATAACGAGAAAAAAGAGCCTGTCGCAGGAGAGCATCGGCACCTTTACGCAGTATCCCCTCACCCTGGCCTGGGCCGTGACCATTCATAAAAGCCAGGGCAAAACCTTTGACCGCGTCGTTGTTGACTTTGGCCGCGGCACCTTCGCCCACGGCCAGGCCTATGTCGCCCTGAGCCGCTGCCGCACCCTTGAGGGCATGACGCTCAGGCAGCCCCTCAAAAAAAGCCATATCATCATGGACTGGCGCGTTATCAAATTCCTCACGCGGTTCCAGTACGCCGTGGCGGAAAAAGAATGCTGCCTCGATGATAAAGTCGCCCTGATCGAGCAGGCCATACAGCACGGCGGAAAGCTTGCCATAACCTATCTCAAGCCCAATGATCAGAAATCACGGCGCACGGTGCGGCCCCGGTATGTGGGAGAGCTTGAATATCAGGGCAAGCTGTATCTGGGCATGCAGGCCTTCTGCCTGCAGCGGCAGGAAAACCGCACCTTCCGCGTTGACCGGATTCTGGAAATGGACCTGCTGCAGAAGTAGAGACTTGTGATTCTGCAAAGGGCAGGGGGGGCGATTGCTGCTGATAAAGCACGGCCTGCATAAAATACAGGTCGCGCTTTGGTCCTCGCGGAAGGGATGACCCCGCCAGCCCACAGAAACGCGGGTTCACTTTAAAACATGCCAGGGCTTTATTTTTTTCTTACACTGATGCCAAAATCCCTGAAAAGCGCTCCGCTCCTGATATCCTTCTTTAAGTGCAACAGGGTTTGTTGTACACTCGGGTTTTTATAGCCGGCTACCGCATCCAGCAGCCGGACTGCCTGCTCAACAACAGCTTCATCCACCACTGCCCTGCGCGAGGCAACCAGTAGAGCTGCAGGCCGGGAGCACGTTTATCATAAGCTGCGCAGCCTGCGCTTTAAGCTCCGGATGCTCATTCAGTATGGTTGACAATCGCAGGGGCGCTGGAGTAATAGGAGTTAATATACTTTTTCCCCTGCGCCTGCTTTGCCAGCACCGTGTCCCGCAGGGCATACAGGGTTTTCAGTTCCGAGCCGGAAACTGCAACCGCTTTCGCCGGGCACAGGGGCGGCTCTGCCAGGGCAAAAATGCCCAGCACCTGCGCATCAAAAGAGACCGTGCGGGCCAGGCGGTTTACCTCTATCCCCTGGCCGCCCGGCGCCGGATAAACCAGGTCCCAGCCTTTGGTCAGCTCATTGTAAATATAGGGCCTGATGTTTTTCGGGTTTATTACCCGAAGCCTTTTATAGGGCAGGGTAATTCGAGCCGGCGTATTGAAAAAGGTGCGGTACGGGCCGAAAAACACCGCGGGGCCGACGCTGCCGGCAAGCTCAGGAAGGGCCTGGCCGGGGGCTGCAAACTTCTGCTCGCCCACATAGGCCGTAAAGTCAGACCATGCAGCCTGTTTCAAGTCTGTTTCCGGATTATTGATGGTTTCATAGACAATGGCATGATCGGCAGTCGGGTAATAGCCTTCCGGCAGATTCGGGTCAGGGTCGGGGGGAACTTCTATCTTTGCTCTGGCCCGGCGGCCCCTGGTGATCTGCAGCCGTGCCGCCAGTGGTTTTGCTGATTTCCCCTTGCGCTTCGATGGTGATACCCAGATCAGGGAAAACCCCATACCGCTCAACCCCGCCCCGAATGATATTGGCATAGTTGAGAATGAACTCATCTGAGACATTGTCAAAGGTTTCCGTCAGCACGATATGCACATCATCGGGATTGGAGCATTCGTAGTTCGGCGGATCAACTTCGGTCCACGGCGCGTTGGAATTCGAAACAGCTGCGCTTTCGCACCAGTCTATCCAGAACTTGTCGTTTTCAAGGTCCTCTTTGGTGTTTATGGGCAGCCTGTTGACATCCCTGATCGCCAGGCCATTGTCTATGCTGTCATAGTACCAGTGGGAGAGCAGCACGACGACCTCTTTTCTGCCATCCTGTTTGGCCAGGTCAATGTTTTCGCGGATATTTTTAAATTCGCTTTGCGTCTGCCCGGGCACGGTATAAAATTCCGGCTGAAACATGCCGTAGGTATAGTAGTTGTCCGTCCTGTTATCCCCGGACTTGTCCTTGCGTGTATAGATCAGGTTATACTGGCCGGCCAGCGCATCTTCGGCATAGCGCTTGAAGCTCAGATAGTTCAGGTAGGCGTTTTCCATATAGACGTCGCTTACCCAGGGATGATACACGCCAAACGGGTTGACCGTTGCCGCGTTCGGGCTTGAGCCGGGCCAGGGATTGCCATAGGTGGTGTACAGAATCGCCACCGGGTCTGTTCCCGGATTCAGCCGCTGCAGATGCTCGCGCAGAATGAGCAGCACGGTTGTGTTGTATTCGGGCGTGCGGCCCACCTGCTTGATCTGCTCAACGGCCACATCGCTGAAGCCGCCTCTGCACAGGGCAAGGTCAACATAGCTGCGGGTCATGAACATATTGGCATAATTGTTGTTGTCGGTGGTTTCCCGCGTGAGCACCATTTTTTTGAAACCCTCTCTGGCAAAGTCAAGGGCTACATCTTCATGCCTTCGGGTCAGGTTTGCTGTAGCCTCATACATGCCGAAGCGTATGTCCACGCTATCGCCGAAATTGGTTGCGAAGTACTCGGTGAGATCTTCTTCAATTTGTTTGGTAAAGGGATGAATGCGGGGCCCGTCTGCATACTGGGGTATCTGCATGATGCCGACCACCCGTGTCCAGTAGGCCAGATCAAGCTCGCTTGCATCGTGTATGCCGTTGGGATACCCGGAATATTGCACTTTGCCGGTTGCCGGATTCAGTGCAGGCTTGCCGATAATGTAGAGCCCGTCGACATAATCAATGCCGTCGCGGGGGTTCGGTGTAAAGATAACCCGGCCGCGGCCGAAAGTGATGTCCCGCGCAGGGTCTGCCACAATGCCCTGGTCTGTCAGTTCCTGGGGCAGGGGGTTTGCGACGGTAATCGGCGGGATCAATAATATTGGTAAAGGTAGTATTGTTGTCAGTCAGCCGGTAGATGCCGTAGCCATCATAGCCGCTTTCATACCCCGGCGTGTTGAAGGCAATAATATAAGGGAAAACGCCGAACTGTGAGAGATAGGGCCAGACGCCGACAAAATTTTCCGTGCACGGCTGGTCCTGCGATGTTGCGGCTTCACCGATTCTTGAACGCTTGCCGATGTTTACGTAATAGTTGAAATCATAGCCATCCGGTGTGCCCCAGTCAGTGACGAGAACGGCAATTTTATCTTCCACGGGAACTTCTGCGCCGTCACCCCCCCGGGGGGACACCAAAACAAACACTGCTGCAATAATTCCCCAGGCCATGGCGCTGAATGCGGTTTTCTGTTTCATATACTATCTCCTTTCCCGGTTAAACAGAAGTCTGTCAAAAATAAGGGTGCAACGATTCGCCGGTCTCGTCTTGAACCCTTTGACCCTGCGGCTTCCCTGCAAAATTAGTACAAACGCCCTATATTATTTGTACAGTAGCCGGAGCCGGAACGCAATGATGGAAAAAACAGGTATAAATCAGGTATTAAAAATACCCATTTCAGGGGTTGCTTAAAAAGGTGCGGAGGTTTTTTTTCTTGTGGCTGAGGTCGAGTTTGCTGCGGATATGTTTGCGGTGAGTATCGATGGTTTGCGCAGAAAGGTGAAGCAATGCCGCTATTTCCTTGGTGGATTTTCCCTGCTGAATGAGGTTTGCCACCTGGATTTCTGCCGGAGTGAGCATTTTCATCTGCACGCCTGCCTGCTCGGTAAACGGCGCTGTGATTTCCCGGAGGTTTGTCGCGGCAATTTCAAGATAGGTGCGCTGCGGTTCGGCAAGCCCTGCGGAGCGGATTTTTTCAAGGTAGGGCACCACCAGGTTATTGATGTGGGAGAGCAGCCTGCTGCCCATTTCGGACCGGTCATCACTGCGGGCCTCCAAAAGCACCTTCAGGGCGATATTGCTTTCCTCCAGCGAGGTGGTTCGATCATGCACCTTGCGCTCAAGCTCATCATGGGTCAGCTGCAGCTCGCGGAGCGTCCGCTTGTGCTCGGTGATATCACGGCAGATAGAGATAGTGCCGCGGGGCCTGCCCCGCCTGTCCTTGAGCAGCGAGAGCGTGACATCCATGGGAACGGCCTTCCCGTCTGAGCGGATGAAATACATTTCGCTGTGCACCATACCCCGCGCATACAGCTCTTTGGTATAGGCTATTTGTTTTTTACCCCAGGCTTCGTCGAAGGTGATGGTTTCTCCTGTCGTGCACGGGAATGTTCCCCGGAAAGGGGCAAAGTCAAGCAGTGATTTTCCCAGGATGTCTTCGGCATTGACATAGCCCAGCAGCAGCAGGCCGGCATTGTTTACCGTGACGATGCGCGTATTGAAGTCGGCCAGAAAAATAGCGTCGCCAGAGTACGCGAGGATATTCTTGTAATTGTCCTTTGTCTCCCACAGCTTCCAGTCGGGGCCGCCATCCAGCGGGGTGCCGATGGGCATCCGACCCTCGGACCACTGCTCGATCAGGCCGAGCCACTCGATGACGGCACCGTCGCTGTTGCGCGTCACAACGCAGCTCAGCCGCACCGGAACAGCATGGCCCTTTTTGTGGCGGAGGATGAGCGGTATGGGCTGCTCTTCGGCCTGGTGAAGCAGAAAGAGTCCGAAGCTGCCGATGAACTCGTCCTGCCTGTCGCCTTTCTGGGAGATGTTATAGCGCAGCTGCGCGAAATGTCTGCCCGCGATATCCTGCCCGCGGTAGCCCAGCAGGCGGGTGAAGGTGCGATTGATGTCGATGATGCAGCCCTGCCCGTCAATAAGAAAAAGCCCCTGGTTTCGAGTATCCTCAAGGGACAGATGCTTTTTTTCGATGAGGCTGCCTGATTTCTGCGGCATTGCTTTATCCCGCTGCATCGTTTTCATGCGGCAACAACCATGCGTAACGCGGTGGGTTGCTATATGCCCTCACGGGCGTGAGTCATAAAATATGAAGTGCTGAGTTGCCTTTTTCGGGCAACCATCGACCACAGGTGCTTGCTGTGCTGAAGATAAAAAATAACCGGAATTCAAAAGCACTGGTAATGTTCAAAAAATATCCTCTTGAAGGAAGTGAGGATGTTTTGTGCCATAGACTCTAAAAAAATCATACACGAGAGATTTTTTGCCGGCTTTTGGTCCCGTGAAGATTCTGAAATACCTCCCGCATTGTCCATTTTTTTATTTTTTTTTCAAGAGCAAAACAGCTTCCTTTGAGGAGAGGCGTATTTTTTTTGAAAAAACTTTAACATTAAAGTCATTATATATGTATAATTAAATCTGAATTAAAAACCCTTACAGGAAAAATTTTTTCAGGAGTTAAAGCCGTGCCGCAGGATATAACCGGATTTCTTGCAGATATACAAAAGCAGTTTGAGCAGTTCTGTGAGCGCTGGAACGGCCACGGCAATTTTGAGCGCAATTCGTGGGACTGCCCGCTCGGGACAATAAACGCGGTCGTGCAGCGCGGCGATGTCTTTGAAAAAGCAAGCACCGTGTACTGCGATCTTGAGATCGACACGCCGCCCGTGCTTGCAAAAAGCATGGGCCTCACGGTGCCGAAGATGAAGGCGCTGGTGCTTGAAATACACTTCTACCCCGTGAACCCCCACCTGCCCAAGCCCTATATGGAGCTGCGTGCAAACATTGCCGACAAGACAATTCTAGCCGGCGGCTCCGATATTTTTCCGTATTATCCTGACCCCGAAGCGCACACGCATGTTTGCCGCCCCCATTGAGCGCATCTGCAAAAACCACGATGTGGACTATGAGGCGCTGCGAAAAGTGCGGGCCGATTTCTTCAAATCAAAATACACGAGCGCGCAGGTCGGGAGTCACGCGGGCATTTATTTTTTTCAGCTTGATGAAGCGCAGTTTCCGTTCTTCAAAGATATGGCCGAAGGTTTCTTCACTTCCTACGGCGAACTTGTGGAGAAATATAAGGACAAGCCCTGCACGCCCGAGCAACTGCAGCACCGGCTTAAAGTCCATGGCCAGCTGGCCCAGTGGGTACTGCTTGAAGACGAGGGCACGCGCTTCGGCCTTGACAAGGGCATACCGCCCGAGGCCCTGCTCGGCCCGATTCTCCCGCCGCTTGCGGCGTTTTGATAAAACAGCATTTATGCGCTATTGCAGGGGCGGTTCGCAAACCGCCCCTATGCTCCCACCATACCTGTGCTCTTGACAATTACCTAATACTCATTACATATAATAATTATATTTTGTCATAATACCACCCATGAAAGGACATGCCATGGCAAACACCTACGGATGGACAGGCACGATACTTCGCATCAACCTGTCAAACAATGAGGTGCAGACGCAATCGATTGAGCCGTATGTCGAGCGCTTCATCGGCGGCAGGGGCATTATTGCAAAGCTCTACTGGGACGAAGTGTCTGAGAAAGTGGATGCCCTGCATCCCGACAGCCCGCTCATGTTTATGACCGGCCCGCTTGCGGGCAGCGGCGCCATAGCCTGCAGCCGCTGGTTTGCGGCGGGCAAATCGCCGCTGCAGTACCCGGATCAGTTCGGCCTTGCTAATGTCGGCGGCAGTTTCGGCATAAAGCTGAAGAATGCCGGTTTCGACGGCGTCATCGTCACCGGCAAAGCAGCAGGGCCTGTCTACATCTACATCCACGACGGCAAGGTTGAAATAAAGGACGCCAAAGGCCTGTGGGGGCTTGCGACCGATGATTCGTTGCAGCGTCTTGCCGCGGCGCACGGCGAAGCGGCAGGCGTTGCCTGCATCGGGCCTGCGGGTGAGCGGCTGGTGCGGCTTGCGGGAATTATGAGCGATATCGGCTCATGCGGCGGCAGCGGATTTGGGGCGGTCATGGGCTCGAAGAATCTCAAGGCTGTTGTGGCTGACGGCAGCCGTAAGGTGGCCATTGCCCGGCCCGATGATCTGCGCGCGGTCAACAGCCGCATCCGCTCGCTCATGGAAGGCAAGAATCTGATGGATCCCAATGTGGAGGGCATCGATCTTGTGCGCCGCGCATCCTGTCCGGGCTGCCCCGCAGGCTGCCCCCGCGGGCTGTACAAACATGTGTCGGGCCGCGAGGAGTTTCGCAAGAACTGCCAGTCTGTCTATATGTATTATCTCTGGGATATGAAGCATCACGGCGGCGAGTCATCCGCAGACCCGTTCATCGCCACGTCGCTGTGCGACAGGCTCGGCCTGTGCACGCAGGAGGCGGGAAATCTTCTCTATCTTCTTGACCTGTGCGCCAAAAACGGTGTGCTCGACGATGCTGCCGCAGGCATAACCCTTTCGCAGATCGGCAGCCTGCCGTTTTTCGAGCAGCTGGTCGACATGATGCTTACGGGCAAGGGCGTTGGCGCAGCACTTGCCCAGGGTACGATCAGGGCCGCCCATGCAATCGGGCGCGGCGCAGTCGAGCTTTTGCCAAAGCGCATGACCCCGAGCGGCTTTAATGCCGACGCCTACAATCCGCGCTACTTCATTCCCCATGCCGTCTACTACGCCACCGAGGCAACCAGCACCATGAACCAGCTGCATGAAATGGCCTTCCCCATCATGAAATGGACCATGTGGTATGCAACCGACGGGGCCATGTCTCCCTTCGGAACGGACGTGCTGCGCGCCATTGCCCGCAGGTTCTGGAAGGATGAACGGGCGGTTGACTTCTCAACCTATGATGGCAAGGCCGCAGTGGCCGCCATCATTCAGAACCGGCAGTACGCGAAAGAGACGCTCATCGCCTGCGATTTTCTCTTTCCCCTCACCACTGCCGACGGTGCTGAAGATCATGTGGGCGATCCCGACCTTGAAAGCAGGCTGCTGTCTGCCGTTACCGGCATGAATATTGGCGAGGATGAGTATTATACAATCGGCGAGCGGGTGTTTAATCTGCAGCGCGCCATACAGAGCGTGGAGGGCCGCGTAGGCAGAAAAGATGACCGGCCCAACGAGTTTTATTTCACCGAGCCCATGATGGATGAGCCGGGTTTTCTCGGCATCTTCAACCCCGAGTTCATGCTGCCCGGCCCCGGCGGCGAGCTCATCACGCGCAAAGGCGCGGTGCTGGAGCGCGACAAATTCGAGGCCATGATGGATGAGTATTATGCCATCCGCGGCTGGGACGTGGCAAGCGGCCTTCAGAAGAGCGCCCTGCTGGAAGGGCTCGGCCTTGCGGATTGCATAGCACGGCTTCAGGCAAAAGGAGCGCTTGGGTAAGCAAATTTTTCCTGTTGCAGCGAGCGCGTGCGCAAGGTCTTAGTTAGTGCCGAATAAATAAGGGGGTAATATTTTTATTTGAACAAAAAGATTGCCCTTTTCATCCCCCCAGGAGAAATTTTGATGCTACAGATTTCTCGCGCTTTGCTCCTTCGAAATGACAGTTGGTATAATGGCAGAGGGTGTTCGTTCAGGCACTCATTACGACGCGCCTGCGCCCTCTGCGGCCAAATCAGAATTTGACAATGCTCTGCTCTCATGTTATTACCTTTCCTGTTTAAATTCCTTGTGAATTTCCTTTAAAGAAAGACATGCGCGCCATGAGCAAGAACTCCGGCAAAGTCATTTATCCCGGGTCTTTCGACCCTATCACCAACGGCCATCTGGATCTTATCGAGCGGAGCCTCCATATTTTCGACTCTGTGATCGTTGGCGTGGCAAACAACCCCGACAAGAATGCGCTGTTCAGTGTTGAGGAGCGCAAAGAGATGATACGCGCCGCAGTCAATTACAATGATCGCGTGATTGTGGATCAGATCGACGGCCTGCTTGTCGATTACTGCCGCAAGATCGGCGTGCACGTGGTTGTGCGGGGCATGCGGGCGCTTTCCGACTTTGAGTATGAGTTTCAGATGACGTTCATGAACCGCAAGCTGGACCGTGAGATCGAGACCATTTTTATGATGACGGGACTGCGGTGGTTCTTCGTCAATTCAAAGATCATCAAATCGGCGGTGAAGGCCGGCGCCTGCGTGGAGGGGCTCGTGCCTGATATCGTCTGTGAAAAATTGCAGGAAAAGCTGAAAGCAAAAAAAATATAGGAGCGGCGACGCATGAAACTTGCAAAACGCATGGCAATGATCAAGCCTTCACCAACCCTTGCCGTTGATGCCAAGGCAAAGGCCATGAAGGCCCAGGGCATCGATGTGATCGGATTCGGCGTGGGCGAGCCTGATTTCGATACGCCGGACAATATAAAGGATGCTGCAATAAAGGCTTTAAAGGCGGGGTTTACGAAGTACACGCCAGCCGGCGGCACCGACGAGCTCAAAGGCGCCGTTTGCGATAAGTTTAAGAACGAAAACGGGATCGATTATTCGCCGGCCGATATTCTTATTTCCTGCGGCGCCAAGCACAGCCTGTACAATATCTTTCAGGCCCTGCTGGACGATGGCGACGAGGTGATCATCCCCGCGCCCTACTGGGTCTCCTACCCGGACATGGCATATCTTGCAGGGGCTGTACCTGTATCAATCCCCACAACCGAACAAAGCGGATTTAAGATAACGCCTAAACAACTGCAGAAGGCCATTACGCCGAAAACCAGGATGCTTATTCTCAATTCGCCCTCAAACCCCACCGGGGCGTCTTATTCCCGTGATGATCTGTCCGGTTTGGCGCAGGTGCTGCTGGGGACCGGGATCATCGTGGTGAGCGATGAGATTTATGAAAAGCTTGTCTATGACGGTTTCACTTCAACCAGCATCGTCACGGTCGAGCCCAGGCTCAAGGCGCAGACCATTATCGTTAACGGCGTTTCAAAAACCTATTCAATGACCGGCTGGCGCATCGGCTATGCCGCAGGGCCTTCCGATGCCATCAAGGCCATGGCCAATATCCAGAGCCAGAGCACCTCGAACCCGACCTCATTTGCGCAGAAAGGCGCAGTTGAGGCCATGCAGGGGCCGCAGGGCTTCATCGCCGAGATGGTAGCCGAGTTTGACCGCAGGCGCACCTATATGGTCAAGCGCCTGAACGGTATTGCGGAGTTTTCATGCCTTACGCCCAATGGCGCGTTCTACGCCTTCCCCAATGTGTCGGGCGTCTACGGCAGGCAGGCCGAGGGCATGGCCATTAGTAATTCAAACGATTTTGCAACGTACCTGCTTGAGAAGGCCAATGTGGCCGTGGTTGCGGGCGGAGCATTCGGCGCCGACAACAATATACGCCTGTCCTATGCCACGTCGATGGCAAATATTGAGAAGGGCCTTGACCGCATTGAGAAAGCGGTTAAAGCGCTGCAGTAAGAGAGTATAAACAATAACAGGGCGGGGCATGTCCAACGGCATGAGCGGCAGAAACACTGCCGGCCCGCTAAGAGAAAGTGTACCTACATGCTGGATTCATTATTGCAGTCTATTGTCACGATGCAGATAAACACCTCCACTGCTGCCCCCGGCCTGCAGGGCGAGGTCTGGGAGCTGGTGCTTAATGCCGGGCCCGTGGCAAAAGTGGTGCTGCTGCTGCTTGTGCTGCTCTCGGTAGCCTGCTGGGGCATAGCGCTTTTCAAATACCTCTCGGTTCGGGCTGCCATCAATGAGTCGGTTGAGTTCCTGAATATTTTCTGGGATACGCCGCAGTTTGCAAAGACCTATCAGGCTGCGCAGGAATTTCAGCAGAGCCCCCTTGCCGAAATTTTTCGCTGCGGCTATATGGAGCTTGAGCGCTTCAAGAAACTGCGCAGGCGGCAACCCGCTGATGAGGCCGGCTCCGATCCCGAACCTCCGCACGCCCAGTTTTTCGGTGCGGGGAATCTCAAGCGCACCCTTGATCAGGCTTTTACCGCCGAGCTGGCGCGCCTTGAAAAGAACCTGGGGCTGCTTGCCACGACGGGCAGCACAGCGCCCTTCATCGGCCTTTTCGGCACCGTCTGGGGAATTATGGACTCGTTCCGCATGATCGGGCTCAAGGGCTCGGCAAACCTCGCGACCGTTGCCCCGGGCATTTCAGAAGCCCTTATCGCAACGGCCTTCGGCCTGGTGGCGGCCATACCGGCAGTGGTTGCCTACAACTACTTCATGGGAAAAATCAAAATGATTTCCTCCGAGATGGAAAACTTTTCGGCGGAGTTTCTCAATATTATCGAACGGCAGTTTGAAAGCGGCAGACACCATGGCAATGACCAGCGGCAATAAAAGATCGGGCCTCGTCTCCGAGATCAATGTCACCCCGCTCGTGGATGTTATGCTGGTGCTGCTGATCATTTTTATGGTCACGGCGCCGCTGGTGCAGCAGGGCGTTGACGTTGATCTGCCCAAAGCTAAAACCGACAAGCATATCGAGGCCAAGGAAGACCACCTTTCCATAACGCTCACGAAAGACAAAAAGATATTCATCAACAATATGCCCGTGGAGCTTTCCGAGGTGCGGGAGCGCATAGCCCGTATCTTCAAGCAGCGCACAGACAACCAGCTGTTTTTCAAGGCCGACCAGGAGCTGCCCTACGGGTTTGTCACGCAGGTCATGGCCGAGATCAAGAATGCCGGCATCGACCGGCTGGGGCTTGTAACCATGCCGCCCGAGGGAAAATGACCCCCCATCACTCCATACTGCAGACCCAGCTGCCCGATAAAAGACTCCGCTGGATGCTTGCGGTATCGCTTGTTATTCACCTGATCGTTTTTGGCATCTGTTTTTTCAAAGCTCCCGGTGACCGGGTGTATTTTAACCCCTATGCCAACAGCATCAGCGTTGATCTGCTTGCGGCGCCCGGGCCCGCCGGGCCCCAGGACCGACAGCCCCCCGACGGTGCAGCAGCAGCCCGTGAAGCTGTGGAAAGGCCCTGCCAGGGTTGAAGCCGACACGAAGGTATCTGTCGAGCGCTCGCACAATGTCATCACCGTTCAGAAAAAAGAAGAGGATGCCTATGACCCCACCGCTGAAAAGCGGTCAAGCGCACAGGAGGGTCCGCAGAAACCGGCTGCAGCAGCCCAGTCTCCGGCAGGCGTAGATACGAGATTCGTTTGCCGAGCCCGACCAGCTGCCTCCTCCTTCAGGCGGCGGCGGTGGTGGCGGCGGAGGAGGCGGTCAAAGCGATTTGCGGCTTGCGGCGTATTATACCGCCATTAACAGCAAGGTGCAGAAGGAATGGGTGCTGCCCCCCTATGACAAGCGCACCGGCCGGCTTGAGGCTATCGTGGTTCTTAAAATAGCCCGCAATGGCCGTATTCTGGGGTTTGAGTTTGAAAAGAGATCGGGGGATGCCAATCTTGACGAGTCCGTGGCGCGGGCCGTCCGCAAAGCAGACCCGCTGCCCCCGCTGCCGGATTTTTTCAGGGAAAGCGTGCTTGAGGTTGGCATCAGGTTTATTCCCGACGAGAAACCGTTCTGATTTTTAAATGGATACCCTGCCTGCAGCTGCGGCTCCAGCCGCAGTTTTATTTGTAAAGCGCTTTGATTCAGATAAAAACAACCGCCCCCCGATATGCTATCTTATCTAAAATGCTAACCGAACAATGCCTGCTGCCTGTAGCCATCAGCTTTAATTTTGAATTTCAGCGGGTTTGTCTTCGCAACAGCCTCAAGAGATTGCATGCCTTTTAGGTGTTTCGACAACTTACAGCGGAGTCCAATCACTGCCGTGCTGTCAATAAGTGTTTCCCCGCATGCTTCCTGTCCATTTGTATTCTGGATGATCCAACAGTACGACTTCATGTTTTTTGCGAAGCTTGGCTCCTGGCTTATTTGCAAGGCTTGAACACTGCCATGGAAAGCCGCGCATAAGTCGGCAGACCGAGCCTGCATATCTCCGAAATTCTCCGGATGAAGCTCGCAGGGCCGACCCGGCCTGTTTTTGCTATCACCAGCGGTGCTATTGCTGCCGCGCCAAGAGAGGTTAAGTACCGGCCGATTTCTTTAACCGTTGCTCCGCTGTCGAAAATATCATCAATAAGCAAAATAGACTTCCCCGCAATATTCTCAGGCGTTTCAACCAGAAAAACATCCTTTACGTTTTCTCTTTTCAGTACGGCGTTTTGAAAAACCTTCTGCGGCTTTGATGGCTTTGTTTTCTTCAGCCCGTGCGATACCGGAATATGCAGGGCTTCAGCAAGTTTTTCAGCAAAATGTTTCACCAGCTCCCCCGATTCGGTCGGCGGCGTATACATAATCATATCAAAGTGCTCAGACGCGTACTGTTTGTGAAAAGCCTTTACCGTCAGCTTTACCAGAAATTCCGGATAATCGCCGCCGTTATCATATTTGCATGTATGGATGATACTGCCCACATTCGAGAACCCGTAATAAGAAGCCGCCACGCCGTTAATCAGTGCGGTTCCTTTAACGGACGTCTCCAGCACAGGGAAATAACCATTTCGAAACTTTTCAAGCTGCCCTAACCACTTCTCGTTTACAGAAACTGTTATGTGCCGGCCCGTATCATTATCGCACTTGCCGCAGGGGGCGGCAACTGTATCGTCCAGAAAACGGCACAGGAAGTTCATGCGGCATTCTGCAGTTTCAATATAGCGCAGCATCTGCTCAAAATCACTCACCTTTGCGGATTTTAATTCCTCGTAGGCTGCGCCGTCAAAAGCCGGGGCATTAAACCGGTATTCATATTTTTTACTGCGGCCTTCCTGCACCTCGTTTATTATCTTCTGGTCAAGCAGGTCTGCCTTAATGACCCGAATCTGATTCTGCCCGAGATTTGTTCTACGCATGATTTCCCGCTCGCTGAGGCGATCCTGTTTCAAAACTTCGAGCACTTTGTCATATTTGGCCCCTGATGGTTTTCCGTTTTCAATAAAAGACCGGGGCAGGCGCTGGTCTTCATCCGGGTTATAGAAAAGGATGATCATCGTGGGCCTGCCGTCGCGGCCTGCTCTTCCTATTTCCTGATAATAATGCACCGGCGACACCGGCATCTGTGTGTGAAGAATAAATCTGATATCGGGCTTATCAATGCCCATGCCAAGGGCATTGGTTGAAACGACGCATTTATAGGTGTTATTCAGAAGCCCTTCTTCGATTTCCTTTCGGCTGTCTGATTCCAGCCTCCCATGATACCACACGGCATGCATATTGAGATACTTGAGCCAGTTGGCGTAAATTTCGGCGTTAATCCGCGTGCCCGTGTATATAATGCCCGTGCCGGGCAGTTTTTCAAGGTTTTCTCCTATCCATACCATCTTCTCATCTTCAGATGCTACGTTTACCACCCGCAGGTAAAAGTTATTTCGAACCAGATCTCCGCGCACACAGGTAATATCCCGGCCAATTTGTGTCAGTATGTCCTTCTCAACCTGCTTTGTGGCAGTTGCCGTTGTTGCCAGCACAGGGAATTGCGCCGGCAGCAGATTCACCAGGTTGATAATTCTTCTAAATGCCGGCCTGAAATCATGGCCCCATACAGAAATGCAGTGCGCTTCATCAACCACGACCATTGCAAGCTTCATCTCGCGGGCGGTCTGCAGCCACTCGGCATTCTCCATGCGCTCAGGAGCTATATAGAGAATTTTTATTGTATTCTGGCGGGCGGCTTCAATAATTTGAGTATTTTCTTCTTCGGTCTGATTTGAGTTAATGCATGCAGCGTTCACTCCCCAGCCCCGCAGCTTGTTTACCTGATCGCGCATAAGGGCAATGAGTGGCGTGAAGATAACGGTTGTGCCCTCAAACTGCGTTGCCGGGAACTGATAGCACAGCGACTTACCATAGCCGGTTTTTTCAATCATCAAAACCCGCTTGCCCTGCAATATTTTCTCAATCACCGACCACTGGTTGTCGTAAAACCCGTCAAAACCAAAGGTCTGCTTGAGGCGCTTTTCTGCATCCTGACGTGTCATGTGTCTTGCGTCTGCCCGAATAAATGTATAAAACTGTTTAATCTGATTTTCTTGTCCGTGGCATCAAGTGTCATTTAACACCCTATTTAACTTACGGTCTGAGATGATCCGGAAACCAACGATAAAAACGGCTTTTAGGAATAGGTGCACTCATCCAAGATTGGTCTGCAAGTGGCTCATTCATAATATCTTCAACCGTTTTGAGTCTCGGCATTGCAACCCTTTTTATAGTGTTTTTTGTTGTCACCCAACACACCTCTTTACGCTGAGTGATCGCAAATATAATTTCATTGGTTATGCGAGAGTCCATTAATACATAGTCCATTACTTCCTGATAGCGTCCTTGTTGCCACCTTACGGGCGCATCAGAGCCATGCATCAACTTTTTTTGTTTTATTCCCATAGCACTTCCGACGGCAGCAAGGCTTACAGGAAATCCGCACTGATTGAAAAATTGAAACATGGGATCATAGCTATTAAGCGCTATTTGTGCTGCCAGTTCCAAATCGTTAGCAGCGAATCCCAGCCACCTCAAATCGAACTGAAGCCCGTTCCACGCACATATCTGAAATCTTCATTCTGCATTCGTTGCAGATACAGAAGCATTTCCTTTGCATTATGCCCCTGAAGATTAAGAAGTGGGTTGCCGTCACTATTTACAGAATACCACAACCGTTCCTCACCGCCATGAACAACCGTTGATGCTACAGAGATATGGAAAGGCGCGTATTTTTCAAAATCATCGTTTGGCCTTGCCTCAAAAACATCAGATATTTCGATGTCAAAGCTGAGTAATTTCATATCAACCGTAGATTTAGTATTTAGTTTTTTGCGGATTTGTTAAGTCGAATATTATAATTATATCGATAAAGACTGCTGTAACTGGTCGATTGCATCCATAGCTAAAATTTCATCTTCCTCAAAAACCGACTCTAGTAGTTCCAGATGTCTTGGCTTAGTAGTCGGCACGGTCAACCGTGCTGTCGGAGCCGATGATAATGTCTTTTAAATTGATTAGTATAATAGCCATCAAGCGTATTCTTTAAAAAAATCAGCTTGATTAATAGCATGGTGGTGGCGCTTTGTCTATGAAAAGACCTTTGAGCCGGAGAAGAGAAAGGGAGTAATAATTTGAAAAATAAAATGTCGGACGTCCGCCAGTGCGGAGGGCAGGCCTATATGTAATTGAAAATCGTTATTTACTTGCCTGGCAGGTTCTTGATGTTTTCGATAAACATTTTTGCGGAAAAACTGAGATAGGTTCCCACCAGCACCACGCGCTTGCGCTCCACATCAAGCCCGTACATGCTTACCCCTGAAGGTGATTTTTTTCCAAGCTTCAGCGTTGTGCTCGTGCCCGCATTGACGGCTATGGTCAGCTCCGGAGCATCAAGGCCGTACTGACCCAGCTGCACCGGGTTTTCTTCCACAATGCTCAGCACCACAGTGTCGAGCATGGCCGACACCATGCTTTCGCACTGTTCAGGGAGGGCTTCCGCGCCGGGAGGATCCGTTACCTCCCATTTGAGGTTTTTGCGGCCAAGGGTGACGCTCTTGCCGGCAGAGGTAATGCTGACGGATTCTATGTCGCTCTGGTGCAAGGTCGAACATCTTTTCATAATCGCCCCGCTGTGTCGGCTGCTGTATTTTTAAGTCGGGTTTTTCAAATGCCAGCACGTATATGAGCAGGCCCGAGAAAATGATTGCCCATGCCGCAAGGCGCCGGATATTCATCGCTTGAAACGCCTCCATGCAACAACCATGATGCCGAACAGGAGCACCAGCGAGGGCTCAATCACCACGGCCGACCAGAAAACGAGCTTGCTTTGAAGCTCGGTGAGGAAGAACATGGAAATGGGCCCCCCGCCCGATTTTGACCGCGCTGAGAGCATGCCGCTGTTTTCGGCAAGCCAGTTCACCGTGTTCAGGAAAAAATCCTTGTCCCCGAGAATATTAATGTAATGGTTGGTGGCGAAAGCCGAGTTGCCCATGGTGATGAGAATGCCCTGCGGCGGAGCCTGACCCTGCGCAGCAACGCCCTCCACAGGGGTGATAACGGCAACCGGCACCGGGCCCCGCATGTCCTGGCCGGGGTTAAAAGTGACGGTGTTGGTGCGCACGCTCTGGGTATCTGTCTCGGCCCAGCTTTCCTTGCCAGACAGGGCAAGCACATCTGTAGCTGTATTCTCCAGGGGCACAACCGACCGGCATACCGGAAAGACGACAGCCTCGTTCATGTTGCGGGCTATGGGGTGGCGCTTGTCGGGTATGATGATGGGCGTGAGATGGTCAAAGGTCATGAGCTTGCTTTGCGTATCGATCAGATAGTTGCGGCCCAGCTGTATCTGCTTTCCTGCGAGAAAGTTCTCAAGAGCAGGCAGAGGAACCGGATCGCAGAGCATAAGCACCCTGCCGCCGCTTTTGAGATAGGTGTCGATCATATCAATTTCCCGGGGCAGGAAGTCTTTCTCGGGTCCTGCAATAATCAGCGCCTGCGTATCAGCGGGCACTGTCTGCGCCTGCATCAGCAGCAGCTCTTCGACCCGGTAATTTTCAGCCTGCAGAGCCTTGCAGATCATGGAGTAGCTGTTTTTTGCGTCCGTACCGTAAATGTCCTTTTCGCCGTGGCCCTTCACGAAACGGACTGTTTTTTCCCTGTTTTCGGTGAGCTTGAGAATTGCGGTCAGCAGGCCGTCTTCAGAGACGGCAAACATTTTTTCCCGCCGTCCCTCATATTCCATAATGCCTGCGCCGTAGCCTTTCACGTTAAGGGCTTCTGCCCGCGCCGGGTTTTTTTCAAGATCCAGCAGCTCATAGATGAATGTATCTGTAGCGCGCGAAAAAAGCTCCAGCACATCCTGTATTTCCTGCTTCTCCTGGGGGCGATAAAAAACCGTGACGCGAAGGGGGCCTGAAAGCTTGCCCAGCACCTGCACAGTCTGGTCAGCAAGCGTGTAGCGCTTTTCCGGCGTAAGATCGATGCGGAGGTTGTGCCGCACTGCGATAAGGTTTACGAGTATGAGCGAGCCGGCTACAAAAAAGACCAGCAGCGCAAGCTCGATCCAGTGCGCAATGGCCTGTTTCCTGAAGACGTCAAAAAATTTCATTTTATGCCCCTCCATTTCCGTGATTCGAGGGAGCATTTTGTCAGGAACAGGAAAAAAGCTGTCACGCTCAGGTAATAGACAATATCGTTGATATCGATGACGCCCCGGATGAAATTTAAAAAATGTTCCGAGAACGACAGCTGGTGCAGCACCTTGACCACGGCTGATCCTGCAATGCCCTCGTTCCAGTCAAGGAACCACATGAGCAGCAGCACGCCGATTGTCGACATGGCTGCCACGACCTGGTTTTCGGTGAGCGAAGACAGGAAAATGCCGCAGGCGATGCAGGCCCCGCCCATAAGGAAGAGCCCGAGATAGCAGGCCGCAAGCGGCGCCGGCTCGAGCTGGTAGACGATTTTCAGAAGCGCCGGGTACAGCAGCGTCAGTGCCAGCATAAGGGCAAAAACCGCCAGGCAGGCAAGATATTTTCCCATGATGATCTGCCGGTCGCGAAGCGGGCTTGTGAAGAGCAGCTCGATGGTGCCCATTTTTTTTTCTTCGGCAAACAGGCGCATGGTCAAAAGCGGCAGCACCGATACGGTGACAAAGCGGATATCGTAGAAAGTCTGCTGCCAGAGCCCGAGCTTGACATCCGAGCCCACGAACATGACGAACATGACCATATTGGTATAGTAAAAGTAGCCCGACATGACCAGAAAGACCGTGGTCACTACATAGGCGATGAGCGAGGTGAAGTATGACCCCATTTCGCGCTTGGCGATTGTCAGGGTATTCATCGCCGGCGTACCTCCGTGTCATCTGCAACAAGCTGTATGAAAATTTCCTCAAGCGTCATATCTACAGGCCGTATTTCCGCTATGCTCCAGTTCCGGCCGCATATGGCCTGCGCAAGGCTGTTGATGACCGGCAGGCCCTCTTCCACAGCGACGATGAAAGCATCGGGACCCTCAATGCCCGGCGTAACGGATACAACGCCCGGTATGCTGAGCATGGTCTGCGTGATGGCATCGGCCGGCGCCTGTGCGCGAACGAGAATTTTGGGAGTCTGCTGCAGGCGGCGGGTGAGATTATGCGGCGTGTCTACCGCTACCAGCCGCCCCTCCTGAATGATGATAACCCGGTCGCACACAGCGCTCACTTCGGAGAGGATATGCGAGCTTAAAATGACGGTGCGTGAAGCGCCAAGGCCTTTAATAAGGCTGCGGATTTCGATGATCTGCTTCGGGTCGAGCCCGATGGTGGGCTCATCGAGAATCAGCACTTCCGGATCATGCAGCAGGGCCTGGGCAATGCCCACGCGCTGGCGGTAGCCCTTGGAGAGCTTGCCGATAAGCCTGTGCGCCACATGGGCAAGGCTGCATTTGTCAAGCACCTTGTCGATTCTTGCTGTGCGCTGCCGGGCCGCTATGCCCCGCACCTCGGCGAAGAAGCGCAGATAGCTGCGCACGGGCATGTCAAGATACAGGGGCACGCTTTCCGGAAGGTAGCCGAGCTTGCGCCGCACTTCCAGGGGCTCTTTTAAAATGTCATGGCCGCAGATACGCGCCGTGCCGCTGGTGGGCGGAAAGAAGCAGGTGAGCATGCGCATGGTCGTGGTTTTGCCCGAGCCGTTGGGCCCGAGAAAGCCCATGATCTCGCCCTTGCTCACGTCAAATGACAGGTCGATGACGCCGCGGCTGTTGCTGTAGTATTTGGTCAGGTGGTCGACTTCAATGGCGTGCATAATTAATTGTGCTCATTGTCCTGCAAAAACAAACATTTCCCGGATATCCCCGGGACTTGTTTTATTATCATCAAAGTCCTGCGCTGTCAATTTTCCTTATTCATCGTCAAGGTCGGCGATGAGGGGCAGGGGCGCGCTGGCAGGCAGTTCCTGCACGCCTTTCAGCTTGCGCTCGATGGTGCGGGATTTGCGGGAGGCGTCCTCAATGGTGTTGCTGGCCTCCTGCAGTTTCTTGTGGGTTTTGTCCAGCAGGTCGCCGAAATTGCCGAATTCTTTTTTTACCGTTCCTAAAAGCGACCACACCTCGCTTGAACGCTTTTCAATCGTGAGCGTGCGGAAGCCCATCTGGAGGCTGTTGAGAAGCGCGGCAAGCGTCGTGGGCCCGGTTACCACAATGCGGTGATCGCGCTGCAGCCCTTCGCACAGACCGGGGCGCCGGAGCACCTCGGCATAGAGGCTTTCGACCGGTAAATACATTATGCCGAAGTCGGTCGTATGCGGCGGGTCGATATATTTTTCCTGAATTTTTTTCGCCTCGTTCTTTATGAATCTTTCAAGGCTTTTTGACGCCTCTTCCAGAAGAGCCGGATCGGCTTTTTCCTGTGCCTCAAGCAGCTTCTGGTAATCTGCATCGGGAAACTTGGCGTCAATCGGGAGCCAGACTTCGCTGTCGTTTTGCTCGCGCCCCGGAAGGCGTATCGCAAATTCGACCCTGTCGCTGCTGCCTTTTTTAGTGGCCACATTGCAGGCATACTGATCTTTTGTGAAAAGCTCCTCAAGCAGGAAGCCCAGGCTCATTTCGCCCCAGGTGCCCCGTGTTTTTACATTGGTGAGCACTTTCTTAAGATCCCCCACGCCGGCGGCAAGGCTTTGCATTTCCCCCAGCCCGCGGTGCACCTGCTCGAGCCGCTCGCCGACGAGCTTGAACGACTCCCCGAGGCGCTGCTCAAGCGTTGCGTGCAGCTTTTCATCAACCGTCTGGCGCATGGCCTCAAGCTTTCGGCTGTTGTCCTCCTGCAGCTGCCGGAGCCGCTGCTCCACGGTCAGGCGCACAGCCTCAAGCTTTTCTTCATTGACTTTGGTGAGGGAGGTGAGCTGGTTTGAAAACGTATCCAGCTGCTGCTTCTGCAGTGTTGCAATATCGGTCATGCGCGACAGCAGCGAATCCCCGAGCGTTGTAAACCCGGCCGCAAGCTCCTGCCGGGCAAGCTGGGCAGTATGCCCGGCCTCGCTGCGCCCCTGAGCCATCTCGGCTTTGAGCGCAGCTTCGATCCGCTGCTGGTTTTTTTCATAATTCTCAAGGAGGGCTTCGATTTTTAGCAGCTCTTTGCCCTTTTTGGCAAAGAGCTGCAGTATCCCTGCCACAGCCCCGGCCGCTGCACAGATGAGAATACTAACAAGAAGAATGTCTGTCATAGCCATAGTCTTATGATTGCATGAATGAAAGGCCTTCCAGAGCCTTTTTGGCTTTTGTAATGGCCCTGCAGTTGCAGGTCCGGGTGTTGAAGACTATAAAGGTTTTTTTTGAGGCGCTCTTTGAGCCCGCTATTTGCATATCAGAAGAGCGTTTTCCTGCCGCCAATTTTTATGAAAACATGTGTGGGCATATTTACTCTATCGAATACCAGAACTGGGCGTAAGTGTATATAATTTTTGACAAAAAATTTTATTATGCTATAGTTTCACGCTCGGCGATGCGCCTGTAGCTCAGCCGGATAGAGCAACGGCCTTCTAAGCCGTGGGTCGGGGGTTCGAGTCCCTCCAGGCGCGCCATACAGCGCCTGGCCCCGAACAGCAGCGCGCCGTGACAGACTGCATTTTCAGTGGTGGGTGTAGCTCAGTGGTTAGAGCACCAGGTTGTGGCCCTGGGGGCCGAGGGTTCAAGTCCCTTCATCCACCCTCTTCTATTTGAACAAGCAAAGAAAGCCGATGCACGACGCATCGGCTTTCTTTGCTTTATGTTTTTGGTTACGGTACTGGTTGCAGCTTTCCGATTGTGCTACCGCTGAAACCCGCGCTGACCCCAGGGCTGCTGCTGGACAGACTGCGGCGCTCTCTGCTGGCGACCGCCAGACGGCTGCTGTATGGTCCGTGGCTGCTGTCGCGGTTCGGGCGCGTTTTCGCGCGGCTGCTGTATGATCCGTGGCTGCTGCCGGGGTTCGGGCGCGTTTTCGCGCGGCTGCTGTATGATCCGTGGCTGCTGCCGGGGTTCGGGCGCGTTTTCGCGCGGCTGCTGTATGGTCCGGGGCTGCTGTCGGGGCTCGGGCGCGTTTTCGCGCGGCTGCTGTATGATCCGGGGCTGCTGTCGCGGCTCGGGCGCGTTTTCGCGCGGCTGCTGTATGATCCGGGGCTGCTGTCGCGGCTCGGGCGCGTTTTCGCGCGGCTGCTGTATGATCCGTGGCTGCTGCCGGGGTTCGGGCGCGTTTTCGCGCGGCTGCTGTATGGTCCGGGGCTGCTGCCGCGGCTCGGGCGCGTTTTCGCGCGGCTGCTGTATGGTCCGGGGCTGCTGCCGGGGTTCGGGCGCGTTTTCGCGCGGCTGCTGTATGATCCGGGGCTGCTGCCGCGGCTCGGGCTTCTGGAATACAGGAGGCTCGGGTCTTACGGGCCGTTCCGGACGTGCTTCGTCACGGTCGGGCCGCATACCGGGCTTATTCTCGTCAGGCTCACGAACCGGCTGCTGTTCATGAACGCCAGGCCCCTTGTCTTCATCCTGCCGGGGGGGGCGCAGCCGGTCTCTGTCAGGCTCGGGCCGGTCTTTTCCCGCCTCGGGCAACCGGGGTTTTTCACTGCCCTGATCGGGTTTTTTCTCCATATCCAATCCTGTGCGTTCAGTCCTGTCCCGGTCCGCATCAAAAGACGGTTTTTCCCTCAGCGGCTCTTTTGCTTTATGCTGCTCTGGTTTTACCTGTCCCGACGGTTTGAGCTCGCGGGTGGGGAAAAGGGTACGTGCTTTTGGTCTGTTAACATCGCGATCAGGCACCAGCTTATCGGAAACCTGCAGGGGCCGGCCTTTCATAACGCTCCCATCCGCAGGCCTGCCGGACTTCATCCGATCCAGCTTCTGCGCGATGGCAGATGCGTTCTGCCTGTCGCCGCGCTTTGCAGCGGCGAGATTCTGCTGGATGCGCTCGCGCACGGTTTGATGCGGTTTCTGGCGCACATTAATGTCGGCGAAGTTATATTTTCCAAGAGCGTTTTTATGATTTTTGAGCACGAGATCGTTCACCATCGGGGAGCCGCGGTAGCTTTTCGCGATTGTCGCCCTGTCGACATTTCTGATGCGAATGTCATTATAGTTGTTGACCGTATAGAAATTATTCTGATTTACCACCACGGCATGGTCTTCATAATGGTGCCTGCCGTGATGGCCGTCGTGCCGGTCACGGTGATCATCGTAGATATTGATCGAGACGATAGCCGATGGGCCCCAGTAGTTGCGGCAGTAGTAGGGCTCATACGGAGCAAGGGGCACCCAGCCGACATAGGTGTCCGTATATATCCATGACACGCGGCCGGGATACCAGCCATAGCTGATCGTGTATGACGGCGCCACCGCAATGCCCACAGTCATAACAGGCGGAGCCCAGTACCAGCGGCGGGAGGCATCGACATACACCCATGAGCCGTAATGGTGCGTCACGTAGCCGAACGGCTCTGCCGGGATCCAGACCTGATCGCCGTACCAGGTGGTCCAGCGGCCGCAGGTGTAGGGCGCCCAGCCGGCGCTGACATGGGTTGGCCGCCAGAATTGACGATACCCGCCATCGTAATTGACGCTTTCCCAGCTGCCCTGCTCTTCAAGAACATAGGCCTCGCTGTGCAGCTGCTCCGGCAGATGGCGTACGGTTTCGCCCCTGGGCTCAAGCCGCTGCTGCCATAGGCGGTCGCGGTCGGCATTCCAGCTGTTCCATGAGGCATCGGTCAGGCCCTCGCCCGACGTGACCTGTGAGCGGTTGGCAACGATGGAAGAGGCTCCCGCCCGCACGTCGTATTTTGTAGAGCCTGAGGGGTGCACATAATCCACCGTCCCGTTAACGGCGATTACCTCGATGGACTCATCGCCTGCATACAGATCAAAAACCGTGCCCGCGGGGGCGATGACCTGCCCGAACGGTGTGGTTGCCCTGATGATGGTGTTTGAACTGTTGTTGTAAAACCGCGCCGTGCCCGAGGCTATATCGATTTCGGTCGCATCTTCGGCCAGCCGCAGCAGCTGCGCCTGCGTGCTGCCGCCAATGCGCAGCATGGTGCTGTTGGGCATGATGATTTCGGCCCGCGTGTTTTTGTCGGCATAGAGCGCATCCTCAAGCCCGAACGGCGCATCCTTCACCGTAGCCACCCAATCCTTGTTTTCAGGCACATAGCGCAGCAACTGCCCTTCCACATGGTCGATATGGCCTACCAGAATGGGCTGTTTCTGCTGCTGACCGGATGCAGGGGCAACCGCAGCAAGCAGCACACCAGCAATCAGGCACAGTATCCATCGCATTGTCTTCATAGCTTCACTCCTTGTGTAGTAATTAGTACATGTTTTATTCTATACACACAAGCCGTGCCAGATGTGGTCCCATACTACTAAGTTACTATAATAGCATGTTATTTTTATAATCTGCGTAAAACGCCAAAAAAAAGATGTCCAAATTATCAAACACCGTACAGCCAATACACAAGGATAATCTTATAGTTAATCAATTGGGTGACCGAGGTCCCCGTCTTTTTTTTCAGACAGTTGACCTCCCGTTTCAGCGTTGTAGGCAATGTCGCTGCTGCGCAGCCCGTAGGCCTGCGCAAGCAGCTATTTTTTTGTTTGGGCAGCTCGAAAAGCCCGGGCTGGTAATGGTTGAGTCCATACTTTTTAAGCAGGCGCTGTTCAAGCTCCTCCTGCGATACGGCCCGGTCGGGAGAGAGAATATGCTCGACGCGAACCCCCCGGCCGGCAAGCTCGCGGGAGACAAGAACGAACCGGTGACAGTCAAACGGATCACGCTCAGCGCACATAAGGGCGATGCACAGACCTTTTTTAATGCCCCTGATGACCCGGTCGATGCCTGCCTGAAATGCGGGCATAAGGCGCACGCGGCTGAAATCGACCCGGCCTTCCGGGGTGCAGCACCGAGGGCTTGCTGTGGCGCGCACCGAGGCTGTCGCCGAGATACAGGTACCGGATGTCGGCCAGCTTCAGGTCTGTTTTTATGCTTTCGCGGTTGAACTGAGGCTGGCGGCGGCTGTCGGGCGCGCTGCGAACATCGACAGCGCAGTTCACGCCATGGGCAAGCAGCATGCGCACAAAGGCGTCGATGCTGTGGTTTGAATGCCCTATGCTGTAGCAGGAAAGCTCTTTCACGGTTGCTCTTGTTCCGCAGTTGTGTATAATCGGCAGCGGAAGATGTATACCCGCAAGCAGGCTTTTTACAAAGAACTTTTTGCACGGAGCAGGTTATATGCCGGTCTTTGTCGTGCAGAAGCACCATGCCACAACCCTGCATTATGACTTCAGGCTTGAGAAAGACGGGGTTCTCAAGAGCTGGGCCGTGCCCAAAGGCATAGCGCCGGAAAAGGGCGTGAAGCGCCTGGCTGTGGAGGTCGAAGACCATGACTGTAAGTATGCCGGTTTCGAGGGCGATATTCCCGAAGGGCAGTATGGCGCAGGCAGGGTTGAAATCTGGGATGCCGGCACCTATGCAGAAGAGGAGTGGGCTTCCGGCAAAATCGTTTTTGCCCTTCATGGCAAAAAGCTGAGGGGCCGCTTCTGCCTTATCCGCTTTGCAAAGGCCGGAGAGAAAAACTGGCTTCTCTTCGCATTATAAAAGGCCTGCCCGCCCGCTCTGTTGCGAGCATGCAGGCAATTTTTATGATTTATGCTTATTGACACCCACTGTCATTTAAATGATCCGGCCTTTGCCGAAAAGCTGCCCGGGGTGATTGCACGGGCTCAGGCAGCCGGCATTGGCGCGTGCATTGTGCCTGCCTATGACCGTGCATCGCTGCCGCGAACTGCGGCGCTTGCGCGGCAGTTCGCGCATTTTATTGTCCCGGCATACGGCCTGCATCCATGGTTTACCGGCCAGGGTATAGATATCGATGAGCTCAGGGCGTATCTTGTGCAGCCCGGCATCGTGGCGATCGGTGAGATCGGGCTTGATTTCTCGCCCGAATGCCCGCTGCCGGAAGCGCAGAGGGAGCCGTTCAGACTGCAGCTTGACCTTGCGGCAGAGCTCGGCCTGCCCGTGCTTCTCCACTGCCGTAAGGCGCATGATGAGCTTTTAAAAATTTTAACACGGTATAAAGGAATGCTGAGCGGCGTGCTGCATTCATTCTCCGGCGGAAGGGAGATGGCTCTGCGGTTCATCGAGCTTGGTTTTCATATTGCATTTTCCGGCTCGGTGACGCGGACAACGGCAAAAAACTATCACAGGACCGCGGCAGGGATTCCGCTTGATTTTCTGCTGGTTGAAACCGACGCGCCATCCATTGCCACGCAAACCACCCTTGCCTCGCAGGTGGAGCCGCGGCATACGGTTGAGGTGGCCCTCACCATTGCCGGGCTTCGCGGCAGCGCGTTTGAAGAGATTGCGCAGGCAACAACCGGGAATGCCCGGCGGCTGTTCGGCCTGCAGGGGATTATGTGACCATGGACCCGCAAAGCGACCGGTTCATCCGCAATAAAATGTTTTTCGGCCTTGAGGGCTTCCACAAGCTGCAGGAGAGTTTCGTGGCCGTGGTGGGCTCGGGGGCGTTGGGTCCTATGCCGCAGAGGCGCTTGCGCGGGCGGGCATTGGACGGCTGCGTATCATTGATTGCGACAAGGTGAAGCCTTCGGATATCAATCGCCAGCTCATCGCGCTTTCCACCACCGTAGGCATGCCCAAGGCTCAGGCTGCGGCAGACCGCCTTGCCGCCATCAACCCGCCAGCTCAGGCTTGAGCCGGTGCAGGCCTTTTTTCATTTTGACACTGCCGGGGAGCTTATCACAGGTGATATCGATTTTGTCATCGACGCCATCGACAGCCTGAACCCGAAGGGCCAGCTTATTCGCCACTGCATGGAAAAAAATATTCCCATGATCTCGGCCCTTGGCCCTTCCAGCAGAACAGATCCTTTTCAAAAATACACTGACCTGCTTGAACAAAACCGTCAACTGCCCG
>CAWDSQ010000014.1:0-275671 GCA_963804955.1 uncultured delta proteobacterium | reverse complement strand
GAACACATCGGCGATGAACTCGTCGCGCTCGATAAAGAAGAACTCAGGCAAAATATCGTCCTGACTGCCCCGGCGTCCCTCACGCAGAAGTATTGCCCGGTTCAGGGCAATGATACGCTCGGCAAACCGGTTCAGCCCCGCCTCATCAATATTCCAGCCGGTCACCGCAGACAGAAGCTTGCCTTCAAGCCCGGGGTCGCCCACATGGTCCTCGGTGGAAGCATCATCATACACCGGCCAGGCAAAATCGCACAGGACGAGCGACTCCTTTATATACTGCCGGTTCTGGATAAGGGCCGAGGCGCGGGCCTTGCCTTCATAGGTTGAAAAATCAACCGCCTTTTCCCCCTCCCAGAACGCTTTGCCGATCCGGCGGATAACCTCGGTTGACATATAGGACTTCTCATCAGTTTTCGTGTACCACCTGCCCCATTTGGTGAGGGGCTCGCACACCTCATGCAATTCGGTAATGAAGGGCCGCGGTTCAAGGGCGTAAATAAGTGCCGACAGCACAAACACCTTGGGCCCGTAGGCAACGGCCCGGCCCGTCTGCGTGAACATATTGAGCGTGATCTCGCGTGCCGCGCCGCCCACATTTTCCGACGCGCGAATAGCGCCCTCGGCAAGCACGCTGCCGAATCCCCTGCGCGAACAGATTTTTTTTATGCACGTCTTCCAAAAACTCCATGCTGCCGATCTGCGCCATGGCCAGCCCCGTTTCTTTTTCGGTTAAAACGCCTGCTTCATTACATTTGTCGAGCCAGAACATGAGCTGCACCAGATCGATCACGCACAGGCCGTAATCGTTTGCAAGCGTGGCGGCTTGAAAGCTCGCCTCGGTGATCTGGCCGTGCAGTTTTCTGTCCCACAGGGCATAAAAAAGATTGGTCTGGCACTTGCGAATATCCTGCGCGCCCGAGGCGCTCTGCTGCACGGTGCGCCAGCAACCCTGCGGGCAGCCGTGGCAGTGCGCCTTTTTCACCACCGTCATGCCCGGCAGTATAATAGGGTTGCCGAACAGGTTGTAAAACCCCGTGCCGGTCATCTCGGAAAAACGCTTCCGTATCTGCTTGACCGCCCCGGGATCGGCAACGCCACGGAGCCCGTGCCCTTCACCGTGATGGCCTTCAGATTTTTCGAGCCCATGACCGAGCCGAACCCCATGGAGGCCGCACCCGCAACATCCGTATAGATAATGCCGTAGCGTGTGCGGTTTTCCCCGCCCGGACCGATGGAAAGAATGCGCACATTTTTGCCGAACTCATTTTTCAAAAGCTCGTGGGTTGTAAGATTCCCCAGGCCCCAGAGCTGCGACGCCTCCCGTATCTCGACAGCGCCGTCCTCGATATGAATATGCACGGCCCCGTCTGCACGGCCCACAACGATGATGCCGTCAAAACCGGCTTTCTTCAGCTCAGGGGCAAAAAAACCGCCCAGGCTTGCACTCACGAATGTTTCGGGATAGATGCAGGGCGACTTGCCGCAGATGGACAGCCGCGGCGCGCTGGGCGCAGGCGTTGCCGCAAGCGGGCCGGTCATGAAGATAAGGGGCTGCTGCTCGTCAAAGGCATCAGCGCCCCAGGCAGCGTGGTCCCAGTACAGCTTCTGCCCGATCCCCAGGCCGCCCAGAAATTTTTCGGCATAGGCCATGGTGTCAAGTATTTCGATCTGCTCATGCGTCAGATCAACCTTCAGTATCTTGCCAACCCAGCCGCAGAGTTTTTGCATGTCAACTGCCTTTATCTTTTTTACTGGATGCTCATTGCACCAGCCTCAAGCTTCATAAAAAAACAATTTACCTAACATATAGATGGTACACTAAGCAGCTCTGAGCGTCAATTAAAAGCATTAAAAGCATTATAGATAAGCCCTGTAGGCTGGATTAAGTCACGCTCCACGGATAATTGAATGCCTCCTGATGGCCAAGGCGTATTTGCCGGCTACCCTTGATAATTGATTAAGCAAACTTTAAAATTCAATTAATTTTTTAAAATTAAATATTGCATGTATGGCGGTTGATGATTTAATCTTCAACCGCCATTCCTTTTTTGGGCAAGGTGGGTAAAAGCATGCGCACACCGCGCATCAATAACGGTTCAAGGGGGTAAGAATGTTGCCACGGACTATTATAATTCTTGCCGCTGTTTTTTTCGCGGTGGCGGCACATGCCGGCGCCTGGAGCCTGAGGCAGCAGAATGACCAGCGGATCGTTGATGCGACCGGAACGGCGGCAGTGGGCGACCTGAGCGTGAAGGCCTTTCTGAGTCTCTCGTGCAATAAACAGGGCGCGCCCATGGCATGGCTTGACTGCACAATAGCCAATGCCGATAATGTAACGAAAGTGTTTGACCTCAGGCCTTTCGAAGGCCCTTATGCACCGGCGCAAGCCAAAGCACTGGTAACGATCGAGCTGGAAGGCGGCAGCCCCGCGCAGCCCCTGCTTGCCCATGCAAGCGGATGGATGTCGGCCGAGCATGCAGGCGGCTTCGGCTTCGGGATAGGCGGCCGTGCAAAAGAGTCAAAAGCGCTGTCACAGCTTATTAAGCGGCTGGCCCGCGAAGGAACGCTTCTCAGGATTCGCATAAACTCGTTTACTAAACCGCAGCGCACGATAGTGTCGGAGTTCCATCTGGCCGGGTCCCGGGAAGCCTTCGCCGCTTTAACAGACTCCTGCAGGTAAGCACCCTGCGGCGCATCAGGGTGTGAAGGCAGTGTGGGTGCAACCAATCTTTAAAATTGAATAAAATAATCGGCGGGCTCCGTCCGCCGAAACGGACTGCATCCGTACGAACTTTGTGCCTCCAGCCGATTTTGCTGCTTTTGAGAAACGGCTTCCGTATTTCATGCAACCGGTGTATAACCGCAAGCAAATACTTGCAACTCTTTGACTCTATGAACCTCATGCACATGCGGAGAAAGCTTGTTGGGCAGGTGCCGACCCGCCGTAAATAACCAGTTTCACACGACAGACGGAAGTATATATCCCGGGGGCACATATGGGGGGAAAACATGCTCCACCTGACTTCGCAATGGTTTTCAAAAAACTCCTATCCTCTTACTGTTTTTCTTGTCAGCCGGGCGGGAATTGGCATACTGGCATATTTGAGTCTTATTTTTATTCCCATTGCCGATGGGAAAGGTTTCTGGCGGGCCTACCCCGATTGCCTTCTGCTTGACGGCCTGGCGCGGTGGGACTCTGCCTGGTATGCCTCGATTGCGCAAAACGGCTATACCAATATCGCCCAGTTGGGGGAGCACCGGGATACGGCCTTTTTTCCCCTGTATCCTCTGTTGATCCGCATCCTGAACACGCTTGTAGGCGATATTCATTTAGCCGGAATTTTAGTTTCAAATATTTCTTTTTTCATTGCCGTAGTAGTGCTGTACAAGCTTGTTTTTGCCAAGTACGACGAAGAAACCGCACGGAGAACCGTTGCACTGCTTGCTTTTAATCCGTTTTCTATTTTCTTCAGCGCCATGTATTCCGAATCGACGTTTCTGCTGGCCTCAGTGTGCGTTTTTTATTTCGGTGAGCGCAAGCGATGGTTTTTTGCCGGACTCAGCGCTGCCGCTGCAGGCGCTACCCGCGCTGTGGGATTCCTGACAACCATAGCGCTGCTGCTTCTCTATTTGGAGCAGATCGATTTTGACTGGCGTAAAATCCGCTTGAACCTTGCCTGGGCTGGGGCAGGACTGGCAGGGCTTGGAGGCTATATGCTGTTTCTGGCTATGCGGTTCGATGACCCGCTCCAGTTTGTACGAAGCCAGGACGTTGCAGGGTGGGGAAAAGGGGTAACCTTGCAATCCGCCATTGAAACCGTTAAAAGCTTCTGGCCCCCGGCGGCAATTTTAGCGGGGCACATTCCGGCACTGGAGATACTTTATCTGCTTGTCTTTGCAGTCTCTTTAATGATTTTGGCACTAGCCGCATGGCGCCTGCCTCCTGCTTACACAACATGGGCGGCCGTAACGATTCTGGCTTCCTTTTCCCTCTGGAGAAGCATGGGGCGATTCATTATAGTCGTCTTTCCGCTGTATGTCGCTGTGGTCCTGCTGTTCGGCGGAAAGAAGTTTGAGCTTGTGCTGTGCACAAGCGCCCTGTTTATGGGTCTGTTCACAATCATGTTCACTCACTGGTATTGGCTGGGCTAATTCGCGGCAGCCATATTACGAGGAAACGGCTTCCTGAAAAAACCGCCTGAATTCAAGGGGCTTTGAGATACTGCGGAACGATTCCCTCGTGCCGCCCGTGCCGATAATGGTAATTGTTCCATAATCAAGAAGCCGGCCGAGAATCGACTGATCGACATTGACCGTTTCAACCCGCGACAGGTTCATTTCAAGCGTTCTGCGCCAGATAAGGCCGATTTTCACAACTACCCGCTTATTGGTAATAACGAACTCGCTGGTGGCCCTGTCGATCAACGGCAGGATGAAAAGTGATACGAATGCCCGGATGGAAAAAAAGATTATTCCATGAAGCCGTGCTTCATACAGAACCTTCTCGCCGCTGATCAGATTATTGTCTACATAGCTTCCCATAGCGCACCACCTTACTACATACAAGTAAGACCGCTGCAGACCGGATTGTGCCGCGCAAGCCCCGCTTTGTAAGCGGGGAGCATCACTGTAGTCGTCCGGTACATTTTACCGTATAAGAGAAAAGCCGTACAGGCCATAGAGCAGCAGTATGATGTCCGCAAGCCAAACGATTTCAATACCGGCAATCATCCAGTGAAAAAAGCTTTTGTTTTTTCGCCTCCAGAAAAGCAGGGCAAGGAGATAGGCCGGCCAGACTGTGACCATGCCGGCGGCGACGGCAAAAGAAATATAGCTGTTGGTGCCTGCCGCGCTCACCGGGGCATAGCCGCTGTCGGCCAGGGGCAGCAGGCGCACGGCCATATCGGCAAGCACGCCGACTGACATAATCGCCACGGCACGATGCGAGCCGTTTTCGCGAAACGAGAGCGCCGACCCCAGCAGAAACAGGCCGAAGGCTCCGAAATAAATTATTTCAACGGCAAAACTCGGCATACGGAATTATCCGGAAAATCAGTCGACACTGCTTCGAGCCGGCACCTTTACAGCAGGCTTCACATGTCTCCCGAGATATATTTTTTCAGCTGCTGAATGGTGAACTCCTGGGCTGAAATGGTCTGCTTGACCACATCACCGATGCTGATGAGTCCCACCACCTTGCCGCCATCCATCACCGGCAGATGGCGAACATGCTTATCGGTCATGATGGCCATACAGTTTTCAATCGTATCTGTCGGCGTCACGTAAAAAAGTTCCCGCTCCATCAGCTCACCGACTTTTGTGTCCAGTGATGATTTTGCTTTGAGTATACCCTTGCGGGCATAGTCCCGCTCGGTAAAAATGCCCTCGAGCTTGCCGTCATCAATCACCAGCAGCGCGCCGATATCTTTATCGGCAAATATTTTCAGCGCTGCATACACCATATCACTTGAGGCAACCGACCAGACCGCGCTCCCCTTTTCCTGCAGGACATCCTTGATCGTAATCTGCATACAAGTATCCTCCTGTGTATGATAACGGTTAATAGCTGGCGGCATCCTGCACTCCAGAACAAAACAACACTCCGCCATATCTATTCAAATATAAAAAAGCCCCTTTTGCAAGGGGCTTTTTTATACTCCTGCCGATTCCGGCTGATGCACCGGAAACAATCAGTCGTCGAAATTGCCCTGCC
This sequence comes from uncultured delta proteobacterium, assembly GCA_963804955.1. Taxonomy (GTDB): domain Bacteria; phylum Desulfobacterota; class WTBG01; order CAIYCZ01; family CAIRTM01; genus CAIWCT01. The sequence continues at coordinate 269,958 of CAWDSQ010000014.1, read as the reverse complement.
GGGCCCTTGTTGCCGTGAAGAGTTTTGACCTTTTCAGCGATTTTTTCATTGGTCCACTCAGCCGGATCCTCAATGCGCCCCGACTTGGGGCCCAGGATCATAGGAGTTTGCCTTCAGTATGGCTTCAAGAGCAAAATCAGCCGTATCCCTGCCGTTGAAAACATTGACCATCATGCCGTAGGCGAAGTCCTCGACAGCCTTTGCCATGCGGTCGCGAATTTCCCGGGGCTGGCTGACCAGGCGGTTTTCAAACGGGAGGTTGAGCTTTTTATAGTCGCCGCTTTTCCACTCCTTGCCCTTTGCGTACTCGACCATCTGCGCCCACATTTCCTCGGTCACGCCGGCGCCGGCCACTTTCTTGAACTGCTTTTCAGCATCCAGAATGGCATTGCCATAGTCATTGACCTCAAGGCCCCAGGAAATCATCTGCAGCGCCGTGGCCACATTGGCCTTGGTGGTATGCGTCTGGGCCGCAATGGCGCGCAGGCGGTCGGAATTATTGCCCGACGTGCCGTGCTGCGCGCCCGACATTTTATAGGGCTCCAGGGCCTTGTGAATTTGAGCGGTCAGCTCCACCTGAATGCCGGCGTCGCTTGCTTCGATGCCGTGGGTGGTGCCGTTGTTCAGGGCTATCCAGTCGGGGAAAATACCGCGGGCATTGAGGCCCTGTATTAAAAACAGCGCTTCTTCTCTGGTTGAAAGGCCCTCCTTGCCCTTGATTTCTCCCACTTCGGTTTCAAGGCCTGCCCAGGCGGGTATAAACGGATTGAGCTCGATATTGGCCAGCAGGTTCTGGTCATCGGGCATATGGGAGGCATCGATTGCGATGGAGGTCATGCCCGCTTCGAACATGGATGGAATTTCGACCTTGGCGGCCTTGATATCCTTGTCGTTTTTGATGCCGTAATGGTCGGCATGGATGGCAACGGGAATCGTAATGCCGAGCTCATTGCAGATGGCGTCCACATAGCTTGCCATATTCCAGTAGTTCACCGCGCAGTAGGCGCCCGTGCCGCCTTCCGATTTGGCGATCTCGATGAGCAGGGGTGAATTGGCCCGCTGTGCAGCCATCAGGGCGCCGCGGATGACAAGGCTGTTGCGGCCGTTGGCGGCCATGGCAATGGCTTTGCCCTTGGCGATCATGGCGCGGTCCACCACTTTGCCGCTCACGATCAGCGCCTTTGAGTTGGGAAAAAGCTTCACGATATTGGGCGGCCTGCCGACTTCAACCGCCTTGAGAAAATCCTTTGAATAGTTTGCCATAACTCGTCCTCCTGATAAGTTGTATGGTTAAATATCGGTATCGATCGGGGCCGATATCTTGCGGCTAGTACTTCTCTTCATCCGTTGCATGCAGCATTTTGTACAGGGCTGCCACCAGCTCGTCAAGCCCCTGCCGCGCGGCTGCTGAAATCGGGAAAACACGGGCTGCAAGCTCAGGTCCCATCTCCTTCAAAAAGCGGTCAAGAGCCTGCCTGTCCGCATCAATGTCTATCTTGTTTGCCGCTATCAGAAAATTTTTATGCTCAAGCCCCTGGCCGAAATCCTTTACTTCCTGCTGCAGCACGGCAAATGCCTGCTCCGGCGGCATGTCGGCAAACTCGGAAATATCAAGCACATACAGAAGCAGGCGCGTGCGCTCAACATGCTTGAGAAACTGCAGCCCCAGGCCCTTTCCCTGAGAGGCCCCCTCAATGATGCCGGGTATGTCGGCCATCACAAATGAGCGGAAGTCGGACAGCTCAACCACACCCACCACGGGATTGAGCGTGGTGAACGGATAGTCGGCAATTTTGGGATGTGCTTTTGAAACAGCTGTTATGAGAGATGACTTGCCCGCATTGGGAAGCCCCACCAGCCCCACATCGGCCATGACTTTCAGCTCCAGTACGCCGTTGAATTCAATGCCCGGCAGGCCCGGCTGGCAGAAGCGCGGGGTCTGGTGCGTTGAGGTGGCGAAGTGCTGGTTGCCCTTGCCGCCCATGCCTCCAAGGGCTATCACCACGGGCTCATCGGGCACGGTGACCTCATAGACTATTTCGCCGGTATCTGCATTGCGCAGTATGGTGCCGCAGGGCACGCGCGCCACAAAGTCTTTTCCCTGTTTTCCCGAGCGGTTATTGCCCGAGCCATGATGGCCCCGCTCGGCAACAAGCTTTGACTTGTACCGAAACTCCACAAGGCTGTCGATTCTGGCATCGCCTATGAAGATAACATTGCCGCCCCAGCCGCCATCGCCGCCGTCGGGACCGCCCTTGGGTATATATTTTTCGCGCCGAAAAGAGACGCAGCCGGGCCCGCCGTCTCCGGATTTTATAAAGACTTTCGCTGAATCAACAAACATGTCCACAATCTCCCAAACGCACCATTTAATTATTTACTTAATTTCAAGCAGTCTGACAAGTATTTTAACCGTATGCATTTCTTTGTTTTTTCTTGCTGTTTCAGGTATACTACACCATCAATGGATAGTATGCCTCTTTAATTTCAGAATATTTTTTCTGCCGCAGGGCTGCTGGTGTCCTGCGCTGCAAAAAACAGTTTCAGGAAGAGCCTCTATGATCGCGGTTATCGGCGCCGGACTCACCGGACTGAGCACAGCATGGCATCTTGGCGCCGGCAGGCGCTGCACGGTCTTTGAGCTCAGGACCAGATCGGCGGCCTGTGCCGCTCGCCGGTTGTTGACGGTTTCACCTTCGACTATACCGGCCATCTTCTGCACCTGCGCGACGGCTATACCCGCGGCCTGATCGGGCGCCTGCTGCACGGCAATCTGCGTGAAATAGAGCGCAATGCCGCAATCTACTGCATGCAGCGCTATCTTCCCTTTCCGTTTCAGGCAAACCTGTACGGCCTGCCGCCCGAAGCAAGGCTTGAGTGCCTCGAAGGGTTTATTGCGGCCGCCGGCCGAAAGCCAACCGGCCGCAAGCCCGACAGCTTCCACAGCTGGGTGACCGGCACGTTTGGCCGGGGCATAGCCCGTCATTTTTTCATACCCTACAATGAAAAGCTGTTTTGCAAAAGTCTGCGCAGCATAACCTGCGACTGGGTTTCCTGGTCAGTGCCGAAGCCCTCGCTTCGGGAGGTTTTGAAGGGCGCCCTTGGCAGCGCCAATACGGGCATGGGCTACAATGCCTCGTTCTTGTATCCGGAGAGCGGCGGCATACAGAAACTGCCCGAAGCCATCAGCCGCAAGGTGAAAGACATAGAGCTTGGCCGGCGCCTTGTTGCGGTGCGGCTGAAAGAGCGAACCCTGCTCTTTCACGACGGCACGCAGCTGCAGTATGAAGCCCTTGTCTCCACCATGCCACTGCCGAAGCTTGTAAGCATGATAGAGGGCATGCCGCCGCGTTTTACCGGCTACGGCCGGCGCCTCACCAGCGCTGCGGTCCATAATATCAATATCGGCATCAACCGGCCCGGCGTCATGCCCTATCACTGGATATATTTCCCTGAGCCAGAGTTCCCCTTTTACCGCGTCGGCTGCTATTCGAACTTTACGCCGAACATGGCGCCAAAAAAGACCAGCTCGCTGTATATTGAAATAGCTGCCCGGCCGGATTTAGCCCCTGATTACGCAGCAGTTGCGCGAAGCCTCCCTTGAAGGCTTGCGGCGCTGCGGCATAGTGCGGCGCGGGGACCGCATTGTTGCCGAGCAGTACAACAGCATCGACCCAGGCTATGTGCTGTTTGACCGCTTCAGGCAGCAGAATCTGCCCGGTGCTGCTTGCCTGGCTCAAAAAGCACGGCATCATCTCCGCAGGCCGCTACGGCGCCTGGACCTACTGCTCTATGGAAGACAATATACTTGAAGGCAGGAGCCTGGCAGAGGCCCTTGCATGATACAGGCAAAAGTTGTTCACATTATTACGAAAATGGAGCTGGGGGGCGCGCAGCAGAATACGCTCTTTACCGCAACGAACCTTGACCCCGAACGGTTTCAGGTGCACCTGCTGGCCGGCCCCGGCGGCGATCTTTTTGATGAAGCGGCCGCATTCGGCCGCTTCCGCCTGGTGCCCGATCTGATCCGCGAAGTGCGGCCCCTGCGGGACCTGAAAGCGTTTCTGCAGATAAAAAAAATTCTTGAAGAAATCAAAGCCGGGCCGCCGTCGGCGCCGGTTATCGTGCATACGCACAGCTCCAAAGCGGGCATACTGGGCCGCCTTGCAGCACGGGCCGCGGGCATCCCCGTCATCATCCACTCCATCCACGGCTACGGTTTTAACGACTACCAGCCTGCACCGGTGAGATGGCTCTATATACTTCTGGAGCGCCTGTGCAGCCGCGTCACGTCATTCTTCATCGCCGTGTCGCAGGCAAATATCGACCGGGGCCTCAGCCTGGGGCTTTTTACCCCTGACAGGGTGCGCCTCATCCGCAGCGGCATAGATATCGGGCACTTCAAAAACCCGGCAGTTGCCCGGCCCGAGATGCGCAGGCTGCTTGGCGTTCCGCAGGACGCCCCTGTTGCCATTATGGTAGCCTGCCTGAAGCCTCAGAAAGCCCCCCTTGACTATGTCCGGGTATGCTCACGCATTGCAGCGCGCCTGCCCGATGCCCATTTTTTGCTGGCGGGCGACGGCGAACTGCGCAGCGCTTTGGAAGCCGAACTGCTTGCATCCTCGTTTGCCGACCGGTTTCATATGCTCGGCTGGCAGCGGGATATCCCCAGCCTGCTGCATGCAAGCGACATACTCGTGCTGACCTCCCGCTGGGAGGGGCTGCCGCGGGTAATTCCGCAGGCCATGAGCGCAGGTCTGCCGGTAGTTGTCACCAGGGCCGACGGGTCGCCGGAGGCTGTACGCCAGGGCCGGACCGGTTTTGTCGTGGAACCGGGCGATATTGCCGGTATTGCTGAAAAAACGATCTATCTGCTTGAAAATCCTGCACAAGCACACCGGATGGGCCAGGCGGCCCAAGCCCTTGTCTCTGAATTCGATATATGGAAAATGGTGGCCGATCAGGAAGCTCTCTACCTGGAACAGTTTGGAAAAATTTCCTAACCTGCGGTTGACAATGACCGCTCAAATGCTTATATAAAAGTACACAGATTTGATTTTACTTCAGTTTTTTGAATATATGTGCCACAAGAAAGGAATGAGCCGTGCCGATTTATGAGTATGAATGCAAATCCTGCGGAGAGACTTTTGAAGTATTCCTGAGCGCAAGAGACAAGCCGGTAAAGAAATGTGAGCTGTGCAACAGCACAAAAATCCAGAAGCTCATATCCAACTGCTCGTTTCAGCTCAAGGGCACCGGCTGGTACGCTACCGACTACGCAAACAAGGACAAAAACACGGGGAGCAAAAGCAAAAAGAAAGAGTCGGGTTCGGGCGCAACGGAAACCAGCGCCAAAGCTGAATCCAGTGAATCAGCCAGCGCCTCTGAGAGCACACCGGACAAAAAGCCCGCAAGCACAACAGAAAACAAAGCAGCATAAAATCCCGTCTGCCATTTTTATAGTGGATTAAAAGGGGAGCCGATTATGGCCCCCCTTTTTTCATTGCAGGATTTCTGCGTCTTCTCTTTTTCTTTTTTCTCTTGCGAAATGTGCAATATATTGTTATTTTTAGAAAAATTTTGCAATAAACAAAAGGTCCACACCCTATGTCCGCTGCACAGGAATCATCCGTTGAACTCTTCGCTGCATGCCGCACCATTTTCGGATCGCAGGTGAATGTATCAATCGAGTTTCTCCGCTATCTGCAGCCTATCGGCGTCAAGTCCGCCTATAAAAAACGTGCGCTTGAAACCCACCCTGACCGGGCAAAACAGATAGGCGGTTCGCCCCGCAAGCTTCAGGAAGAGTTCCGCAGCGTCAAGCAGGCCTATGAACTGCTGCTTTCCTATGTGGAAAACAAGGCGCGCCGCATTGTGTCAGACCCCGGCTTTACCGGCCGGCGCACCCGCGGGTCATATCAGCACAGCCGTCATCACAAGCAGCCCTCATGCGACCAGAGCCACTACCAGTCTCAGCAGCACCGTCACCGCCGCTCATCTGTTGACCATTTCTACCACGGACCCATTCCCCTGCGCAATCTGATGCTGGGGCAGTATCTCTATTATGCCGGGCGCATATCGTGGCGCATGCTCATAGAGGCGATCTCCTGGCAGCGCACCCTGCGGCCGTGCATCGGCCAGATAGCCATGCAATCGGGCCTTCTCACGCAGCGCGATGTGGTAAGCATCCTCACCGAGCGCCGTCTCGAAGAACGGTTCGGCGAGTGCGCCGTCCGCATCGGCTATATTACACCCATCGAGCAGACAACGCTGGTCAGCAGGCAGAGCAGGCAGCAGCGCCGCATCGGGGAATATTTTTTGAGACAAAAATTATTGAGCCAGCATGAACTGTCCACCCTTGTTGAGCGGCACCGCATGCACAACTGCGATGCTCTGAGACGGCCGGACCGGATGCAGCAGCAATGAATAAACTCTGTATCTGCGCTCTCCTGTGCGGCGCCTGCATGGCTCTTGTTTTGTATTATCATGCCCCCCTGCTGACGTCATATGCTGAATTTTTTACCGTACACACTGCAACGAAGGGGGCCGATGCCCTGGTCGTACTTTCAGGCATAATTGAAACACGCCTTCCCCGGGCAATTGCCCTGTGCAAGGATGGCTATGCGCCGCGCATTCTCATGACAGAAGAACGGCCGTTCAATGCTCTGGCGGCACAACTGCCGTGCACAGACAGAGACAAGGCGGAGGCTATCATGAATCTGCTGCACGCCGATTGCGAGCTGACTCGTGTGCCGTCGCAAAAGGGCGGCGCCACCTCAACCTTTGATGAAGCATGGGACCTGAAGGACTGGGCGCGCAAAAACAGCTATAAGCGCATCATTATCGTAACTGATGATTTCCACACGCGCAGGGCATTACACGCTTTCGCAAAGGTTTTTAACGGCACAGGCATTGCCGTGGAAGCGGCAGGTGCTGCCAATGAACTTTTCAGTGAAAGCACCTGGTGGACAAGCGACAAGGGGATATCGGCCTATATTCTTGAAGGAATCAAGTATAGCGTGTATCGTGCAACCAGCCACAACATACCCATTATCAAAAATTTCTAAAGACATGGCTGACAGTGAACCGTATACAGGTGTATATATATACATCCAGAGATGCAGCATGAATTCTAAACGCCTGTATGATCTTATAAACATGGATTCTGCCGAAGGTATACTGCACGAGACCGAGACGGTGCTGCAGATAGCCTATCCGGGTGTGGATGCAGGGCCGGTCATAAAAGTTTTTCATGATACCCTGAGCCTGTATGCCGGAAAATATCCCGGGTATCAGGCATGCAGCACCGGCTACCATGATTTTCAGCACTGCGCCGAAACACTGCTGGCCATGATCCGCCTGATACACGGAGCGGGAGCGGAAGGGCTGCGGCTGGCCAATCCGGCTGTCAAGCTCGGCCTGATTGCAGCACTGCTGCATGATACGGGGTATATACCGGAAAAAAATGAGGCCAGCGGGGCAGGGGGCAGGCATACGGCGACTCATGTGAGCCGCAGCATGAATTTTGCCTCTCACTATGGCAGTCAGCATGGCTTTGCTCCCGATGAGATCACGGCCTGCCAGACCATGATCTGCTGCACGGACCTTGACGCAGACTTTGACGCCATCGTTTGGCCGTCGCGCGACGTTGAGCTGCTGGGGAAAATGCTTGCCGCAGCCGATCTGCTTGCGCAAATGGCGGACAGGGCGCATCTTGAAAAACTTTTTTACCTGTACCAGGAATTTCAGGAAGGACTGGTAAGCGGCTATGACAGCGCAGAGGACCTCCTGCGCAAGACCATGGATTTTTATTCGATTGCAGACGATCGCTTCAAAAACAAGCTTGAAAATACCGATCGGTTTATGGCGGCGCATTTCATGCAGCGCTGGGGTATAGAGGACGACCTCTACCGTCTTGCCATTGACAATGAAAAGGCCTATCTGCACACTATCATACGGCGTAAAGATGAGGACATCAGGAGCCGGCTGCGGCGCAAGGGCATTATAAAAAAAATCCACAGCGATACAAAAGACTGATCGGTCCGGCCGTCTCTTGTGCAACTAATAATCAGCCATGCATCTTCCTGAAAAAATTCCTCGAAAACTTGACAATAGCATTCTAATCCTTACTTTTAAAAAACGAATCAGGCTGTTGCTGAAACCAGAACTATAGGGGAGCGTGATACACTGTGTCTACGAGCAAAAAACACCCGGCCGCAAACGATCATAACCGCCATAAAAGCCAAAAAATTACAGAGACGCCAGACGATGAAATGCTCAGCGATACTCTGGAAACGAACCCGGCAGACGAGCACCTTGCGGGTCAGGACATAATCCTTTCAGCACGGGAAGAGCTTGTTGGGCAAATCGAGAAGCTTGAACAGGAGAATAAAGAGCTTTCCGACCGGCTGCTGCGCACCATGGCCGAGTTCGACAATTACCGCAAGCGCGTTGCCCGCGAAAAAGACGACCTTCTGAAATACGGCGCTGAAAAGATGGCGCTGGACATTCTGCCCGTGGCGGATAATTTTGAACGGGCGCTCGAGCAGGCAAAAACCGCGGCAAATGCCGCCGCCGTGGTCGAAGGCGTTGAAATGATTTTCAAGCAGTTCATTGCCACTCTCGAAAAATTCAATATCAAGCCCTTTGATTCCATCGGCCAGACTTTTGATCCTGAAAAGCATGAAGCAATGGCTCATCAGGAGAACGAGGAGTATGCTGAAAATACGGTTATAGCGGAGTTTCAGAAGGGGTATTTCCTCAACGACAAACTTCTGCGGCCGGCCCGCGTGGTGGTTTCCCGGGGGGCCGACGAGGAAAAGTGCGAAGAGGAAGAAGAATAAAAGCTGCAGACATATTTTTTTTACCATTGCAAAAAAAATAGAGCATACAAAAAGTCCGGCAAAGTCTCTTTCTCGTCATGCCGGCGGACGCCGGCATCCAGGATTCTAATGTAGGGGCACGAGGCATCGTGCCCCTACTGAATAAAATCCTGAACCATGGATATGTTGGGTTCGCCCTTATGCCAATATTTTATTGTAGGGGCTTAAAATTTTAAGCCCCTACTACTACGTTCACCTATGCATACAAGGTTGGGTTGAGGAACGAAACCCAACGGTTTCTTTCGGGCTTAACCCAACCTCTAAAAAACTGTTTCCAACAATAACCCCATTCATTTTACTGGCTATGCCACAGGGTCTTCTCATCGCAGCAGAGCGCAGCGGCGCCGGAAAAACCATGATCACGGCAGCCCTTGCCCGGGCGCTTATGGAACGCGGGCTTGCGGTGCAGTGCTTCAAGGTGGGGCCTGATTTTATAGACCCCGGCTATCACACTGCAGTGACCGGCCGCGGCTCGCGCAATCTCGATGGCTGGATGATGGGACGCGACTGCTGCCTGCAGACATTTCATCGCGCCATGGAAGGCGCCGATATCGGTGTGGTCGAAGGCGTCATGGGGCTTTTCGACGGTCTGAGCGGGGCAGGCGATGAAGGGTCCTCTGCTCAGATTGCAAAGATGCTTTGTCTGCCGGTACTTCTTATCATAGACGGCTCATCGTTTGCACGTTCCGCAGGGGCGGTTGTGCTGGGATTTGAGCAGTTTGACCCCGACGTGCGCATTGCAGGGATCATTTTCAACAAAGTCGGCAGCCTTGCGCATTATGAAATGCTCAAAGCGGGCGTGCAGGAGAAATGTCGCGCAGAAGTGCTGGGGTATATACCGCGCGATGAGAAATGGCATACGCCCGAGCGGCATCTGGGCCTAGTGATGGCAACGGAGCGCGATGCTCTGCAGGAAATCATTGGACAGCTTGCACAGCAGCTTGAAGAAACCGTTGATGTAGAAAAAATCATTGGAATTGGGGCCGGGGGCAGGGGTCAGGGACAGGGTCTGCCCCTCAAAGTCCAAATCAGTCGCTAGCCGCAATTGCAGGCATACCTGCAGATGCTTCAAACTCCCGAACCCTGATCCCCGAACCCTGATCCCCAAAATCGGCATTGCCCGCGATGAGGCATTCTGCTTCTGCTATCAGGATAATATCGACCTGCTGGAGCAGTTCGGCGCGGAGATCGTCTTCTTCAGCCCCATCCATGATGACGCACTACCCGATGTGCAGGGCCTGTACCTGCCCGGCGGCTATCCTGAGCTGCATGCCGCAGCACTCAGCCGCAATACAGCAATGCGCAATGCCATTGCCGCATTCTGCGCCGGCGGCCGCCCCGTCTACGCCGAATGCGGCGGCTTTCTCTATCTGCTTGAAGCCCTCACCGGTCTTGACGGCAACAGCTATGCCATGGCAGGCGTTTTTCCTGCTCAGGCCCGTATGCTGCCGCGCTTGCAGCGCCTGGGCTATGTTGAGGCAGCGGCGCTGCCCGGCCACCCGTTTCTTGCGGAAGGTGAAAAAATCCGCGGCCATGAATTTCACTACTCAGCCATCAGCGACATGCCGGCCTGCATTCAGCGTACCTGCCGCGTCACGCGCCGTAAAGACAAGGCCGAATTCGCCGAGGGCTTTCGGCTTCACAATACGCTTGCGGGGTATATGCACCTGCACTTCGCCTCAAATCACGGCTTTGCGGAAAGTTTTGTCGGCAGCTGCAGGTAGGCCCCGCCTTCTTGACAAACCAGCGGCTCTTGCGTTATGGTGAGGCGCCACACAAGCACACCCGCATCAAAGGAGAGCGCATGCAAACGATATCCGTCGGCCTGATCGGCTTTGGCACCGTGGGAACGGGCGTAGCAAAAATTCTTGCAGAAAAACGCCGGCCTGCTGCAGCAGCGCCTTGGCGCGAACATTGAACTGAAAAAAATCGCCGACCTCGACATCAAGCGCAGCCGCGGCGTGACGCTGAAGAAGGGTACGCTCACCACCAGCGCAGAGGAGATTGTCAGCAATCCGTCAATCGATATCGTCGTAGAGCTTATGGGCGGCATCGAGCCTGCGCGCAGGCTCATCCTGAAAGCCATTGAAAACGGCAAGCATGTCGTCACGGCCAACAAGGCGCTGCTCTCGAAGCACGGCTGGGAGATATTCAGCGCAGCCCGGCGCGCAGGCGTTGATGTGGCTTTTGAAGCAAGCGTCGGCGGCGGCATTCCCATCATCAGAACCATGCAGGAAGGGTTTGCTTCTGACCGGATTGCCGGATTTCTCGGCATACTCAACGGCACGTCAAACTATATACTCAGCCGCATGACCGACGAAGGCGCCGACTTTAAGGCCGTGCTGAAAGATGCCCAGGCGAAGGGCTATGCCGAAGCAGATCCCACCTTCGACGTAGAGGGCATCGACACGGCGCACAAGCTCACGGTGCTGCTCTCCCTTGCCTTCGGCGGCAAAGCCGACCCCAAAAAAATATACACCGAAGGCATTTCCCGCATCACGCCCCTTGATATCGACTTTGCCCGTCAGCTGGGCTACAAAATAAAGCTGCTGGCCATCTGCCGCGGCTACGGCAGCGAAGTTGATGCGCGCGTGCACCCGAGCCTTGTTCCTGAAAAGCATATGCTCTCGCAGGTAGGCGGGGCATTCAATGCCATCTTTGTCCAGGGCCAGGATGTGGGGCCCACCATGTTTTACGGCCGGGGCGCCGGCATGATGCCCACCGGCAGCGCGGTTGTGGCGGATATCATGAGCCTTGCCCGCAATATCGTTAAGGGTGTTTCAAACCGCGTGCCGCTGCTGCCCTGCGGAAGCAAGCTGCCGCAGGCCGTACGCATCAAACCCATGAGCGATCTCCAGACCCGCTACTACCTGCGCTTTTCCGCTGTGGACAAGCCCGGCGTGCTGTCGACCATTTCCGGCGTTCTCGGCCGCAGCAATATCAGCATCCATTCCGTTGTGCAGAAAGGCCGCGACACGAGCAATACCGCCGTGTCCATTTTCATGCTCACGCATGAGGCAAAGGAGTCTGACCTGCAAAAGGCCATACGCCAGCTTGAAAAGCTCTCCATACTCAAGGGGAAAACGATGGTGATACGGATTGTTGAGGATATTCCTGCGGAAGGATAATTGTCAGCGGGCGTAGTTAGCTATACGACAAAACGAAGCTATGATGCATGTGTGCTGACCGTTAATCCATCTTTTGTCAGGTAATAGGGGATAGGGGCTTTTAAAAAAAAAGGCCTGACCACCATATGCAGCAGTCAGGCCCAACGAACTTCAGATAGATATTGTCTCAGGTTTCCTCTTCCTTCCTGCCCACCATCACGCGTTTATTGCCCATAATGCATATGTTTTATATGCCTACAACAGCCCCCCTGGTTTTTGTTTGTTTATTGGCTCCCTTTTATTGCAGCTAACCCAGGTTTTTTTCCGCAAAATTCCAGTTTATAATTTTGTCCAGAACTGCGGTAGCGTAATCCGAACGTCTGTTCTGGTAATCAAGGTAATACGCGTGTTCCCACACGTCGATGACCAATAACGGTTTCATGCCCTTTTCCAGGGGAGTTTCAGCGTTAGATGTTTTTATTGCCTTGAGCTTCTCACCATCAAGAACAAGCCATGCCCATCCGCTTCCGAACTGAGTTACTGCTGCCGCAGTCAATTCCTTCCTGCAGGCATCCATGCTTCCGAAAGATGCTTCAATACGTTTTTTAAAGGCGACGGATGGTTCGCCTCCACCATTCGGTTTGAGACATTGCCAGTAGAAGGTATGATTCCAGCTTTGAGCGGCGTTATTAAATATAGCGGTTTTATCAGCCTTTCCCGCTGTGCCTATGATTATCTTTTCCAGGGAAAGATCGGCAAATTCAGTTTTTTCTATAAGTTTGTTCAAGTTGTCGATATATCCTTTATGATGTTTACCGTAGTGAAATCCGATTGTTTTAGCTGATATATAGGGCTCCAGGGCGTTTTCAGCATAGGGAAGGGCCGGAAGGACATGGGGCGATGCCGCATTCGCCTTGCTTAATAAACCGCCGGAAGCAAGGATAGCAGCAGCCCCGGAAGACAAAACCAGAAAATCGCGACGGCTCAGAGGAGATAAACAGTTAATTTTATCGTTTTTGTTCATAGTGCCTCCTTTTCAATAAAATAAGAAGAACTCTCTTTGGAGTACCCCAAATGAAGATATGGGGAAAAAACGGTTGTGCGTCAAGGTGAATAGGGCGCAAGATATAGGCTGCAATTTGGGAGACGCAGTTCCTGTCAATGGAAGCTATTCACAGCAACATCTTGTGCACATGCTTGTCGGGGCATAAAAATTTATTTTTTCTGTCTATATGACAATACAATCAAAGCTCCATCGAGCATTTTTTGCATATAGTTTTTTAACTTCTCGTTTTTTTCCATTGCCTGGATGAGCATCGGCCCCACGTGATAATACAGCCTTATAAGCGCCCTTCCTCCCGAGGTCTTGCTCAATACGCCATCGCGAAATTGTCTCAGCATAGCCAGCTTGGGGCTTTCACTGCCCAGTAACAAGCTTGCAGGGCAAGGATCTGTCGAACGAAGGTTGCATCCCGAACCTGTCCACTCATTCAGATAGACCCACCCCAACTGTCTTACACTGAGACAGGCGGCATCCTCATCGCAGCTTTGCACCTTCCCTCCGCCAGAACCAAGATCAAAACATTGATCAACCTGTATGTTCTTAACTCCGCCAAATATGGTTTCGTAGTTACAGGTTATGCTGCAACAGCACTGTTCGTCTGCCCTTCCGTTAGAAAACATACATAGTACAATAGTTGCACACAGCAATGCACCCAGCAATTTTTTGCTCATTAAAAGCCCCCTTTCTTGAGTTTAATGTGCGCTTTCCCTTATTGTTAAAATATAGCATAGAAAAAAAATAAAAAACAGGGGCCATGACTAGTGGGTTGTCACCTTTGAAATGAGCATTGGGCGCCGCTCATCAATAGGTAGTGGTTGCGGGATATTGTTTAGAAATCAACATAGCGGCTTTTAACATTGACGGTGAGCTGTTCTGTAATTATTTCACAGTATCAGAAAAATCAGGACTCTGTCAGATTAAGTAAATTTTCACTTTAAAATTGCGGGATTGAGTTCTGGCTTACGTAGTAGGGAGCGGCTCACCACGAACGTCTCTATTTCGTGGCTACAAAAAAATGTTAAATGCTCTCAACCAAACAGAGCGGCAAGGAATAGTATTGACAATTCATAATTTCTTACCTATTCTTAAAGTAAGAAACATAATGGAGGTACGACCATGCTGGCAAAAGTAACCACCAAGGGACAGGTGACAATCCCCAAGGGCATCCGGGATGCCTTCGGCATACGGCCCAATGATAAAGTGGATTTTGAGCGGGAAGGGGAAAAAATTGTGCTTATGCCCCTTAAAACCTTGAAAGATCTGCGTGGAGCGGTAAAGCCGAAGCGAAAAACGTCTATTGCCGATGAGAAAAAATCCGCCAGGGCTGCCGTGGCTCAACGGGTGATGGATGAGATGCGATGAAAACCTGTTTTATCGATACGAACCTTTTTATCCGGTATCTCACCAACGACGATCCTAAAAAGGCTGACAAAGTGGAGGCGCTTCTGGAGGATGCGGCTGCGGGCAAACTAAAGCTTACGACCGCTGAGATGGTAATTGCCGAAGTTGTCTGGGTGCTTGAATCAGCATATGGACTAAAAAACACCTCGGTCGCACCTATGATAAGCGCCATCCTGGCCACTCCGGGCCTTCACGTTACCAATAAGGCTGTCATAGCCAAAGCCCTGCCGATGTATGCGGGGCTGAATATTGATTTTGTTGACGCCTATATTGCTGCTCTTATGGACACCCTGCACATATCCGATATATATTCTTTTGACAAAAAGCATATATCTCGGGTCGGAAAAATAAAACGCCTTGAACCATGACCGCTTAAGACGTGGGAGTCGAAACGTTATCGACAACCTGCACATCCCCTAAGCCATGGTTTGTTGGGTTTGCCCTTATGCAGGTGCTTCTTTGCATGGATTTAAGTTTGCTTAAACTGGATTGTGGCACGAAACCCAACGGTTTCTTCAGGGCTTAACCCACCTGCAAAAAAACAATTTTCGTTCTGATCTAATCTTCTGAAACACCAGGCAGGCCCACTGCTCTTCGTGCAGTTCCTTGAAAAAATGCAGGTCGAGGGCAAAGGCGTTTTTAACCTCCTGCGCCTTCTCAATCAGAATTCCGGAAAGAATGAGAAAGCCATGGGCCTCAAGCCGCGCCATCAGATGGTCCTTCAGATAGATAAGAACATGGGGCAGAATATTTGCCACCACCACAGGATACTGCCCTTCAAGCATCCTGAGGGGCGTATTGCTGAACGCCACCTCATCAGCCACGCCGTTTATTTCTGCATTTTTCTGCGCCACGCGAACAGCAACCTGGTCGACATCAACGCCCACCACCTCGGTAAAGCCGAGCTTTGCCGCTGCTATGGCAAGAATGCCCGAGCCCGTGCCCACATCGAGCATGCGCAGGCTGCCCGTGGAGCAAGCTTGACCTCAAGCTCGTCGATCACTTTCAGGCACATGCTGGTTGAGGGGTGCGTGCCTGTTCCGAAGGCCATGCCCGGATCAAGCTCAACGATGATCTCGCCCTCCAGGGGGTGATAGTTCTTCCATGACGGCTTGATAACGATCCGGTCGGTAATTTTGAGGGGCTGAAAAAATGATTTCCACTTCTTGTTCCAATCTTCATCCGGTATGAGGTTCACGGCGATGGCGGGCACTGATTCAACATCGCCCGCGGCGGCAAAGAGTCCTGCCACGAAGTCGGCAACGCGGTTAACATAGCCGTCGCGTTCGGCATCATTTTTTATATATGCTTTTAAAATGACGGTATCTTTGTCGGCGGGAGATTTTTCCTCAACGATGCCATTGCTGGACCCCTCTTCGATCAGAAACTCCGCCACTGCCTCCGCATACTGTTTGCGGACAGTCACGCACAACTCTGCCCATTGGATTTCGTCGATCATAGCCACCATCTTTCTCTAGTGCTTTTTGTTCGGCAATCATACCACAAAGTTCCTAAAAAGCCAGTGACTGCGGACTGCGGGCTTATTCTCCCTTGCAGAGGGGGATCAAAAAGCGCCTTTTTTAAAACTTTCACAGAAAAGCAGATTGCATTTGTTGTTAAAAAACTCAATAATCGACCACGAAAATGCCACAGCTATCTATGAGCGTTTGCTTAACCCGGCACAATAAAATATAGTACGATACAGATACATGCCCGATACTGCGACATATAATGCTGAAATCCATCACCGTCGGTCCATTCGCCTGCATGGGTATGATTATGCACAGGCAGGCATGTATTTTTTGACGATATGCTCGCATGAGCACGCATGTCTGTTTGGGGAAATCGTCGATGGCGTAATGGTGTTGAATGATGCGGGTACGATTGTGCGGAATGCGTGGACATGGCTGGCAGAGCAATATGATTATATTGCATTGGATGAATGTAGTCGTAATGCCGAACCATTTTCATGGAATTTTGGAAATCCGGGATTGTAGGGGCCGATGCTCGTGCCGAAATACAACCGATACAAAACAAGAGGCACGATGCATCGTGCCCCTAGAAGGCGAAATTCGCAAAACCTCTTCGGGTCGGTTGACCATTGGTGCATTCAAAACGGTTTCATCAAAACGCGTTAACGAAATCCGCCAAACGTCCGGCATGCCGGTATGGCAGCGCAATTATTATGAACACGTGATCCGGGATGATGACGATTTGAGCCGCATCCGCGAATATGTTATCAACAATCCTGCCAACTGGCAGGAAGATGAAGAGAACCGGTGATTAAGTGTTTTGGTGAAGGTTGTAGGGGCGGGTTTCAAACCCGCCCCTATGGCGGAACATAAACCTGCTGGGGGCATACACGCCAGAAGAAACCAAAAACCGGAAAGTCCTACAGTGAAACCACAACAGCATTCATGGACCACCATTGGCGACAACACGCAGGCGCGGCATAAACGCGTAGCGGCATCGGTGCCTGTATCGGGCAAGATCGTTCTGCGAGGAAGATGCGGTCAAATTTTTTGAAGCTGTGCTTGAGCCGGGCGACAGGGTCTGCATCGAGGGCACCAACCAGAAGCATGCGCAGGTATTATCGCAAGCCCTTGCAGCCGTTGATCCCCGTAAAATAAATAATCTGCATATCCTGCAGTCCACCCTGAGCCTGCCCGAGCATCTCGATATTTTCGAAAAAGGCATTGCCCGCAAAATCGATCTGTCGTATGCCGGCAGCCAGAGCAAACGTTTTGCCGATATGGTGGTCAAAGGCAAGATAGAGCTGGGGGCCATTCATACCTATGTGGAGCTGTATTCGCGCTACTTTCTTGATTTGCAGCCGCGCGTAGCACTCATTGCGGCCCATGCAGCAGATGCAGCCGGGAATCTCTTCACCGGCGGCAATACCGAAGACACGCCCGCCATCGCCGAGGCCACGAAGTTCAAGCAGGGCATTGTGATCGCTCAGGTCAATGAAACAATGGAAAAACTTCCGCGTGTGGATATTCCTGCAGACTGGGTCGACTATATCGTGCCCACCGCAGAGCCATTTTACCAGGAGGCGCTTTTCACGCGTGATCCGGCGAAGATAACGCACAAGAGCATACTTATGGCCATGATGGCTATTAAGGGCATTTACGGGCCCTGCGGGGTTCGGTCGCTTAATCACGGCATCGGGTTTGACACGGCAGCTATCGAGCTGCTGCTGCCCACCTATGGCAAAGAGCTGGGATTGAAAGGCAAAATCTGCACGCACTGGGTTTTAAACCCGCATCCTACCCTGATACCGGCCATTGAAGCCGGGTGGGTGCAGGCCGTGTACTGCTTCGGCTCCGAGAAGGGCATGGAGGATTATGTTGCGGCGCGGCCTGATGTTTTCGCCATCGGCCCCGACGGCTCACTGCGCTCAAACCGGGCTTTTGCCCAGCTTGCAGGTCATTATGCTGTTGACATGTTCATCGGCTCAACCCTTGAAATCGACCAGTGGGGCAACAGCTCAACTGCCACCGCCGACCGCATCGTGGGTTTCGGCGGCGCGCCCAATATGGGCGCACAAGCGCCGGGCCGCAGACACCATACAAAGGCCTGGCTTGAAATGGGCCGAAAGTATGCATTAAATCCGCTGCTCAACGGACCCATGCCCGTGGGCAAGCGCCTGATCGTTCAGATTGTACAGTCATGCCGCAACCCGCAGAGGCCTACCTTTGTCGAAAAGCTGAGCGCCTGGGAGCTTGCCGAAAAAGCGCATCTGCCCCTGCCGCCGGTGATGATCTACGGGCAGGATCTTTCGCATATCGTAACGGATATCGGCATTGCCCATCTCTACCGGTGCAAAGACCTTGAAGAGCGGAGCGCCTGTATCTGCGCCGTGGCGGGTGATGCGCCGCTGGGCCAATTGGTTGACGCAAACAAAATCGGCGAGCTGCGGGAGCTCGGCCTTGTGCAGTACCCTGAAGATATTGGTGTCAATGTGAAAGATGCCACGCGCGACAGGCTTGCCGCACAGTCACTTGGCGAGCTTGTGGAGCAGTCGGGCGGCCTGTACCGGGTGCCGGAGAGTTTTGCTGACTAACGGATTTTTTTCGATTGCCGCCGCAATCCTTATCTGGCGAAAAACAGGGTGGCCCGGCCTGTTTATAACAAGCATGCTTATGCTGATCAGCGCCGGCATCCCTCACAACTATTTCGGCCTCATACCCGGCAATGCGGGAGAGATCATCTTCGTGTCTGGATTCATGCTCGGGCTGAAGCGATTACCCTCCAGCCATGGGCGGAAAGACGCTTAGGGTGTCGCCCTCGGCAAGGGGTTCGCTCAGGCTTTTTTGCTCGCCGTTTACCAGTGTAATTTTGGGTATCTTTTCAGGAATGCCGAGCGATGCCGCCACGTCGGCTATTTTTGCTCCGTCGGAAACCTCCAGAATGCCCACGCCGTTTTCGCCATCTTTAAGATAGCTGCGCAGCATTGAATAGAGCTTGATCGTTATCCGCATGACAACTCCTGCTTAAGTGAGCCGGGCGCGGGTACCGCGCCCCTACTCGATCCCTGACTCCTGAATCTCGACCCCTGGTCTCTAAACCTGCGGGGGCGCCAGCTCTTCAATTTTCGGGCAGTCGCTTTTGCCCAGGCAGCCGTGCTGCTCAAGAAATCCGGCCTCATCCGCAAGGCCCACTTCGCGCAGACGCTTGTCCGTAGGCAGGCCGTCTTCCGAGCAGCCCCGGTACCGGTAATATTCAGCCAGCATGCCGGGGTGATGAATCGGATCTTCCTCGCCCCGGCGCGTGCCGCTGCGATAATCGTCCTTACGGGAAATCCCGAGAAGCGCATTAAAGCATTTCTCGATCTGGTAGGCGCGCTCGGAAGCTTCAAAAAGGTCTGCGGGATCAAGGCCGGTAGCAGCCTGATACATTTCGCCTAATTCCTTAAACAGCACCAGCGGTTCACCGAAAACATCCGATGCCACGATGGGAATGAAGCAGATGCCGAGGCTGTCCATGAGCATTTTGTAGTTTTCGCTCCACCACACGACGCGGCCCTTGGCAACGGGGCTTGAATGCACGAGAATTTCCGGCGGCAGGTCTTTGCCCAGGGCCCGCTCAAGCATTTCTTCAATGCCGATCATGGCCGGGAAGGGATGGCCCTTGAGATGGTCGGCGCCGCGGGTGGCAACCGATGAAGCAAGGCTCATTGCCACGGCCTGGGTGCAGTTGTAGGAGAATGACAGACCTTTGATGTGAAAGCCGTAGTCAGCGGCCTCGGGCTTCAGTTTTTTGAGGATCATGGGCATGCTGTCGGCCAGCACATTGCCAAAGCCCTCGCGGCGGCTGATCATGTCGAGCATTTTCGACACCACTGCCACATCGCCCCAGTTGAATTCGATGCCGCCTGTCTCTTCCGCCGTCAGTATGCCGCGCTGCCAGCACTCCATGGCCATGGCCATGATCCAGCCGAAGGTGATGCAGTCCATGCCCAGGCGGTTAAGCTTGTCGGAGATATGCACAAGGGAGGGGAAGTCGAATATGCCCAGCAGCGGCCCCATATTGGTATAGTGGCCGAACTCGAGCTTATCGGATTTTTCCCCTTTATAGGGCCCCTCATCAACCTCCCATTTTATGGTGCAGGCCACGGGGCAGCGGTAGCAGGCTGTTTGGCCTTTTTTGTATTTCTCAACCAGCGCAAGAATATCATATTTTTCAATCTGCTCGGGCGTGATGCGAACCTGCTGGTTATTAATGCGCGTCTGATCGCTGGTTTGCGCGATGAGCATGAGGGAGCCGTATTCTTTATGGGAATAGGTCACATGGCCGGCCCACAGGTCGCGGTATGTTTTTGCAAGCTCTTCAAAGGCTTTTTCATCGGCAACCGGCACCTCTCCCGTGCCTTTGACAATGACGGCCTTCAAGTTTTTTGAGCCCATGACGCAGCCCATGCCCGTCTTGCCATTGCAGCTGATGCGGCTCGTGCCGGAATAAATATTTGCATACCGCACGAGATGTTCCCCTGCCGGTCCGATGCGCGCGGATTCGCATTTGCCGAAGCGCTCCTGAATTTTCGTATCGGTTTCATAGGAATCAAGGCCCCAGAGGTCTGCGGCATCGACGATTTCAGGCTTTTTGCCTTTTTCAATGAGCAGAAGACGAAGGCTTTTCTGCTTTGCCGGTTATAACGATATGGTCATAGCCAGCCTGCTTCACGCGGGCCGGGAAAAAGCCGCCGGCGTTTGAATCGCCGAAAATGCCGGTGACCGGACTTTTGGCGGTGACGGTAAAGCGGGAACAGCAGGGAAAGGATGGTGCCGGCAAGAATGCCGAAGCCGAAGATGAGCGGGTTGTCCGGCGACAGCGGGTCGGTATTGATTTTGTCCTTGAGGCTCTCGTAGAGCAGCCGCGCATTGATGCCCGCGCCGCCGATATAGCCGCGCCGCAGCTCCTCGGACAGGGGCTCTTCGCTGATCTGTTTTGTTGTTAGATTAACCCGCAGTATTTTTCCCTGCCATCCGTAAACGCTTTGTGCCATGACTTTCTCCTCACGTAGAGTAAAAGAGTTTTTATTGCCCGTTGACATTGCCCGGTGTTTTTAAAAGAACGTATCCTGCAGATATCCACCTGTTTCGGATCAATGCCCTGCAGGGAGCGGCTTTGCGTTTCAGGGCACGGGGGCAGAGCGCGCCCGTATATTTTAGTTGTATATACAACTAAAATATATCTGAAACTGCCGGTCCTGTCAAGCCCGTGTATGAAAAAAACAGGGCAGGGGTTTACCCGCGCTTTTCCCCTGCCTGCCGGGGCATGGCCGCTCAGCACGCAGGCTTAAAAATTCATGCTTTTCTTTTTTGTTGTTTTGTGGTTTCTTTCTTTTAAGAGGCAGTCGGGGATGCTTTTGTAAAAACCAAACGACATTTTGCGATGCTTGTGCACTAGGGAGGAATACGTCATGGAAAAACTGGTATGGAATGAAACTTTGTCCGTCGGCATAGCCTTGATCGATGAGCAGCATAAAACGTGGATAGACCGGTTTAATGCTTTATCAGCTGCCATTGCCGAACATGGGGCTCAGCGGCAGATCGCCATGACGCTGGGCTTTCTGATCGACTATACGCATTTTCACTTCGCCACGGAAGAGAAGCACATGACCGCGCATAGCTATCCCGGGCTTGCAGAGCACCTGCAGAAGCACGAGGAGTTGCGGGGCACGCTCACTGACCTGGTGCGGGATTTTGAAGAAGACGGCCCCACCCAGATTCTTGCAGACTGCCGTCAATACGTTTCTCGGCAACTGGCTGATCAAGCACATTCAGCAGATTGACCAGAAATTCGGCGTGTTTCGTGAAGGAAAAGGGCATCGTGATCACCGAGCAGGGCTGATGCCGGCGGCAGCACTGCAGCATGCGGCAACCCCCGCCCGTGCAATGGTTCGGAAGCCTATAGAAGCTCGTTTTTGTTTGACAATGGCAAGCCGAGATTTATATAATAGATATGTGCCGCACAGGCTTTTTCCTGGACGCGTACTACAGCATATAACCCTATAAACCTTATTTACTGAAGGAGAGTTTCATGGCAACCAAAGCAGCAAAATCAGCACCCTCACCGTTTCTTCCGTTCATGGATGCCCATGCCAAGGCCCTGAAAATGAGCCTGAAGGACCTGACGGTAGAGGCACTCAAGTCTCTGTTCGGGCATGTCTACTATATCTGGAACACTTTCAAGCCCGCCCTGGGCGAGAAGGACGGCCTGAAATATTACGGCAATGTCTGGGCAGCGCTCTGGCCGACATGTCCTTTGACGGCGCCATGGCAAAGTTCGGCCTCAAGGAAGTAAAAGACCTGCCCACCCTTGGCCGCATTGTCGAAGACTGCTTTATCGGCGTGCCCGCGCTGTACATTACCCGCCGCAATACGGAAACCGAGCATGTGGGCCATGTGCAGTGGTGCGCAAATCCGGCCTACGGCCCGGCAGACTGCACCTATTGCCGCCATGACTATTACCGGCAGGAAGTGTACCTGACCTATGTGTATATCTGGGAGCTGATCGAGAAAGCCAAGAAGGTCGGCCTCAAGGAAGAAATCCTTGTCGAGCTGCCCTCCGGCCGCTGCCGCGACGGCGCAGCCTGCGCCTGTCAGATCATTCTGCGCACCCGCGCCGCCAATCCCGATCTGCCCCTGCCTGAAGTCGAAAGAAGGTTCATCGACCTTGAAATGGGCAATCAGGAGCCGGTGGCCTATATTCTGAAAAAACAGAAGCGCACCTTCGAGGAGCAGGGCCCGGGCTCATTCCTTGGATTTTTCGCTGTCGATTTTCTTGCCTGGCTGCAGCTGTTCCTGAACGTAAAGCCCAAGGCAAAGGAAATCTATCTGAAGCTGTGGCAGACCTTCCCCAAGATGTGGGTGAAAGATGCCAAGCTTGATCTGGAAATCGGCAAGATCAAGACCGCCGAAGACATCGCTTCCATTATCGCGTACTGCGAAAAGAAGAAATACATTGCCTTCACGCAGACCCAAAATGCCGACGGCACCGTTACCCTGACCGCTGCGGCTGACCCCTTTGTGCAGGTCGGCGACATGCTGCAGGCGCCCCCTGCCTACAAGGC
Organism: uncultured delta proteobacterium; assembly: GCA_963804955.1. GTDB lineage: Bacteria > Desulfobacterota > WTBG01 > CAIYCZ01 > CAIRTM01 > CAIWCT01. The sequence continues at coordinate 246,927 of CAWDSQ010000014.1, read as the reverse complement.
AGACCTTGCCGCCATGGACGAAGATTTTATTGCCAATGTTCTGAAGGCAACCAGGACCGACAAGAAGGCATCCTTCAAGATTAAGTCGCATATCGCCAAGGGCGCCAAGACGACCGAGATCATTGTCAGCATGAAGAAGTAAGTTTTTTCCGACTGTTTGAAAAGGGGGTTGCGCACAGCAAGCCCCCTTTTTCTCTTTATGGTTACCGCGCCGGTGCAGCCCGCTTCCACAACACGGGTTGACATCCGGCCCTTAACACAGTATAACTTCAGCCGGTTGCATCACATAACACGGGCGATTAGCTCAGCTGGATAGAGTGTTGGCCTCCGAAGCCAAAGGTCGTGCGTTCGAGTCGCATATCGCCCGCCATTTAACATAAAAAAACGAGCACATGGGAAAGCCTTCCATGTGCTCGTTTTTTTATAAATTCCTTTAACAGTTCTGTAACAGTATTAAGGGGCTTAAATTGCCTTTCGTTGGGAATCCACGTACCAATCATACCCCTCAGAGTCAAAAAAAATTATACGAAAAATACCCGCTAAAAATCTGAAAAACTGTTCAAAAAAGGCGGCAAAACGATATACAGGTGAAGGAGAAGAATATCGATATATTTACAGGTATTTTAAGAAAAATAGCAGTTTAAGGCTTCTTTGCAGTAATGTAGAGTGACCCCGCGATTTCCTTCAGTAAAGGAATTTTTTCTATAGTTTCACCCAGCGATGCAATAAATGGTATGAGCGAAGGAAATAATGCAGGATGAAGAAAATCAAAAGGCTTGATGATGATTTCGGTAAACCCGGTTTTATTCATGAGTTTTTTCAATGACCAGCGGAAAAAGGCCGTTTCATCAGGCGAGTCGCCGAGTTTGCGTTTCAACGCAGGAATATTCTTTTGAAGCGCGATTTGTGGGTTGATCATGTTGGGTTCGGTGAAAAACATGCTGCCACCAGGTTTCAGAACCCGGAACATTTCGCTGATCGCTTTTACAATTTCCAGGTGATGAAGCACCGAACTCCCTACTATTGAATCAAAACTGCAATCATCAAAACTCAGATCATAGGCATTATCAAGCCTGAATTTTACATTGGTTTCAGTGATTTCGAGTTTGGCGATTTCGAGTAACTCAGGAGAAATATCAATAGCTGTAACTTCGGCACTTGTTTTTACAATTTCTTTCGTGAAATATCCGGTTCCGCATCCGATTTCCAATACTTTATCCGATGATTTCAAATGCGCTGTAAGCATCTTCACTCTTCTCTGCCAGCGAAGTTTGCCAGCCGGTGATTCCCAGTTCCAGACTTCACCTGCACCTTCACCTGCAAGGTACTTTCCATGCTCGATCTCATTCTGTAAGCGGGTATCCATATTAAGAACTTTATATAAATAGTAATTGTGTTTTACGTGGAAACATCTTGATCACAGATGGTATCACTTGCATTTAGCAGAATAATACATTATAAATCGGTAAAAATAAAATTATTCTTTTCGGGAAATGGGGCCCCATGCGTTGGATCTCTGGTTTTTCAGCTTCGACAAATGACCCAATGCTGCAAAGCAGCCATACACTACGGGGTTTCCGTTCCGAAAGAACTGTAGTAATGGTCTTTGTATTTTTTATCGCCCTTGAAATCGCGTTGTTTGGATTTATACAGTTTTGTTCAAACGAGCCATCGGCTATTTACCAGAGAAGCAGAACGGTTTTTCGGTTGAATTCGTGGATGTGTCTGCTTTTATTGTTCTTATGTCTTCTGCAGGTTGCCGTACGCCAATCGCTGTTTCAAACAGCCGAAAGACTTTTTTTTTATTTCCAAAAGACGTCCCTGCGGTTTAAAGTTCATTTTTTTTGCTCCCTAACGGTTCTCAGTGCAGCGATCTACCTGTCAACAGGAACGCTTTCTCCCTATGCCAACACGTTTATATTGCCACCGGAATACCATTTTCCGTTTGTCGAACCAGAATGCCATTATTTGTATAACGGAGATTATAAGTATTTTGTCCCGTTGTTTTTTCTACTGGATGGAAAGCCCAAACAAACCTGGGAGTCCAGTGTAGTACTTCGCCGGATCCTCTATAATATTATTGCTTATCCCTTTATGAAAATTTTTGAACATGACCTGGGCGGCATCATAACGAATTTTCTGCTCACGGTGCTTGCATTTTCAAGCTTTGCAGTGTTCTCTCTCAGGACGAGCGGTGAAGCCGGTGCAATAGCCGGTTTATGGCTGTTGGCGGTATACCCCGGAATTGCGTATTACGCAGGGCAACCCTTCGTATACTCGCTGATAGTTCCCGGTTGTTTGTGGTTGTATATGCTTTTATGGAAACTGGATAAAGACATGTGCGCCCGCAGCGTGTGGATTGTTTCGATAGGCATGGGACTGCTGTTTGCCGGATATGATTTTATGACCTATTTTGGTCCTGCTGCGGTTATGATGCTTTTGGTCAGAAAACAGTACCGGCGGATCCCTGCAGCACTGTTCGGCATGCTGCTCTTTGTTGCACTGTGGTGGGTTGTGCTGCACTACTGCCTGGGCAGTTCGTTTGCAAGCATTAATACCGACATGTATGGCAATGTTCCGGATAGCTATTTCAATCCTGCACCCTTTGAGCAGTGGGTTGAAACAATAAAAAAATTACCTGAGAACCTGATTGCCAATTTCTTTTTTTCCTGTTTTCTCTTTTTACCGATACTGTTCATTATTGCCGCCTGTATTGCTAAAGTGCGTTTAACTCTCCCGGAAATATGCGTGCTGGTCAGCATTGGTTTAGTCTTTCTGCTTATCAATTGCCCTCCACCGCGCGGTGTATGGTGGATGGGCGGAAACTGGATCGCCCGCATTTATCAACCCATATTCGTCGTTTTGCTGTTTTACCTGACCCGCGTATTTCAGGAACTTAAAAGCTCCCCAGCAAGGCAGTATCGAAAATGGTTTTTGAATGCCCTGCTGGTGATAGCTGTTTTAGGGAATTCAGCGGTGACTTTTGGCCCGGTTCTTAATGATCCCAGGGGTATTTCTTCCAGGATATACTGGCGTTTCTACATGCCGCATCTTCCGCAAAACATGAAAATTCTCTTGAAAGAATACGGCAGACGGCCGTGGGGGTTCTGCCAATAACATGAAAACCTATCCGCTTTTTCGCCTGGCCAATATGGCCTATACCCATGCTTTCTGGCTGTATTATCCATTGTATCTGCTCTATAAGCGCATCAGCGACAGCGGCAGCATGTCGCTCTTACGACGATTCGTCAACGCGGGAGACAGGGTCGTTGACATAGGGGCAAACATCGGTGTCTATACACGGCTGCTTGCAAAGCTCACCGGCCCCGCCGGGGAAGTACACGCGTTCGAACCTCACCCCCGCAACTTCGCGTTTCTTCAGAAGTTTACCCGGCGCCTGTCCATGGTTACAGCCCACCAGGCCGCCATAAGCGACAAAACCGGAGTTGTTGATTTATATATCTCCACCGATTTGAACGTCGATCACAGGACCCATCCCACGGCTGAAAACAGAATAAAGCAACAAGTAGCCTGCTTTTCCCTGGATTCATTTTTACAGGGAAAGCCGGTCGATTTTATCAAAATGGACATTCAGGGTCATGAATATAAGGCGCTTATGGGAATGCAGCAAACGCTGCGCGCCAATCCGCAACTGACCATACTCATGGAATTATGGCCGTATGGATTGCGCGAGGCGGGAACAACGTATCAGGCAGTAATCGATATGCTATGCGGCCATAATTTTTTTCTGTATATTGTGAGTGGAAGAAAGCTTGTTGAATATTCCGACAGCTTGCTCGGATTTAAAGAAAAAGACTACTACACGCTCCTTGCAACAAAAAATCAGGTCGCATTTCTACTAGTGGACTGGGACAATTTATTTTGGCGCCCCTCACCCCAACCCTCTCCCCAAGGGGAGTGGGAGGCTTGTTTTTTCTCATCTCCCTAATTGAAGGGGATGAAGGGGCTGGAGACTAACTGTTAATTTTAAATGTCACAGCCCACTAAAAAGGTTTTAAAACAATTTTTTCGAGACTTCTAAAAAGATATGAAAACTTATTTCTACGCACTGCTCTGCAAGTATATAGCTCTTTTTATCAGGCATAAGTCTTCAGTTGTGGAGATTTTACCCCAGCACGGACATCTTCTGAAATTGTTCCCGGATCGGCTAGCGGCAGTGTATGCCCCGCAATCTTCGACGCTGGAATTGCCGGATTCGGTTGCACGTATAACATCGCTGCCGGATATTGGAAAATTCAAGCCCGATTTTTTGCTCTTAAATGGAAATCTGCATTATGAGAGTGATATTCAATGTTTGCTCCAGGAGTTGCACACGGTCTGCACTGCTCAAACGCGACTGATCATTACCTATTACAGCAGCTTATGGAGACCGATAATCCGGCTTGCTACTAAATTGCGCCTGCGCTGCCGGACTCCCGAACAAAACTGGATAGCACACGACGACATCGATAATCTGCTTTTTTTGACCGGTTTTGAAACTGTACGGCGGGGGCAACACATACTTTGTCCCGTGTATGTCCCCTTGCTGAGCAATCTTCTGAACAGATACCTTGCGCCATTGCCTTTTTTTCGGCTTTTTTCCATGGTCAACATCCTTGTGGCCAGACCTCTGATTAAAGACACGGCGCCTGTGGCCCCCTCGGTCTCCGTTGTTGTTGCAGCCCGCAACGAAGCGGGCACTATCGAGAGTCTTATTCAAAGAATTCCCCGCATGGGACCCGACGACGAGTTGATATTTGTTGAAGGTCATTCAACTGACGACACCTGGAAGGTGATCGGGGACATGGCAGAAAAATACTCCTCCGTAAAAAAGATACTCATAGCGCAGCAAGGCGGACACGGAAAGGGAGACGCAGTACGAACGGGTTTCGAACTGGCTTCCCGGGAGATACTCATGATTCTTGACGCCGATTTGTCAGTAATGCCCGAAGATCTGCCCAAATTTTATAGGGCGCTGGTTGAGAACAGGGGAGAATTCATCAATGGCAGCAGGCTTGTGTATCCGATGGATGCAAAGGCAATGAGGTTCTGGAATATTCTGGGAAACAAATTTTTTGCGATGGCTTTTTCCTTTGTCATCGGACAGCGTTTCAAAGACACGCTGTGCGGAACCAAAGTATTGTCCCGGGAGAACTATCTGAAAATTGCTGCTCATCGGTCATATTTCGGTGATTTCGACCCGTTCGGTGATTTCGACCTTATTTTCGGTGCAAGCAGTTTGGGTATGAAGATCGTCGAACTGCCGGTCCAGTACAAAGAGCGGACCTACGGGACCACCAATATTCAGCGCTGGCGTCATGGTGTACTGCTTTTGAGCATGCTCATGTTTGCAGCCAGGAAGATGAAGTTCATATAGAACCTGAAATGAGGTTTTTTCGGATAAGCATGAAATCCTTGCCAAACACCATTCTCGGTACCGCTTTAACCCGTTTACTTTTCACAAAGACCCTTGCTCTCGTCTTGATAAGCAATCTGTTCACGTTGATAGTGTGCAACACTCTCAAAACCCCGGTCTGGTGGCTTCTCGTGATCTACCCAGCATGCTTGCTGGCCGGCAGTCGGCTTGTTTTCCAGGCATCTGCCAAACGAACAACCTTATGCATTTCTTGGGGGATGATCAGCTGGCTGGCTGGCTTTTGGCTTCTGCTCTCCTTTTTACGTGTCCCTTACTTGCTGGAATGGCTTCCGGGTAACATTGTTCAAGTACAATGGGATGATACACAGCGAATATCCGGTCTGATTTCCATGACGATGTCGGACTCTTTCCCTCTCAGGCATTTTGCCAACCAGGATTATTATTACTCGTATTATTACGCTTCAATGATTCCTTTTGCCGTCATGAAACTGGCTCTGCCATTTATTACTTTAAAGGATGCCATCTGCGTGGGGAATGCACTGTATTATCCTCTTATATTTGGCAGTTTACTTGAGATTGTCAATCTGTTAACACCAAACCGCAGGTCCCTTTGGATAATGGTGTTCCTTTTTACTGCTTTTGGTGGTCTGGACTGGCTTGCAGATAGTGTCTTTTTAAAGGCCCCGCTGGTCAATCATCACGATGGGTGGCAAGGAGCACTGTTTTTGCATGGGAATGCCCAGATCTCGTCTTTTTTTTCGGCATTATTCTGGACCATGCCACACGTACTGGGTTTTTACGCAACTGTACTGGCATTCATATTCCTTTCAAAAACCAGTTATGTACATAAAACAACTAAAGCCTTGGTCGTCGGCTTATTATTGATAGCCGGGTTTTACAGCAGTGTGTTTGCCTTTTTTGCTGTGCCTCTCTTCTGTGCCATTGAATACAGACTGATTATCAATCGATTTTTAAATATTCGTGTTTTACCGATTCTAATCATTACATTACTGCTGCCAATACAGCTTTTTTTGAACAGACCCCACGGGATGGGCTTTATTCCTGCCAGTTTTCATCTTGCTTTCACTGATAGTTTTTTTCTCAACAAATTATTATCGTTACCTGTCTGGTTTTTATTAGTCACTTTGGTTGAATTTTGCTTCATACCGGTAGTGCTCTTTTTTCTATTTCCTCGGTTTAGTAATAAAGACAGGAAGTATTTCGTTGCTGCGTTATTATGTTTTCTCTCCACATATATTATCGCTTATACTAACTACAATAACTATTCGATGAGAGGCATGTTTTTGCCAACCTTTGTCTTCTATGTCCTGTTTTCAAAATATGTGCCCAGATGTCAACTGATCAATGAGCTCTGTAATACACGAATAAATCGTGTTGCCGTTGTGCTCCCCATTTGTTTCATTTTTTCAATCGGTACTATTTTTGAATTTTGGGCGCATGCCAGGATCGCATTTGGATGTATGTCTTTATCGTATAGTATAAGGGGCAAAGACCCGCGTCCTTTATTTCCGGTTAATTACCGTGAACTTGCGCGCAATCACGCCATGAAATTCTATGTGCCGCCTCTGGACACCCATTTCATGAATATTTACAATGCAGAAAAAATGATTCACGGGGTCCATTTGCAAAAGATGCTCACTGGAGAAATTGAACAATTGCGGTATAAGTGATGCCCCTCCACTAAGGCTGGGCATCCCGGCGCTGAATTTGCTTTGGCTCATTTTGATCCCCCCCCAGTTTTCCGTACTCTTGGATAAGGGGCATTCATGGTGATTTCAAAGTCCAAAGGGCTCTTGAACTGCAACGAAGAATGCCTTCTGCTGCGAAACAGCTCTCTGTAGCTAAAAACACTGCTCCGAGCTTTACCACGAGTCTTGTAATCCTCACAATTTACCCATGCGCGTTCTCAGCGAATGAAAAGCCCTCCATCGGCGCGTTATCCCGGCAAGTGCCTTTCCTGCTCATGCTGCTCATGCTGCTCACGATGTCTAACTCGCGCAATTGCCCTTGATAAGCCCCTGAAGCATACTCTCCTCCCTGATAAGAATGCAACAACATGATCCTGCCCAAGCTTTTTGGACACAGGGTTAGGTGTCGCCCATGTTTTTGTTTGTAACATGATTCTTATTGACTTGACCTGCTATTGCTTGTATTTGGAATTACATGATATAAATATAAGAAAATGTTTTGAAGGGGTTGTGATATATTTATACGCATTGCCGGTGCACCTATTGCCATTTGGTGGAGAAGACGATATCCCGGGATTCACATAACGAGGATGACGCAGGAGATCGGTTGTGACATGTCTTATAACTTAAGCAAATGAGGAGGGTTTTATGAAATCATGTATTCTTGCGTATATGCTTCTTGGAGGAATTATAATGAGTGCGCCACTGACGGAAATAATGATTTTTGATTTTAAAAATCCGGAGAGCTTCAAGCCCTGGCAGGTCGTGAACGATACGGTTATGGGCGGCGTTTCTGAAAGCAGCCTGCAGCCGGGCGGCAAGGGCACGGCCCTTTTCAAGGGCACGGTGTCGCTGAAGAATAATGGAGGCTTTTGCTCCACCAGCTCCCGGGAGAATAAAAAATATGATCTCAGCGGTTTTCAGGGCATGGGCGTGCGCGTCAAGGGAGACGGAAAAACATATATGCTCACGGTAAAAACAGACGCCAGCTTCAGCGGCTATGCCTATCAGTTTTCCTTCGCAACCAAAAAAGATCAGTGGATGACGGTGACGGTTCCGTTTAAGGACTTTGTCGCTCGATTCCGCGGCCAGCCGGTGCCGAATGCGCCCCCGGTGAAAAGCTCTGACATTACTTCCTTCGGCTTTCTTATCGCCGACAAGCAGGAGGGACCTTTTGCTCTTGAGATCGAGTGGATTAAGGGCGTTGCAGCAGCAGGCGTCAAGCCGAAGAAGTGAAGCGTAAAAAACACCACTGTACGGCCTGTGCCGGGTAGATTCTCAAGCAGGCGGAGTGTGCCGACATCCGGCTGCTGCTATCAAGAGCTCGATGTATGGGCGGTAACAATTTGACGTATCTGATGAATGCCCCTCGGAACCCTTGTATGCCGGGGGGCATTTTTTACCGGGAGCATCCCGCCCCGGAGGCAGGGATCATATCCCGGCCCTTCCATGGTGCATGATAGTTCCGGGCACGGGAATCGGGCGAGCGTATTTCTGGCTGTGCCGGGCGGATGATCCGCACATGCTCCATATAGATTTCTTTCATCTGCCGCTGCTTTTTTGGGCGAAAGACCGTACCCGGCGAGCGCCCTCCCGGATGTTTCTTTCCAGCACTTTTCAGCCCGCTGCTGCAAGAAATATGTTTGAAATGAATCACTACTCTGTATATAGTTATAGGTATAGCTTTAAATAAGCAGCATTGCTCTCCGGCATGCCGGAAATGCTCCGGGGGCAGATGGTTCTATTGCGCACATTCGTTCAGCTTTTGCTGCACCGCAACCAAAAAACTGCAAAGGGGGCTTCCCATGGGGGTGAAACATATTCATTTTGAGTCGCTGACACCGGCTATTGCCCGGCTCAAATCCATGAAACTCAAAGTGGCCCTGCTGCATTCCGGCGGCCCGGCTCCCGGCGGCAACCGCGTGCTGTCGGGCGGCGCCAAGCAGTTTCTCGACCGGGGCATAGAGGTGATAGGCTTTAATAATGGCTATGAGTTTCTGCAGGACCTCCCGCCTCAGGATTTGCAGCCGGGCAAGCATTTCGTATATATCGACCAGACGGTCGCCTCTGATGCCATAGAAGCCAACTGCTTCATCCTGCGCACATCGCGGGCCAATCCCGGCAAGGATATCAAAAACCTCCATGATCTTGATAACCCGAAAAAAATAGAATCGCTCAGCCGCATCATCGATACTTTCAAATATCTTAAGGTCGGCGCCCTTATTTCCATAGGCGGTGACGATACGCTCAAAACAGCCAATTTTATCCATGAGCTGACCCGCAGGCGTCTTGCACAGGACGAAACATTTCCCTTTCAGGGAGTTGTGCATGTGCCAAAGACCATCGATAATGACTATTACGGCATTCCCTGGACATTCGGCTACTTCACCGCTGCCGAGGCTGCGGGCCGTATTGTCAGGGGTCTGTATGATGACGCCAAGGCGACCAACTGCTATCATGTGGTTGAACTGATGGGCCGCAAGGCCGGCTGGTACACCGCAGCCGCCAGCATTTACGGCCGCGGCACCAAGGCAATCATTCCCGAGGACTATGAAAATAAACCTTTCAGCCTTGAGGAGCTTGCCCAGGACCTGGTCGATATAGTCATCAGGCGCGAACAGCGCGGCCGCGGCTACGGCGTCTTCTGCATTGCCGAGGGCATAGCAGACATGCTGACCGAGGATGCAAAGGCCATAATGGAGAAGGACCGCTTCGGCAACCTGCGCCTTGCCGAGGCAAAAATCGGCGAGCACCTGGCGAAAGAGCTTGAGAATATATATAGTGGAAAAACCGGCACCAAGAAGAGCTTCAAGCCGCAGATAGCCGGCTACGAAACGAGGCAGCTTCCGCCGTCGCTGTATGATTCACTGCTGACATCGCAGCTCGGTGTGGGAGCCTATCGGCTGATTGAACAGAGCAGGATGGGTGAAATGGTTACGGTGTGTGATAACCTCGAGATCGACGGTATTGCCTTCAGCTCACTCATCAATCCGGAAACGCTGAAAGTGAAAAATCGCAGTATCGACACACAGGGTGATTTCTATAACCTGCTGAGGTCTCTCGAAGAGAATTTCCCCCAGTAGCGCTTTTGTGTTTGCAGCAGGGAAAAATCAATGGTATATAGTAAAATATTTTTATTTTAGAAAGGAGATATAGTTTATGGCAGCAAAAACTGATATGGCAAAATGCACGGGCTGTGGAAACTGCGTTGAAGTATGCCCGGTTGAGGCAATCGCGCTGAAAGACGATAAGGCCGTTATCGATGCCGACACCTGCGTCGATTGCGGTACCTGCGTTGACGAGTGTCCGGTCGAAGCTATTTCGATGGACTGAGTGCAGCTGGTACTGGTTGACCATCATGCAGGGGATTTGTACGCAGGCGTACAAATCCCCTGCTGTTTTTTCCATGGCGCCAGCTTCCATGAAGTTTGTCCTTTAAATGTTGATTTTTTGACTTGAGCAGGGAGTTTGCGTATGCCCATCTATGAATACCGGTGTAAAAAATGCGGCGCTGTGAGTGAGTTTCTGGTCTATGGCAGTCAGGCTGAAGGCCTTGCCTGCACCTCCTGCGGCGCCGCCGGACTGGAAAAAATACTGTCGGCGCCTAATGTTCACACCACTGCGGCCAGCAGCGCCTGCCAGTCGCTGGGCTGCCAGACAGGGCCGCAGTGCGGCTCATCGCCCTGCGCTTCCGGCGGTTGCTGCCCCAAAGCCTTTTAACGCAGAAGGTGCATCAGCAGAGGACTTTTTTTGAAAGGAGTCTCACAATGGTCCAAAAAGTCGTTATCGTCGGCGGGAATGCCTGCGGCATGAAAACAGCTGCCCGCCTGCGCCGTATTGACCCGCAGGCTGAAATAACTGTTCTTGAAAAGGGCAGAGACCTGTCCTATGCAGCATGCGGCTTTCCCATGTATATCGCCGGCATGGTGCCCGAGCCTAAAAACCTTATGGATACGCCCCTTGGCATTGTGCGCGACGGGGCATTTTTCAAGGGAGTCAAGGGTGTGAAGGTTTTCACGCGCACCGAGGCCCGGCGTATCGATCGCAAGGCTAAAATCGTTGCAGCCGTTGATCTCGAAAGCGGCACTGCAGCCGACTTTGCCTATGACAGGCTTGTCATTGCAACGGGCGCTACGCCGTTTATTCCTTCCCTTGAGGGCGCACAGCTTCAGAATGTTTTTACGCTTTCTACTATGGCCGATGCTGTTGCCATCAAAGAATGTATCGGCCGTAACAAGCCCGGCCGCGCTGTCATTATCGGCGGCGGCCTCATCGGCCTCGAGGTTGCAGAATCACTGGCGCAGCACGGGATCGGTGTCACCGTCATCGAGCGGCTCCCGACGCTGCTGCCTGCGCTGCTTGATACGGACATGGCGCTGCTGCTGCAGAAGTATCTCCGCTCCCAAGGCATCACCATACTCGCCGGCACTGTGGTGCAGCGCTTTGAGGACGATGGGGAGGGCAGGGTTGCCGGCATTGTCACGGAACAGGCAAGCTTGCCGGCAGACATGGTGCTTGTCTCCGTCGGCGTGCGACCGGAAACCGCGCTTGCCCGGGAAGCCGGACTGAAACTGGGCCAGACCGGGGCTATCATGGTCAACGAGCAACTGCAGACCAGTGATCCCGACATCTACGCAGGCGGCGACTGTGTTGAAAACAGGCATCTTGTCTCATGCAGCCCCGTTTTTGCCCCCTTGGGCTCGACGGCCAATAAACATGGCCGGGTTATTGCCGACACGATCGCAGGCATGTTTGCGGCATTTCCGGGCGTTCTCGGAACGGCCGTGTGCAAGCTGTTCGCCTATACCGTGGGCTGCACAGGGCTTACCGAGCGCGCAGCACGGCTGCTCGGCCATGATGTTGAATCGGTTATTGTGCCCGGCCCTGACAAGCCGCATTTTTATGCCGGAGCGCAGCCCATTATCATCAAGCTTGTTGCCGAGAAACAGACCGGCCGGCTGCTCGGAGCCCAGATGCTCGGGCCGGGCGATGTGGCAAAGCGGCTCGACATTGCCGTATCATGCCTTACCTTCGCTGCCACGGCAACGCAGGCCTCCCGGCTTGATCTTGCCTATGCCCCGCCGTTTTCACCTGCCATGGACAATTTTATTACCGCTGCGGGCGTTCTGGAAAACAAGTTGCAGGGCCTTGCCCGGGGCATATCGCCGCTTGTCGTGAAGGAAAAATTCGACAGGGGCGATGATTTTCTCTTTCTCGATGTGCGCAGCCCCCAGGAGTATCAGCAGCAGCGCATCGCGCATCCGGCAGTGCGGCATATGCCCCTTGGAAAGCTGCGCGCCGAGGCAGCTTCTCTTCCGCAGCAGAAGGAGATAATCATCAGCTGCAAGACAAGTCTGCGGGCCTATGAAGCGCAGCGCATTCTTGAGGCTGCAGGCTGTACCCATGTCGCCTTCATGGATGGCGGCATGCTGGCATGGCCCTTTGAGACGGAGTCGGCACCGGCATAATATCGTGAGCTGCAGCCTATATGCGCCATGAGGCCGCTGCAGCGCCTCGTGCCCGGCTGTTGCGTTATGGTTTTTTTTGGGCTAGCATAGTCCAGCCACACACAGCACAGATTAACCGCAGGAGACCAGTATGGCAATTTCGAAAAAAGTGCAGAACTTCATGGAGAATGCATCCTGGATACGCAAGATGTTCGAGCAGGGCGCAATTCTTAAAAAGCAGTACGGCGAAGACAAAGTGTATGACTTCAGCCTTGGCAACCCCAATGTGGAGCCGCCGGAAAAATTTTTTGATCTGCTGGAAGATGCGATCCGTAACCGCATGCCACTGCAGCACGGCTATATGTCAAATGCCGGGTACATGGAGACGCGGCAGGCCGTTGCCGAATACATGTCCGAAGAACACGGCATTGAAATGTTCGGCGACCACATCGTCATGACCTGCGGCGCAGGCGGGGCGCTCAACGTGGTGCTGAAGACCATTCTTGATCCGGGCGATGAAGTCATTGTGCCGGTGCCGTATTTTGTTGAGTATAATTTCTATATCGACAATGCCGGCGGCATATCGAAGCTGGTACAAACAACAGAAGATTTCAACCTTGACGTAGCAGCCATTGAGGCGGTAATTACCGAACGCACCAAGGCCGTTCTCATCAATTCGCCCAACAACCCGACGGGCCGTGTCTATGATGCAAAAACCATCATATCCCTTGGCGAAATGCTCAACCGCGCATGCTCGAAACTAGGCCGCGATATCTATCTTATTTCCGATGAGCCATATTCGAAAATCGTCTATGACGGGGTGAAGGTCCCGAGCATCCTGCAGGCCTATCGCAACAGCCTCATTGTAACATCCTATTCAAAGGATTTGTCGCTGCCCGGCGAGCGCCTGGGGTTCATCGCCGTGAACCCTGCTCTTGCGCCGCTTGACAAAATGATGGGCGGCCTTATTTTCTGCAACCGCACCCTGGGGTTTGTGAACGCTCCGGCCACCATGCAGCGCATCGTGCGGCATTTGCAGGGCGTATCGGTTGACCTCTCATTTTACAAGCGCAAGCGCGACCGGCTCTGCGACCTGCTTGGAGGGATGGGTTATCAATTTCACAAGCCGGAAGGAGCGTTTTACCTTTTCCCCAAGGCGCCGGTCGATGATGTGCAGTTCGTCATGGAACTGCAGCAGGAGCGCATACTGGTGGTGCCGGGCAGCGGCTTCGGCTGCCCGGGCTATTTCCGCATCGCCTACTGCGTTGATGACCGCATGATCGAGGGCGCGGCTGAAGGCTTTGCCAAAGTTGCAAAGAAGTATTTTAAGTAACCTGCGTTGTTTTTGTTTCATGCGGTGCCGGTCTTTGGCTGTGGGCAGCGCATGTTTTTCTGCTGGTGTTTTACATGTCCTTGAAAAGCGACGATCAAAGACTGCTTCAAGAGCTTGAGCGGCTGCAGCAGTCCTCAAACCTGCTTGCAGGGCTTATGGATGACCCTGGCCGCGGCATCGTCATTCTTACCCCCGACAGGCGTATTGTCTGTGCGAATGCGACGCTGCAGAAATGGTTTCCCCTGGCTGCAGCGCCGGGCAGCCCCCCCCCCTGCCACAGCGTGCTGCATGACGGCTCTGATACAAACTGCCCTGCCTGTCCTGCCCTGCGGTGCATGGAGACGGGCAGCAAACAAACGGTGATGCTTGACCTGGCGAGCTCCGGCGGCAAGGACCTCTACCGGGTTTCATGCACGCCGCTGACCGGCGCCGACGGCTCGCTGATCGGGGTTTGTGAAACCTACGAGGATACAGCCGGAAACGCCCTTGCCGAAGAGGCCATGCAGCAGTATGCTGCCAGGCTTGAGGAGAAGGTGCATGAGCGAACCGCCGAGCTGACCGCTTCCCAGCAGACCCTGCAGCAGAAAATCAGCGAGCTTGATGCAGTCAACAGCGAGCTCAAAGTGAACCGCGACCGCCTCATTCGCTCGGAAAAACTTGCCGCCGTGGGCGAAATGTCGGCAACCGTCGCCCATGGGCTGCGAAACCCCCTGGTATCCATAGGCGGCTTTGCCAGAAGGCTTCTGAAAAAAGAGCAGGCCGACGAGGCCAGCGCAAAGTATCTCCAGATCATCGTTGATGAAACAGATCGCCTGGAGCTGATTCTGTCGGAGCTTCTGGATTTTGTGCGGCCCAGAAAGCTGGAGCTCACAAGCGTGTATCTGGGCAGCGTTATCGAGGATGCGCTCAAGGGATTTGCGCAGGAATTCGCCCGCCACAGCATACAGGTTGAAGAGAGCTTTCATTCCGGCATTCCGGCAATGGAGCTCGACACGGGCCAGTTCCGTCATGTGCTGCAGAACCTTTTTCATAACTCCATCGACGCCATGCACAAAGGAGGCGTTCTGCACATTTCGACTGCTCTTGAAGACGGGCAGGTTAAAATTTCAATTGCAGATACGGGCGAAGGAATCGATGACGGGGATGTGGAAAAGGTGTTCCATCCGTTCTATACCAGTAAGCCCAGCAGCACGGGACTGGGGCTTGCCGTGTGCAATCAGATCATAGCAATACACGGCGGGCATATAAAACTGCAGCGCCACCTGCCCCGCGGTGTGGTATTCGACATCTATCTGCCCCTTGCCCGGCCCGATACTGATTCAAAATAAACCGCTCATGGTAGTAGGCTGCCCAATAATCAACTCAACCAGTAGAACCAGCCCGGCCAATTAACCCAGTTTAATAAATTCAGCCGATTCAACCAATCACAACTGACAGTATCCTAAATATAATACATGTAGACATCATCGCGGGGCGAAGGCTCTTTCTCTTTGAAGAAGAGCTTCGGGGGTTGGTGGGTGACGGTGGTATTGGGTGGCACGGATTCGAGCAGCCAGACATTGCCGCCGACGATGGAGTTTCTGCCGACAACCGTATCTCCACCGAGTATGGTGGCGCCGGCATAGATGACCACATTGTCTTCAATGGTCGGGTGGCGCTTGCCACCCTTCATGATGCGGCCCTTGGCGTCTTTACGGAAGGTGAGCGCCCCCAGGGTCACGCCCTGATAGAGGCGGACATTGTCGCCAATTTCGGTTGTTTCGCCGATGACGACGCCCGTACCGTGATCGATAAAAAAGTTGTCGCCGATATGTGCGCCGGGATGAATGTCGATGCCGGTGCAGCGGTGGGCGTATTCGCTCATGATGCGGGGAATCAGCGGCACCTCCAGATGGTACAGCTCATGGGCCACGCGGTAGATGGCGATGGCGAAGAGTCCCGGATAGCTCAGAATGATTTCCCCGAAGGTTTTTGCGGCCGGGTCGCCCTCATAGGCCGCGCGCACATCGCCGGTTAGCTTTTCCCGAACATGGGGCAGGCGCGACAGCAGGATAACGACCTTGTCAACGGCAAGCCGCGATATGTCCTGATCGGTCCGGCTCTCCAGATCTGCCGAGGTGCGCAGGCTTTTTGCGATTTCGTTTGACAGACCGTGGTAGATCGAGACGATGCGCTCCCACACGAACAGGCTCACGTCGCTTAAGCGCAGTTCCTGCTTTTCATAGTAGCCGGGAAACAGCACGTTGAGGATGGTCACCACCAGCTCCTCAACAGCCACGCGCGCGGGCAGCAGGGCGCCCTCCATATGATTGATGCCGCGGTGCGTGCTGTAGCTGGTCAGAATCCCTTCGACGATATCGGGCAGTTTAGTGTGCATGAATTTCGTCCCTGCCGAAAGGGGAAATATCCCGCAGGCGCTTTTCAATGCGCAGCATATGCTGGACGATGCAGTGAATGTCCTGCTCGGTGTTGTACCTGCTCAGGCTGAAGCGGACCGAACCGTGAACGCGGGTGAAGGGTATGCCCATTGCCCGCAGTACATGGGACGGCTCAAGGGAGCCGGAGGTGCAGGCCGAGCCTGATGAGGCCGCTATGCCAACCTCGCTCAGCAGCATCAGTATCGATTCGCCTTCGATATATTTGAAGCTGATATTGGTCGTATTGGGCAGCCGGTGCTCGATATCGCCGTTCACGGTTGCATCGATGGCCTTTTCCGTAAGCTCGCTTTCCAGCAGATCCCGCAGGCGCGCCACCTCCCGCTGCTCAACGCTCATAAACTGATGCGCGAGCTCGCATGCCCTGCCAAGGCCGACAATATAGGGCACATTTTCAGTGCCTGCGCGGCGGCCGTTTTCCTGGTGCCCTCCCATCATGAAAGGTACGCAGTGGACGCCCTTGCGCAGGTACAGCACTCCGATGCCCTTGGGCGCATGCAGCTTGTGGCCGGAGATGGACAAAAGATCAACGGGCGTCTTTTTCATATCGATACCCACCTTGCCGGCGGCCTGCACCGCGTCGGTGTGGAAGACGGCGCCCCTGCTTTTGACCAGCTCGGCGATTTCCTTAACAGGGAAAATAACGCCGGTCTCGTTATTGGCCCACATGATGCTCACCAGCGCTGTTTCATGGTCGAGCTTTTCGCGCAGCTCGTCCAGGTCGATGCGGCCCAGCCGGTCAACCGATATTTCGCTCACGCGGTAGCCGTTTTTCCCCAGGTGTTGAAAAACATTTTTTACCGCAGGGTGCTCAACCCGCGATGTGATGATATGCCGCTTTTCAGGCTGCGCAGCCAGAATGCCGCGAATTGCTGAATTATCGCTTTCGGTGCCGCAGGAGGTAAAAATGATTTCAGCCGGGTCGGCGTTGATGAGCGCTGCCACTTTCGCCCGGGCCTCATCAACAGGCCTTTTTATCTGGCCCCCGAAAAAATGCATGCTTGAAGCATTGCCGTAGAGCTGCGAGAAAAACGGCGTCATGGCCTCCACAACTTCCGGGGCGACCATGGTTGTGGCATTGTTGTCTGTGTAGACCACGTTCTGGCTCACGGCTTCACCTCCTCTACAGTAATATCATCGCTGACAAATTCGCGCAGCTTGGGCTCGATGTATTTTTTAAGGGTAAAGCTTGCGCTCGTGCAGGAGGAGCACATGCCCCGCAGCGACACGGTCACGCGGCTGCCCTCAATATCGATCAGCTCAATGTCGCCGCCGTCGGCGCGCAGCATGGGCCGGATTTCTTTTTCGAAGGTTTCTTCGATGAGCTTTACCTTCTGCAGGTTGGTGAGCTTTTTTGCCTCCGGTTTCGGCGGGGCGGCCTTTTCAGACTCGCCGGCCACTTTTTCGATGAGCGCCCGGATTTTATCGTGGCACGACATGCAGCCTCCTCCCGCTTTGGTATAGTGGGTCACATCCTCCACCGTCAGGAGTTTGTTGTCGCGCACGACGCTGATGATCTCCTGGTCGGTCACGCCGAAGCACTCGCACACGACATGCTTTTTTTTGGCCTCGAGCGTTTCGGGGCTTTCGCCATAGTAGTTGCTCACGGCCGCTTCCAGAGCCTCATGGCCCATGACCGAGCAGTGCATTTTTTCAACCGGCAGCCCGCCCAGATAGTCAACGATGTCCTTATTGGTTATTTTTGCCACATCGTCCATGCTTTTGCCGATAATCAGCTCAGTGAGCGCCGAGGCCGAGGCTATGGCGCTGCCGCAGCCGAAGGTCTGGAACTTGGCATCGGTGATAATGCCTTTATCGTTCACCTTCAGCATAAGTTTCAGCTGGTCGCCGCAGGCAAGGGAGCCTGCCTCTCCTACTGCATCAGCATCCTTTATCTCACCGACATTGCGCGGGTTGAGAAAATGCTCTTTTACTTTTTCATTGTAGTCCCACATTGTGTGTCTCCTGTTGAATTCTTATTACACCTGATATTTTTTTGGCTGATTTTCCTGCAGCAGCCCGCCGCTGCTGATTACCGCGGAAATTCCATACAGTGCACTTTGGCGCTAGGTACAAAACGGCTGCATGTTCTTTGTATATACCTCTAAATCAGGGGAGCTGAAAAGCACAAATACCACTTTTTTAATAATTGTCTGCCCTTTTAAGTGATCGACGATGGCGCGTATGGCTATTTTTGAGGCCTCCTCAATCGGGTAGCCATACACGCCCGTGCTAATTGAGGGAAAGGCCAGTGATTTCAGGCCGTTTTTTTCAGCAAGATTCAGGCTGTTGGCATAGGCATTCCGCAATAGTTTCGGCTCTCCGGAGCTGCCGCCGCGGTAGACCGGCCCGACAGTATGGATGACATATTTTGCTGCAAGATCGCCCCCTGTGGTGATGACCGCATCACCCGTGGGGCAGCCGCCGATTTTGCGGCATGCAGCCATAATGGCAGGCCCTCCTGCGCGGTGAATGGCGCCGTCGACCCCGCCGCCGCCGGCCAGGCGGGAATTTGCCGCATTGACAATGGCATCCACCTGCAGCCTGGTGATGTCGCCTTGAAAAAGCTCGATAACTGAATGGTTTACTCTGTAGTCCATATATTTCAAAAAATAGCGTATCGAAATTTATATAGCATAAATTAAAGGGAATTCAAATCGACAGTGTGTTTTAATTGTTATCAAAAATGATTGCTGTTGACAGGGCACTGCCTTGCAGTATATCACACACGAGACGCGTATTTTTTTACACCATGAGGATTCAATGAATAGCCTTCATATCGTTTTTTTTGGAACACCTGAATTTGCCGTGCCGTCGCTGCAGGAGCTTATTGACCGGGGCGAACAGATCGCGGCTGTGGTAACGCAGCCCGACCGGCCCGTGGGCCGCGGCCAGCAGGTAAAGCCATCGCCTGTCAAGGAGCTTGCGTTCAAACACAATCTGCCGGTGCTGCAGCCGGAACGGGTTCGCGCACCGGAGTTTCTGGAAACATTCCGGCAGTTGAAGCCTGATCTTGCCGTGGTGGTGGCCTTCGGCCAGATTTTTCCGCAGGCGCTGCTGAATATCCCCCGGCACGGGTTTATCAATGTGCACTCATCGCTGCTGCCTGCATACCGGGGAGCGGCACCCATACAGTGGGCCATTATCAATGGCGATACGGAAACCGGCGTTACCATCATGCAGCTTGATGCGGGCATGGATACGGGGGCCATTCTTCTGCAGGACCCCATGCCCATACTGCCCGAAGACACGGCCCAAACCCTGCACGACAGGCTTGCTGTGCTGGGCGCTAAGCTTCTGGGGAAAGCACTGGACCAGCTGAGAGACGGAGCATGGGAGCCAGTGGCGCAGGATGAGGCCAGGGCAACGTATGCCGCCATGATGAAAAAAGAAGACGGGCTTATAGACTGGGAAAAAGATGCCCGAAGCCTTGTCAATCAGGTTCGCGGCATGACGCCCTGGCCCGGCTGCTACACGTGGCTTGAGGGTAAAATGCTGAAAGTGCACCGCGCTGAGGCGCTGGAAAAAACTTGCTCCACCCGGCCAGGGACTGTCGTCGCTGCTGCGTCCGGCGGCATCGAGGTGGCCGCGGGCCGGGGATCGGTTCTTGTGCAGGAGGTGCAGCTCGAGGGAAAAAAACGCATGCCGGCAGGCGTTTTTTTAAAAGGATATCGCCTTGCAGCCGGAATGAGTTTTGCGGAGGGGCTGCGTTTATGAGAAAAAAATCTCAACTGACAACGCTGGACAGCGTGCTCAGAGACGTTGCCCATGAGCTGAATATTGAGGACAAAATGGAGCAGGTCATGCTGTACCGGCTCTGGACTGCAGCCGTAGGTGACCAGATAGCACGCAATGCAAACCCGGTGCTGGTGCGCGGCGGCGTACTGCATGTCAATGTCACAAGCTCGGTATGGGTGCAGGAGCTTCATTTTCTGCGCGACATGCTGCTTGAAAAACTCAATGCCGGGCTCAGCGGACAAAAAATTACCGATATCCGTTTTAAGGTGGGGCCGGTTGCGTCGCCGGGGCGCCAGCATGATGAAGAGAGCCCGCTGCCCGAGCTTGACGATGACGAAAAGCTGTCAACACAGGTCCAGTCGGCCCATATCGGCGATCCTGAAGTGCGTCAGGCCTTTCAAGAATTAATGGCGGCTTATTTAAAAAACCGCAAACCGGTTGCCTAGCAGCCCTTGTTGCATCAGCCTGTATGAAAAAAACCCTTTTTCTTATCAATCCCGTATCCGGTGGCCGCGCAGGCGCTAGCCTCAAGGAAAGCCTTGAATTTATACTGCACGATCTGGGAGCACAGACTGCCTGCGACACAGCTTTTACTCAGGACGGCGGGCCGTCGATTTTCCAGGGCGATTTTGCCTCCTATGACAGCATTATTGCCGCAGGCGGCGACGGCACCGCAGCCCGTATTGTGCAGGAGCTTGCGCGCCGTGAGAAAAAGCCCCGCCTGGGCATCATCCCCATCGGTACCGGGAATGATCTTGCCCGCGTATCAGGCTCCTATCGGCTCTATAAACAAAATGGTCTAAGGCCGCTTGTGAAGGCCCTTCTTGCCGAAAGCACGCGACGGCTTGATATATTCAGCGTCAACGGCGAACTTTTCTTCACCAACTACTGCGGCATCGGCCTCGATGCGAAAATTTCAAATGATTACAACCGCCTGCGGCATTCGCCGTTCATGCGTGCAGCCGCCGCAGTATTTGGCGGCAGAGTTGCCTATGCCTGGTTTGCAGGCCGGAATCTGCTGTATCATATGCCCTTTGCCCTGGAACTTCGGTATGCCGATACGGACAAGCAGCCCCGTACGCTGCAGATAGGGCAGGGGGCGCGGCAGGTGTTGGTGACGAGCATACCGAGCTATGCCGCAGGCGCCAGGCCTTCGGATCACTGCCGCATTGACGACGGCCTTTTCGAGGTTACGATCGCTGCAACGCTGCCGCAGTGGTTCATGCTGCATATGACCCGGTTTGTAAAGCTGCCGCTGCCGCGGCTTCTGCCATCGCTTATGCAGTTTCAGGCACGCAGCCTTACAATACACTGTTCAGGAACGACCTGCTTTCAGGCAGACGGGGAACTCTACGAAGATTTGCCTGCTCCCGGCAGCGGTCTTACCATAGAGACTGCTGCTCAGCTTGACCTGATTTTTGTTTGACAAGATATGCGGCAGATGTTCAAATATTACGCAATCATAACGTTAAAAGGAGTCATGCCATGAAAAAAGTCGTCACTGTTGTCATTGCTATTATTTTTTTAGGGGTCTCTGCATCCTTTGCCGCAACGGCCGATCCGGTCATGCAGCAGGCGCAGGCCCTGTTTAAACCGATCCCCGCAACTCCCCCGGCAATCGGCCACAATCCCGTGACGCCGGAGAAGATCGCCCTGGGCGCCATGCTGTACTTCGACCCCCGGCTTTCCCGCAGCGGCCTTATCAGCTGCAATACCTGCCATAATCTGGGCCTTGGCGGCGCCGATTTTCAGGAAACCTCGATAGGGCACAAGTGGCAGAAGGGCGGCCGCAATTCTCCGACCGTGCTCAACTCGGTGTTTAATATCGCCCAGTTCTGGGACGGCCGCGCCACCGACCTGATGCAGCAGGCCAAAGGGCCGGTGCAGGCATCGGTCGAGATGAGCAATACCCCCGAGCAGGTGGTCAAGACCCTTGAAAGCATGCCCGAGTATGTAGCTGCCTTCAAGAAAGCCTTCAGCGCCGAGAAAACCCCCTTGACGTTTGACACCATGGCCAAGGCCATAGAGGCGTTCGAGGCGACGCTGCTCACACCCGATTCCCCCTTTGACAAGTATCTGAAGGGCGATGAAAAGGCCCTGACGGCCCGCGACAAAGACGGCTTGCAGCTGTTCATGAACAAGGGCTGCGCGTCCTGCCATGGCGGGATCAATATGGGCGGCACGGGCTATTTCCCCTTCGGTGTTGTGGAAAAACCCACAAACGGAAATTACCGCAGGCGATACGGGCCGCTTCAAGCTCACGGGCTCGCAGTCGGATCAGTATGTGTTCAAATCTCCTTCTCTTCGCAATATAGAGCTAACGACCCCCTATTTCCATTCAGGGAAAGTCTGGTGCCTGAAGGAGGCTACCGGTATCATGGGTTCGGCTCAGCTCGGCATCAAGCTGTCGAAGGACGAGATTGAAAAAATTGCTGATTTTTTGAAAACAACCACGGGCGTGCAGCCAAAGGTCGAGTACCCGATTCTGCCGGTGCCGACCAAGGACACGCCGCTGCCGCAAATCGATTAAGTACAACGTTCTGCTAAAAAGGGTGCGAGAAAAATTCCCCCTTTAGCAAGAGCCTGTGTCGCAATTGATTTATTAATGTCATTTCGAATCCGCCGCAGGCGGTGAGAAATCTTAAGCCCTTGATTTTACTTACTACAAAGATCTCTCCCTTCGGTCGAGATGACAGCAAAGTTAATTGCGACACAGTCTCCAAAGGGGGAGGGAATAGAAATGTTTTAATTATTAATATTGTTCTCTTGTTTGTGGGAAAACTTTATAAAGGGAGCACCATCATGAAGCAAAAAATTTTATTATCAGTTGAAATCTGCGCCCTGGTCGTCTGCTGTGCCGCCTGCACGCAGGAGTCGCAGAACCGCCTGGGCCGCAGCATTCAAAACTGGACCGGCACCAACGGCGTTGTTGATGTGTATGCCGGCGACAAGCTTGTGAAGCGGTTCATCAAAATCGATAAGATGTCAACGGCCCTCGGTACCGGCGAGCCTGAAGCACGCTCATACCGCTATGGTTACGGACATATCGATGCGAATTTGAACTACCAGGTGGACCCGGGTGAGAAAAAGACTTATTTTGAGATCAGCGATTTTTCGACCTACGTTTTTTATGAAAACCCGATGTGATATGCCGCCCCGACCGCCTTTATTTTGAATGGAGGGGCGTATTTTTGCAGGCTTTTTCGTTAGGGGGCGCAGGTCAGTATGAGGTCTTGTGTTCCGACTTCACCCCTTAAATGACAGAGACATGGCATGTCTCGCATATCCACATTCTATCACGTAATGTTGACTTTTTAGAGAAAAGGCCCAAACACTCTATCTAGTAGTTAGGCCTGTATGATTCTTCACAAAATTAGCCGGTTCCCTTACCCCTTATACGGCTATCCCAGCCGTGTCACACACCTGTCACTCTCCTCAAAAAAATTACAAAATTTCTGACATAAAGCAATCAAAGCTTTATAGTAAGCTCCCAGTATCCGTGGTTCGAGTCCGCGCGCTGGGTAGTTATATATTATTCCGCAAGGAGTCAGACTTTTTGCTTTTTATATACCACCAGGTATCTCCAGAGAGCTGTGGGGCTTCTAATTTATTGACAGTCACGCATTTACGCTTTGATAAAAAGGGGTTGTTCATGCTCACTAATTATGATGAAAATATCATTATTGATATTCGCCGAACCAGAAAATTGGGGCATCGCCGTATCTGTAGCGATTTGAGACGGCTTCATAACATTCCTTTGTCAGTTGCCACTATTTGCTCGGGGGGGGGGGGGGGTAATGGCCGGGTGCCTGCCGCAGCTCCCCCATAAGGTTGCCCCTTACAGCAAATACCCATATGCCAAGCATCAAGCTTGCAGCACCTTTCAGCCCAAAAGCCCATCCAGGTCCAAACACGTCAAATAAATATCCGCCAAGCCCAAGGAAAAACAATACTCCAACTGGCTGCATGGTATTAAGACCTCCCAGAATTGATCCCACCATACCCGGGGGGGAATTATCTGCTGCCAAAGCATTGGCTCCTGCTATAGATCCAGCCATGCCAATTGCAATAAATATGACCGCAAAATACACGACACTACTGAATGGATTAGGAGACAAAGCGAGAAGAGTCATCCCAAATGCGCTGCTAAAAAGAGCAAGTATGATTATCTGTATTCTGCCCCATTTGTCAATCATGATGCCGACTATTGGAAAAGCAATCAATGAAAAAACACCCATGATTATCATTGGAATAGCTGATTTCATAGTTGCGTCGTTTGAAGCCATTTTGACCTGCTGGCCATATTTAACAGCCCAAGTCACTAAAAATGCGGTGAGAACCATAATATCAGCCCTGGTCACCAGCGCACACAGATAACTTGTTTTAATCGGCAGGCTTTTTCGTACCATCGGAATTATATTAAAAAACCCGATTTTTTTTAGCTTTGATTCCTGTATCCTATCTCTCAGAAATACCCCCGTGCAAATTGCACCTGCAATTGCAACTCCTGAAATAATATACATGAGATTTAGAACCCCAGCCTTTTTCTGGATTGGAGCGAGAATTACAAAGACCAGCAGCGCTGCAATGCCCATACTGGCTCCGTTCATTGCCATGCCTTTGCCGCGGTCCTTCTCATAGGTATAGTCAGCCACCATGGTAATAAACTGAGGATAGGCAAGGACAAGACCGATGCCGATTACAAAACGGGTGATATAGGTGCAGAGCAACCCGGGAGCGAAATCAGTGAATTCAGCAGCCCTGCCCGGGAAAAAGCTGAGCAGTGCGCATATCTGGGAGGAAAATTCGGCAGGAATATTCAGAAACGAAGCAATGCTATTGGACTGGCTCATGAGAAAGGTAAAAAATGCAACAACTATGAATCCCGAAAATGCCAGTATTTTTCGCCCCAGTTTATCTGACAAAACCCCGATGATGGCCACAAACGCAAAGGTGGCAATCTGGCTCATATTCTGCAGCAGTCCATTTATGGAGCCGGCGAAATCCTGTTTAATTTTAACAATATCACTTAAAAATGCCGGCTGGATGATGGCAGAAACAGCCATTAACAAACCCATGAGAACGGTGTTTACATACAGAAAGAAAAAATTCGACCTGGTTAGATCCGGCGGAATTTCTATGCCTGCAAACTTTTTTACATCTTTTTTAATTTCACTCTGGACTTCCATAAAACTCCTTCATGTTGAAATTCATGTCATGGAATCGCTGCTAAATAGATTACATTAGTCAAAACTTTCTATCTGCCAACACATATCACTTATCGAAGGGGAAATCCTCATCTGGAACAAATTAAAAGGTCTAGTTTTTAATTACGGCATTTAAGACAACCTGTCGACTCCACACCCGTTTGTTTGCTGAATTTTTTCAAAAAATCTTTATTACTGTCTCCTGCAGGTGAGCGGACTGCACTATTTTTGATTTGAGCGCTTATCTCGAATTTTGTCCATAAACTCGGGGGTAATAACCGTAACCCCTTGCTCTTTTGCTGCTTTCACAACACCACTGATAACTTTATTTAAAAATATGCTCGGCACTTTCACTATTTTTGCGCAGGCTTCATCCTGCCAGGCGATATTCGGGTCAAACCGGACACAGGCATACTTCACCGTTTCAATTTTGTTGCCTTTTTCTTTTGGAATGGGAACCGCATACGGCCTCGATTGTCGAGCAAACCAAAATCGAACATTATCCCGGTATCCATAATCAATCGGCAAACGGGGGAAACCTTTACCTTTAAGCAGGCAATCTTTCCATTTCTCCTTCATGACAATTTTATCAATACGAAGCAGGAAATGGGATTCTACTAAATCCTCGCGCGGCTTTAAAGGATAGCTGTCATCCCAGGTGCATTCAAAGATTTGAACAGCTTCCTTAACAATATCAGGCCAGTGCCCGGGTTTTTGTTGTTCTTGTCTGAGAGATGGCATCAGGGTAAAAATACTGTTTTTCATCTTTTCCTCAGTGGTTTCGCCCGGATAACCCAGCATAACGCAGTTTTTCATGAATTTCTTTGTATGCGGAATAAAATTAAGGGCACATACCCTGGTGCGTATTATATTCATGGCCGTATTGCTTGTGCCGCGGGCAATAAGCATCATGGCATGATCTTTTCCTCCGGTGACATAATGAGGAAAACACAGTGAGTAGGGTCCCAGGTTGGTTTGCCCTGATTCAGCCAGAGTGCTCACAAGAACAACCGGCATAGGGAAAAAACTGGATGTCTGGTAAAAGTTATCGACAATACGCACGTCAGCGAACTTATCTGCCATGAATGCTCCTTCACTGTAAATACTTCCGGGGCTTATTTTTTTATTGTTATAGCTCTGAAAAAGGAATTATCCGCATTCCAGGTTTTCCTTTAAGCAGGCTTCAACCTAAAGCTTCTCAAGGAAGCAAGCCCTCATTTTTTTAAATCAATTTTTTTTTACTAGTATGCTTCCCAAACAGCATGCTTAACCCCCCGCATTGTATGATGGTAAACTATTTTAGTTGGAGTGACTTTGATCAGCCTGAGTATTCCCTTGGGTAACTTAAAAGGGCACCCCAATGCCTCTGCCATGTCATCCAATACAGGCTGCATGACTTTTATACCATGGGCAAACCCGGGTGCATCATCGCTAATGACTTCGGCAATACCCCGGATATTGACACCTCTTGTTTTCAAAGCCTTGGCACCGGTACCGATTCCAATGGCAACTTTTTTGTTCTCTGCAAGATTTTTGAATTTATCCCCGCCTTCGCTGAGAATATAGATGGTAAGACCCTCATTGACGTAGTCTACTACCGATATGCGGGGGGTGCAGTCGTTGCCGCAGGTCGCCAAACTGCAGGGCTGTTTTTTACTGAGATAATCAATGATTTCTTTTTCAAGTTCTTCGCGGGAGAGGTTTTTTCTTTTTATCTTCATCTTTATAAGCGCCTCATCCACTATCTTTTTTCTTTCTTCCGGTGTTATTTCATGAGTTGTCATACAGGATTCTCCATCTATTTTTTCTTAACGACAATCCTTCCTTCAAACCTGAAACCCTCTGATCTTGCAGAGGCATCAGCCGGTGATCGCTCTATTACATAGTCAAATGATCCGCATTCAACCATACAAAGACTGGCAACCGCGCCAAACCCGACAACGCTTGATTCAAAGACTCCCTGCTCATTAATAAAGAAATTAACCGGGCTCTTACATGCAAGTGTTACCTTTTTTGAAAGGAAGGTTATTTTTATCGGCCCTTGATACTGGTTGAGCCAAATAACCACCGTTCCCGGTTCTATAAAAAGGTTAAGGGGTGAAACACCTTCATATCCGCGTATCCTGACAACCTGTTGTTTAAGGTCAACACCGGTTGCTTCAACTACCCCACGTGCTGGGGTTTGTTCGCCGGCAAAACCGGGGTATGCATAAAGAAAGAGCACGAAAGATAGTAACAAAATTACTTTTTTCATTTGACTTCCCTTTCTGGCCTTGCCCTATACACCACCTGGCATGGTCTTAACAATATGGTTTGTTTAAAAAAGAAGTGAAAGAATTTTGTGAGCTGTTTCTTTGCCAAAGCCTTTTGTCAGAGGTCCTTCACCCGGGTCATTCTCCATCATGGTATTCAGCATTACTCTCTTTCTTTCATTGAGCAACTTCATATAGCCGGGATCCGCCTTTTGCACTCCGGACCAGAGTTTTATATAGAGTTTCAAATAGTCAATAGTAATCTGCATTGCCGTTTCCTCGATATTTTCAATAGTATATTTATATTTTCCATACGAATAAAAAGGCGAAAGCATAACCCGCTGCCAGGTATAGCGCTCAATGCCTGAGCCTTCTATCGGTCTGTGTTTTTCCCACAGGTCTTCCATGGGCATCATGTATTTTTCCATATAATCAAGGTCACGTGCACAATCTGCAAGGGGAATAAAATCAACCCGCAAGCTGAGATGGTTTACCGCTGGAACTATTTCAGAGGTAAAAATAGGCAGAGGATATTCATCTGTTGGAACAATTGTGGTTCCATAAACAAATATTTTACCATCCATGATATCGGTGGTAAGCGTGACAATTTTGTCCAACTTGTCGGCCTTATATGCCCGAAGATGTTGCGTCATCATGTCCGTCTTAATGTATTCAAACTGTGTGATATCATCTCCGTTATATTCTTTCATGGGAGACAGATTAAAATTTGCCAGATGTTCCATCATGCGTTCATAATAGGGAATTGCTTGCATAGGACTCTCCTTTGTTTGTTTTTATATAGTGTATAGTATTTTCTACTCCTCCTGTGGGAGCGTTTTAAGAGCTGCATCCAATACATGGCGCGCCAGCAGCTTTGCCAGCCGGGGGTCGGCATTTGCCGCTCTGTATAAATCCCAGGTGCCGGTGTACTGATCTTGTACTGGTTTTTCAGGATCCGGCAATCCGCTGTCCCCGGTTACATCAAACCCCAGCTGCCCGTAGGCGCTCCCGTCAAAGGCAAGGGAGGGGTCCAAGTCTCCGCGGGATGCATCGATTGGTGCCTGTCGTGGCGGTGGGTATGCCCGGCCATCGCTGCAGCCGCCCATTTCAAAGCAGCATTCCTCCTGCCCGCACTGTGTATCAACCCAGACTCCCCAGTAGTCTGCAAATGGATGACCGACTTCCGGGTACAAAGTATAATCCCCCAGTTTATATTTCGCCCATGTTTTTACACCGATCTCCTTGGCAAACTGATTCGGCACTTCAATAAGGTTTAAATTGTTGTCGGTAATCATCTGAGGAAACCCAATAACAATGTGCTTAACACCACGGTTCTTTAAATATTCTAAAGCATCCCAGTACCGGTAGCCCCACTCTTCACCAGGCATTTGCTTGCCGCTCTCGTAAAGCCATGCAGCACCATAGGTTTCTCCGCGCATTTCCCGGGTCCGTTCCTCACGGCCAGTAACCGGATTTATTTCCAGGATCCCTCCATAGGCTCCTATGATATGCGCGGGCTCAAGGTCAGGATTCCGCTCAATAAGCAAGGCCTTAATATTTTTATTTACGATAAGGGTATCATTAATTTTTGGGTCAAAATACTCATTATAATCGTGTATTGGATGGTTAAAAAGAATGACACCGGTAGCATTATCAGGAACCGAATCGAAAAAGGCCTTTTCTATACCTTCAACGTGCAATTGAGCCAGCAGTGGATCTTCCACAACAGGATTGGGATTACCCTCCAAAGAAAACTTCGGGTCTACCTCAGGAGCTTTTTTGCTGCGTGTCCATCCTTCGGGTTTTGTTGGATATGAGCGCTCCATTAAATTATTGGGGTCATTGACCCACATCAGGGGAATAGAGGTATCGTGTTCCAGGTTCCATTTATTGAGAGCCCGCTTGGTCATTTGGACCACATCAAAGGTTTTTGAAAAGCGAACCCCGCCGGTAGTCGTATCAACCATAATGATACTTGTGACCCCCTTTTTAAGCAGCCTCTCTACCGGCCCGTCTGTATTGTAGCGCTCAGGATCACATTTCTTCCAGGGGCCGTCCGGATCTCCCTCCCCGCAGTAGGTGCATTTGGACACTCCGGAGACGGGCGGATACCCGGTAGTATTATCGGGGATATTATAAATATAACGGGGATACGGGTAATGCGCAACATCGTCTGCGCTTAAATAACCAACCCAGTCGACTTCAAATTTTATGTCCAGGCCGCAAGTATTTTTTTTCAGTTCAGCCTTCAATTGCGCCAACTGCTTATCACTGATGTCAGGATAAGGATCGGTGCCCCCCATGCGCTCATATCCAAACTCATACATTATCAGAAACCGCCTTGCAAAATCGGTTGCTGTACGATCCAAAACAGCTGGCCACTGTGCAGGATCCCAGATAACGAATTGATAAATGGCATGATTATGGTCATAGGAAAACTGCTGCACCACGGCATCCCACATGCCTTGAGAATTATTGGTCTCCATGCCGCCGTGGAGCACATACAGTACCCCGATTTTCTCCTTGCGAAACCCGCAAGACCATGAACCCAGCAGAAGAAAAACAGCCAAGGGAATAATACAGATTAGCTTGTTCACCTTTAGTCTGTTCATAACATGCTCCTTCAAAATAACGGACATTAACTTTAGAAATCGGCCAGCCCGAATTCTTTCATATCGTAGCTGTAGCCTGATATGAGCTTCCAGGAAAAGCCTCCATCATCAGTAAGCGCAATGGTTCCCTGGGCGCCCACAATAAGCCCTCGCTTATCATCTTGAAAGGACACCGCCCGCAGCCAAAATCTGGTTTTTAGAGCCTGGTCTTTTACCGACCATGTATCACCGCCATTCTCGGTCATCAAATAAAAACCATCGTTTCCAACCGCCCATCCTTGTGCGCCACGCATTATAATAGAGTACAGGGGCTTGTCGGAAACAGGCTTTTCCAGTGACCATATCTTTCCGCCATTTTCCGTCCTCAGGATGACACCATCCATCCCGACGATCCATCCCCGGTTTTCATCAATAAAACACATTCCGTACAACGCCGGCAGCGGCCTATCCCATTCGGCATCTTTGAAAACAGCAGCAAGGTCAGAACACTCTTGTGGCTGCCATGTTAACCCCCCGTCGGCAGTATGCAGGATTGTTCCGAATTCGCCGGCGATCCATCCCGTTTTTCTATCAACAAAAAAAACATCATTAAAGTATTTGTCTTCAGGCTCTCTCTGTCGTTTCCAGCGCCTGCCCCCGTCGTCCGTATGCAAAACTGTTCCGCTCTCGCCAACAGCCCAGCCATAGTGCGTGTCCAGGAAAAAGATATCATGGATATCCTGTTCAATACCGCTTGGCTGCACTGCCCAGGTTTTTCCTCCGTCAGCCGTATGAACAATTGTTCCCCTGACGCCGGCAGCCCAGCCCTCTTGAGGGTTAACAAACGATATGCATCCCAGCAGCTCCTCGGCGATGCCGCTGACCTGCTTTTCCCATGTCTTTCCGCCATCGGCGCTGTACAGTATAGTCCCGTAATTACCGCTCACCCAGATATGCTGTTTATCAACCCGGGCAATGCTGTGCAGATTTTCCCTCGTGACAAAGTTGAAGGCCGGCATTTGTATCTTGGAACGGTCAAACCTGTCACAGCCTAAAACCAGGACAAGCACAGTCGGTATAAGAAACATTTTTATTTGTATTTTTCTCACCATGATAACCTTCGACAATAGCTTTGACTGCTCATTGTTTGTTTAATACGATTTTTGGTTAAGGCTCTGTGTCTGAAAAAAATCAGGCCGTATATATGCTCCCACGTCCGTCACTTCACGGATATTGGGGCTGCCGTGTTGGCGAATCACATCAAGCGACTGCTCGGCAGTAAATATCGAGGTTTTTTCACCACATGCGGTAGCATGCTCATCATAAAACAGTTCATACAGTTTCCAGAGTTCACCCTTGCGATTGTACATTACCTTGAAGTTCATCTGCCAGTTCTCCGGGTCCAGATACCATATTTGTCTGCTGTACACATATCCCGGCTCCTTGCTTTTAACTTCAACGACCCAGTGATTAACCCGTTCGCGCTGTATACCGTTCCAGAAAGCCTGGCCTTTGACCCTCTGGAGTTGACCGGCATCCTGATGCCGTGCAACAAGAAGATCCGCCCGGCCTTTAAAATCATAGGTGTTGCCGGTAAGATGGGTGTACCATCCGTCCTGATCGTCATAGATCATATCGGTGCCATCAATTGAGTCAGTACGCTGGCTTGCCGTATAACGCCTGATCCTTCTGAACATCGGTGTGTAGACCCATAGATCTTCCTGCTTTTTATGGTCAATATATTTAAGTTCAAGTACTGACATGTCAATAAAATCAACCGGGGCTTGATTGCGCTGAAACCATGATCGTGCTATGCCCCTCGGGTTTTCTTGTGCAGGGATGCGGGGGCGCGGATCGGAATCTACTCTTCCGATCCAGTACAGCTCCGAGCGGGTCATTTCTGCATGCCGCTCGGTTTTTTGCCCGCAGTTAACAACATCTCCGATATTTTTTTCCCGGTGACTGTCACCTTTGGAATTGCCTGCAAAATTCCATGCCATCTCAAGGCCTGATTTTGGCTGTGGAAAGGGGATTCCGGCAACATCGCTATACCCTGCCAGCATATCTTCGTTATCAAGCTTGCTTGCAGGCGCACATTTTTTTGTGGCGGCAATCATGCCGGAGGAGACTGCATATGGCCGATACGGCGCAATAGTGAACCACAAAGACTCCGCACCGAACCCCTTAGGATTTTTGAGGACTTTTACTACAGCTTCATGAAGAAATTCATTGACCTGATCAATATTTTCAGTAGATACTTTTTTGCCGGCCCAGGTCTTTTCCCACTCGCGCACTTTTGCAAGCTCTTCACCTTCATAGCTGCGGGTTGGAAAATTTACTTCCCCGGCAAAACCCGGTGTAAGACTGATACACCAGAATAGAAATAAAATAATCATTCCTGTGAAAACTTTTTTCATACTATCCTCCTTAGCTGTGGATATGTTGTGTGCGGTTAAAACTCGTACCCGATACGTAAATAGAGCAAATCACCGTTTTCGCTTGAGGCTTCACTTGAATCGCTCGGATCCTTGGCAAAAAGCCACATATATCCTCCTTCATAGCGCATATGTTCTCCAGGCGCATACTGACAGGCTAGAACGCCGTAGCCCCAGTTGCGGGTATTGTAAAAAAAACGCATTACCGGCCGCATCTCTTCATGATAAAATTTGCCTTTAATCAGTACCGAAAAATTGTTCTGGGACCGGTCCCCCCAGCCAAACGATGACCATCTGCGACTGACATCGCCGAGCCGCCGTTGCGCACTCCAGCCGAACGAACAATCAAATGCGGCCCACCCGCGTTCCTGGAACCACGGGATGATAACGGGTTTATCAATAGTAATACCGACATTCACCTGGTTACGTTCGGAGTTGCCGGTTATGAAGTCGCCCGATGGTTCAACGCTCTTTGGAAATGTTGTGTTGATGGGAACGCCGATTTCATAAGAGAACTCCCCGCGCACAACCGAATCTAATGCCGGTACGAAGCTTTGACAGCTTGCCCCGAGTGCATCAAAAAATTTGTAGTTGAAAAGCCTGTAATGCGGCGCCTGCGGGAGCTTCAGACCGAAGACACGGCTCACCGCATTCCTGCCCATAAGGCCATTCAGGGTTTTAGGGTTTAGATTGGTTACGCTGGGTTCACCGAGGGTGCTGGTGCGGGCGACGGGACTGGTGTCCATACCGTGAAACCAGCTCACTGTCCAGTCAAGCAGATAATCCTCTCTGAAAAGGCTGACCGGTGAATTGCCCCTGACTCTTAAAGCCCAGGATGAATTGCTGAGGGTCCAAGCCGGTTTTGACCGCTCAAACAAAAGGTCGGATAATGCTTTCTGGCCGAATGGCCTGGGCCAGCTGCCCTTAGGCCCCTGAGGTTTAACAACGCCACCGGCCATGCTGGTGCCGTCGGTGGGAGTCCTGACCGCCTCAAAATCACCCGGAATCCATATCCCTTCGAAAACAAGCTGACCCGGCAGAGTAGAATTATAGAAGCCACGCATCATCCACAGCCCAAGCTTCATTTCGTCCCACGGGTCAATTCCGGGGGTGGTATAGCGCAAATCAAGGGGATTGATACGATCAATGGTTCGCACCATCTCTACCTCGCTCCAGAACACGATCTGTTTCCCGAGGCGAATGTTCCATGGTCCAGAGTAAATATCCGCATAAGCCTCATTGATCCAGTCATCCTGATCAAAGAAAGGCCCCTGATATCCTTTTCTGCTATCCGATGCTATACTGTGACGGTACTCATCATCAAAGTCAGGTACTGCTTCCCGCCAGTACTGAAAAAACCCGAATAGATTTACTTGAAGCTTGTCATTCTCAACCGCTTTATACAACAGCTCAAGGGTGCCTTTAGTACGCATAAGACCAAATCTGGTATCCCGGTAGTAGTGTTCATCCGGGTTGAATTTTGTTCGGTAAATCATGAATTCATACAGGCTCCCCTTTACCCTGAGGTCCTCATTCAAAAAGAATAGAGTAGCAGCGCACCTCCGGGGCAGCACAGAAAAGATTACCAGCATCCCTGCGATGACACCCATAATAAAAACTTTTTTTTTCATAGGAAGTCCCCCTTACCTTATTGTTTGTTTTGCATATGCTGGTAAATCAACTGTCGCTCAGCGATATCTCCTGTTATGCACATTGCTTTTCCTGCGTCTGAGGAGGAGGATAAATAGTAGTTAGAAATTTTGGTTTAAGAATGCAGATAAGCGCCGGCACAAGAAAAAGAGCCCCGAGCATATTCAGGAATAAAAGAATAGCCAGCAGAATGCCCATCTCTGCCTGGAATTTTAAAGGTGAAAATGCCCACAAAACAAGTCCGAGCGTAAGAGTTGTTGCTATCTGAATAATAGATTTGCCGTTGGTGGTTATTGCCCTGTATATCGCTTCGGTCAGTGTCCCTCCTTTTTCTTTCTCTTCTATCAGCCGGCCTACAAAATAGATGCCATAATCCACCCCCAGCCCAATGCCTACGGAAGCAACCGGAAAGGTATTAACCGTGAGACCTATCTGGTAGGCAGCCATGAGGGCAAACGTAAGGACATTGGAAATGGCAAGAGGTATGGTAAGTATAAGCCCTGCAGTGATTGACTTGAATTCAAGCGCACTGAACAGCCACACCCCTGTCAATGCAAGAATGAGAATCAATAGCTGGGAATCCGCAATGACTTCGCGAACTGCAGCCTGTACCCCGACAGCGCCGCCGGCTAACCGGTACTTTCCTCCCGGCGGACCGGGATTTTTGGCTATATAGTCCTGTATGTGCTGAAACACGCTTTCAATGGTTTTCGGCATTTTATCGCGGCAATAGACTACTATATTTGCATAGGTTTCTTCCGTGTCCACATACTTATCCCAGGTGCCGGGCTCACCTGAGTGCAGAAGACGGCGGGTAATAAAATGAAGGGCTTCATCTTCCCGGGGGAGATGAAAGCACTGGGGATCATCCTCATAGGTTGACATTAAATATCTTGGAACAGTACTGACTATTGACATGCCAAACATCACGCGGTCATGCTGCATCATATACCGTGTAAACCTGTTCATCTCCCTGAGCGTTGAAGCCTGTGTAACAAATCCGCCGCCTTTTTCATCATCAAATCCCCCCCCGTCGCTCTCCAGAATAATATAAAGAGGATTGAGCAAAGGCATGCTGAATGTAATTCTGAATGCATCTTTGTTGTATCGATGAAAAGGCCATAAGATGGAAGACCCGGGCATAAAATCCCCAATGGTTATCTGCTGAGCGTAATAAAGTCCTATGATAGTCGTTGCTACGGTAACCGCAACAACATACCATTTCCCCCGCCGGGGTAGCCAGCCTCCAAGCCAGCCGAGAAATCTGTCACGAAAGTCCTGACGTTCCCGAGTCAGCACTCTCCTCATATACTTCCTGAGCCGTTCTGTTTCCGGAATGAATGATAGAGTAAGCGGAGTAAAAATCACGGATACAATAACTGTTGCAATGAACCAGAAACTGCATGCAATGGCAATGTTGGTATACACCGGTATGACCGCAACAGCAACCAGGGCAATGCCCAGGGCATCGGTAATAATACTTGTAAGGCCCGGCAAAAACATGCTTGCAATCGTCGTTACTGCCGCAGTCTGCGTATTTTGAACGTGCGCATACTCTTCCAGATAACGGCTTAAGCACTGCATGGAATGGCGTGCGGCCATAAGTGAAATGAGAAATGGCAAAACCAGAATAAGGGGATCGAGGTTGAATCCTGCAAGGGCCATAAAGCCCAATCCCCATACAGCGCTGATTGCAGCAGACAATACCGGGAGGACCGCTGCCCGTATGTTTCTATAGTATATAAATAACACTATGATGATGCAGAAAACCGTTATGCCGAGCACAAACATAACCTGGCTCATAAGCTGGTCAATATAGCCCATATGCATAGGCTCGCCGGCAATGCTGACGAGATGATTTCCATCCTCGGTATGCTGCCTGATACGACTGAGCTCATTGAACACCGTACGGTAGTTGATATCCTCTTCAAGAAAATCCACCATGATAAGGCTCTTTTTACTGTCATAGGATACATATTGCCCGTAGTACCGTGGATTGCTGTATATATTATCGCGCAGTGTATCCATTTCCCGCTCATTGCCCGGAATGTCGGGGTACATAAGCGGATCAATCTGCATGGTTCCCGAGGTATATTTAAAGGTCTTCATTTTTGATACGGCAATGGAGCTTATTTTGTAGGGATCAGCTCCGGGTATTTTTTCAAGCTCGCGGGTTATCCATTGGATCTTAGAGAGCGTATCCTGATTGAAAATATCACCCGTTCGAACCTGGACCATAATGAGGACCTGATTGGAACCGCCAAAAATACTCCTGATTTTATTATGGACTTTTATGTAGGTGTGGTTCTGGGGCAGCAGATCGGACAAGATTGTTTTTACCGAAAGATTGGTAAGCTCATACATGAAAAAACCGGTGACAATACCGATAATGACTATAATCAGGAAGCGCTTACGAACAATAAATTCAGCAAATTTTTTCACTGTCGCTGATCCTTTTTAGAAATTATTAACTTAAAATGTCAGCAGTTTACGTACTGCTGCTGTTAGGGGCTTACACATACCCTGGAAACTATGTATAAGGCAGCAACCAGCCTTTACACTGTGAGTTTGCTGCTTTTTTAGTTAATAGTCTGGATCAGACTGTAATGAAAAAGATTACCGTCAAACTGTTATGACAAATTTACGTCGTTCCTCCTTGAGCTTTGCCGCATTGACAACTTCAAAAGTTCTGTTTTTCATTGCCGGGTTGCATAATGCATCGACACATACACGGGCAATTTGCTCTCTTTTTACCAGCCCGGAAATTTTACCGCCCTCCCCGAAAACAACAGTATCCGGTAATTCTTTTTCCGTATATCCTCCTGGTCGGATAATTGTATGGGTAATGCCGCATGTCCTGATGAAATTTTCAGACTTTTCCTTCATTCTAAGTACAGGTCCCATTGCTATGCGGTACAGCCATGGCACAGCCCCCCTGCTGTTGCCAACGCCCGTTGAAGAGATAACCACCAAATGCTGCAATCCCTTTGACTGTGCAGCTCTTGCAATGTTCTGATTACCCAGGTTATCGATTTGGTTGTTTTCCTTTTTGCTAAACGGTTTTTTTGACCCAATCGCACTTATCACATAGTCGGCATTCTCCATAAGCATTTCAAGAGATGCAGTTGAAGCAAGATTTCCCTGTACTAACTCTATATCGGGATGGATGAGACCTGATGGATTTGGCGGATCAAAGGGAGGCACAAGCAGAGCGCGTACCCGATACCCTCTGTGCAACAATTCTTTTATAATACATCTGCCAGCCCTTCCTGTAGCGCCCGCTACAACAACTGGTTTTCTGATGGTGTTCTCGGTATTGTCAATCATTTTGTTCCTTCAGTTGTGTCCGATAAAATGTTTTGCATTCTGCCATAAAATAAACCAATGACAGGCTTCATCCGTGTCAAAACTTCACTAAAAAATTTATTTCCGTAAGTAGTAAGCGAGTAATACTTTCTGTTTGCCCCCTGGACCGAAGGTTTTTCAGAGCTTTTTAAAATCTTCTCCTTCTCAAGAGACCTTAATTTTTTATATAAATTATTAAGATCGATATCAAAAGCACCGCCGGTGACCTGATATACCTGGTGCTTTATTTCATAGGCGTATTTTGGTCCTTGCGCTATTAGCGAAAGCACAACAAACTGTAAAAAACCACGCTTGATATCAAAGAGCAGTTGCTCCATATGACGTTCGATGATTGATTGATCTTTTTTCATTATTAAAGCTATAAACTAGTTTATTGGTTCAACAGCATTCGCATTTAAAGGGGCAAAATATTCTCTTTTGTGCCTGCAGCACGAGTGTTTATCTGCAATTAAAAAAAAGATGAAAACATGAATTATTGTTCAATTTCCCGTACGACCTTAAAAGCTCCCCACACGGCATCCATAATCCGACCGGGCTCCACGCAGTCACCTATGCTGAAAATATTCTGACTGGTACCTATGGCAGTGCTAAGACTA
The DNA here is from genome assembly GCA_963804955.1 of uncultured delta proteobacterium. Classification (GTDB taxonomy): domain Bacteria; phylum Desulfobacterota; class WTBG01; order CAIYCZ01; family CAIRTM01; genus CAIWCT01. The sequence continues at coordinate 208,791 of CAWDSQ010000014.1, read as the reverse complement.
TTCTCCGCTATGAAACGACCTGCAAAAACAAGACTGTCCACTGCAATCTTCTTCTCTGTACCGTTTTGCCTGGCTACCACACCATCGTTTTCAAGTCTTACGGGAAACGTTCTCGGCAGTACATTGATAGAGGCATCCTTTATCATTAGTAAAAGCATTTCGCGATTATTGTGGTCAAAGTGGTCGCTAGCCAGTGCGTCAGCATCACCCCTGGTACTGATGGTAACCTGCATGCCCTGTTGCACCAGATAAATCGCAGTTTCACATCCGATGATTCCGCCGCCCATGACCAGTATTTTTTCTCCTTGCGGCTCCCTGCCGCTCAAGACCTGAGTTGCCGCCAGTATGTTCTCACCGTCAAAGGGCGGGGGTTCCATGGCGGCTCCGGTGGCAATGATGACATAATCAGCCCCGAAGTTTTTGATGTCCCCGGCTGTGGCCTTTTTATTTAGCACAACACTTATAGGCAAACGTTGTACGAGTCCATTGAGATAAGTTGCATAATCTGCAAGGTCATGCTTGAAGTCAGGCTTTGAAGCGATCCAGAGATTACCACCCATCCGGTCCGAGGCCTCCCAAAGAGTAACGTCAAAACCACGCGCTGCGCCAACACGGGCTGCTTCAACACCACCCGGTCCGCCGCCGACCACCAGGAGAGTACGTTTCTGCTTCAGCGGAATAAGTTGCCGATCTAATTCATGCCCGGTGGTTGGATTGAGCGAGCAGCTTGTGGGTTCTCCGACAATCATCTGCCACTTGCAGCCTTCATGACATCCCAGGCAGGGAATAATCTCATTGGTCCTGCCGCTCTGAACCTTATTTACCCATTCAGGGTCAGAAAGAAGTCCCCTGCCGATAGCTACAAAATCGGCTTTTCCTTCAACAAGTGCTTTTTCAGCCACATTTGGGTAATGTAAACGACCCACGGTAATAACCGGCAGGCTACTGACCTTTTTAACTTTTCCTGCCAGGTCTACTAAACAACCATGAGGAGCATACTGCGGCGGGTGCGGCCACCAGTGCGTTTCATAGCAGCCGGCATCAACATGCAGCGCCGCTACCCCCATTTTTTCAAGCTCTCCGGCAATCCAGAGCCCTTCCTCTTCTTCCCGACCGCCCTCAAGATAATGGGTAATGCCATAGCGGTAGATAATCGGAAAGTCAGCACCTGCTTCGCGCCGTATTGCCTCGATTGATTCTCGTGCAAAGGTGAGCCGATTTTCGCGGGATCCGCCATACCGGTCAGTGCGCCGGTTCCAGAGGCCGGTCATGAACTGATCCATTAGATACCCTTCGTGCCCGTGCAGTTCAACGCAGTCAACTCCTGCTTCCCGGCAGCGTCTGGCAGCGTAGCCAAAAGCCTTGGCAAGAGCCTCTGCTTCTTCAGTCGTTATCTCTCTGGTTGTCCATTCAGGGTCGTCGGGGAAATAAAAATACTTGTTCTCTGAGGCTGAAACCGGCTTTACACCTTCCGGGACTGTAGGAAACGGAACAACCCGGCCAAACCCTGCGGTCAGCTGTATGCTCAGCCTGCAGTCGTAGGTATGCAGTGCTTCTGAAAGGCGTCGCATTGAAGACAGATGTTTATCAGATGCCACATTAAACAAATTTTTTGCAAAAGGCTCCAGTGCCTGGGAAACGAAGGTTGCCTCGGTTGTAATAAGGCCAACTCCGCCACGGGCCCTTGCCTCATAATAGGCAATATAACGGTCACCCCAGTCTCCGTCAGGCTCATGCAGCCCATGAGCGCCCATTGCCGCCATAACGATACGGTTTTTAATCTCAACGTTTCCAATATGACCAGTGGCTAACAACTTCATGTTTTTTACAGCTCCCTTCTGCATATTTTAAGAAATACAAAAAAAATTTCAAAGTCATGTAGTCGTGATTCAAAAAACATGCCGAGTGCTTTATTGTTTAAAATGGAATTGTATTACAGGTAGTTAGGTTGAATGATACAGGCAGTGTTAATGGGTCAGGTCAAAAGATGTACTTATTGGCAGGAACAGAAAAAAAAGATACTGCATATAACCAATTGATTTAACAATATATTTTAAAATTCAACAAAACCTGGACATTGTCCATAAAATATGGACGGCTACTGTTCTTTAGCGTCTCTATACTTCTTTACTTTTTCATAAAGATACGCACGGCTTATTTTTAACTTCTTTGCTGATTGTACATAATTATTATTGCAGATTTTTAATGTGTAAAAAATAATATTTTTTTCAATGTGCTCTTTTGCTTTTTGAACAGCTGTTTTCAAGGGGTCTGAAGCAGAAAAAAGTTCATCATATGTCCCCTTTTCAGGGAACAAATCCGCATCAGCTGAGTGCTCATTAAAGAGATTTGAAACATCACCGCCCAGCAGAAAAAATCTTTCCATGATGTTTTCCAGTTCACGTACATTGCCGGGGTATGAATAGTTCATAAAGAGCGTCAATTCTTTTTCTGTAACTTTCGGCATCTCTTTTTTTAATCTTTCCTGTAAATTATTCAGAAAGTGGTCGATCAGCATTGGTATATCTTCTGTACGATGCCTGAGCGGCGGAAGGTGTATGGGTATTACATGAATTCGGTAATACAAGTCTTCTCTGAAAGCGCCCTTTTGCCCTTCGGCAAGTAAATTTTTGTTTGTAGCAGCAATGAGACGAACATCAATTTTGATTGGCTTGGAATCACCGACTCTCATCATTTCTCCCCGTTCCAACACCCGCAGCAATTTCACTTGCAAGTCTTTGTCCAATTCTCCAATCTCATCGAGAAACAGGGTTCCCTTGTCCGCCTCTGCAAAATATCCGTTGCGAGAATCAGCGGCGCCAGTATAGGCCCCTTTTACATGACCAAAAAACTCACGCTCCATCAATTCTTTCGGAATTGCTCCACAGTTTACCGATACCAGGGGACCATTTTTCCGCAGACTGTTGTAATGGATTGCATTGGCAACAAGCTCTTTGCCTGTGCCGGTCTCCCCCGTAATGAGCACATTTGAATCACTGTCTTTTATTGCCTCGATGAGCTGATAAATCTTTCGCATTGAGGGAGCGCTGCCGATAATGTTTCCATAGTTATATTTCTTTTGAAGCTTCTGGGTGAGGATATCTATTCGCTTTTCCTGTACCTCAGCATTACGGAGCAAATCCCTGATTCGTAAAAGCGATTTGATCCTCGCAAGGAGCTCAAGAGAGTTGAAGGGTTTTACAATGTAATCATCCGCACCTTTTTCAAGACCTTCGATCTTCATGGTGGTTTCTGCCCGGGAAGTCAAAAATATAAAGGGTATTTCCTGCAGGCCGGGCGTTGCTTTAACGCGCTTTAATAACTCATGGCCATCAAGCTCGGGCATCATAATATCGCACAGAATGACATCCGGGAGATGTGTCTCAAGCTTTTGCAAAGCTTCTTTGCCATTGCTTGCAGTTATGAAATCATAGTCCTTTATTATAATACCCGAGATATACTGGCGAACATCCGGATTATCATCAACGATAAAAATAAGGGGCTTGGTACCGCTGACACAATCCGGCATGCTGTCTTCTCCCTGATAAATATCAGAAAGCTCTACAGCAGCCTGCAATGACAATTCCTCGGTAGATGTCAGCGTATCAATTTCTTTATTAATGAACGGTTTATCCATGGGAAGATATATTGAAAAAGTAGACCCTTTCCCATACCGACTTTTAACGGTGATGTGCCCGCCCATAAACTCTGTCAACTCCTTAGCATAGGCAAGGCCGATACCTGCTCCTGCCTGTCTATGATTGTAAGAGAGACTGCCCTGATTGAAGCGATCAAATATTTTTGTCAAATCTTCTTCTTTTATGCCGATGCCGGTATCATGAATTGATATTTTTGCACAATTGCCTTCCGGAACTGCACTTCGTATATTGGAGTCATTCGCAACCATTTCATTCCAGTCTGTCCCAGGCCTGAATCCAACCTGATTTATAATAGTAACGTTGATAGAGCCCCTTGCAGGTGTAAACTTGAAAGCGTTTCCGATAAGATTAAAAAGAATTTTCTCCATTTTGCCTGAATCGATAGGGACAGGAGGAATATCAGGCTCAGCATTAAAATTAAGTTTGATATGTTTCTTTTTTGCAACAATCGCAAAAGAATCAAGTATTGCAGCCGTAAATTTTTTCAGATCCTTTTTTTCAAAAACTATATTTTTAGCTCCTGACTCCAGCATGCTGAAATCAAGCAGCTGGTTGATCAATTTCAGCAATCGTCTGGCATTCATCATGGCAACGGTGAGCTGTCCTGAAATTGATTTATTGATTGTCCCTAAGGCACCACGCAGAATTTCCTCGATAGGCCCGAGTACCAGTGTGAGCGGAGTGCGAAATTCATGGGTAATATTAGTAAAAAACTGACTGCGAAACTGATACGCCTCACTAATGGCTCTCTCCGCTTTTTTCCTTTCAGTGCTGTCCCGCAAGACACAAACCGAGCCTGTCATGAGGCCTGAAGCGTTTCGTTGCACAGTTGCTGTAGCATCCAAAGGGACAACTTCGCCCTTCTTATTAAAAACATAGAGTTCCCAGTTCTCAATTTTTTCACCGTCTTTAAGCTTAATGAATGTCTCGACTTGGGAGTAGATATATTCACGATAAGACTGCTCCAGGATAATCATTTCACCGGTGGTTGATTTAAATGTTCCTTCGTAAGGACCCAAAGAACTAAAATTTCCTTTTATTTCATTTTTTTCTTTTCCTGTAATTTTAGTAAAGGCCTCGTTTACGCGAGTTATTGTTCCCTTGCCATCAAAAATTATTATTCCATCGCCACAGGATTCAAGAATATTTTCAAGAAATGCTTTTTCATCTTTTAGCTGCTGTTCAAGTTTCTTTCTCTCCAGCAGCGCCCGATCCGGTTCTTCCCCTGCAAGTTGAATGTTAAGGGCGTCCATTTCAATAGATAATTGATGTATATGTTCCTGCAGTTTATTTTTTTCCCGCAAATCAGTTAAAAAAACAATGCAGCCCTTGGCATAATCGTCAGCCCCAATAAATTTTGTATAATTGAGTTCAACCGGAATAACCTCGCCGCTTAAACTGGTAAGCTCCGTGACATAGCGGTCTGGAACCGGGAAACGGTATGTTTTTAGCACCTCAAAAAAAGAAGAGACGGAAAGGCTCGAAAGGTCAGATGCGCTTGCCTTTGAGAGAGCAAGGAATGCCTGGTTTGCATTTACCAGCTTTGCTTTTTCGTCAAACAGAAAGATGGGAATTGGCAATGAGCCGTAAATCTTGTCAAATGTTTCTTTAATCGTATTGAACTCATTCATATTCCTTATTCCTTAGTAAATTAATGAAAGAAAAAAGCAATTGACAGATCAGTTCGTGCGCCGTAATCAATACTTTCTGTCACAAACGTTAACCGGAGACGAGCCGTAGTCTATTAAAAGGCCATTTCCCGACATTATCCCAAAATAGCGCCCTTTAATCCACAGATTCCGTTGGCGAAACGTAAAAAAAGTATCGTTGCACCATAATACAGGTAACCAAAAGGAGACCATGCATTATGACCTTATGATCCAGAAAAAAATACCACCCTATCACCAGATAACGGCTATCAAAAAGCTGATCGTTTCATTCTGTAGTGGAGGTAGGTTGCTCAGTAAAACTCCACACTACGGCTCTCATGCTGGGCAAATAAAAAACCAGGAAATAACAGCTTCCCAATCATAAATTATGCAATAAAATTAGTGTGGTATTGTGGTTAAAGGACTGCCGGCTCCGTTATTCCCAATCGCTCGGCATTGTCACGGGTTTCAATGGAGCGTTTTACAAAAGCATCACAACCTGTGTATTATTTTATAATTCCTGATAAATTGCATCCAACTGCTTCCGGCTTTGCGCAGTAATAGTCGCGGTGATGGATAGGTACTTGTCTCCACTGCTGAGTCTGCTATCAATGGTTATTTCACTTTTACCATGAAGATTTTTTTTAATAATCCTGACTACCATCGTACTGAAATCATCGGATTTGTTACCCATGATTTTGATGGGAAACTCACAGGGGAATTGAAAAATATCGTCAGCGCAGCTCATGATTTCAGCTCTTTTTTTTGCTTATGTCTTGAAGCAATCAATAGGAATGCGTTTTAAGTTGGGGTGAATATAGGACGAGGGTGTTTGTGAGTCAATGGAAACATCTTAAACCAGAGAGCCTAAGGTTTCCCTAAAAGAGCAGGTGCAGTAAAAAAAAGGAGGCCTTTTGGCCTCCTTTTTTTTACTCCTTTGCTTCTTTCGGCGGGAGATTTGTTTTAATGTGCAGCTCGCGAAGCTGCCTGTTGTCTACCGGCGACGGCGCGCCCGACATGAGGCAGGCGGCCTTTTGCGTTTTGGGGAAGGCGATAACATCGCGGATCGATTCGCAGTCGGTCATCAGCATGACCATGCGGTCAAGCCCGAGTGCAAGTCCGCCGTGGGGCGGCGCGCCGAACCTGAGCGCATCCAGCAGGAAGCCGAATTTTACCTCTGCCTCATCGGGCTGAATCCCGAGCAGGCTGAACATTTTCGACTGCACGTCCTGGCGGTGGATACGAATAGAGCCGCCGCCGATTTCGCTGCCGTTCATGACAAGATCATAGGCCCGCGCGCGCACCCGGCCCGGCTCAGAGTCAAGATGCTCCATATCTTCTTCAAGGGGCGAGGTGAAGGGGTGGTGCATGGCCACCCAGCGCTTGTCTTCCTTGCTGTATTCAAGCAGGGGGAACTTGTTGACCCAGGTGAACTTGAATTTTTCCGAAGGCTCAAGCCCGAGCTTTTTAATAAGATGCAGGCGCACATAGCCGATAGCCGTACAGGCCGTGGTGAAGGACGCATCGCCCACCATTACCAGCACGTCGCCTGTTTCGGCGCCCATGATGCGCGCAATATCGGCCTTTTCCGTATCGGAGAGAAATTTCGCCGCCGGCGACTGCCAGCCGTCGGGATTGATTTTAATCCAGACGAGGCCGCCTGCGCCGTAGGTTTTGGCAACTTCCACAAGCTCGTCGAGGTCCTTGCGGGAAAAATCCGCACCCTTCACGGTAATGCCCTTTACAACACCGCCCTTTTCGATTGCCTGGGCAAACACCTTGAACCCGGAGTTTTTGAGAGCCGGGTTGAGATCGACAAGCTCAAGGCCGAAGCGCGTATCGGGCTTATCTGAACCGAAGCGGTCCATGGCTTCCTGATATGAGAGGCGCGGAAAAGGCGTCGCCACATCGAGGGCAAGAATTTCCTTAAACAGATTTTTCATCAGCCCTTCAAGCAAGCCGTAAATATCTTCTTCATCAATGAAGGACATTTCAAGATCAACCTGCGTGAACTCGGGCTGCCGGTCAGCGCGCAGGTCCTCATCGCGGAAGCATTTCACGATCTGGAAATAGCGGTCAAAGCCCGACACCATGAGTATCTGCTTGAAAAGCTGCGGCGACTGGGGCAGGGCATAGAAGCTGCCGGCCTCGACGCGGCTCGGCACCAGATAGTCGCGGGCGCCCTCGGGCGTGCTCTTGGTGAGCATGGGCGTTTCAAATTCCATGAAATTCTGAGCGCTCAAATAATTTCTGATGAGCTGGCACATGCGGTGCCGCGCAATAAAAATCTGCTGCATTTTTGGGCGTCGCAGGTCAAGAAAGCGGTATTTCAGGCGCAGGGTTTCCGTGGCTTCCGAGCGGTCCGATATCTCAAATGGCGGCGTCAGCGATTCGTTGAGAATAACGAGCTCGGTTGCAAGCACCTCGATCTCGCCGGTGGGAAGATCAGGGTTAACCGTGCCTTCCGGCCGGGTATTGACCGTGCCCTTCACGGCGATAACATATTCACTGCGAAGGCCATGGGCCTTTTCAAGGGCTGCAGCGCTTGCGTCGGGGTGAAAGGCGATTTGCGCCAGTCCTGTCCGGTCGCGAAGATCGACAAATATAAGGCCGCCGTGGTCGCGACGGCTGTGCACCCACCCGAGGAGTGTAACCTGCTGCCCCACATGGCTTTTGCGCAAATCGCCGCAGTAACTGGTGCGTTTGAGGTTTACAAAAGGTTCTGCCATGACCTGTCTCCTGTAGTGATCAATGCTGATACATGGTTTATACGTTCGAGTTTCTTGAAGGACCGTGCCGGACTTAATACTGCGGCGTTTCGCTGTAGCCCAATTCCGGATCAAGCACCTGCACCTTCACCCGGTCGCCTGTCTTAATGCGCTCGGCTGTTTCCGGCACGACCATAAGGCCTGAAGCCTCTGCCATAGACCTTAATATCCCCGAGCCCTGCTCGCCGGTGGTGGTGGCATGCCACTGCCCATCCTTTTGCGCCAGCCTGCAGCGAACAAAAAATTTTCTTCCCGGTCTGCCCGTCACATCTTCCTGTGCCACAGCCTCAATGAGCGGACGGAACAGCTTTGTGTGACCGCTCATTTTGCGCATGGCGGGCCGCACGAACTGCTCGAATGATACCATGGCCGACACGGGATTGCCGGGAAGTCCGAAGGCGGGTTTGCCGCCGATGACGCCGAAGGCCAGCGGCTGACCCGGCCGCATCAGCACTTTCCAGAATTTCATGTCCGCGCCGAGTTCCTGCAGCACGTCTTTTACAAAATCATAATCGCCGACGGATACGCCGCCCGAAGAAATGATGATGTCGGCATGGAGTCCTTCAAGCATACGGCTGCGCAGGGCTTCTTTCGTGTCGCGGGCTATGCCCAGCATGATCGCCATGCCGCCCGCATCTTCAACAAGGGAGGCCAGCGAGTAGGAGTTGCTGGTAACAATTTTTCCGGGCCCCAGCTCCTCATCAATGTCAACAAGCTCGTCGCCCGTTGACAGTATGGCAACGCGCGGCCGCTGGTACACCGAAACCATGGCCCGCTTGATGGATGCCATGATGCCGATATGTGCCGGCCGCACAAGGGTTCCCGCCTGAAAAAGGAGAGCGCCTTTTTTAATATCCTCGCCTGCGCGCCGTACATTGGTTCCGGGCTTTTCGGCCTGCAGGATCGTAACCTGCGAGCCCTCGTGCCCGCGTATTTTCCTGCATAATGACCGTATCTGCACCCTCCGGAATCGGCGCTCCCGTCATAATGCGCAGGGCCTCACCCGGCTGTAGGGGCTCTTGAGCGGTGTAGCCTGCAGGCAGATCGCCTACGACTGTAAGAGCTCTCGGATGGTCAGGTGCAGCCCCCAGCACATCGTTGGCACGCACGGCATAGCCATCCATGCTGGAATTATCAAGGGGCGGCACATTGAGGATTGAAATAATATCTTCAGAGAGCACCCTGCCGCGGCTTGCAAGTATATCCACGCGCTCGGTGCCGAGTACGCTTATATGAGCCAGTATTGTTTCCAGTGCCTGTTCAACAGTAATCATAAATAATACCGCTAAAAGTACCTGTGTTCTAAAAAAACAGAAGCGTATGTCTCCGCCGTTTTTTCGCGGAATCAAACGCTCCTGCAACATGAATGCCTATGCGGGGTTCTGCTGCTTGCAGAGTCTGCTGCCCCCGTTGGCAAGGCTGTAAAATGCCCGGAACTATTTACATGGCCGCAAACATTTATTTTCTGGCCCCTGCCGCTTTATTCATAAACATCTTTTCCCAGTAGATGGCAACCGGGCAGGCCACAAAGACGGATGAATAGGTGCCGGTGATGACGCCCACAAGCATGGTAAAGGCAAAATCATGAATAACGCCGCCGCCGAAAAGAAAAAGCGCCAGTGCAGCCAGCAGCGTCGTACCGACGGTCAGAACCGTGCGGCTCAGGGTCTGGTTGACGCTGACGTTGATAATATCGCTGAATTTCTGGCGTGTCATCTTGGGCATGTTTTCACGGATGCGGTCGCAGATGATAATGGTATCATTGACCGAATAACCGACGATGGTCAGCAGCGCTGCCACAACCGTCAGATCGATGGGCGTATTGGTCAGCGAAAGGAAAGTCATCACGATCAGCACGTCATGCACGAGCCCGAGCACCGCCCCCAGGCCGAACCGCAACTCGAACCGGAACCACATATAAATAAGCATGCCGATGCAGGAGAAGAGGACGGCAAGCATGGCTTTTTGCCGCAGGTCTTTGCCGACCTTGGGGCCGACAGCCTCGCTGCGCCGGATTTCAAAGCTGTCTTTGCCGAATTTGGTTTCGAAAGCCGCTTTAAACTGGTCGGAAAATTGTTCGAGGTCCTCTACCTTGGATTCGATATTGATGAGATATTCATTTTCAGTGGCAGCGCCGAAATCCTGAACGGAGCTTGATTCAGTCCCCATGCCGGAAACGGTTGCGCGAATATCCGCCGCTGAGACCTGCCTGGCGAATTTTACCTGAAACAGCGTGCCGCCCTTGAAATCAATGCCATAGGTCGGTCCGCCCTTTACGACCAGGGAGACAATGCCGATCAAGAATCACTATCCATGACAGCGCCAGCGTGTAGCGGATCATGCCGACGAAATCGATTTTGGTATTAGGTTTTATCAGTTCAAAGAATGCCACGGTGGTATCCCTTCTATTTTATATGCTAATGGTTTTTACGCGGCGCTGCAGCACGAAATAGTCGAAGATAAGCCGCGTAACGGCAACCGCAGTGAACATGTTTGCAAGAAGTCCGAAGATCAATGTGACAGCAAAGCCCTTGACCGGCCCGGTGCCGAACTGGAAAAGGAAAATAGCCGAGATCATCGTTGTCAGGTTCGAGTCGAAAATAGTCATAAATGCCCGGGAATAGCCCGTATCAAGGGCGGCCTTGGTTGTTTTGCCGTTGCGCAGTTCCTCCCGGATGCGTTCATAAATAAGCACATTGGCGTCAACCGCCATGCCGATTGTGAGCACGATACCGGCAAGGCCCGGCACGGTGAGTGTTGCCTTCACGCCGGCAAGCGCTGCCAGCAGCAGCACGATATTAAGCACAAGGGCGAAGTTTGCCACAATGCCCGAAAGCCGGTAGTAGAGGATCATAAAAACAATAACCGCAAGGCAGCCGATAAGCATGGCCCGGATGCCCTGATTAATCGAATCCTGACCAAGGGAGGGGCCTACCGAGCGTTTTTCGAGAATTTTCACAGGCGCCGGAAGCGACCCGGCCCGCAGCACAATAGCCAGATCGCGTGCCTCCTCCATGTCGAACCTGCCTGTTATCTGAGCATTGCCGCCTGCGATGCGGTCCTGAATGACCGGGGCGGAATAGACATTATTGTCCAGGATAATGGCGAGGCGCTTTTTGATGTTTTTTGCTGTTATGCGCTCAAATATTTTGCCGCCGCGCGCGTCAAATTCCATAGAAACATAGGGTTCATTGAAGCGCGAGTCGATCTGCACCTGTGCATTCACCAGCCGATCGCCGGTGAGGAGGGTCTTCTTTTTCAGAAGAAAGGGCGTTTTTTTGACCTCGCCGGTTGCGGGATTCACTTCGCGCTGATACAGAAGCTCGCAGTCTGCCGGGATATCGCCCTTCAGGGCATCCTCAACGCTGTTGCCCTCGTCAACAAGCTTGAACTCCAGAAGCGCGGTTTTGCCGATGAGCTCGATGGCCCGCTTGGGGTCTTTGATGCCGGGCAGCTGAATAACGATCTGGTCTTCGCCCTGGAGCTGAATAGTGGGCTCGGCCACGCCAAACTGGTCGATGCGGTTCCGGATAGTTTCAAGGGCCTGCTCGGTGGCCGTCTTTTTAAGCTGTATTGCTTCTTTGGGATCAATCTGCAGGGTAAAGTTCACCCCGTCTTTGGTCTCATCAAGATTCTGCTCCCTGAGCATGGGGAAATTCTTCTGCAGCACCTGCCGAACCTTTTCCTTAGCTTCGGCTTCGGTGATTTTCGCCTCGATGGAGGTTTCTCCAATGACCTTGACCGAGTCAAAAGGAATCTTTTCATTATAGAGATATTCTTCGAGATCTGAGGCGTAGCGATCAAGGCTGTTTGCAAGCGCTTTTTCCGTCTCCACTTCAATGACAAGGTGCATGCCGCCCTGCAGGTCAAGGCCCAGCGCTATCTTGTCTTTCGGCAGATATTTTTCCAGCCCCGCCGGCATTTTAACAAAGGTCGGCAGCAGGTACACTACAGCCACAGCGAGAATCGCCGCATACAGTAGCGATCGCCATTTCATGCTCTGCATCACAGGAACTCCTTATAATGTATTTATTTATTTTTTATCTTCAGCCGGTTTTACCTCTGTCGAGGCCTTGCCGGCAATGCTGCTCTTGGTAACCCTGATGCGCACGTTGGGCGCGATCTCAAGGGTGATGATGGTGTCGGTAACTCCGGTTATTTTACCGTAGATGCCGCCTGTCGTAACGACAGTGTCATCCCGCTTCAACTCATTGATCATGTTTTGCTGCTCTTTTGCTTTTTTCTGCTGCGGCCGGATAAGCAGAAAATAGAAGATGCCGAACATCAGAACCAGGGGGATAATGGCTGTGAAGCCACCGCCCTGTCCGCCGTCGGCGCCGGGAGCCATTGCATAGGCTGTTGATGTCAGTAGAAAATACACGTTTATCTCCTTTATGATTATAAAATAACAATGGAAGTTACCATAAATAAAAAAAAAAGAAACTATTTTTTTGCGTCTGCTTCCGTGTATAATGAGACTCAAGAGAGCATTGCCCATGAAAACACAGACCCGCATTACGCTGCTGCTTGTCGTCATCACCCTGCTGTTTATGGCCGGGTTTGTCATGCTCGGGCAACATGAGGCGCGGCAGGAGCTGCTGCTTATCCGCAGCAAAATTTACGAGAAAAACACGCTGTTTGACCGCGTGCTTCGCCTTGAGCAGGCATCCCTGGAGATGTTTGCCTACGACTTCAGCTGCCGCGACGAAATAGTGGCTGCGGTGGCCGGCAGAGGCAGAATAAAGCCATCTTTCTTTTCGGCCTTCATGCCCAGCTTCAACGTAAGCGGCCTGTGGCTCTACGATGCCTCTTTCCGGCCCGTCTATAACGCACATCCGGCAGAGATGCAGGGTTTTGAAGACATCGCGGCCCAGGGTGATATGTTTCCCCGCCTTTTTGCCATGAGCTATTTCTGTAATTTTTTCGTACTAACGCCGCAGGGGCTTTTGGAGGTGCGCAGCGCGCCGGTTCAGCCTGCCGCCGACACCGAACGATCATCTCAGCCTATGGGGTATCTGTTTGTCGGCCGCCTCTGGAACAGCGACTATATAACGGAGCTTTCTCTGATTACGGAAAGCAAGGTCGAGGTTCATCCCATCAAGGGGGAGGAGAGCCGGGAGGCGACCTATGAGGAAAAGAGCGGCGTTATCGGCTTTTACCGGGTTGTTTACGGCTGGAACAAGAGGCCCGTTGCGCAGATCCGCGTGCGCAGCGAGGCGACCTTAACCCGCGAAATACAGATCACGTCGCGCAATCAGCTTATTCTGCTTATTGCTTTTGTTTCGGCTGTCATACTGCTGCTGTCGGTGCTGCTGATTCTCTGGGTCAACCTTCCTCTGAGGCGCATATCTGCAAGCCTGCATTTTCACGACCCATCGCTCATCGGCGGTCTTGTTTCATCTGAGACCGAGTTCGGAAACCTTGCACGTCTGGTCCGCAATTTTTTCCTGCAGCAGGAGGAACTTACCCAGGAGGTGGCCGTGCGCAAGCAGGCCGAGGCGGCCCTGCGCGTAGCCCTGCAGGAGTCGCAGCGCAGCGGCGCCGAAACAGCGGCCCTGCTGCAGGCATCCCGGGCCGTGCTCTCCTATCATGGCTTTGTTGAGGCTTCTCAATCGATCCTTGACCTCTGCATGCAGCTTGCCGGCGCAACCTCGGGCTTCATAGCCAGGATTGTCTCCGGCCCTGATGGCGCACAATCTTTACAGTATGGGGCCGTCAGGCTGCCCGCGGGGTTTTTATCAAGCGGCGGGATGCCTTTGGCCGGCATATACCTTGAATCCGTCAAAGCGCGCACTCCCCGCTTCAGAAATGATATGCTGAATTTTTCCGGCGGCCCGGCTGCGGCGCAGCATCCGCCCGTTGACACTGTGCTGTGTTCGCCCCTTATTATCGGCGGAGAGGTGCTGGCGCTGCTTGTCCTTGTCAACAAGCCCGGCGGCTTCACCGACAATGATCTCAGGATGGCCTCGGCCTTCAGCGAGCTTGCCTCCGTTGCGCTTCTGAACAGCCGCATGCTTGAGTCTCTTGAAAGCAGCGAGGAGCGCTTCCGCTCGGTCGTGCAGACCGCAAGCGATGCTATTATCTCGGTCGATGCCCAGGATCATATTGTTTTCTGGAATCGCGCTGCTGAGCATATCTTTGGCTACACCGCCGATGAGGTGATCGGCAGAGATGCGGCCGTGCTGCTTCCCGAGGGCCTTCGCGCCCTGTATGTGCAGATGGCTGATCAGGTTATGCCTCAACCCAGTGATGGAGCGCAGTCGGAGATGGTGGGCCTGCGCAAAGACGGCAGCGAATTTCACATGGAGCTGTCCCGCTCATCCTGGCGCTCGCGCAACGGGGTTTTTTATACTGCCATCGTCCGGGATATCTCGGGACGCGTCGAGATGGAGCAGCTCCTGCGGCTGCAGGAAAAAATGGCGTCTCTCGGCCGTGTCACGGCAGGTATCGCCCATGAGATCAGAAATCCCCTTACCGGCATCAACTCCTATATGTATTCCCTGAAAAACGGCATCGAGGCCGGCATCGCCGACGGGCCGGAGCGCGGCATGCTCCTCTCAATCGCCGATGAGATAGAGGGGGCGTCGAACAAAATCGAGGGCGTCATCCGCCGCGTTATGGATTTTGCCAGGCCCGGCATGCCCAAGCTCTCGCTGATAAACATCAACCAGCCCATAGAAGAGGCCCTGAAGCTTTCAACCGCCACGCTTCGCAAGAGCGGCATTACTGTGGACCTGGAGCTTTCAGAAAGCCTGCCGCTGTGCCGCGCCGATCTGCAGATGATCGAGCAGGTGATGCTTAATTTGATTACCAATGCCGTTCAGGCCATGCAGGGCATGAGTGGGGAGAAATATCTTGAGCTGCGCTCGTCTGCCAGCGATGGGCATTTTGTGGTGACTGTGGGCGACTCGGGACCGGGCATTCCGCCGCAGGATCGCGCGAAGATTTTCGACCCTTTTTACACGACAAAGTCGGACGGCTCTGGTATAGGTTTGAGCCTGTGCCAGCGCATCATTACCGACCATCGGGGCACGCTGAGCATCGGGGTCAGCAGGTGGAGCGGGGCCGAATTCCGCATCGAACTGCCGGCGGCTGACCCGAAGGCCCAAAATTCAAAATCAAAAACCTGAAATCAAAAACCTCAAGCAAAGGCTGACATGCTTACCTACTCACTATTTATCGTCGATGACGAGGCGACAGCGCGCAACGGCATGACCCTGGCGCTGCAGAAAGAGTATGACGTGAAGAGCTTTGAAGACGCTGAAAAGGCGCTGGAGGCCGTCAGGTCGCAGGCGCCCGATCTGATCCTTCTGGATATCGGCCTGCCGGGCATGAACGGCATTGAGGCTTTGCAGGAGGTAAAAAAGCTCAGGCCGGACACCGTCGTGATCATGATCACGGCATTCGAGGATATAGCAACCGTGGTGTCCGCCATGAAGCTCGGGGCCTATGACTATATTGTCAAGCCGGTGCATATGGAGGCCCTGCTGGTTACCATCCGCAACGCCGTTGAAACCGTGCGCCTGCGCAAGGAGGTGCAGCGCCTGCAGGAGCGCTATCTCGAAGAAAACATCCCCTGTTTCATCGGCGAGAGCCAGTCGATCCAGAGCGTCATGGAATTTGTGAATCTTGTTGCGCAAAGCCCGGACACGCCGGTGCTCATCTGCGGCGAAACCGGCACGGGCAAGGAGCTGGTGGCGGCTGCAATTCATTACAAAAGCCCCAATTTCAAGGGCCCGTTCATAACGCTCAACTGCGCCGCCATCCCCCGGGAGCTGATCGAAAGCGAACTTTTCGGCTATGAGAAAGGCGCTTTCAGCGGGGCCCATGAAAAGGGCAAGCGGGGCCTTGTGGAGGAGGCCGCCGGCGGCACCCTGTTTTTAGACGAAGTGGCGGACATGAGCCTGGAGGCGCAGGCAAAGCTGCTGCGCTTTCTCGAGGAGGGCGAATATTACCGCGTCGGCGGCACGCAGAAGAAGCGCGTGAAAACCCGCGTCATTTCAGCCACCAACCGCGACGTCGAGCAGATGATCGAGGCTGAACGGTTCCGCCGCGACCTCTACTACCGCCTTGCCGTTATAAAAGTCGATATCCCCCGGCTCAGCAAACGCACGGAGGATATACTGCCCATAGCCCGCCATTTCATGATCGGGTTCAGCGCCAAGTTCGGCAAAGAATTTACCGGCATCACAGCCGAGGCCGAGCAGGCGCTGCTCAATCGCGACTGGAAGGGCAATGTGCGCGAGCTGCGCAATGTGATCGAGCGGGGCGTGCTGACCGGCCGCGGCCCGCTGCTGGCGCTGGAGAATATTCTGCCTGAAGCGTTTCTGGCAAAAGCGCAGGCCGGGGCGTCCGCTCCGGGTCCCGGCGTGCCTGCCCTGACTTCATCGGGCTTTGACCTGCCTGCTGCGATGAAGGCCATAGAAAAAAACTACATTGATGAAGCGCTGAGCATGTCGGGGGGGAACGAAAGCGAGGCCGCACGGCTGCTTAATCTCAATTACTATACCTTCCGGCACCGGAGAAAAAAATTGTATGAAGAATAAGAAAGTCGTCTGGAAGCCCGGCACCATGATTTATCCCGCGCCCGCCGTGATGGTCAGCTGCGGCACGCAGCAGACAGGCTGGAACATTATCACCATCGCCTGGACCGGCACGGTCTGTTCGGACCCGCCCATGTGCACCATTTCGATCCGGCCGGAGCGGTATTCCCACGATATTATCAGGAAGACGGGTGAGTTTGTCATCAACCTCACCACCGAGGCGCTTGCCCGCGCCACCGACTGGTGCGGCGTGAAGTCGGGCCGCGATTTCGACAAGTTCAAGGAAATGGGCCTTATCCCGGTACCGGCGCAGAAGGTGCAAGCGCCGCTTATCAAAGAGTCGCCCCTCAACATTGAGTGCAGGGTTGTGGACATCAGGACCCTGGGCTCGCATGATATGTTTCTTGCCGAGGTCGTGGCCATCAACGCCGATGAAGGGCTCATCAACCCTGCTACCGGGGCGTTTAAGCTTTCAAAAGCCGGGCCCATCTGCTACCTGCATGGCAATTATTTTACCCTGGGCAGGCTGATCGGCAAGTTCGGCTGGTCGGTCGAGAAGCGCCCGCGGCAAAAAGAAAAGGAACGCACCCTACACGGCCGTACGTAAAATTTATGAGGTATCGAAATAATGTTCCGGCTGTTGCGCACAAAGCTGGTGCTCAAGCATACTCCATTATCCTGTCTCAGCATGTCGTGCCATGCGGCAATGGCTGCCGAGCCCCTGCCATTTCGGCCCGGCGAGAAGTTTCACTACACGGTGTACTGGACCACAATCGAGGCAGCGGAAGCAACGCTTGAAATTCTGCCCATGGAAAAGATTGACGGCAAGGCGGCCTGGCATTTTGTCATGACGGCAAAAACATCGCCCCTGGTTGAACATATCTACCCCGTGTATGACCGCATGGACGCCTATGCCGATGCTGACATGACGCATGCCCTGCTGTATAAGGAGAGGAAAGAAACGCGGAAAATAAAGGATGTGTCCGTCACGTTCGACTGGAAAGCACAGAAGGTAACCTACAGCAAAAACCGAAAAAAGAGAGCCCCTGTTGCCCTGCTGCCCGGCGCGTTTGACCCACTTTCCATCTTTTATTTTTTTCGAACCCAGGAGCTTCAGCAGAACATGGAGATAGCGCGGCCCGTGTCAGACGGCAAGCGCTGCGTCATGGGCAAAGCGCGCGTGGTCGGCAGACAGAAGGTTCTGGTCAGCGGCAAAGAGTTTGACACCTGGCTTGTGGAGCCTGAGCTGGGGCAGATCGGCGGGGTATTTGAAAAAAGCCCGAATGCAAAACTCCAGATATGGGTAACGGCCGACAAGCGCAGGATACCGGTGCTGGTTAAAAGCGAGGTCGTTGTCGGCAGCTTCACGGCCGAGCTTGACAGCATAGAGCAGAAATGAAACTGTTTTTTATCGAAACAGACGCAGCTCACCCAACATAAATAGACTATGGAACCTCAAAATTTTTCCCTCTCCGACTACGGCGCTGCCTCAAGCAGGCCATCGCCGGTCAACCGCATGATGGCCTCTTTTGCCGAGGATTTCCGCGACGGCGTCGATATTAATCTCGGCGTGGGGTATGTGAACGAAAACACCATACCCTACAGCCTCATTCTTGAGGCGGTGCAGCAGGTCATTGCACAACCCGAGAAGTACCGCGTGCCGTTCAACTACGGCGGGCCGGAAGGGTCGGCAAACCTTATCGCCTCCATCAGAAAGTATCACCTGCAGAACGGCATCGGCGGGCTGACGGCTGATGTGCTCGACCGGCTGCGCATCATCATCGGCCCCAGCGGCGCCACAAGCCTGCTTGAAGGCGCGGCCCATGTGCTGCGGCGGGGCATCGTGGTCACCTCAGACCCCATGTATTATATTTACTGCAACTGCCTTGAGCGGCTGGGCTTTGACGTGCTTGCCGTTGCTGAGGACAATGACGGCATGCGGCCAGATCTGCTGCAGGAGAAACTCCATGCTCTCGGCCCTCGTAAAAACGAGATCAGCTTTTTCTATATCGTTACGGTCAATAACCCCACGGGCAGCATACTTGCCAATGAGCGGCGGCGGGCCATCGTTGCCCTGGCGGAAACGCTTTCTCATGAGCTTGGCAGAAAGATACCGCTCATATTCGACAAAGCCTATGAAGACCTGGTGCATGATGCGGCAGTTGAGGCCCCGCAGTCGCCGCTGCTTTTTGACAGGCTGGGGCAGGTCTTTGAGGTTGGAACGCTTTCAAAGATTCTCTCCCCTGCGTTGCGCATCGGCTACATGACCGGGCCTGCCGGGCCGTTTCTGGATGCCATGGTGCAGAAGACCAGCGATGTGGGGTTCAGCGCGCCGCTTATTTCGCAGGAAGTTGCAAGCTGTCTGCTGGACCACCATATGGGCAGGCAGGTTGAAAAAGTCCGGCAGGGCTACCGGGAAAAGGCGGCGGCTGTTCGGGGCTGGATCGACGAGGAACTTGGGCCCTATCTTTCCGAGTGCTGCGGGGGCAGGGCAGGGTTCTATTTCTATTTAACATTTAAAGATATCGAAACAGCCGAGGGCGCAGCTTTTTACAGATTTCTTGCCCGTACAACCGGCGACCCGGCCATTGACGGCCAGGCAGACAGCAAGCCTCCGCGCGTCATCTATGTGCCCGGAGAGTTCTGCGTGCACCCGCAGGGCGATCTGGTAGAGGCCGGCAGGAGGCAGCTGCGTCTTTCTTTCGGTTTTGAAGAGCTTGCCGGGATACGGCAGGCTATTGTATATATGCGGCAGGCGGCGGAGTATGCGCTTGCAAAAACACAGGAGAGAAGTCAGTAGCCAGAATTCAGGAGCCAGGGGTCAGTAGGGTGCGCTGCGCGCACCCACATTTTGATTAGGTGCTGAAAAAATAATTGAGCAGATCGAAAAGGAAACAGGTGGATTCTTGAAAAAACAGAAAGTTGAAATGTTTCCCTGCGGCAGGCGAACAGACTGGACCCTGTCTGCAATTAAGCCGCGGCTGAAAGCAAAAGAAAGCCAACACCAGGCGCCATTTATAAAGGAGGAAGTCATGGCAAAGTCAATCATTGCACTCATTTCAAGCCCCCGCAAAAACGGCAACAGTACGCTGCTGGCGCAGAAAATAGCCGACGGCGCAAAGGCTGCAGGCGCGCGGGTAGAGTTTGTGAATCTGCACCGGATTAAAATCAAGCCCTGCACAGCCTGCGACAAATGCCACGCAGCCGACGACACGTTCTGCATCATCAAGGATGACATGCAGAAGCTGTATGCAAAAGTAATGGCGGCCGACGGGATCATTTTTGCCAGCCCGATTTACTTTTTCACCATGTCGGCGCAGCTGAAGCTTTTTATGGATCGCTGCTACGGCTTTGGCGGCCCATCGGGCTATGCCTTGAAAGGCAAGAAGATGGCCGTGGCTCTGACCTATGGCGACAATGATCCCTTCCGCTCCGGCGCTGTCAATGCCCTGCGGACATTTCAGGATGCCTTTGCGTATCTTGAAGCCCCGTTTGTAGGCTCTGTGTACGGCACGGGCCTTGAGCCCGGAGATATACTCAAGAACAAAGCGGTTATGAAGGAAGCTTTCGAGCTTGGCAAGTCCCTTGCGGGGTAAAATTTTCGTAGGGGCAGGTTGTCAGCTCAAACCTGCCCCTACAATTTTTGCTCAAAGACCTTCCTCGCGCAGCGGTAAATCTTTTCAAATTCCTCTGTGCAAAGACCCAGCCGCCGGCAGACCATCCCCTTTATTTCATCAAATGCCGCAGTCGGATAATCGGCAGCGCAGTCCCTGATAGCCGCATAGACAGCACCGGCACGTATGGCTGCTCCTGCCGCACCGGTGGTCGCTGCTTCGTCGGCGAGCATCCCTGCAAGATCATGCATGCCTGCAGTGGATGCTGCTGCAGCAGCCATGAGCATGCGGCCCTGCCATTTTTTGCCATGACTTCTTCCTGCGCAGCAGTGGCAGATTTCGTGAATCAGCAGCAGCCGGAGGCCGTCGCCTGCTGGCAGGGACCGGATTGTTATGGTTTTTTTCTCAAAATCGCAGCAGCCAAAACAGGGCAGCTCCTCACGCACCGCAAGTCGCCATGCGCCGCTCCTGTCCCATTGAGGGAAGAAAAGGCGCCTTATTTCATCAAAGGTTGTATGGATTGCAGCGTACATGCCTTTTTCCCTTTACACCCGTCGTTCGAGAGGAATAGTAGCGCCATGCTAAATCTTTTCAAGCAGGCGCTGGTAATCCTCAAGGAAAAGATTGAGCACATAGGGGTCGGTATTGGCATGGTCGAACTGCACATAGAGCGGTATGTAGAGGCCGTCGCCCGCGCGGTAGCGCTTGCCGAAATAAAAGACGGGCCTGCCCGTCGAGACCGTCTGCGTGTGAATGCTGAACGAGGTAAACTGCAGCGTGGGCAGATTGCCGATGAAAATGGCAAAGTTCCAGACTGCTGAGCCGACCGGATCGAAGGGAAGCCTCAGCTGCAGGGCGCTTGCAACCGACTCATGGTAGCGGCCGCAGAATGCCTCCCACTCAAGGCCAAAGGCGTTTTCAAGCAGCACGTCATTGTAGCGCTCCCTGCCGCCGACAGCCACCGGGAAAAAGAGGGGCAGATTTTTAAATGTATACCACCGGCCGCCTATTTTGCGCCAGGTGAAGCAGGGGTGCAGCTCAAGAGCCTTAAGCAGGCGCCAGCACAGATATGCCGTGAGGCTTGCGCCGGGGGCATCGGCGCAGGCGGAACGAAATGTGGCGTCCGCAGCCGTTATGTCAAGCTGCAGGGTCACTTCAAGATTCGGCGCGGCGACCTCGGCCCGGTCGTGGAAGTGGCGCAGCGCCCAGATTTCGTATGCAGAAAGGGCCTGCTCGTCAAGCGGCGCTCCTTCAAAGCGTTCAAGAAAAGCCTGGATGGTCATGGCGCCCCGACGCTCACTTGACGGTCAGCACGTCAAAGCAGACGAATTTGGCTTCGGTGTTGGTGATCGTAATATCATAGTCGTCTTTGGCAGCCTTGGGCGGCAAAACCGCCGTCACCAGGAGTTTGCCCCAGGCATAGCGGGTCGACAGCACGGTCATGCCGCTGATCTCGACAGTGCTTTTTTTTGAAAGGATCGGCTCGTCGCTGGTTATGGTCAGGTGTATACGCTTGCTTCGGGCAAACAGCGGCCGGAAGACGCTGCCGGGTTCGACCTGGAACAGGCACCGGTCAGCATCGCCCGGTATTATGCCGCCCCCCAGAATATCGGTGGGATCGCAGCCGCCTGAAAATCCATCGGCGCTGAAGGCAAAATTAAGCTCGCCGGGACGGTTTTTGATCTTGAGCGTCACCCTGTGGTCGCCTTTGCGGGAGGGCGTACAGTAGCCCAGAATATAGCGCTTGGCGCTCTGGCTGTAGATGGTGGCGGCGATTTCAGCAAAGGCGCCGTTGAGATCATCGCTGTCTTGTGCCCAGGCAAAGCCTGATTTGCCGAGATTTTTAAGATGAGTTTCATCTATCTCTCCGCCAAGGCCTATGGTGAAAGAATAATGGGTTGACGCCATCACCGATGCAACGGCGGCATCATCGGTGACCAGGTGTGCCTGGTCAGTGCCGTCGGTGAAGGTAACCAGCGTGCCGATAAACAGCTTGTCGGCGCCGGTAGCAGTTCGAGCCGCGTCAAGAGCGGCAAGCCCCTGCTGCACCGCGCCGTTGAGATTGGTCGAGGGGTCATAGCCTACCGCG
Source organism: uncultured delta proteobacterium (assembly GCA_963804955.1). Taxonomy (GTDB): domain Bacteria; phylum Desulfobacterota; class WTBG01; order CAIYCZ01; family CAIRTM01; genus CAIWCT01. The sequence goes on along the minus strand of CAWDSQ010000014.1, from coordinate 186,469 downwards.
TTTTGTATGCCGCTGACCGTCAGACTCTGGACCGTCGTTTTGAGCGAGTCGATGTCTTTACTGAATTCGGCAAGCTTGTGTATCTGCGCCTGTCCGTCAAAGTAGTAGATAGCCACTTCCTGTCCCTGCTCGCCGACGACATTGTCCAGGAATGCCGCTGCCGAGTCCTTGAGCGATGCAAATACCGGTGGGTCCGCTTCCAGCACCGAACCCGACATGTCAAGCAGCAGCACCGTGGCCATGGTATAAATCGAAGGATTGGGGAATATGGTCTGGGAGCTTTCGAGTTGGAAATGGGGATATCGTCTTCATAGATTTCGAAATCGTCATCTTTCAAGCCCGGTTACAGGCTTGCCGTTGCCGTCCTGCACGGTGAAGAAGAGATAGATATTGCTCGGCGCTTGCGCATGACCGATGACCAGCGTGAAGTCGACCTGCACGTCAGGGTTCAGGAGGCTGGCCTCACCGGAAAACAGTGTTCAGTCCGAACGATGTCCGCACGGTTACGGTGCCGGTCATATGGCCCGGAGAGGGTATTAGTAAAATCAGCCGTGCAGGAGCGGGGGAATATGCCATTGCCGCCCGTGCCCTCAAGGGTCAGGGTTCCATTGTCCGAAGAATTGTCCGTCGAGCCCTCCACGGTAAATGTTTCCCTGCCCAGCTCAAGCGTTCCTGAAACCTGCAGGTCGGTCTGCGTAAGAACCAGCTTTATCTCTCTGTTATTGCACAGGCCTTCCCATGTGCCGGCCATTCCGGCTGCTTGGGTGTTTGAGGCTATACAGAAAACCAGAAATCCGCACACGCAGGCCGCAAGTTTTTTGATGATGTTTTTCATGCTGTTTTCTCCCTGTCGAAAATTAATTACGGCAGTACATAGGAAATCTTTTTCTTTTTCCCGTCCCGCAGTATGGTTATATTAAGCTTATCGCCCGATGTCAGCCTGCGCATGAGCGGCATGATGCGCTGCCCGTCGCCCTCATCCCCTGCCACGGCAACGCCCAGCACTTCCAAAATCACGTCGCCTCCTGCGAGGAATTCCTGGTCGTCAACAAGCACCCGTATGGCTCCGCCCTTGAGGCCCATCTTGTCGGCGGGAGAATCAGCCGCCACGCGCTGCACCAAAAGGCCCCCGTCCTGCGGCAGGTTGAAGGCCCGGGCAAGATTGCCGGCAAGCGGGAAGAAATCAATGCCCGTCCAGAGCGCTTTCTGCTCAAGCAGCACCTGCTGCACCACGGAGGCAGTAACGGCAAAACCCAGCCCCTGCGAGCCGCCCGACTGGCTCACGATGTGGCTCACTACGCCGACAATTTCGCCTTTCATGTTCAGCAGCGGAGCGCCGGAATTGCCAACATTTACTGCAGCATCGGTTTGCAGCAGCTCCACGCTCTGCAGATTGCCCAGTAGGGCCCTGGGCTTGTGCCGCGCGCTGATATGCCCGGCCGTGAGCGTATGGCTGATCCCATAGGGCGCTCCGATCACAAATACCTCATCCCCCGGCTCCATTTCATCGGAATTGCCCATTTTAAGGGGCGCAATGTTTTTAGGGACGGTCTCAAGCTGTATGATGGCCACATCGGCAAACGGGGCGGATGTTATGACGCGGGCAGGCACCTGCGTGCCGTCCTGAAATACCGCGGCCACCGTATCAGCCGACTGCACCACATGGGCTGCCGTCAGCACTCTGCCGTCTGCCGAAATAAGCGCACCAGAGCCCAGGCCTCCGGAGGTCGTAAACTGGGGCTGATCTTCAGCGCGCGAGGTTTGCACCATGTCGGTCTGCATGGTTTTTATGAGCACGATGGCAGGGGCCGCTGCCCGGTACAGCTCCCGCAGCTCGCGGGCATGGCCCGGTGCGCTCAGGCCAAGCACCAGAACCGCACTGATTACAGCACAATATGTGCACCTCATGATATGCTCCTATGTCTATATGTAGATAGTTTCTCATACCACCTATAAAGGAAGTTGTGCGAATTTGCAAGTTTTGTGCAGATGTGCACAGCCTGGGCATGTGCAGGCACAGGGCCGAGGCAGGCTTTGAAAACCTTAACCACCTTATTTTGCTTTGTATTTTAGTTTTTGCCCTATTGTCCGAAAACAGTGGCATGGTTCCTGCAAAAAAGAGTTGCAGCCTGGTCAGGCGCAGCTACAAAGCATACAGCAGAAAAAGCAGGAAAGGATACAACTATGAAAATATATTTCCCAGACCGTAAGATTTCGGCAGTGCTTCTCATCGCAGCCGTCTGCTGCCTTGGGCTTGCCGCCTGCAAGAAAGATACTAAACCGGCGCCGGCCAAACCGCCTTTCAACCTTGTAACCCCCAATCACCTGTTGGGTATCGTGAGCCTTGATCCGCAGCATATCTGGATTGTCGGCTTTGATTCGGCTATTGTCCATAGCGCTGATGGCGGCGCGACCTGGACGCCGCAGAAAAGCCCCGTTGCCAACAGCCTGTGCGATATAGTTTTTGTAAATCCTGCAACCGGCTGGGCCGTGGGTCGAGCCGGAACCATCCTGCATACTGCCGACGGCGGAACAACCTGGGTTAAGCAGGAATATCGGGCGATGCGAACCATCTGTTTGCCGTGTCCTTTGTCGATGCGCGCCATGGCTGGGCAGTGGGCGATTTCGGCACCATTCTGGCAACGGCCGATGGCGGGCGCGACCTGGCAGAAGCAGGGCGCCGGCGAAGATAAGATCTATAATGATGTGTTTTTTGCCGACGCGCAGCACGGCTGTGTTGTGGGAGAATACGGCACCATTCTAGGCAACGGCTGACGGCGGCACGACCTGGCAGAAGCAGGAGTGCAAGGATATTATTCCCGTGGTGAGCGAATCCGAATGGGAAGCATTCGCGCCGTCGCTGTATGGCGTGCATTTCAGCGATGACCAGAAACGGGCTTGCCTGCGGCATGGACGGAACGATTATTTCAACGGCTGACGGCGGAACAACCTGGAAAAAGGTCAAAAACCCCGCCGAGCCAAGCAAGGTGACCCTGTATAAAATCAAGTGCAGCTCCACAACCTGCCTTGTGGCGGGACAGAAGGGCATGTCGCTTGTTTCCGCCGACGGCGGCGCGACCTGGCAGATGACAGTGAGCTCGGAGACTACAAAGTCATGGCTTCGTGATATGGACATGGCCGATGCAGCAAACGGCTTTGCCGTCGGGGCGCGCGGCACGATATTAAAGACTGCCGACGGTGCGCGCACCTGGACCATGCTGTCGGGCATACCGGTGGCAAAGAACTAAAGTTTGAGAAAACGAGAGGACTATCATGGATAAAATAATGGGAAAATTTGCCGATTTTGTTATCAGGCATCGCCTGCTGGTGCTGTGCATCATCGGCGCTATTACCCTTGCCTTCGGCTGGCAAATGTCGCAAGCTCACCATCTCCACCAACTTCAATGAACTGCTGCCGCAGGATCATGAATACATAAAAATACACAATGAATTTCGCGAAACTTTCGGCGGCGCCAATTTCCTGGTCATGATGGTGTCGGTGAAAGAGGGCGATATTTTCAATACCAAGACTCTTGAAAAGGTGCGCCATATCACCAATGAGCTTGAAAAGGTGCCGGGCGTTGACCGGTATAAAATTATCTCCATGGCATCGCGCAAGATCAAAAACCCCAAGATCACCTCCTGGGGCATGGAGGCCACGCCGCTCATGTGGCCCGAGGTTCCCAAGACCGAGCAGGATATGAAAAAGCTCAAAGAGGCGATCTACTCAAATGAAGCATATTACGGCTCCTATGTGTCATTTGACTCGAAAAAATGCCTCATATTTGCCGACTTTTTCGAGGAGGAGCTTGATTATACCAAAATAAAAAATGAGCTCGACCGGCTGCGGCTGGAAACCGAAGACGAAAACACCACCGTATCCATCGTGGGGCATCCCATGCATCTGGGCGTGGTGGCAAGCTATATAGAGATGATGAACTAGATCATGATCGGCACGGGCATACTCATCCCCATTCTGCTGTTTATCGCCTACCGCTCCATCATGGCAGCTATTTTCGTGCCCCTTGCAGCAGTGGTGTCGGGCGTCTGGGGCCTGGGGTTTTATGCTTTCATGGGCTATAATCTTGATCCCCTCATTTTCGTCATGCCTTTTCTCATCTCGCTCATGGCCTTCAGGCACAGCCATCAGCTGTACAACCGCTATTTTGAAGAATATATAAAGACCAGAGATCCGAAGGCCTGCGTGCGCATCATCATCACGCAGATGTTCCTGCCGGGCCTTACCAGCATTGTTACCGATGCTTTCGGCATCGCCATCGTGGCCATCACGCCCGTGCCCATGCTGCAGCATATGGCCATCGCCGGCGCGTTCTGGGCCTTTATCACGGTCATTATCGGCCTTCTCATGACGCCGGTTTTGATGTCCTATGTGCCGGTCTCGGCAAAATTTCTTGCCCATATCGAGCGCGAGCAGAAAAAGGACGAGCTGCGCCAGGGCTTTGCCAATAAATTTGCCGACTGGCTGGGCCCCTGGATTATCGGCCATGGCCGGTGGTGGGTTTTCGGCATCGTTGCCGCGGTGATGGTGGTGTCCTATTATTATTCTGAAACCATGATCATCGGCGATGCGCAGGTGGGATCAAACCTGCTGTACCCCTCGTCGCGCTATAATCAGGACAGCGTGCGCATCAATCAGAACCTGCCCCTGATAAATCCGCTGTATGTAGTGCTGGAGGGCGAAAAAGTCCGCTCGCTCACGAACCTTGAAGTCATGCGGGATATGAAAAATTTCACGGCCCATATGATGCGCAATTCAGGCGCGGTCGGCGCGCAGAATATCATCGGCCCGCTCATGGCCATGCCGCAGAAATTCCATGAAGACGATCCCAAGTGGGCGGGCCTGTCCGAGGACCCGGCAACCGCCAATACCTATCTCGATCGGCCTCACCCAGTCGGGCGACCCCGGCGATATGAACAAGTATCTCGACCCCAAGCTGCGGCAGACCAATATCGCCCTGTACTATATGGATAAAACCGGCCCGACCATTGCAGAAGTGCCATTGCCGCGGCCAAGGAGTATATAGAAAAATACGCCAGAGCTGCCCGAAGGCTTTCAGTACAAGCTGTGCGGCGGCGTGATCGGCACCGAGGCAGCCATCAATGAAATGGTTGCGCGCAAGCAGCTTGAAACCCTGATCTATGCGCTGCTGGGCGTGCTTCATCTGCGTGACCATCGAGTTTAAATCGCTCAAGGCAGGCCTGATACTGACCATTCCCCTGCTGCTGTCAAACTATATGGCATTCGCCTATATGGCCATCAACGGCATCGGCCTGTCGATTTCAACGCTGCCCGTGTCCGCCTCGGGCATCGGCATGGGAGTCGACTACGGCATTTACCTGCTTGCCCGCTGCGCTGAGGAGAAGAGCAGGGCTCCGGGCATATCCATGGAAACCGCGCTCTTGCGCACCATTACGAGCTATTCAAAATCAATTATCTATATCGCCGGCACCCTGGTGCTGGGGCTGCTGGTGTGGGCCCTGTCGCCGCTGAAATTTCAGGCCCAGATGGGCATCATGCTGGCGGTCATTCTGTTTTTCAACTGCCTGGGCGCGGTGTTCTTTGTGCCGGTGCTGATCCTGATGTTCAAGCCGAAGTTTCTGACAAAAAAGATTGACGGCAAAGAGATGCCGGCTGAGGCGGCCCCGGCGGTTAGCTGATACAGCTTTTTTCTCTCTCCTCCTCCAGGAGACCCCGTACGGCGGGAAGGAAGACAGGTGTTTTCCTTCCCGCCATACGAATATCCGGAGGCAGGGAGCGTCTGACCGGAAATGCCCGGACATGTAATTGAAGGAAGAACAGATGTGGATAATCGAACCGAAAACCCAGCCAGGCTTTGCCGCAATTGTGAAAATTTTATAGAAGGGCTGTGTAAAAAACCCGATGTTTGGGAATATCTTCCCGCGGAATATGGACGGCATACGCAGCCTGTGCTGCATGCATCGGCTTGGGGAGTCGCGGAAGACTGCAATAAAAAAAGATTTCAATCAGCATACAGGCGTAAAAACAGCTACACGAATAAAGCACAATTGCGAAATGGCAAAGACTATAGAGATGGAGAGGTGAAAGACATCCTTCTGCTGGGGATTTTTTGTCTTGGTTTGTTTGTTTTGAATCTCGCCTGCTGGAGCTTTTTTGCGGGTGTTTCAACCGGCAGATGACGCAGTCTTTCAGGGGTTTTTTTTCAAAAAAAGTTTTGTAAAACAAACAATTTTAGCTTCATATATTTAATTTATTGTGCTAATTTTTATTAGCTTTTTTTAACTGAAGGAATTGCCCGTCGGCTTTAAAGTATTTTTTTTCGATGTGAACAACTCGGTTTTTTGTATATAAAATAACTAAAACAGGAGGATCACGCAATGGCTCACCGGAATGAATGTTCAGGAAAAAAGTTACCGACATGTTCCCTCACGCTCCTTCCCCTTGCCCTTCTGGCATGCCTGCTGATGCTGCCTTCCTGCAAGCCCCCTGCGCCCGATTATGATCTGTACGAAAACATGGGCGACTATATGAAGGGCAAGCTTGTCGATGCCGGCGCCACTGTGCGCACAGATATGCCCGCACATCTTCGCTCCCGGTACGGAGTATGTCAAGCGGCTCAGGGGCCTGATTCGCCTGGTGTTCGGCAGCAGCAAGCTGCAGGTATATCTGCAGTCATATGAAAGCGATAAGATAGCCGTCGGTTCTATCAGCCAGTTCGAGGCGCCGCCCGAATCGGGCAATTACACGGACTGCGCTTTTGTCGTTCGTCCCACGGCAAAAATAGGCGCGCCGATCATGCATGGCGATGCCCGCGCGGCCATGTCCGGCTCGGACGAGGAATTCAGCATGGATTTTTACAATTATGATAATGCCAGCGTCGACGTCGACGAGTTTTTCGGCGAAGAGCAGCTTGAGAAGATCAATCAGGCCATGGCTCTTGTGGCCAGATACCAGATTCCTGAGCCGCCCGCAGGCGACCGCGGAGGCCTGACCGAATATCTCAATCCCTACAAATCACCCTACCGGCTTGAGCTTGCTGCTCCCGAGGATAATGAGACTGCGCGCGAGGCCTATGCTGCCGCAGCGCTTGAGGCATTCAAGCTGTATCAGGACGCCTATTTCGCCGCTCTTGACAATGCCACGCAGGATGATGCTGGCGACACCGTTGAGGGCAGGGCGACTGCGACGGCTTCATTCATGGCTTTGTTCGAATCCGAAGATATCGCGGTTAAGATCGGCAGGCTGCTGTTTGGGAAGAAGGATTTTCCGGAGTATTTCAATAAGGGCTTCTGGCGCACCGGGTGGTATGGCTAGCGACAATACAACAGAATAATTTTTTTTCATAAACCCATATAACAGAAGGAGGGAATGCATGAAACAGGTGATGAAAGCACTAGCAGTTTGTGTATGCCTGATGCTGTTTGCAGTCTGCAGCGTGCAGGCTCAAACCGAGGGCAAGGTGGCGCCGGAGAAAAAAGTTGAAGGCCATCAGGTCATTCAAATGGATAAAATATCGGGTCTTGATCCAAAGCTTGCCATGGTCAAGCCCGGCACCACGGTCATCTGGTTCAACCGTACAGACAGCATTGCTGAAATTCAGTTTACCGGCAAGGCGGTAACGCTTGCCTGCAAGAACCCCACGCATTTCATCGTTGATGAAGAAGGCTCCTTTGTTTCAGACCGCATTCCGCCGAGCTCCGTGGCAAGCCTGTGCTTTATAGAGAAGGGGACCTACAACTATGTGCTCAAGCGCGGCCCGCGCAGCCACAGCGGCCGTGAAGACGGATCTGCCCGATGTCAATGGCACGATCGTGGTTGATTAACAGCTGAAGAACGGGGAGAAAAGCATAAAAATCATAAAGGGAGGACCGTATGAAAAGAAATTTTGTTTTGGTGCTATCTGGGTTTTGCCGCCGGCCTGTGCCTGCTGCCGGGCAGGGCCAGCGCAATTGATTTGTTTGACGGCAAGGTCGTCATTCACGGCAAGATTTCAGAGCAGCTGCTCATGCGCGCCAATGATACGCAGCATTATGAGGACTACGATTATGAAATATTCAATGCCCGCAGCACGCTGAAGCTCGAAACCATGTGGCATGCCTATGAGGGGCCTGAATACCAGGTTAATTTTTACGGCGTTTGGAAGGAATTCTATGATGCAGCCCACGATGTCGACGGCGAGTACAAGCGTATGCTCAGAAATGCCGCCCAGGATTCATCCAAATCCATAGATGAGCTGCGTACGTATAACCAGTTCAAGGACATTTGCCGCGAGCTGTATACGGAATTGAACGGGCCCATGTTTCAGGTGCGTTTGGGCAAGCAGATCGTGATCATGGGGCGAGACGGGCTTTGAGCGCATGGTTGATAATATCAACCCGGTTGACCTGCGCGGCAATTTGAACCCCGCTTATCCGGATTTTGCCGAACTCAAGCAGGGCCTCTGGATGGGCCGTTTCTTTTTTACCCCGCCCGATCAGCCCATGGACATGACCTATGAACTGCTCCTGATTCCGGATTTCGAGCCCACCGTGAACTGGCCCGTGGGCTATCACCTTCTGCATCCGAGAGCGTACAACAGCTCTGGCTAATCCGAATGAAATGTTTGAGGCCTATTACCGCGACGCACCTGATGACAGCTGGCACAAAATGGAGTTCGGCGGCCGCATCCGCGGATTTCTGGCAGGCTATGACTGGACCGTGTCGTACTTTCACCATCGCGTTGACGATGGCGTCCTGGGTCCCAACAGTGCTCTTAGCACAGGGATTGGGGCCGGCGCTGGGCAACACCGGTCTGACCCGGCGTTTGAACCTGTATCCCCTGAAAGGATATCTACAAGTATCCCTGGCAGGACACCGTGGGCTTTACGGTGAACAAGCCCGTCGATATCACCATCCCGATCATACCGGGCACCAGCCTTGCCATGTCGGGCAATATTGCACGGCTGGAGGCCATTTGGGAGCATAACAAGCCGGGCCTTGAAGCGCTGGCGCTTGGCGGTCTGAAGTCGCGCATAACCAAGCAGAACCGCTATGCGTTCTGCGCCTCATGGGCCACCAAGATTTTTCTGCCCTATATCACGCCCTGGGCGCGCAACAAGTACCTGTCCTCCACAACGCAGCTGTTCATGGAGTTCATGCCCGAGAAGCACCGCAATGATTTTTATTTTCCCTGGGTCACGTACGGCAAAAATCACAAGTCCTGGACGGTTGTCACCCAGGAGCTGAGCTATGAACTGTGGAACGGCCGCATCCTGCCGGGTTTTTACGGCGCCTGGTACACCAATCAGGGCGGCGGCTACTATGCTCCGGCTATCGGCTTCAAGCCCAACTTCGGCCACACTTTTCTGGTGCGGTATCTTAATTATTTCGGGCTTAAAGATAACCCGGCAAATGTAAATCATAAAGATACGTGGACCTTTGAATACACCTATGAATTCTAATAACGGAGGAACGCATATGAAACTTAAAATTTCCGCACTGTGTGTTCTGGGAGCAGTCGCCTGTGCGCTGATGGCTGCATCAACAGCTTCGGCCAAAGAGCTGCAGTACCCTGTGCCTGCTATCAGGGCGATGAGCTGAAAAAACTTCAGGCCTGGGAAGCCAAGTGGGTCGGCAAGAAAATTACCAGCGCCAATGTTGACGAGGTGAAGGACTTTCTGCCGGAAAGCTTTTACAACACCATGAAGGATGCCGGCAAATGGGGCGACAGCTGGTTTGAAATCGTTCCCTATCAAACCGGTTCCCCCACGCCGGGCAATATTGAAATGACCAAAAAGTATTATGGTCAGAGCAAAGCTCGGACCCAAGCGGCGAGATTCTTGGGCTATGTCTCCGGCGTGCCGTTTCCCGACACCAAGGATGCCACAGAAATGGCCCATAATTTCCGCACCCGCAGCATTCGGCGACGCCTATAAGAACCATGATAATGCCTGGATCGTCGACGGTCGCCTGAAGTATGACATGAATTCCGAAATCAAAAACAGCCTGTGCTTTTTTTCCGGCCGCACCGATACGCCGCCGGTGCCCGAGTTTGACGAAAAATCCCAAGCAGATATGGCGTGCATTCAGCATGCTGCAGCTGCAGCCGCCGGAAACCCGCAATATGCGCATCATGGAAATCCACTACAAGGATACCCTCAAGGCCTATGACTCCTGGTTCTGGATGCCTTCCATCCGCCGCGTACGCCGCCGCTCGACCTCGGAGCGTCAGGACGCCCAGGGCGGCGCCGACTACTGCGCCTTCGATAATATGGGATGGGACGGCCCGGTGCAGGTCAATACCTATAAGTATCTCGGCCAGAAAGACATGCTCATGGGCCGCCACACCGACACCAAAAAGCTCGTGCATACGCCGGGCGACTGCCTGTTTGACGGAACGCAGCGCGAGCGCGTGAAAATGCATGTTGTCGAGGCCACCAGCAAAGACCCCAACTTTCTGTACAGCAAAATGGTCTGGTATCTTGATCCCGAAACCTGGCAGATGCTGTACTCCGACCGCTATGACCGCTCGGGCAAGCTCTGGAAGTGGATTGATCAGCTGGGCTTTGTCGGCAAGGGGCATAATGGCAGTTGTCGTTCCTCATTTCAACGGCACCCAGACCGTCGATATTCAGCGCATTCACTGCTACGGTCGGCACCACCGAACTGAAGTTCGGCGCAGATCTTCCGGAGACTATGTTCACCCTTGATTACCTGCAGAAGCACGGTTATTAAGCAGACGTTTTTTTAACGTTTCTACAAAAGACAGGCTTCAGGGGTTATTCTGAAGCCTGCCGTTTTTTTAGGTGGAGGTGCACTGTGCATATTTGCACGTTCTGTGCATATCTGCACAAATTGTTTAGTAGCAAGAGGGTTGTTGCGGCTGAAGTATCCAGTTCTGAGGTTCTAACTATTTAATATTAGACGTTTTTTTATCCATTCCAGTGCGGGACATCATGGCACGATTTAAGCATTTAAAATATTTATCGAATTATTGCCCATTGGAAAAAGTGTCCGGTTGAGCCGGAAGCATGACGCTTCAGCTAAACATTTTTTCTGTGATTAAAGCTTTCTGCCGCGGCAGATGCAGAGGGCTTTGAACTTTTTTTACAGGGCTGTGTGCGCCGGTGGGGTGCTGCCGTATCGTATGTCGATTTGAGCTCCCCTTCAGCCTGAGCATACAGAAACAGTCAGAGAAAACAGTTCACAAGGAGGGCATGTTATGCAAAGAAAAAACATTTACTATACCATCTTCGCTCTGCTTTTTGCAGTCAGCATGACGGCAGGGGCATTTGCCCAGACCGTTGATTTTCAGTATAGCCTTGGGGGCTCGTCCCGGTATGGCTTGATAGACGAGGATGGAACTTCTCAGTACAGAAACCCTCTGCTGTTCAGTCTCACAGGCAGCAGACTTTTTGTTTCTGATATTTCCACTATGAGCGCGCCTGTTGAGATCGGCACGCTTGCCCTTCCGGGCATAGCACGCCGCATAGCTCAAAGCGGTGATATCCTCTATATCTCCTGCTCCTACGGCGGCCTTGCGGCGGTTAATGTTGCCGACCCGGCTAAGCCGGCGATCATTTCGGTAACGAACTTCGACAAGGCCGACGCCATCGGCCAGACCTTCGGTGTGGCGGTCAATGGCAACTATGTGTATGTTGCCGATTATTCAGGCTTATTTGTTCTTGATGTGACCACCCCCTCATCCCCGAATATCGTGCAGTCATTTACGGATTTTGTGAACCCCGAACACCATGCCTATGACGCCTATATCGACGGCAATACGCTTTTTTTCAGCTGCGAGGCTGACGGCTTGTACATTTTCGACGGCATCGATAACACCACCAAAACGCTGGAGCCGGTGGCTTATTATTTCGATTCTATCACAATCACTGGGCCAATTCTTATGGCGTAGCGCGTGACGGCGATTATCTCTATGTGGCAGCCGGCGGCACCGGCCTTGCAGTCCTTAACATAGCCGATTTTGACAATATTACCCTTGTCGGCGAGCCGCTGAATAATAATTATCAGGGTGTCATCGGGGTTGTGCAGGCAAAGGACGGGTATGTCTATCTGTGCACCGAGTTCGCGGATTTTTACAAGATTGATGTGACCGATCCTGCAAACCCGATACAGGTACAGGCTTTTCTGCTCGGACAGCACAGCCTGGGCATTTCGACAATCGGCAACTATGTGGCGCTTGCCAATTCAAATTACGGCATACGGATTTTTGACACCCGCTCTAATGCCATACAGCAGGTCGGCGAAATCCTCTCCATGGGCCGGGTTGTCGACTGCAAGGGCGCGGGCGATTTTGCCTATGCCGCCGTGGGAACCAAAGGCCTTGCGATTCTTGACATGACTAATCCGCTGCAGCCCCTGCAGGTCGTGCAGAAGACCCTGTCGGGCTATGCCAACGGCCTTGCCGTTTCCGGCTCAACCGTCTATGTCGCCCAGACCAATCATGAAGGGGAGGAAGGCGGGCTGCTGGAAATCGTGGATGTCGCAGACCCGCTGGCGCCGGTCATTCTCGGGTCAGTAGCCCTCTCCGGTCAGCCCTACACGGTTCAGGTGCAGGGGAATCTTGCCTTTGTCGCCTGCCAGACCGCAGGCCTGGCGATCGTGGATGTTTCTGATACCGCCAACCCTGAGCTGCTCGGCAGCTATAACACCGCCGGCATCTGCTATGCCCCGGTTGTATGGGGCGAAAGCTATAGTATGGTGGCAGACGGGCTTAAAGGGTTTACGGCCCTTGACATACAAGACCCCGGCTTTCCCCAGAAGATCGCCGCCAGCTATACCCTGGGCTATGATCTGGGCAATGTCCTTGACATAGCGGTCTGGGATACCTGGATGTATCTGCCCGCAAGCGACGTGCTGCATATGGTACATTTCGACCCCCTGTATCTGCCAACCTATGACAATGCATCTTTCATTGATCCCATCACCGTGCGCCATAAAACCGGCATGATGAGAGCTGTCGAGGCCTTTGACGGGTATCTGCTCGTGGCCGATACGGCCGGGGCCGTGCGCCTGTTTGATATTGCGGTGCCCGACAGTCCGCAGGAGTTTGACAACGAGTCCTTCAGCGTGATCGATCCCCTGAGAATCACCTATGCAGCGGACCAGGGTATTGCCTATGTTTCAAGCGGTGTCGGCGGTTTATACACGTTTAAAGTTGCCGTGCCGAAGAAGCCGGCAACTCAGGCAAGCGGCATCTGGTACGGCACCGGTCTGGATGCAGCCGATAACAGCACCATCGGCATTGTTGCCGATCTCTATCAGGCCCATGACAATGTGACCGGCACGCTTACCGTCTATGGCGCTACGGTTCTTGACGGCACGGTCACCGCCTCGACGGCCGACAATGAAAGTTTTGTGAAGGGCACGTTTGTGTATGCCGGCGGCACCGGCGAAATCAATCTTAAAAAGTCGGGCAGCGGCCTGAAGGGCACGATGACGGCAGGCACTCTTGAAATTGCCGGCGTTTCCCTTGCCCTTACGACCCAGCGCGGGCTCCTGTCGTATGAAAAATGCGCCCCGACTATGGACACCGGTCTCACCTCGGCCATCGCCTCGTCAAGCGGCGCGCAAAAGCGGCACTATAGAAGAGCTAAAAGAATGATGAAAAAGGCTCTTGAGCAGACCGATCTTGACGGGCAGCTGAGGCTTTCGGCCCTGGCCATTGCCAAGGCCGGCAGAGGCGCTGCAACACGGGCGCTGGCAGCATCCGAAGAGATGCTCTATCAGTCGGCACTGTGGGAAGTGCAGGTCGCGCAGGCTGAAGCAGCAGTCATGGCCGATAGCATTTGCGATGAGTATCAGAAACGCATTAACCGCGATCTGTCACTGGGCGACAGCGCTTTTGAAAAGGGCAAGCAGGCCGGGGACAGCGGCAGGCTTGCCAGGGCGCTGTACTGCTTCAGCATGGCCGTGCGGCATTATGCGCAAGTTGAAGACTACTATCACAAAAATGCGGCAAACTGCCCGACCTTCGGCGAAGCCGAATTTGACGGGTATTATGAAGGCGTTATCGATTTCGGCTTTATCGCCGCAGCTCTCAAGGTTTGCGCTGACCAGTCGGGCACTGTCGTCACCGGTACCGCGCGCATTGATATCGAGGCTACCAATGAGCATATGAACGGCAAAATTGCTGATGCCGCCGATGCTGCCAGTGACCCTGATGCTACGGCCGCAAGCAATATTACCGTGGATGAGGTAAGCTCGGTGAACGGGACCATTCTGGTGACCCTTGGCGCGATAACGGCCCATCTCACCATGACGGACATGAAGTACAATCTCACCACGGATCAATGGGAGGGCCAGCTCATAGTTAAAGAGCAGGAGGTTAAAGGCAACGTAACTTTGAAGAAATCCGCGGATACCTGTCCGGAAGGTTTTCCCGGAGAGTAGAAGAATATCCGGAGCCGCCTCGGGGCGGCTCCGGCATTAAAAGCGCGTGCAGCTGCTGGGATGGTTTCAGCCGCTCATGCCCGGCGCCCGCAGGCGGGGATCCGTAAGACGTAGCTTTTATTTTGGGATATTGTTGCTTCCCGGTTGTTTAATAGAGTATGTTCTTGGATAGTGTCTTTCGTGAACCTGTCAGCCATGGCAGGGGGGAGTTTAACCACTAAAAGAAGGAGAGTGAGACATGGTGAAAAGAGTATGCGCAATCGTGACAGCAGCATTTTTTCTGTTTGCAGCCTTGCCCGCTTTGGCAGATGCGGCGCAGCCGTCTTTCCAGTCAGAAACTGATGCAGCGTAGCATAACAGGCCTGCAGCAGAAGATTTCCGCGGAGGATGATTCAGGGCTGAGCGCCATAACGATACAGTTTCTGGATGATATTTTAGCTGCAGGGCTGGCAAACAACAAAGCGGACCTGCAGCTTGCCGTTGCGCAGTATGCCGCCGATGTGCAGGAGATTCAGGCCATTGACAATGCCACCAAATGCGCCATTTCCCCTACCATCAGCACGACGATGGCTGTCGTGGGGATGATACAGGAAGTGGCCTCAGGCAATTCCGCCGGCTGCATGGTCATCAATTTAACCAACAAGGCCGCCGATATCATGTCGGCGCAAACCAAATACCAGATCTGCCTTATTGATGACGCAGGGGGCGCAGGTGACCGGGAAGCGCTGGTCACGAAGCTGAAGGGCATCGAAACCTATGATTTTGTCACCAATGCTTTGGAAGTATTTCTGTGCATTGAGGCGCCAAGCGCGGGCGATTACATTAGCCTGTTCTTTAACCTTATAGGCATATTCACTGCGGGTAAGTAGAAAAGGCCCAGTGGCGGCATGCCGTCGCTACTATAAAGCGAACCTTAAAAGAAAAAATACTGTATTTGTCATCCTGAGTCCGCCGCGGACTCAGGATGACAAATGTGGGGCTTTTAAAATAAGCTCCAGGAGTTTATCCCCTTAGGGGTCTGTCTTGCTCCAGGTTTCGAGCGCACTGGTAAAAGCCGACATGCCGGTAGTGCCCTTTGCCGGCGCAGCCTGAAATACGCCAGGCCAGCCCCCTAATGGGATAGGTTATAAAAACAGTATACCGGGGTGAGCGCGTATGAAGCACAACAGCTTTTTATATCTTTATTTGCCGATAATTGTCATTTTGTGCATGGCGGCGTGCAAGCCGGATGAAGGCCATAAACCATTGCCCGAGGCGCTTGCCGCGCTGCAGAGCGACAATGATGTGCTGTGCAGCCATGTTCCGGTAGCGGCCTGGGACAATGACAGCTATTATATTTTTCAGCCGAAAGCCGGGCCGGCGTCAACAGGCCCTGATTTTTTACGGCGGCGCAAACTGCGATGCCCGCTCCTATGCGCCCATGGCCCGCGAAATTGCCCGCGCCGGGTACATGATGGTGCTGGTGAAAATGCCGGAGGACTGGGCCCTGCGGGCTCCTGAGCGCGCCGCCGTGGTTATGGAAGCTTTTCCCGCCATATCCACCTGGGCGATCGGCGGGCACTCAATGGGCGGCATTGCAGCCTGCGAATTCGCAAAAGAGCATCTGCCGGAAATCGCCGCCGTGGTGCTCTGGGCATCCTATCCCTCCAATAAAAACAAGCTTGATCAGACGGAGGTGAAGGCCCTGTCCATCTCGGCCACCAATGACGGCATTTATCCCCCGAAGACCATCGAGAAATCCAGGGCCATGCTGCCGGCGGATACGGTCTATGTGGTCATAGACGGCGGCAATCACCAGCAGTTCGGCTGGTACACGGGCGACCATAAGCCTGTTGATAAAGATGCCACGATCAGCCGGGATAATCAGATGACGCAGATCGTCGATGCGACGGTTTTATTTCTTGAGTCGCTGTAAGGGTAAACCATAGAAGCAAAGGAGACGCATATGAAAAAACTACAACTGCTAATGATGGCGCTGTGCCTGCTGTGGGCCGGCAGCGGAGCTTCGGCCGCTGAAACTGACTGTGACGTGTGGCTGGGCACCTGGGACATGACCAAAACCGACGGGTCGACCTATGTGTGGGTTATAACCAATATCGTGACCGGCACATCCGGCAATATTCTGTGCCAGGCCCAGGGAACCACCACGCCGACCGCGGGCGGCCCTACTGTGTTCTGTCAGATCATTCAGGTTAGCTTTTTACCCGGATCTTTCGCCTATACCGAAGGGACCAGGCTGGGCGAAGAAATGGACAAGCATATCCTGGAGATGGATGATGATGGGGGAGTCTTTTGTAAGCGGCACCTTGTTTACCGATTATAATATTGAAAGCGGCACGAAGCGCGTGTCCGGGCCCCGGTGCGGCGGTGTGGAGCCCACCTATGTAACCGGAGGTGAAACCTGGTGGAGCTTATTATCAACGGTAAGGAAACTTCATTTGACAATACCACCACAGTTGCCTTCGGCTGCACGGATATTACTGTTGCCGGCATAACGGTCGATAATGCCACGAAGATCAGGGCCATTATTTCGGTGGCCGACAATGCCTCGGACCAGCAATGTACGGTCACGACAGCCACGGGCTCGATCACAACACTCTGTACTTTGGAAATCAGAGGAGCAGGCGACCCTGAGCGTCTGGCATGGACCTTTAATACTGGCGGCATCATTACCTCATCGCCGGCCATTGAAGGCGATTATGTGTATATCGGCAGTGCAGATAATTATGTGTATTGCCTGAACAGAAAGACGGGCGAGAAAGTCTGGGGCTATCAGACAGGCAATAGCGTGCTTTCAAGCCCCCTGATAGCGGGCGATGCCCTGTATGTGGGCAGCGCCGACCATAAGCTGTATCGCCTGAACGCCGCCACGGGCGAGAAGGTCTGGGAGTTTGAGACCGGCGACAATATTCAGTCCTCGCCGGCCATTGCCGACGGCCTTGTCTATGTGGGGAGCTTTGACGACAAAGTCTATTGCGTTGACGCCGAAACCGGCATCAAGCAGTGGGATTTTCAGACCGATCAGGACGTTTTCTCAACCCCGGCCGTTGCCGACGGCCGCGTGTATGTAGGCGGGGTTGATTACAAGCTATACTGCCTGGATGCGAAAACAGGGGATAAGCTTTGGCATTTTCAAACCGAGGGTGATATTCCCCCGTCGCCGGCGGTTGTGGACGGGTATGTGTATGTCGGCAGCAAGGACGGCAAATTTTACTGCATCGACGCTGAAACGGGCATTAAACAATGGGATTTCCTCACGGGCGACATAGTGTATAATTCGGCGGCTGTTTCAAAAGGCTTTGTGTATTTTGCCAGCCTTGACGGCAAGGTGTACTGCCTGGACACGGTGACCGGAGAGAAAATCTGGGAGTTTGCTACCGGTTTCGATGTCCATTCCTCTCCTGCCACTACCAGTGACTATCTCTATATCGGCAGCTTTGACGGCAATGTCTACTGCCTTGATGTGGAAATGGGCACCTTGATCTGGCATTATAAAACAGGCGGCGCGATTTTTTCCTCGCCTGCCGTGGCCCATGGTCTCGTGTATGTCGGCAGCCAGGACAATAATGTCTACTGCCTGCATGCCCCCGATGATGAGGATGCCGCCTGGACCATGTTCCGGGGCAATACCGCCCGCACCGGCACGCGCCAGGGCTCCTGCATCGCAAAGAGAATGCTGGGCAAGCATGATGAGGATCTTAACACCCTGCGCCTGTTCCGCGACCGGGTGCTGGCAAAAAGCAGCGTGGGGAAAAAGTTCATCAACCTGTATTATACCTATGGCGACCAGATGGGTGAGTTCTGCGGCAGGTATCCTGCAGCCGGGAGCGCGGCAAAATACCTGCTGAAGGCTTGTGTGCCTGTGATAGGCCTCAGTGTAAACTAAACACTAAAGCCGTGCAGATGCCTCCCGTAACGGGAGGCACCTGCACGGCTATGCCTTAAAGTTGAGTAGACCTGGATAGTTTGAAAGTCCGGAACAGAACACGGAGACCGCATTTCAAAGGAGTACTATGCCCAACAGATGCACGCACTGCATCATGCCGGAAGTTGAGGGCCATATAGAGCTTGATGCAAGCGGTCTGTGCAATTTGTGCGCAAAACATCGCGATGCAGGGGCCGGGCAATCGCCGGCAGCGGCAGCAGGCCTGCCCGAGCTTTTGGAAAAAGTCGATGCGCTGCGCGGCGCGAGCACGGGGCCGTATGATTGCCTTGTCGCCCTGTCCGGCGGCAAGGACAGCACCATGTCGCTGCATATCGCTGTGAAGCAGCTCGGCCTGAAGCCCCTTGCCGTTTTTATCGACAACGGATTCTGCGTTGAGGCCATGTACCGCAATGTTAAAAACGCAACAGACAGCCTTGGTGTTGATCTGCTGACGTTCAAGCCGCGCCTTATTAAGGATCTGTTCCGGCATTTGTTGAAAACGGGCAGCAGGGTGTATTTCTGCCGCATTTGCAATGCTCTGATCGACTATTATATCCGTCAGTTTGCGCTGCAGCATGGCATAAAGCTGCTCATCAGCGGCCATACCAAGGGGCAGGAATTTTTAAAGGGCACGGAGCTGTTCTGGATATATCGCGCCTCTGATGCGGCATTGCTGGAGGCGGTCAAAGACAAGCCCGAATTTTCTCTCGTCGCCGAGATGTTTGCCAGCCTGACCCTGTATTTTCACCGCCGCTTCGGCTCTTTGACGCTCCTGTCGCCGTTTCACTATCTGGACTATGAAGAGTCGGACATACTTGCGACCATCACCCATGATATGGGATATGCCCTGCCCGAGATCAGCTGGCCCGCAGGCTCGACAAACTGTCTGTTTAATTTCGTGTGCCAGAAGCTCGCGCTGGAGTGGTTCGGCTATTCACAGCATGAGGCGGAAATAAGCATGCTGGTGCGCCGCGGCGAAATGACACGGCAGCGCGCTCTTGAAATTATAGAAACACCGATAACCCGGAACGATATTGCACGAGCCCTTGATTGTATAGGTCTCGGGCCTGCTGACATTCACTGACCTCTGTATGAGTATGCAATGACCCCAAAAAGTACTTTCAGCTGCTATGTGATAGGAGAAACAACCCTTACCCTGCAGTGCTGCGAAAAGCTGCTTGAGCGGGGGCATAGCATTCTCGGCATACTATCCCCCAACCCCGACATACGGGCCTGGGCAGAGAGCAGGTGCATACCCTGGGATGAGCCTACCGGGGCTTTAAACGGTTTTATGCGCGCCAGACCCTGCGACTACCTGTTCAGCATCGTCAACAATGCCGTGCTGCCCCCCGAAGTTCTGGCGCTTCCGCGCCGCATGGCCATCAATTTTCACGACGCGCCCCTGCCGCGCTATGGCGGCATACATGCCACCTCCTGGGCCATCATGAACCGCGAGCAGACCCATGGCATAACCTGGCATGTGATGGCTCCGAAAATAGATGCCGGAGGCGTGCTCAAGCAGAAGACGCTCAGCGTGTCGCCAGCAGATACAGCGCTGAGCTTGAATATGCGCTGCTATCAGAAAGCCCTTGAAGCGTTCGGGGAGCTGGTCGATGAGCTGGCAGCGGGCGGCGCAGCCGAAATGCCGCAAAATCTCTCCCAGCGCACATATTTCGCCCGCTACCGGCGGCCTGTGCGCGGCTGCATGATTCCCTGGAACCGCACCGCAGAGGAAATTGACGCTTTTGTCCGCAGCCTTGATTTCGGCCCCTACCCGAACGCCCTCGGGGTGCCGAAGATCTGTGCGCGGGGCAATTTTTTCATTGTAAAGAAGCTGAGTGCGCTTGCCACCAGTTCACCTGCTGCGCCCGGCACAGTGCTGGCGGCAGATGCGGACGGCATCACGGTTGCAACGGCCAGCCACGACATGCGCCTTTCCGGCCTTGCGACAATCGAAGGCTGCGCCTGTGATGCCGTGCAGCTGGAGCGTGACTGCGGCATCAGGCCCGGCTACCGGTTTACCGAGCCCGATGCGGGGCTTGCCGATAGCCTGACAGAGCTGTATAACTTTACCTGCCGTCATGAACCGTTCTGGCATGAACAGCTTCGAGGCCTGCAGCCGCTGACGCTGCCTGACATGCGCCTGCATGGCCGGGGCGCCGAGCCCACGGGGGAGGAGCTTTTTTCTTTGCAGCTGCAGCCGGAGCTGCTGCGGGCGGCTTTGCTGCTTGTGCCCGCGGCAAAGCCCTGGCAGCTTATGGCCGCCTTCTTTTTCGCCTTTCTTGCCAGGCATTCGGGAGCAACCGAGATTCATGTGGGCTTCGGGCAGGCCAAGCTTACGGAAAGCATTAAAGGCCTGGAAGGTTTTTTTGCCGACTGTGTACCCCTGCGCCTGACGGTTGACGCCCGCAGGCCGCTTGAGGAATGCTGCCGGGCTGCTGTTGAAAAACTCTCAGCCATTGAACGCTCGGGCACCTTTCCCCGCGACCTGATCGCCCGCCAGCCCGATTTGCGGGAGCAGGCGGGCCGGAGCATGCCTGTGCGGGTCCGGCATCTGCGGGATTTTTCAAGCCTGCCGCCTGCCGGCGGTGCAGCCCTTGAGCTGCTGATTGCCGATGACGGCTCCTGCCGGCTGCGCATTAATACCGCTATGGTTGATGCGGCCTATGGCGAAAGCCTTAAAAATCAGCTGACAGTTTTTTTGCATGCCGCCGCAGGCAGCATGCATCAGCCGATTGACCGGCTGCCGCTTGCCTCGGAAGCGGAAAAGCGCAGGATTATAGAAGCGTGGAATGCGACCGCTGCCCCCTTTGCCGGGGATGTCTGCATGCATGAGCTGTTTGAGCGCCAGGCGGAGGTTCGGCCCCAAAGTACGGCAATTGTTTATGAAGACACGAGCCTTTCTTATGGCGAGCTCAACAGGCGCGCAAATGCTCTGGCCTGGCATCTCAGGCAGCAGGGCGTCGGCAGCGGCTCTCTGGTTGGCATTTGTCTTGACCGCTCTCATGATATGATTGCCGCACTGCTTGCGATTCTTAAAGCCGGCGGCGCCTATGTGCCTCTTGAGCCCTCCTACCCGATAGAGCGTATTCAGGCGATTGTGCGCAGCGCAGGGGTCAAGGTGATCGTGTCGCAGGAGAGGCATGCCCGGCTCAGCCTGCATGCCGGCGTGAAGACTGTCAGTATCGACGGTGCTGCCAGCAGCGTCATTGCCGCGCAAAAAACCGGCAATCCGCCGCGCGTGAACCGCCCCGATGATCTTGCCTATGTTATTTATACTTCCGGCAGCACGGGCGCTCCCAAAGGGGTCATGGTGGCGCATAAGCCGTTTGCCAATCTGTTTGAATGGTGCTGCCGCAGCTGCGGATTCGGCCCTGACGACAGCGTGCTGTTTATCACATCGCTCGGGTTTGATCTGTCGGTTTTTGATATTTTCGGCATGCTTGGCTGCGGCGGCAGGATTTATATTGCAAGCGATGCCCTCCGCAGGGATGCCTCCCGGCTGGCCCGCGCCCTCTGCTCGCAGGAGATTACTTTCTGGGATTCAGCGCCCGCAGCCCTGCAGCTGCTGGTGCCGGCGCTGAAGGCGCAGCCGAGGCCTGTTGCCAATACTAAGCTGCGGCAGATATTTTTAAGCGGCGACTGGATTCCGGTAAGCCTGCCCGATGATCTACGGGAGATTTTTCCTGCAGCACAGGTGATGAGCCTTGGCGGAGCGACCGAGGCAACGGTGTGGTCCAATTACTTTCCCGTCAACCGCGTCGAGCCGCAGTGGCGCAGCATTCCCTACGGAAGGCCCATACAGAACAGCCGCTACTATATTCTGGATGAGCACTTGCAGGTCTGCCCGCCGGGGGTTACCGGCAATCTCTATATTGCAGGAGAGTGCCTGAGCATGGGCTATTTGAATGAGCCGGAGCTGACCGGCCGCAGCTTTGTCGCCGACCCTTTCCAAAAGGGCCCTGACAAACGCATGTACCGCACGGGCGATCTTGCGCGGTTTTTTGCCGACGGAACCATGGAGTTTCTCGGCCGCAGCGATTTTCAGGTCAAGGTGCGGGGCTACCGCATCGAGCTCGGCGAAATCGAGCAGGTGCTGCGGCGCCACGACGCAATAAAAGAGGCTGTGGTAGCGGTGCAGCAGGGCGCTGCCGGCGATCAGAAGCTGGTCGCGTATTTGACAGCGGCCGACACTCCACTGCCGCCGTCAAAAGACTTGCGCAGCTTTGCCGGCCGCTTTCTGCCGGACTATATGGTGCCGAATATATTTGTGCTCGCTTGAATATCTGCCGGTTACCGCAAACGGCAAGTTTGACCGCAAGAAGCTGCCCTGGCCCATAAACGAGGCGGCAGCGGCGCAGGAGCAGGCCCCGCCGGAAGCGCAGCATGCTTCGCAGGTTGATCTGATTGCCGTCCTGAGCGCGTATTTCAGGGAAGTTCTCGGTGTGACCGTGATCGCGCCGACAGTCGATTTCTTTGATCTGGGTGTCACGTCGCTCAACCTCATACAGATTGCCGAGCGGCTGCACGAAGAGCACGGCCTGGATGTGACGGTTGAAACCTTTCTGGACCATTCCAGCATTGCCGCCCTTGCAGCAGCTATAGGGGTGCAGCTGCCCGTCTCCACGGTCGCACCCCCTGCCGGGCAGCTGCCGGTTCAGGAGCCCTGCGTCCCGCAACAGGCTGCGGTAGCCTGTTGCGCCGCGCCGGCGGCCAAAGCTGCGGCTGTTCAGGATATGCTCAGAAAAATACAGATTGTGCTGCCTGTCGAGGCGTTTACCGACAGTGCCATGCTTGACGAGGTTACAGCGCGGGTGCGGCAGATATTCGCCGAAAGCCGGATAACTGTGGGCGCCGGGACTCCTCCTCCCCCGGCGCCCCCCCACGCTCAGCAGCTGCTGTGCTGCAGGCTCAGACTGCCGTCGCATCAGTACCGGCGGAGCAGAACTTTCTTGCCTCTGCTTTTACATCAGTGCTCCGCATCGCCTCAATAGCGCCGGACGCGGACTTTTTCGATCTGGGCGTCACCTCGCTTAACCTTATCGAAATAGCCGAGCTGCTGCATGAGCAGCACGGCATTGATGTGCCGGTTGAGGTTTTTTTGGATCATACGACCCTGCGCAGTCTGGCGCAGTATCTGCAAGACATGCTGCCCGCGGTAAACCCCTTGACCGTGGAAGCTGTGCTGCCGGCTTCCGGACATAGTTCGACCCGGCCGACTGCAGCTCCGTCCGGAGCGGCAGTCATTGCCCTTGAGCCGGTATCCTTTGCCCCGCAGGAATACTCAAGCCGTGCCTGCTGCCGCAGCTTTGCAGCAGACCCTGTGCCGCTGCGCAACCTGAGCCGGCTGCTGGGGCTTCTCAAGCAGGAAACCGTGAGCGGCGAGCCGAAATATCTTTACCCCTCTGCCGGCGGGCTCAATGCCGTGCAGACCTATGTCTATGTTAAAGCGGGCCGCGTCGAGGCTGTGCCGGCGGGAATTTATTACTATCATCCCGCAACGCATCAGCTCATGGCAGTTGGCGAAGGTGCCATACCGCAGGAGATTATGCATCCTGCCAACCGGCCGGTATTTGAAAAAGCCGGATTCTGCATATTTTTCATTGCGCAGCTGGCGGCGCTTCGACCGGTTTATGACTGCCTGAGCCCGGCTCTCGCTCTGCTTGATGCAGGCTATATGCAGCAGCTGCTCATGAGCAGGCAGGACGCTGCAGGACTGGGGCTGTGCCCGCTTGCCGGGACGGATTTCGGCAGCGTGCGGCATCTTTTTGAGCTTGAGGAAACCCATCTTTTCATGGCCTGCCTGGCCGGCGGCCTGCCGGACAGCAGTGCCGAAAGCGCCGGCAGCCCTGCCGATATTTTTCAGGGCAATCTTACCGATCATTTTACAGGGCCTGCCCCGGACTGGGCCTGCCTGCGGGCTGTCGCTGTCGGCGCTCTTGACTGCCTCAATGTTTTAACGCCGCAGCAGCATGAAGAGCTGCATCTCTCGCAGCCGCATCTCCGGAAATTTCTCCGGCCGCAGAAAACGCTATCGCTGCAGCCGGCCGGCTTTCTGCATAATCAGTATATGCTGCGCTCAACGCAGCGAAGCTTTGCCCGACGGCCCGCAGCATTTGCCGCTTTTTCAAAATTCATGGCCCTGCTGCGGCTTGTGCCTCAGGACGGCGGGTATGCGGCCCTGTACGAGTCGGCCTCAGGCGCTTATGCCGTACAGGTGTATGTACATATTCAGCCCGGGGCGGTCGAACAGGTGCCGGAAGGTCATCTATCTGTATGATCAGGCGGTCCACACGCTGCGCCGGATAAGCGCTGCTGGCGCAGCTGAGCTGCGCCAGGCTCATTTCCCCCGCAACCGCTCGTATTTCGCCGAAGCAGGATTCAGCATTTTCTGCATAGCTGATCTAAGCAGGCTGGAGCCGCTTTTTGGCAGCCAGGGGCCCCAGCTTGCCATGATCGAGGCGGGCTGTATCGGCCAGGTGCTCATGGACCATCAGGCCGAATCCGGCATGGGCGTATGCCCCATAGGAGCCATGCGTTTTGAGGGGCTGCGGGAACAGTTCTGCCTGGGGCAGCAGCAGGTTCTGCTGCACAGCTTTCTCTGCGGCCCTGTTGACCGGAGCATTCCGCTTGCGGGCATCAATTGCCTGAAATGTACCTGAGAGGATTGGATGTATAAAGTCTTTTTTCAGAAACCGCTTCAGCAGCTGAAAACGCGATGCATCTCCCGGCAGGACATGGGCAGTCACAAAAGCCGGATGATCGATATGCCTGCCCGCCCACCCCGAACAGTATTAGTAGAACCCATGCAAACGGCCTTAAGCTTTGATAAATGACCTCAGAACGCGGGGCAGTATGCCGCCGTGGCGGTAGTAGTCGATTTCGATGGGGGTGTCAAGGCGGCTGAGTACGCTGAAGCATTTCACCTCCCCATTGTCGCTGCGCGCTTCCACCGTTATTTTTTCTCCAGGCGGGAGGGTCTCGGATAGAGTCAGAGTATAGGTTTCACGGCCCGTGAGACCAAGGCTGCGGGCGTTTTCGCCCGGCAGAAACTGCAGGGGCAGCACGCCCATGCCCACAAGATTGCTGCGGTGGATGCGCTCATATGATTCGGCGATGACCGCCCGCACGCCCAGCAGCTGCGTGCCCTTGGCAGCCCAGTCGCGGCTGCTGCCCATGCCGTAGTCTCGGCCCGCGATAATGATGGTCGGTATGCCGGCGGCGATATACTGCGCGGAAGCCTCGAAAATGCTCATGATCCGGCCTTCCGGCAGATGTGCCGTCAGGCCGCCTTCGGCGCCTGCGGCAAGCTCGTTTTTCAGCCGGATATTGGCCAGCGTGCCGCGTACCATGACATGATGATTGCCCCGGCGGCTGCCATAGGAATTGAAGTCAACGGGCTGTACGCCATGTTCCATGAGATAGCCGGCCGCAGGGCTTGTTTTTGCGATAGAGCCTGCCGGGCTTATATGGTCTGTCGTGATGCTGTGGCCGAGCAGGGCAAGAACGCGGGCACCTGTAATGGCCGTGATGGGTGCAGGAGCTTGTGCCATGCCGATAAAATAAGGCGGCTCCTGAATATAGGTGCTGGAGGGCTGCCAGGCAAACAGCTCGCCCTCACAGCCTGCAAGGCTGTTCCAGAGGCTGTTTGCCTGCTCAATTTCCCCGTAGGTTTTTTTGTATATGCCGGCGTTCAGGGCATGGTGAAGAAGCCCTGCGATTTCATCGTCTGCCGGCCAGATATCTTTGAAGTAGACCTGCCGGCCTTCGGCATTAATGCCCAGAGGATCGCGCGCAAGGTCGATGTCAACGGTGCCGGCAAGGGCATAGGCAATCACCAGCGGCGGGGATGCCAGAAATGCCGCCCTGACGCTGGGGTGCACGCGGCCTTCAAAATTGCGGTTGCCGGACACTACGCAGGCAGCCACAAGTTTATTGTCATGGATTGCTTTTTCCAGCCCTTCGGCAATGGGGCCGCTGTTGCCGATGCAGGTGGCGCAGCCATAGCCCGCCACATGAAATCCGAGCTTTTCAAGATAGGGCAGAAGCCCTGACTCTTTAAGATACTGCGTCACCACGACCGAGCCTGGGGCAAGGCTGGTCTTGACCCAGGGCTTTGCGCTCAGTCCGGCTTCGACGGCTTTTTTTGCCAGCAGCCCGGCTGCAAGCATCACGGCAGGGTTGCTGGTATTGGTGCAGCTGGTGATGGAGGCGATGACCACAGCACCGTGGGTGATTATGGCGGTGCTGCCGTCGGGAAGTGAAGCCTCGGCTTGTGCAGCCCGTGCCTGGCTGTCAAGGCCGTAGCCCCGCTTGTCCTTCGGGGCTGAAAGCGAAGCCTTCCATGCGCTTTTCATTCCGGAGAGCGCAATGCGGTCCTGCGGCCTGCTGGGCCCTGCAAGGCAGGGAGCAACTGTTGCCATGTCAAGCTCCAGGGTTTCCTGAAACACGGGCTCCGGCATGCCGGGCAGCCTGAAAAGGCCCTGTGCTTTGCAGTAGCGCTCTACAAGGTCAACAAGCCCGTCCGGCCGTCCGGTGCTGCGCAGGTAGGAAATGGTCTGTCCGTCAACTGGAAAAAAGCCCATGGTGGCGCCGTATTCAGGGGCCATATTGGCAACCGTTGCCCTGTCGGTGACGCTCATGGCGTCAAGGCCCGGCCCGAAGAATTCGACAAATTTCTCTACCACGCCGCGGCTGCGCAGCAGCTCCGTGATGGTGAGCACAAGGTCGGTTGCCGTCACGCCCTCCTTCAGCCGGCCGGTAAGGCGCATGCCCACAACCGGCGGCGCAATCATATACAGGGGCTCGCCCAGCATGACCGCCTCTGCCTCGATGCCGCCAACGCCCCAGCCCGCAATGCCCAAGGCCGTTTATCATGGTGGTGTGGGAGTCCGTGCCGACCAGCGTATCGGGGAAAGCGACAGCCTGGCCGTCAATCATGCGGCGCTGTACAACGCAGGCAAGATATTCAAGGTTTACCTGGTGGCAAATGCCCTGCGAGGGCGGGATGACCCGGAAATTGTCAAAAGCGGTCTGGCCCCAGCGGAAAAATTCGTAGCGCTCGCGGTTGCGCTCAAACTCGCGGGCCGTATTGAGTTCAAGAGCCTGCGGGAAGCCGCTTGCGTCCATCTGCACGCTGTGGTCAACGACAAGGTCGACCGGGATGCGCGGGTTGATGCGCCGCGGGTCGCCTCCAAGACGCGCCATGGCGCTGCGCATGGCTGCAAGGTCAACCACGCAGGGCACGCCCGTGAAATCCTGCAGCAGAACCCGGCCCGGCCTGAAGGCGATTTCAACGGGAGCGGGGCCGGCGGGATTGTACCGGGCAAGCCGCAGAATATCATCGCGAGTTATGGTGGAGCCGTCTTCACCGCGGAGCAGGCCTTCCAGAAGAATCTTTATTGAAAAAGGCATGCGTGAGAGGTCGGCAAAGCCCTGTTCTTCAAGGGCTGCGAGGCGGTAATACGCCACAGTGTCGCCCGCTGTTGCAAGTGCGGCGCGGGCATGAAATGAGTCGGGATGTGCCATGGCTGATGAGTGCTCCTTTCAGATTGCAGAATCAGGCAAAAGTGCTTGCCTGATAAAAGTTTTACGGTTATACCTGTTTACAGGGGTATTTTCAAGCTTCATTGCCTTGCGTCCGCGAACGCCATCGGGGAAATTTTGATGACATATGAGCTGGCACACAAAACCGGTCGAAACATAACGCAGGGGAAGTTCTATCCTCTCGGCGCAACCGTTCAGGATGGCGGCGTCAATTTCGCCCTCTTTTCCAAGCATGCGCGTGAGGTTTTTCTCCTGCTGTTTGATGATCCTTCAGGCCCGCCCAGCGACATCATCCGCCTTGAGAACTGCTCCCGGCATATCTGGCACTGCTTCGTGGCGGGCATCGGTCCGGGGCAGCTCTACGGCTACAAGGTGCGGGGCGACTATAATCCGGAGCGCGGGCTGCGCTTTAATGAGCATAAGCTGCTGCTGGATCCGTATGCCCGGGCGCTTACCGGCAAGGTTGTCAATCACGACAATCTGCTTGCTTGGCTATGATCCCCTTGCTCCGGGCAGGGACGCGGTCATGGACAGCCGCGACAGCTCGGCAGTGCTTCCCAAATGCATTGTTATGGGCAGCAGCTTTGACTGGCAGGGCGATGAGCATCTCGATATACCACTGCCCGAGCTCATTATCTACGAAGTGCACCTGAAGGGCTTTACCGCCCATTCGTCATCGGGGGTACGGTATCCCGGCACCTATCTCGGGTTTATAGAAAAAATTCCCTATCTGCGCGAGCTGGGCATCAATGCCGTCGAATTCATGCCGCTGCAGGAATTCTATGTCGAGGACTTTCTCGTCGAGCGGGGCCTCACCAACTACTGGGGCTATAACACTATCGGCTTTTTTGCGCCTGAATGCTCCTACAGCTCGCAGAGCAGGCCGGGCTGCCAGGTCGATGAGTTCAAGATGCTGGTGCGCGAACTGCACCGCGCGGGCATTGAGGTCATTCTGGACGTGGTCTACAATCACTCCGGCGAGGGAAATGAGCTGGGCTCAACTGTGTGTTTCCGGGGCATCGACAACCCGACCTACTACTGCCTTGAAGGCCTGCCCCATGAGCCCGGACGGCGCTACCGCGACGTGACCGGCTGCGGCAACAGCCTGAATTTCGACGAGCCGCAGGTGCTGCGCATGGTCATGGACTCGCTGCGCTACTGGGTGCAGGAGATGCATGTCGACGGCTTCCGCTTCGACCTTGCCACAGCACTTGGGAGGCAGGAGGGCGGATTCCGCAAATCGGCATCGTTTTTTGACGCCATCTCGCAGGACCCCGTTCTCAATACCGTGAAGATTATAGCCGAGCCCTGGGATATTCAAACCTATCAGGTCGGGAATTTTCCGGTTGACTGGTCAGAGTGGAACGGCAAATTCCGGGATACCGTGCGCCGCTTCATCCGGGGCGATGCCGGCCAGCTTGAAGACCTGGGGTGGCGCCTGACGGGCTCTGCCGACCTGTTCGGCTCCGACGGCAGGCACCCCTACAACAGCATCAATTTTGTTACCTGCCACGACGGGTTCACGCTGCATGACCTGGTTTCCTACAGCAGGAAGCACAATGAGGGCAATGGTGAAAACAACCGCGACGGCCTGGATGAAAATTATTCCACCAATTGCGGCATTGAAGGCCCGGCCAGCCAGGAGCAGGTGCTGAAGATGCGGCGGCAGCTGGTGAAAAATTTTATCTGCTGCCTGCTGTTTTCACGCGGAACGCCCATGCTGCTCGGGGGGGATGAGTTTTTGCGCACGCAGCAGGGCAACAACAATGCCTATTGCCAGGACAATGCCATCAGCTGGTTTGACTGGAGCCTGGTCAGGGAAAACGCGGCTATAGTCGACTTTGTTAAAAAGGCCATTGTGTTTAGAAAAACATATGCCGTTCTTGAGGGCAGGCGGTTTTTTCATGGCTTCGACATTGCAGTCGCCGAAATCCCCGATATCCTGTGGTATGACCCGCATTTGCGGCCCCTGAACTGGAACGATAAGGAGGCGCGCACGATATGCTACCAGATCGACGGAGGCAGGGAACCATGGCCGCTGGGCAGCTACGGGCTGTTTTTCGCGCTGAATGCCGACCGGCGGTCACATGCCGTGCGCCTGCCCGCGCTGGCCGGCCGCACATGGAGGCGAATTATCGACACAAGCATTGAGAACCCCCATGATTTTTGCGATCCGGAGCAGGCAAAGCCCTGCGTTGCCGCCACTTTGTATTTGGTAAAGCCTCATACGGTTGTCGTAATGCTTGGGTGGTGATAGCCTGGTGGAGTATCGTCCCTGACTCTGACCAAGGTTTGCGACCCTGAAGGTACGGCAAAAAAAAATTCAAAAAATAAAGTTTGCCCCTTGCGGAGCTAAAAATATACGTTATAATTAATTAAGGTAATGGAGAGCAATTTCCATTATACCTCCTCTTTCCCCCTGGGAGCCCCTCCCCAGGGGGATTTTTTTATCATTCTTCCTGGTTATCCGCGCAGCAGCAGGCTGTACTTCATCCAAACGCATACGGCAACGGCAAAAAGTTTGCGGGGCATGCAGCTATCGCATCAGAACCAGAGCATTTTTCATTTTGTTGTAGTCATACGCCCTTATGGTAAGCTTTTGATTCGTTTGCCCGTGCTCTATTTTCGCAAGAGAAACCGGCAATGATGGAATGCCAATTGCTCGAATCGCACTGGCTACTCTTACCAAAGGCTTACCTGTGCGCATATGGCTATACTATTTAGAAATATGCTCTAAAGGCGGCCAGTTGCTTCGTGCATCCCTGCTATTCCCCGGAGCGGTTTCTGACCCAAAACAGCAACGGGTTTCAGCAGCAGTATTTCCCCAAGGGGAAGGATTTGAAGGATGTTACCTTTCAACAAAGGCAATGGACTTGTAGATCGACATAATCACCGACCGTTAAAATTTTTTGGATTTAGAACCCTAACTGCGGTATTCTTCGGTGATAAACTTGCGCTACACCAAACCACCGGCAGGCGTTGAACTTCAGAGTTGAGCCAGCGAAGAATGAGGGCAATTCATTTAAAGATCTGATTTTACGAGCACACTTTATGCGCAGCAACAATAAGCATAAACAGCTGAATAAACAAACTTGACAAAAATTTTAAAATATAATATGGATTGTATTTATTATAATAAATAATGTTATTTATTTATTTATTTATTTTATAATTTTATTATTTAAAACATATAAAAATATATATTTAAAAAGGAAATACTATGTCTATAGATGGTTTGAATATTTCATTGTTTATAATTATAATGGTTTTGTGTTCATTAAGTATTTTTTGTTCACAAGTATTTAAAAAAAGATTTGAAGAAGTTATTCCTGTAACTATTATGGGTATTGTTTTTATATTATATTTATTTGGGCTTTTTGAAATTTTAAAAATAGGAATTTATTTTATTTTATTAATTTCAATATTTTTATATGCATATACATTTTTAAGCGTCATTATAAAGAAATCATGGAAAGAGTTATGTCAAAACACCTTCACCCCGGGGTTCGTAATATTCATAATTTTTTTTGTTGCTTTAGTCAAAATCCACAAAGGAAGACTTTTAATCTCATGGGATGAATTTTCATTCTGGGGAGATTCAATTAAAGCAATGTTCGACATTAATGACTTTGTAACTAATCCTGCTTCCGGTTGCGCTTTTAAATCATACCCGCCTGCGATGGCTTTATTTCAATATTTTTGGCAAGTCCTTGCCGGGAGTTTTAATGAAGGGTTATTATTTGTAAGTTATCAAATAGTTGCAGTATCTTTATTTTTGCCATTTTTAAAAAAAATAAAATGGAATGAGTTTTTAAAAATATTAATAATAATATTAATAATAATTATTTCTCCAGCTATCTTTTTTACTAACTATTATACCATTGTTTTTATTGATCCAATATTGGGGCTTTTGTTTGGCTTCGGGTTAGCAACTGTTTTTGTTAAAAAAGAATATGATTTATTAACATCTATAGCTTTATTTTTTACAACATTTATGTTGGTTTTATTAAAGCCTGTTGGTGCGTACCTGGCATCAATTATATTTTTTATCGTTTTAATAGATGTTTTATTTATAAAAAAATCTTTAGCAAAAATTTTTAAAAATAAGTTTTCAAAAGCAAATCTAAAACAATTATTTGTAGTTTTTTTTATATTATTTTCTATTTTATTTGCCAAGTATTCGTGGGTTCATGAGATAAAAAGCAATAATGTATATGAAGCTTTTTCAAAACCTGTTGTCATGAGTGAATTAATAACTATCCTTGCGGGTAATGATGCTACTTATAAGTCAAGAGTCGTCGATAATTTTATTAATACAATTCATAGGCAGGTAGTAACACCGTTTTTCAACCATTAACATTTTTTTCAGCATCTGCAATATTTATTATTTTATTTTTTTATTTTTATAAAACAGCTGAAAACAAAAAAAAGACTAAGTTTATCATTGTAACAATATTGCTGGGTAATCTAATTTACGTTTTTGGATTGCTGGTATTATATTTATTTAAATTCAGTCCTCTCGAAGCAGTCGCTTTAGCGTCATTTAACAGATATCTCAATATATATTTTGCTGGAATGTTAATGTTTGCTGCGCTAAAAATTCTCAGTGATAGCAGTAAAGAATCAGGTGTAAAATACGGATTGATATTTTTGCTGGCTTTTTTATTAATCAAATGTTGAATCTAATTCAATTATAAAATTGTTCTATAAAAGCACAGATTATAGCATAGCAACCAGGCAGCCTTTTACTGATACGGCTAATAAATTTACGGGCTTGGTCGGTAAAGAAAAACATACGGTCTATGTTGTTTCACAAAATGATCTTACGGGGGGGCTATCCTATTGGATTTTAAGATATAGTTTAAGGCCTAATACTACGAATCCCAATTTTTCATGGAGCATAGGAACTCCTTATGGAGCGAAAGATCAGTGGACAAGAAAAATAAATGCAGATAAGTGGATGGATGAACTTGTGGCTGGCTATGAGTATGTATTAATATATAATTGTGATGAGCAGTTTATACAGGAATTTGGAAAATTATTTAAAAATGGTGGCGTTATGCTTAAAGATTTTATAAAGAACCGTGCTGTTTACAAGGTGAATATAAAAGACAGATGTTTGGAATTAGTCGGGTAATGTAAATGTTGAAAAGCTAAAAATCCACGGTATATGTTTGTGTGTATGTGTAAGAACAAGCAGTATAAATGAATCCTGTCAATGCTCAGGGAAAATATAATTTTGCCCGGGCCAAAGCACAGAAGCGGACAACTGGCTGCCATCTCCTTTCAGGCCCACTACAATTGGCTACAAGCTCAAAGTAAACAAAATAATTTATACATCATCTGTGTCTCCCCACATCAAGTGCCACGATAAATTATTTTGTTCAATTATAGAATGCTGCCTTAGAAGTCTTGTCATAAAGCTGAATTTAAATGGTGTTGGTAGAAAACCCAGTTTCCATGGGCTCGGGAACATAAAGTTGGGCTGCGAAACAATCATGGCCGAAAGAGAGCACTGGCAATCCCTTGAAAGGTCATAAGCATCTTTTGCTAAAAGTCTGTAAATGTTTTTATGGTCTTTTTGCGAACAACAGGCGTCGACAAGCAGCATTATTTTTGTATTAGAAAATTCTACAACCCTTGTTACAATAAATCCCAGTATGGTATCGTCCGCCCCTATGGCTAGATGGTATGTATATGTTCTGCCGGGATTCGAATCATAACGCCACGTAAGATATTCTACGGTTCTTTCCTGCAGAATACAATCTGGGGGGATGGCGCTTGAGCAATTTTGCCAAAAATGCTGGAAACGCCGGCAATCAATCCTTGAAGTTCTTTCCACCTTATATAGTTCATTGTGCCGTAATTTCAGGTTTGCGTAGAGCCGAAACAACAAATCCGGTAGAAAGGAAATTGTTTTTGAAAGCGCTGGGTGCCTGCCCAGGCTTTGAACCCTGGAGGACAGTATTCCCTGTAATGAAAGAGGTTGTGCCCAAATACCAATTTTAAAACGAATATTCCAACCGACCTTGAGATGGCCCGGCATTCCCTCGGGTCTGATTGGATACCCGGTTGTAAACTCCAGATCAGTTGTGTCGGTACAGGATTGAAAGGCAAAGCGGGCAATAGCTGTAAACATTCCCTGAAAACGAAAGTCCGGATGCGTCATAACATCAACAACAATGGCCCCCCGCAGGGTTTCGTTGTTACAGATAAAACGCTGAGGAATGACAGCATAGTAGCCAACAATATCGTTCCCATCGACCGCAACAAACATATTTGCCGAACCGGCGTAATTATCGATAAACTCCCAACGCCAGTATGATCTTTCCTGCTTCTCATAATCCTCATGAGGGAATGTCACTTTTCTTAATTGCAGTATGCCGTCTGCATCATTCTCTGTTGCAGTGCGTAATGTCCAGGTTCTGTTTTTTGTGTTTATATGGTTAGACAAACAAAGGTCCTTGTGCTTAAAAAATAAAAAATATTGTACAATACCGGCTGAAGTTATAATTATAAAGATATCAAATGATCCAGGCCCCACTTAAAATAACTTTCCTGCCGACTGTTATTCCTGGTGCTTCCTGTTTTTTTATTATTTGAAGTTCTGACTAAAATTTGATTTTGCATACGCGGCAAAACCCTGCCACTGAAAATCACTTAAAAGTTTTTTAAACTTCTTGAGGGCTTTATGCAGTCCATAATAATACAGGAAATAATGCCCCTTTGTGAGTTTCATCCTGGGCTGCCCGGGATCAAAATCCTGCGGATGAAGGTAAACGACAGCAGGTATATTGGCTTGGTTTAGTTGTGTTATTTCACGCTTCATAAACCAATAAGGACAAAATCGAAAAAAACCGCCGCCGCAAAATACAATCGGCTTATCAAAGAGCAATGTCGTTGAAACCGGCAGTTCAATCAATTCGCCGGCCTTCAGTTTCATTATTTGAGGGAACCGGTTAAATCCGTCAATTCCTCCCATGGTCCTCAATGCAGGGAATATGCTTGAATCATACTTGAAACCTTCTTCATAGATAATTTCCAATGCCCATGGCTCGGATTTTCGAATTGAAAAACCGGGAGCCCTGTATCCCAAAACCGCTTCCCCTGTTATATCCTCAAGCAGCGCTTTTGCTTTTTTAATATCATCCCTGAATTTTTGAGGCCCCAGCTTGAAAATTAAATCATGATAATACCCATGGCAGGCTATTTCGTGACCAGCCTGGAATATTTTTTTAACAATCTCAGGATAGTATTCCCCAACCCATCCAAGAACAAAAAATGTTACGGATGAACCATCCAGTGCTTCAAGCAGTACAGCAGTATTTTTTTCAAGACGCGCGTCAAGCGTATGCCACTGTTCGCGCTTTGGGGCTGATGGATCACCTAAGAAATGAAACCATGACTCAAAATCAATTGAAAGGAGGTTTTGCATATCAGACCAAAGGGTCAAATATAGTCATAATTTTTACATTTATTCATTATCAAATTTTTTGGGGAAAATAAAATCTCTCTGCAACAGAAAGCTAAAAACAAATAATAATATTTCGGTAAATAATTTAATTGAAATTACATTATACATAAAATGATTTGCAATAGTATTTATGATGAAATATGAAAGCGAGCCCATAAAAACAGCAGCGCTATAGAATTTAATTATAGGCATATAGCAACTGCCTTTGTGATGAAAAACAAAATCTTTGTTTATAATAAAATTTATATTAACAGAAAAAAAACGAGCTATGATTATACTGTATAAAATATTATTATTTATTTTATATATTATTGCAAAAATTATAAAATCAGATAAACTTGTCAACAAAGATGAAGAAGCAAAACGAAAAAGAAGAAAGTATATCCTCATTGAGTCTAAAATAGGGTTAAAATGCGATGTTTTATTGTTGTCTTCATAAATTGTTCTTATTGGAACTTCGCATACTTTTGATTTTGAACGTAAAAGGCACTCCATTTCAAAATCATACCCGTTAAGGGTTATTTTTAATGCCTCTCTAGCAAATTGAACAGGCCAGGCTCTCAACCCTGTTTGAGTATCAGATAATTTAATTCCTGTCAGAAAAAGAAATATCAGTTTTGTTAAAACATTTCCCAACTTGCTCCTCAAGGGAACATCCTTCTGAAAAGTCCGAACTCCTAAAATGTAATGGTCTTGTTTTTTTATAGATTCTTGAGCAACATGTAAAATATCTTCAGGTGCATGCTGGCCATCTGCATCTGCGGTTACAATGCAGGAAACATCCGGGAAATGCGTAAGGATATAGTTGAATCCAGTTTTGAGTGCCGCACCTTTTCCTAAATTAACAGCATGTTTAATGATCAAAACATTTTCGTGCTTTGAAACATCGCAAAAAATATTTTCGAAACTTTTTTCGTTGCCATCATCTACTATCAGAATAGTATTGATAATCTTGTGGCTGTCGAGTTGCTGCAACTCTTTTATCAATGAGATCAACCTGTCTGATGGTTTGTATGCCGGGATGAGCAGTGCTATTTGATTCATGGTAAAATCCACTTCCTTTTATAGTGCCTGTTGAGGAACTTACACGAACACTGTGAGTTGACCAGACAATGATCTCTGCAACAGTAAACGGTAGATTGCAGGCTATAATTTTGCTTTCACTTTATTATGATTGAGGCGCCAATGTCAAGCTTTGTAAGAATCTGTGCGTATTTAAAAGATTTATACAGCAAAGACGTGAAGCTAATGCAACACCCTGCTCCTTTCGGTTATTATTGCCGCATCAAGAACCCGGGCACATTGATTTTAATTCTCCGCATCTTTCAATTTTTTCTTCCATAGAATAAGTTTTTGCCGGAATCGGTTCATGCAATAAAGTGCCAGCTCAGGTGCTTCCCGTATTGCCCCTGCAACTTGAAGTCCCCGGAAGGTAAGTTTATAGATTGTGAAAATATTGACGATATAATAAACTCCGTATCATGCCGTGAAGGCGGCGAGTTTGGTGTTTAGGGTTTGTACTGTTCAACGGACTTTAAAATAAGCCATGAATGGGTGCTTGACCAGGAACACGGCAATACTGCCCGCGTTCTTGATTATGGCTGTGGTGCAGGGGGCTTGTCGGGCTGTTATGAAAACAGGAAGTCAATACATTTGGGTGCGACGTCTTCTGCGATGGCGGAGACCGTTCACCCAACATCGTCATGCTTGCATGCCGAAGATCACAGGCGGTAACAACAGGTAACGAAAGGCGGGCGTGGAGTCTTTTATTAATTAAATTGTATCGACATATCAAAAATCGGACAGATACGGGATCTGCAAAGTCGGCTCGATACCCCTATCCAGTGGGTGTCGTACAATAGGTGAAATGAAAATCAGGAAGCTTGAGTACGGCCGGCATGACCAAAAGTCGCAAGCCGACACGCCTGCTGCTCTTCAAGCACTGCATCGAGCAGGTGCCTGCCGGAATCCGGAAGGTTCAAAAGCAGGATGCTGTATGCCTGCATACAGAACATAAAATTTCACAGCAGATAATTCTGTCAGCACACAATGCAATGGTAGAACTGCCGATGAGTTCCCTGCTAAAAAACAAAAAATTTTCTGACGGCGCACGGTATTTTTTTTTCATATATGTGGCCTTTTTGTTATGCATTGCCTGCCTCTATCATTTTAATTTTTTACAAGGCTTTCCTGTTTTAAACCAGGAGGGGTTTGTCGACCGTTCAAAAAAGCCCCTCTGGAGTTTGGCTTTTTTTACTTCCGACCGGCCATTCACTACAGATTTGCTGTATAAGGTGTTAGGTTCAAATCCGCACACTATTGTGCTTGGGCAAAAGGCCCTCTCCATTATTGCCTGGGCACTTGCCGGACTTGCTGCCTCGCTATGGGCAACTCATTACCTGTCCAGAAGCATATTTTTTACGCTTTTTTTCAGTTTTCAATTCTGGTGGAATATTGCCGGATGGAATTTTTTGATGAGATCAGAATCGACTTCTTTTTCTTTGTTTGCCCTGTGGACGGCCGGGCTCATTTTTTATTTGAGAAAGCTCACGCCTTTCCGATTTTTTTTGCTCGCAATCAGTACATTTTTTTTCAGTTTTACCCGTGACAACCTGCCCTATGTTATTCTTTTTTTTTCTCTCTTATTGTTTGCCGCAACATTCTTATATAAAAGCTCTGCACTCAAGAAAAAGACGGCCATATATGTTCTTTTTGCTGTCATCATATGCGGACTTCAATCGCTTTCATCCTATCAGGGTTTGCGCCACCAGTTTCCGTTGATTAATGTGCTGTTGCAAAGAGTGCTCATTGATAAGCAATATACCGACTGGTTTATCGAGCACGGCATGCCCGTGGATTCTGATATTCTTTCATGGAAGCGAGAATGGGCAAGTTCAGAGGGGCTTAAGCTGTATGCGGATCCTCAGTATGAACGCTTCATGGACTGGACCCGAACAAAGGGTTCCCGCACATATGCGCTTTTTCTGTTGACGCATCCTGCGTATACATTTTTTTCGCCATTTTCAGCAAAGGAGGAAATTATTTCATTTGGACTGATTTTCTACACATACGAAAACTATAAACAGAATGCCCCGGTGAATGTCCTCATAGATACATTTTTTATGGTTGTTTTTTTATTGATAAATCAATATTCCGCTATTATTTTAGCGCTATATGTTTTTTTCAAAAATAAAAAAAGAAATATCCTGTATTGCGTCCCTTTTTTTATTGTTGCAGCTTTTTTATTCAATGCCCTGTTGGTCTACCATGCTGATGCAATGGAAGTGGAGCGTCACAGTCTGATGAATCTTATCGCTTTTCAAGTAAGCGGGCTTATGGGGGTGCTTCTGCTCTTAAAGAAGAAGCCGGGGCCCACTCTCTCCTGATGCTTCATACAGGTTCTCGCATACGGTCGATATTTGGGACAGCCGCCGCTTCACCGCAGAGGCCTTTACCCGAGGAGCCTTAGCTCCAGTGGCATTGGAATCAGCATGGACGGCAAGGGCCGGTGGAGAGACACTGGCATTATTGAACAGTTCCGGGAAAGTATCTGATATGAGGACATCCATCATAATGCCTATTGATCAATAGCGGAGGTTAAAAAAAGACTATCGTTTATATATACGTTCAGCCAGAAAGCGGTGGCACCAAAGCCTTGACAGGGAAACCCCGGCTATGATTTACTTCGGGACAAACCCACAGAGGCAGTAAAGTGGTTTGAAATGGGACTATTTATCCCGAAATGCTTGCAGCAAAGCGCGCCACATACTTTTTAAGCACGTTCATTTTCGAAGGAATGGCATTCAATGGAAACATTAAACAGCATAACGCTTTCCGTCATTATTCCGTGCTACAATGAGATTGATACTCTTCGAGCACTAGTAGATGCGGTCAAAGCTGCGCCTGTCCCCCATAAGGAAATCATCATCGTGGATGATTGTTCAACTGACGGCACGACTGAGCTCTTGAAAAACACTATTGCAAGTCTGGTAGATAAAGTGTGCTACCACGCAGTCAATCAGGGGAAGGGCGCTGCTTTGAGGACCGGCATCGCTGCCGCTACCGGTGATTATGTCATCATTCAGGATGCCGACCTTGAGTATGATCCTGAGGAGTACCCGATCCTGCTGGCTCCGCTGCTTTCCGGAAAGGCTGCTGCCGTTTTTGGATCCAGGTTTATAAGCGGCGGGGCACATCGCGTTGTTTACTTCTGGCATTCTGTTGGCAATAGATTCTTAACAACCCTTTCAAATATGTTTACGAATATCAATCTGACTGATATGGAAACCTGCTATAAGGTTTTCAAGCGAGAAGTCATTCAGTCAATATCCATACAGGAAAATAGATTCGGTTTTGAACCGGAAATTACAGCTAAAATTGCGAAGATGAAAATACCTATTTATGAAGTCGGTATTTCATATTATGGCCGGACATATGAAGAAGGAAAAAAAATCGGATGGAAAGACGGTTGCAGAGCAATCTGGTGCATTGTGAAATATAATGTGTTCTCAAGGTGAGGGGCATTTGGCCAGAAGTGTTTCAGGCTGGCTATGCTTCATGCATGAAATCTGACCGCATATGAAATTAATATACATTTTTTAAAGCCTTTTTATCCCCCCCCATAGGTAGAAGTCCCCCTCCTCTGCGCAGCATCGTACTGGCAAACCGGCAAGATCTGCTAGACATTCGGTTTGGCAGCTGACTATGTCGCTCATGCTCATTTTGACTAAACATTTTTAGTTATAAATTGTTCATTTTGAACACATTTTTGATGAAACCCCAGATTGCTATGAGTAACTTTCTGATTTGATTTCATATATCTATAAAAAAAAGATGCCTGGTTTTCGAGCGCTCTAAAGAAAAGATAAGTTTTTTCAGTGCAATTATAGAAACCGGCAAACGGTTTTCATGTTTGCTATCCTTTGATGACAAGCGTAGTGTTTTTGTTGGCACAGTATGTGTATTTGTTTTGATACGTACAAACAGTAAACATGTGCTCCAGTTCAGGGGCCGTTGCTCTATTTAAAATGGGTTTTTAAAAGATTGTAAAATAGTGCCTTATATGCAGTTCGTCGAATAGATCCGTGAGTATGGGGCGGGTTTCAGTTTGCTTCCCGATACTGCGGCTCAATGAACAGAAACAACCGATCAATGACGGGAACTGTTTTGCTGATAAAATTCAGACATGTATACGGACCAAAAGGGGAGTAGACGCACGAACATGGCAAACCTCATTGCAGCTAAACAAACCGGCAAAGAAATTGTCATAGCCATTTCGACCGCTATTGGCGCCTGTATCAGCTGGTTGTGTGACGGGAAACGGCAGGATCTGCAAAGGGAAAAGATGGGGCATGTCGTCTTTACCCTGGAGGAACGTTTGCGAAAGGTCGAAATTGAGCTTCTGGGCGTTAAGGATCTGTCGCCGGCAAGGATTAAAGAACTGAAGGCGGAGAAGAATAAACTGCTTGCAGAGATTGATGCCGTAAGCCGTGCCGGCTGGCTTAAAAGCCGCATCTGCTCCTCGAGCTTTCAATAAGTGTTGCTCACTTGCCGGGCTCAGCCTGCATTTCAGTCCATCGTGAAGGCGAAGGCAACGTACGTGGCGATGCATGAAACACACACTCGGGCTGTGGCAGCAACGGGCAGACCGACCATGAGAGGAGTTTGAATGCTGTACTATATGAAGCGCAGTGCATAGGCGCTTTAAATAAAGACATCTTTCTCTATCTGTATGCTAGTAAAAAATAACGGCCGGCCCTGAACAGGGCCGGCTTTTGCTTCTTATGCTTGTATGGGTAAAAAGCTCCGCAGTTTGAGGAGAGGTTGATTCCGTTGTATGGCTATTGCGTGACGGGGACAAAGCTTTAAAAATAAACATGGGAGCTGTTTTGTGTTTAAATGAAAAATTTTTTGCACTATATTGTATAAACAGAATTCGGGTCTGTTTACACCATAATTTTTTTTAAAAAGGAACATAAACCCTGTTGCAGTGGCAGGATTTCACAGATAAAAACGAAAGAAGGCCGGAATGCTTGAAAAGATTATTTCCTATTTTTCCGAGGGTATCTGGACTTTAGCTCTGAAAGATTTCCATGGGGCTCGTGCCCTATGGCTCAGGGCTGCCCGGGTTGCTGTGCTATCGGCCCGCGTGCTCATCCGGACGCAGTTTCAGCAGAAAGCATCGGCGCTTACGTATTTCACCCTTCTTTCAATCGTGCCCGTTGCTGCCCTGATTTTCGGGATTGCAAAGGGCTTCGGGGTTGAGGCGCTTCTGGAGCGGCAGCTGCTTGACAACCTCCAGGGCCAGCAGGAGGCTGTGCAGCGCATAATTGAATTCGCCCACGCCATGATTGAAAGCACGCAGGGCGGAGTTGTGGCGGGTATCGGCATTGCGGCCCTGCTTTGGACTGTCATTAAGATGCTCGGCAATATCGAGGATGCGTTCAATGCAATCTGGGGTGTGGGCAGGGCACGCTCGCTGAACCGCAAATTTTCAGACTACCTGTCAGCGATGCTTATTTGTCCGATGCTGGTCATTCTGGCCGGCAGCCTCACCGTTACCATTGCCGCCGAAGCGCAGCTTATCGCGAAAAAACTGGCGCTGCTTGAAAGCGCCGGCCCGCTTATTGCGGCAGGCCTGGGGCTTTTGCCGTATTGTTTTATATGGGCTTTGTTCAGCTTTCTGTATCTCTTCATGCCCAATACCCGGGTCAGGTTTGTGCCGGGACTGATTGCGGGCATCATAGCAGGTACTGCCTACCAGGTTATGCAGTGGATATATATAAAATTTCAAATAGGCATTGCCGGCTACAATGCCGTGTATGGCGGATTTGCCGCGCTTCCCCTGTTTCTGGTCTGGCTCCAGACCAGCTGGACCATCGTGCTGCTCGGGGCCGCTATTTCCTGGGCCTGTCAGGCGGTGCATATTTATGACTATGATACCGATCAGTGGGCGGTGAGTAGCGTCGTCAAAAAAGTGCTTGCCCTGCGGGCAGTACAGGTGGTCGTCAAAAATTTTGAACGCGGCGAGCAGCCGCCAACGGCTGACGGCCTGGCAGCCCTGCTTGAGGTTCCACGGCGCCTCCTGCAGGGGCTCCTTGACGATCTTGTCGCCTGCGGCATGCTTGCCCGAACGCAGGATAGCGATGGCGACGCGGTCTTTTACCGCCCCGCAAAAAGCACGGCCGACCTGACCCTTGCAGCTGTGACAGAAGCATTTGAAGGGTATGGCGTTTCATCCGTTCATATGGCCCAAAGCCCGGAGCTTGATGAGCTGCAGCGGCGGCTTGCCGCGTTTAAAAGCCGGATTGAACAAGCCCCGGAAAACGCGTGTTTGAAAGATATCTGATTGTATACAATACCTTTTATGAAGCAGGCAGCCAATGGAGATACTCAAAGAATTTAAAACCTTCGCCCTTCGCGGAAACCTTATTGACATGGCCGTCGGCATCATCATCGGCGGTGCTTTCGGCAAAATAGTCACCTCTCTGGTCAACGATGTTATCATGCCGCCGATCGGCATGCTGCTCGGCGGTATGAATTTTTCCGATCTGGTTCTCAAGCTGGGCGCAAGCGACAAAGCGGCGGCCCTTAAATACGGCGCTTTCATGCAAACCGTTGTCGATTTCGTGATCGTGGCTTTTGCGATTTTCATGCTTATTCAGGCTGTCAATAAGGCCAGCAGGCTCATGCTGCAGGAGGCCGCCCCGACGACAAAGGAATGCCCCCGGTGCTGCTCCAATATTGCGGTCAAAGCAACCCGGTGCCCGCACTGCACATCGGAACTGGAACCGGCGGCCCGGTGATGCTCCAGATACCCAACTTTCGCACTCTGCGGCGGTAGCATGATGACGAAGAGGAAATATGCGCCCATATTTTATTTTGTGTCGCTTGCCAACCTGTTCTTCTTTCTCGGGAATTCATTTTTCATCCTGCTGCCGGTCTATCTGAAGAATCTGGGCGCAACGGAAACCTATATCGGCATCATTAATAATATCGACAAGGTGTTCCTCATCATAGCCGCTTTTGCCCTGGGCTCTTTGATCAGGGGGCATGACCGGGTGCGCATGCTCCGGCAGGGCTATGTCCTGCTTTTGTTCACGTATGGCGCGTACCTTTGTATCGACTCGCTTGCCTGGTATATACCGTTCATACGGGTGCTGCACGGCATCGGGTTTTCAATTGCCATGATCATGGGCACCACCATCGTGTTTGAGAGTGTAAACCCGGAGGATGCAACCGAGGCCATCGGCATCTACGGCATCACCGGCGCCATCACCAATGCCGTGAGTCCGGCTGTGGGTGAATTTCTCCTGAACCGGGGCAGCCCTCACCATGTTCTCTTCATGCTGTCATGCGCCTTTGTAGCCGCAAGCCTCGCGCTTACCTTTTGCATGCCGCGGCCCATCCCGGCGCAATCCTCCGTCAGGGAAACTCGCAGCAGCACGTGGCTTCTTTTCAGACAGCCGGCATTTGCCGTTTATATGATGGCGACATTTATTTTTGGTGGCGGCTTCGGCATTATTATTACCTTTCTACCCAACTTCATCAGAACCGATACGATTCTCAACTATTCGTGGTTTTTCGTAACCTATACTGCCGTGCTGATAGGCATCAGGCTTTTTTTCATGAAGCGTATCGCAGCGGCACGGACGCATCTTCTGGTTGCGGGGGCTTTTTTTGCGGGAGCAGTGATGAATATGCTTTTGAACTTTCCCGGGACTGTTGCGTGGCTTGTGACGGTGGGCATTCTCTATGGCATCACGCATGGCCTGCTGTATCCGGTGCTTAATGCCCATGTGGTCAATCTTGCGCCGCAGCAGGAGCGGGGCAGGGCCAATGCCGTTTTTTCAGCCGTTTTTAACGGCGGCATGATGGCCTTTGCCTTTGGCCTGGGTTTTGTTATTGATTATTACCGGAATTATCTTGCGGCATTCAATGTCTGTGCGGTTGCATCCATGGCGG
This sequence comes from uncultured delta proteobacterium, assembly GCA_963804955.1. GTDB lineage: Bacteria > Desulfobacterota > WTBG01 > CAIYCZ01 > CAIRTM01 > CAIWCT01. The sequence continues at coordinate 142,168 of CAWDSQ010000014.1, read as the reverse complement.
CAGGCGCGATGATAGCCCTGCGGCACGATAAAAGGGGTACTGCTGCTGCGGGCTGCAGGTAGAGTACATCCCGGGAAAAATCGCCACGTTCTTCATCACGGGCCCTGCAGCAGGCCGGCTTTGTCTGATAGATGCTTTCATGTACAGGGTATTGGCCTCTGCGATAGTTCAGGGATCGTGTCCGCAGGACAAGCATTACTGTTTAATCCTGGTTTTTTTGTTTGCATAGGCCGTGTCGGCAGGCAGGTTTTTGCCTGCTGCTGCGGTGGTGGCGAGCCGGTCGCAGCACTCGTTTTCCGTATTGCCTGCATGCCCCTTCACCCATACAAATTTAACGCTGTGCTTTTCGCACAGATCAAGAAGCTTATCCCACAGGTCATAGTTTTCAGCCGCCTCAGCTGCCGTGCGCATCCATCCGTTTTTGCGCCACTTTTTTGCCCACCCTTTTGTTGCGCCGTCCACTACATACTTTGAATCCGAGATCAGGGTAACCGATGCAGGGGCTGGCAGGGCTTTGAGCCCTTCAATGCAGGCGCTCAGCTCCATGCGGTTATTGGTGGTGAGACGAAACCCGCCAGAAAGTTCCTGCCGTGCATCGCCATCAAGAATCACTGCGCCATAGCCGCCAGGACCCGGGTTAAAACTGCAGCCGCCGTCGGTGTATATAATGATTCGTCCGTCAGAAGGCTCAGGCTCATGGGCGGCCTTTGCAGGAGTGCTTTTTTTGGCTTCGGGTTTTGGTTTTTGGGTATGCGGGCTCCCGGCCGTCATTTCAGTCAGCCACAGGCGGGCCTCCTCAATAGTGGGGAACCCCTTGTAACGGGCTCCGGGAAATTCTTTTATCTGCGCCTCAGCGCCGCCGGGTCCGAACCATGCCGTAAATATGCCCGTGTTGCGGCCTCTCGCCACGGCATAAAATTTTTTCTTTGTTTCCACGGGTACTCCCCTGCTGGTGAGTTTGTTGAACTGATACTGTATCGCGTTATGCATCAGCCGCATGCGAGGGTAGCATCACCTGCGTCTGATGTAAATTTTAATATGCGCGGGCGGCAGAAGAAAAACCCGTCAAAGTGCAGCTTCCGGTATTTCATAGTAAGCTTTTTTCTGTTATACTTTAGTTACAAACTGAAGCATAAGCTTGCTTGTTGTCATACGAGGTGATTATAAAGTAATCCACGGGAGGAGGATATGTGAAAAAAATATTGCTTGTGCTGCTGCTTGTGCCGACGCTCGGCTTTGCCATGGACACAGAGTATCTGCGCGATGCCAACTATTATTGTAATTGTGTGATTACCAAGCCTGATGATATCGGCTACTCCGTCCAGGATTCAGCCTTCGTGGCTTTTTATACGGATCTTACGGCAACGGTAGAGACGGAGCATTATGATGTGCAGGCAAGCATGAACTATTCAAAGTTCGGACCGTGGATTAAATTTTCCAATGAGTGCGATGATTCCAAAGGGCGCGGGTTTGCCATGGCCGGTCTGATAACCTTCAAATATTTGGATGACTGCGAGAAACTTTCATTTGATTGCGTAGGGTTCAGATACAGGAAGAAGCAATAATCGGGCAGAAAACCGCAAAACGGCGCTGCTCAAGCAGTGAAGTCTTGCTCAGCACCGGATGCATTTCCAAGAACGCTCAAACATATTTTTGTTAGTGGATTCTTTATCAAAAAAACACCTTCTTAAAATAAATAAGTTTTTTCAATATTTTATATATATGCGGCTGTGCCGGCTTGCCTCATTGATAATCGTTGAGCATGCCATGAGCAGCCTGTTTGTCTGTAAAGAAACCGGCTTTGCCGGTTTTTTTTATGCTTAACCCAAACTTTTTTGCTCGAGTTTACTAACAATTTGATTAATCATTGTTTTTTTATTTGTCCGGAACTCTAAACCTGCATCTTTTTTCATCTATGCAGCTTTGAGCCTTATTTTTCAAGGCTTTGAGATGTTGCATCGTATCTTTTTATTGATTTTAAAGCTTAAAAACACGTTGAGATTTAAATAGTTTCAAAATCCTGTCGAGTTATGCCAGAAACGGCATTTTTTTTCTTCAAGGAATTTTTTTGCTTAGGATTTCTAACTAATTGTAAAACCTTTTGAAAATAAAGTTGTTTTTTTGCAGCAGCAAAGTGCTTAAAAATATTAAATAAATACCCCTTGACAGCCCCATATCTTGTGGCTTATATAAAGTCTCATACAAAATGACCGATATATAAAAGGGGGTGAGCTTATGGGGTCTCTGGTTGAGCTAAAAGAGAGGCAGACGCCTGTGGATTTTCATGAAACCACGGATCTAGCCCTGTTAGTCAGGACTTCGAGCGATAATCTTGCGGGCTGGGATCGGCAGAAAATCGTTGATGCCATGGTTCGCGAGGCTGATGTGCCCGATGATGTTGCGGAGCGAATAAGCCTTGAGGTTGAGGAAATTATTGTCAAGGTAGGCATAAAATTTGTCACCGCGCCGCTGATACGCGAACTGGTTGATGCCAAGCTTATCGAATGCGGACTTGAAGACGCCCGCAAAAAACATACCCGCCTGGGTGTGCCGCTCTACGATGTGGATCAGATGATCCTGCATCCCAACAAGGAAAACGCCAATGTTCCTCACGGCCCCGAGGCCACCAATCTGACCCTTGCCGAAGGCATTAAAAAGGAATACGCCCTGCTCAAGGTGTTTACCCCCGATGTGGGCGACGCGCACATGCGCGGCGACATTCACCTGCACGACCTCGGCTTCATCGACCGGCCATACTGCTCGGGCCAGTCCCTTGAGTATATAAAGCGTTTCGGCCTGAGCCTGCCCAATTCTCTGTCCATTGCCAAGCCCGCGCGGCAGCCTGAAGTGCTGCTGGCGCATATGGTAAAGTTTGCCGCTGCCCTGCAGAGCCATTTTGCCGGCGCCATCGGCTGGGACGCCGTGAATCTCTTTTTTGCCCCCTATCTTGAAGGCCGGAGCGACCGCGAGGTCAAACAGCTTGCGCAGATGCTGATATATGAATTCTCGCAGCAGGCCGTGGCGCGGGGCGGTCAGGCCATATTTACCGACATCAACCTGTACTGGGAAGTGCCCAAACATTTTGAAAATGTGCCCGCCATCGGGCCGGGCGGTGAATTTACGGGCAAGACCTACGGCGAGTATGAAAAGGAGGCGCAGCGATTTGTCTGGGCGCTGTTTGACGTGTACAAGGAAGGCGATGGCACGGGCCGGCCTTTTTTCTTCCCCAAGCCGCTGGTGCATATTACTGAAAAGCTTTTCCGCACCGAAGGATGGCAGGACTTCCTGCATCATATCTGCGATGTGGCAAGCGAAAAAGGCACAACCTATTTTGTTTTCGACCGCGGCGAGACTGCAAAAATATCGGAGTGCTGCCGTTTGAGCTTCAAGCTCAATGCAAGCGATATCGAGGATGCCAAGTCGCCCTGGAAGATGCGCTTCAGCGCGCTGCAGAATGTGACGGTCAATCTGCCGCGCCTCGGGTACCGCAGCAAGGGCAATGATACGGCCCTTTTTAACAGCCTGCGCACCATGATGGAGCTTGCCGTGAAGGCCCATCTGCAGAAGAAGTATTTTATCGAAAGCCTGCTCGCCCTTGGCGATACAGGGCCCCTTGCACTGCTGACCATGGCGACCGACGGTGCGCCGTATTTGCGCATGCACCGGGCTTCCTACCTGATCGGCATGGTCGGCCTGAACGAGCTTGTAAAAATACATACGGGCGAGGGTCTGCAGGAATCAAAGCGGGCCATAAAATTCGGGCTCAAGGTCATCTCCGAGATGAGCCTGCTGTGCAAAAAGTACAGCGAGATGTATAATATGCATTTCGTGCTCGAGCAGACACCTGCCGAAAGCACGGCCTACCGCTTTGCCAAGCTCGATCTGCGCGACTATCGCGATCATGCGCAGAACTTCGTGCGCGGCGATGTCGCAACAGGCCATATTTACTATACCAACTCTACCTGCCTGCCTGTGGGGTCAAGCGAAAATCCCATTGAGCGCGTTCGCACCGAAGGGCTTTTCCATCCCCTGATTGAGGCAGGCTCCATCACCCATATCTGGCTTGGCGAGTCGAAGCCGGCAAAGGAGTCGCTGGCAAACTTTGTTATCAAGGTTTTCCGCGAAACGCAGAATGACCAGATAGCGTTTTCACCGGAGTTTACCAACTGCCTTGCCTGCGGCAGAACCGTTCGCGGCCTTCAGCCGACCTGTCCGCATTGCGGGTCGGACAAAGTGGATGGCATAACCCGCATAACCGGCTACTTCACCAAGATTTCCAGCTGGAACAAGGGCAAGATCGGCGAATTGCGGGAGCGCAACAGGAACAAGGGCTTTTTTGCGAAATAAAAGGATATCAGCATGCGAACAGTTAAGATTTTCATAAAGGCCGGCTGCTCCCGGTGCCCGCAGGCCAAACAGGCGGGAGCAGCGCTTAAAGATGAAGGTTTCAGAGTTACGGAATTTGATGTGGGGACCACAGACGGGCTTGCAGAAGGAGCATACTACAGCGTGCAGGCAACGCCCACCTTCATTATCGAAGATCAGAATGAAACGATCATCGGCGACTTCAGGGGCGATGTGCCGCCGGTGCAGACATTGCGTGATATGCTTACCGGCAGCTAAGCCGGCAGGGATTTAATGGAATCACTTGCAAGCCTTTCAATAAAGGGTTTTATAGAAGCATCGTTTGTGGACTGGCCGGGCAAACTCTGCTCAGTCATCTTCTTTCCGCGCTGCAATTTTCGGTGCCGCTACTGCCACAACGGGCAGTTGGTCGACCAAGCCCGATATGCTTGAAGATATACAGTTCAGCCATATCATGGCCTATCTGCAGCGCGAGCGGGCATGGATCGACGGGGTCTGTCTCTCCGGCGGCGAGGCAACACTTCAGCCGCAGCTGCCGGAAATTCTTGCCTATATCAAGGCTCAGGGTTTTCTCACCAAGCTTGACACCAATGGCAGCAATCCCGCATTGCTCAAGCGCCTGATTGATGCCAGGCTTGTCGACTATGTAGCCATGGACGTAAAAGCCGCCCTTGATGAGCGCAGCTATTGCGCTATCACGCAGTCTGCGAGCGTGCTTGAAGCGGTCAAGCACAGCATAAGGATTTTGATGGACAGCCCGGTTGAACATGAGTTCCGACTGACTGTCGTGCCATCCTATCACGGACCCGATGAGATTCTGCAGGTGGCCCGTGATCTCAACGGCGCCTCCAGGCTGCGCATACAGAACTTCAACCCCGACTCGGTCCTTGACCCCTCGCTGCAAAGCCTGAAACCCTTTGATGATGCCTTCATCGACCGCTATCAGCAACAGGTCAACGATATTCTAGCGCACTGAGAAATTTTTACCCCGGCCAGCAAACAGTGCGCCTGCGCGCCATAGTCCCTGCGTTGTATACTTGTCGAATAATCCGGATTAAAAAAAATTAATCCTCTTTATTTAGTATTTACTTCACCGGCTTTTTATATTAATACTACTATTTAATAAGGCTTTTTCACAGGCAGCTTTTGACCCACCTCTGTAGTTCTTTCTTCTACATACAAGGTTCTGAAAGCCTAAAGCGGTTATCCCTGCGGGGCTGCATTCCCAATAACCAGACTTTCGCCGGAACATGCTGCGGGCCATAGAATAATAAATAAACAGGGAGCTGAAATTGAAAACACGACATGCGAAAATTCTTAAAACCATCGGGCTTATTGCAGCCATTCTGCTTGCTGTTTTTCTTGCCAGGCCCACTGTGGCAACCATTCTGGCAGGCCTGGTTTTTGTCGTTATCGGCGAAGCGGCTCGTTGCTGGGCAGCCGGGCATCTGAAACGGAAAAAAGAGCTTGCCACCTCGGGGCCCTATGCCTATGTGCGCGATCCCCTGTATTTTGGCCGCCTGTTTCTGCTCGTCGGTTTTTGCATCATGGGCGGGCCCTGGTGCTTCTTGCTGCTGGTGGTGGGGCTGGGTATCTTTTTCTGGAGCTATATGCCGAGAAAATACAAAAAGGAAATGACCTGGCTTACAGATATTTTCGGAGAAGAGTACACCCGCTATGCCGCAGAGGTGCACAGCCTCATTCCCCGGCTGACCCCGTACCCGCATTCCGCCCGCCGGCCTTGGAGCTCTGCGCTTTTCTGGAAGGAAAACCGTGAGCAGTATTTTATCCTGATCGTGCTTGGCGTTTTTGCAGGAATGCTTTTGAAATTATATTTTCCTTTCTAAGGGAATACTATAAGGGATACATGATGAGCGCTTTGCCCTATATTTCCGTTGTGGTCCCGGTCTTTAATGAAGAGGAAAATATCGACCCCCTCACCCGGGAGCTTGTCGAGGTGCTTGCGGAAATCAATCGTCCGTATGAAATTATTTTTGTCGATGACGGCTCAACGGATGCAAGCCCTCAGAAGCTTGACGAACTGCGGCAGCAGCATCAGGGCATCAGGATAATCCGTTTCAAAAAGAACAGCGGGCAGACCGCCGCCTTTGATGCGGGTTTCAGGGCGGCCCGGGGTGATGTTGTCATCACCATGGATGCCGATTTGCAGAACGACCCGCATGATATACCCGCCATGCTTCCCTTGATCGGGCAGTATGATCTTGTCTGCGGCTGGCGTCATAAGCGCAACGACAATGTCGTGCGCAGGGTTTCATCCCGCATCGCCAATGGCATTCGCAACAAGCTCAGCGGTGAGAATATTCAGGATGTGGGCTGTTCTCTCAAAGTGTTCAGGCGCGAGTATGCCCAGCGGCTCAAGCTGTTTACCGGCATGCACCGGTTTTTCCCAACCCTGGTGAAATTCGAAGGAGGGAGGGTGGCCGAAGTGAAAGTCAATCACCGGCCCCGTAAATTCGGAACTCCCAAATACGGCATCAGCAACCGGATCATGCGCTCATTTCTCGACCTGCTGGCGGTGTGCTGGATGAAAAAACGCTATCTCGGTTATACAATTGAGGAGCAGAAATAAATGGATTTTATAAACGGCTGGGTCCTGTTCGGCTTTCTGGGGCAGGCGGCATTTTCAGCACGCTTTATCGTACAGTGGATCATATCTGAAAAAAACAAGAAAAGCACCATCCCTATTGCCTTCTGGTATTTGAGTCATTGTCGGCGGACTGATTTTATTCGTCTATGCGCTTTATAAAAAAGATCCGGTTTTTGTCCTGGGTCAGGGTTGCGGTCTTGTCGTGTATATGCGCAATCTGATTCTGATAAAAAAAAATGCAGCTGCAGGCTGTTAACCCTGTGCAGGAAGATCACGCATAATGCCTGAGCGCATGGTGGGAAAGCCCTGTAACGGTCAAGACCCTGCTTCACTGCCATCCCTCAAGGTGTTCAATGGCCACCTGACGCTAAACGCATCAGTATTATTTTTGGTCTTGTTGCGGTAATCGGTTTTGTTCTGTTTTATAAGCTCGGCGCATGTTCCCCTTGCCGATCCCGATGAACCCCGCTATGCTGAAGCAGCCCGCGAGATGATCGAGCGGGGCTCATACATGGTCCCCTATTTCAACTATGAGCTTCGGCTCCAGAAGCCTGTGCTGCATTATCTGTTTATTTGTGCAAGCTATAAGCTTCTGGATGTCTCCGAGTTCAGCGCCAGGCTCCCCTCCGTGCTTGCGGCTCTGGCGCTGCTGGTTGCAGCATTCTTTTTTATGCAGCGCTTCTGCGGCATTACCGCTGCCGCCCTTTCCTGCCTTATTATGGGATCAAGCCCGCTGTTTTTTGTGCCGGCTCGCATGACCATGCCGGACATGGTTTTCAGCTTTTTTATCATAGCCTCTCTTTTTTGTTTTTATCTTGGCTGGCAGGCTGTTGAGTCCGGCGCCAAGAAATGGTGGTATGCGGGCTTTTATTTTTTTCAGGTTATTGCCGCATGGACCAAGGGCCCTGTGGGGATTCTGGTGCCTGTTGCCGTTGCCCTGCTCAGCCTCTGGCAGCAGCGGGATATGCGTGAGCTCAAAAGCCTGCGTCTTGGCAGGTGTCTTGTCCTTGTGCTGCTGGCATCTCTGCCCTGGTATCTCTATATCTATTTTTTCGTCGATAAGGAAACAATGACGGAGCTGTCGCGGCGCGAGACAGCCGGACGGATTTTCGGGTTGTTCGGCCGCAATTATGATCCTTTGTATTATTATTTTATTGTGCTTTTTGCGGGTCTGCTGCCCTGGGTTTTTCTGTTGCCCTGGGCTTTGTACCAGCGTTTTCAAAAGCTTGCGCCGAGCCGGCTGCGCTCTTTTCTGGAGACGTGGTTTTTGTTTGTTTTTTTATTTTTTACCGTTTGCGCCACCAAAAAAGCGCAATATGTCGTTATGCTCTCCTGCGTTTGCGCCGCATGGCTCGGCACGGTTATTAGCGATGCCCTGCGCGAATTTCCGGGCAAGCGTGATACAGGGCTTGTTGTGTCATTTTTTGCCTGTTTGGCCGTTTCGATTGTCGGGGCATTCAAAGGGCTTTCGTGGCTTTCAAAAAATCAGCCTGATTTGATCGTCGGGGGCATGGCTGGAATGTTTACCCTCATTGTGCCTGCACTTGCTGCGCTCTGGCTCGCTGCGCGGGGCCATGCGCGCAGCGCATGTGTTGCGCTGAGTTTCGTGACTTTTTTGACCCTTATTCCCGGCCTGGGCTATGGCACAGCATGGGTAGAGAAGAACCGCTCGGTGAAGGCTTTTTTGAAGGAAAATGAAGCCGTTATCGCTCAGGCCCGTGAACTGTACACCGGCGTTAAAATTTTCAACAGCCTGTCGTTTTATCTGCGCCGTCAGGTCATCATGGACACGGATGAGGAAAAGCTCGTCCGCAAACTGCAGGGGGCCGAGCCCTGTATTGTATTTACCACTGACAAGCGCTATAAGTATCATAAAGAGCTTTTTGCACCATATCTGACGGCGGCAAATTACAACAAAGTACTGCTGTCGAACTTTGCGGCCAAGGGAGTTGTGCCATGACTAGGGGGCTGGTGTACCGGCAATGCATCGCTTTTTCAGCAGCTGCCCTGCTGACTCTTGCACCGGCATGGGCAGCCGATGAGCTGCGCGCAGTGACAAAAGTGTACAGCGGCAATTGTATCAAGCTGCAGGCGCAGGCAGCCAAAGCAAAGGATGTCAGGGTGCGCTATATCGGCGTTGACGTGCCCCAGAAGGGCAAGCCTTTTTTTGAGTTCTGCCGTAATGCCAACAGTGCCCTTGTCGAGCGGCGCCGGGTGCGAATTCAAACCGATACCGTGGCCGTCGATACCGACGGCAGGCAGCTGGTGTATGTCTATGTCGACCAGCTTTTCGTGAATGCCGAGCTTCTCAAAAACGGCTATGGCCTTGTTGCAGCGCCTGACGGCAATGTTCAGCACCGTAATTTTTTTCTGGAGCTGCAGCAGGACGCTCGAAAAAACAGACGGGGCCTCTGGGCCTTTGAAGATCAAAGCGATGAGCCCTATTATGTCGGTTCAAAAAGCGGTAAAATTTTTCACCGCCCGTCATGCTCGCATGTAAAGGGGCTTGCCTTTGACGACCGGCTGATTTTTAGAACGAAGGCAGAGGCGCTTACCGGTGGGTACAGCCAGGACTGGCGGTGTTGTCCGCTTTTTAAGAAATCAGAGCAGCCTTCTGCGGGCATCGAGGTTGAAGCGCCCACCCCCTCAGGCCCGATAAAAAAATAAAACATCAGCGGCAGGTGGGCTGCATCGCTCTGCCGACGCAGGGCACGGGTTATGTAAAAAACGATTGCTGGGGCAGGGGCGCTGCTTTTTCCCGCCGAAGAAGTGCTTGTCGACGGGTTCATGCTTTTTTTGACCAATTTTTTTACGCAAAGGATATTTTTGTCAGCCGCAATGCAGAGGGCTCGGTGAAGGCTTTTTACACGGCCACCTGCATGCTTGGCGGGAGTAGTGGCCCACTCGCCTGTATCTGTCAGTAAGAAAATTAAATCTTTACATTTCATGCTGCTCGACCGATCATAACGATGAAGGGATGATGATTGGCCAGAGGTTTATTGTCTTCAGGAACCATAGCTTATGGCAATGGTTCCTGAAGAAGGCAACATAAAAACCGCGTGTTTTTGCTTACGCCCTTTCAGGGCGAAATCAAGCCACCCTCTATGCGGGTGGTTGTTGACTTGTCTACTCCAGGTGATCGCTTTTTTGCCATGACGGTCACCAGCTTGCAGAACGGGCAGCCGCGGGCGGGGATGTGGTTTATGCCAGTCAGGGAGCTGCACCCCCTTCACGGAAGGGGTTTTGTTCTGCTTCGCAAACAATCTGCAGTGGCGGCCATGGGCCGTTTCAATCAGGGAGAGTAGTGCCACCATGAGACGGGATCGCATGCAGCCGCGCAATAAAAGCAAGGGCAGCGTTCGGATTGAAGAGCGCGCAGGACGCAAGATTGTCGTAAAGGATTACGGCGGAGTGCAAAATCCTCTTGTTCGTTTCTATGGCTGTATGACGCTTCGCAATGAGGCCCGGGCGTATAAACGGCTGGCAGGCGTATCAGGTATCCCGGTATGCCATGGCATGACTGAGGCGGGCTGCCTGGAGCTGGATTTTGTCGACGGCAGGCATCTTGGTCTCTTCAAGCGCCGTAGCGTCCCGGAAGCTGTTTTTGAAAAAATTGAGCGCGTTCTCCGGTCCATGCATGACCGCGGCGTTGCTAATATGGATCTACACCGGTCAAATGTGCTCGTGTCCGACGATGGCGATGTGCATATTATTGACTTTGCCCATGCTGTCATAGCCCGCAATTCTCAGCGCCCCGGCATCATCGCGACGACTTGCCATGCAGCTTGACCGGTATGCATATGCCCGCATGAAGGCGCGATTCGTGGGTTTGTCAAAACCCGTACCAGCCGGTGTTTTTGGTGTTCTGTACCGGTGTGTGAAATCACTGAAACGGTTTGTGCGTTTAATAAAAAGGGGCGCATCGCAGGAGTAGAGCTTCAGGCTGCGTGCGTTTTGCATGGGGCGGCAGATGCTGGCTGTTTTCTATATGCTTCTGGGCACGGCTCTGTGTTTGGCGGGTATAGTATCGTGCGCAGGGCGCGGGGCTGAATATGCCAACAGTCAAGTCCCGGCGGTATTTACGCAGCATATGGGGAACAACCGCCGCGTGGTTGTTTTGCCGTTTGAAGGCGATGAAGACAATCCACAGCTTGCTTCACGGGTCCGGCAGAGTTTTTTCAGCCACTTCAGCCCCAAAAAATACTATGATGTCGAGCCACGTGATATCGATACCATGCTCGATACGCTGGATGCCTTGTCAGGCAGGCAATGGAGCGGCCTGTCGCCCATAGAGCTGGGCAGATGCTTCAAGGCCGACTATCTTGTTTATGGCAGGGTTCTGAGCACCCGGCGCCTTTTTTTTATTTTTTATTCGCAGATTGCCATGAACGTTGAGATTCGGCTCGTCGAAACCCGGCGCGGCAGGACTGTCTGGAAGACAGCTGCCGAGAAGCGGATACAAAGCGGCGATGTGCCGCTGCATCCCCTGTCGCTGGTGTCTGCGGCTGTTCACACCAGTGGCGATGCGAGCGATGAGCGCATGCAGGATTTGATAGAGCGCACCTGCCGGGAACTTGCCCGGAGTGTTCCCGAGCCCGCAGACGACACCAAAAACAGCTTCAGAGCCGATATTCAGGTTGCGTCGTTCAGCAGCGGTCAGCGAGCTGATCATATGGCAGGCCAACTACAGGGCAAAGGCTATGAGAGCCGGGTCGAGCGGGTTCGCATTAACGGCGTCGACTGGCATCGGGTACTTGTCGGCCCCTATGGCCGGGCTGATGCTGAAAGAGCCAGGCGACAGCTTGCCGACGATCCTGCGGCGCGTCCTGTGCTGATTTATGCCAGGTAGCCCGAAATACGCTTGCACTGCTTTATTGACCACTATGGAGCATATAATGCGCATTCTGCTAGTTGAAGATGACCGAAGCGCATCGCGTTTTTTAAAAAAGGGTCTCTCCGAAGTGGGATACATAGTAGACGCGGTTTTTGACGGTGAAGAGGGCCTGTATCTGGCAACATCGCATGTGTATGATCTTATAATTCTTGATGTCATGCTTCCCGAGATGAGCGGGTTTGAGCTTTTAAAGGCGGCGCGCCGGGCCGGCAGTGCGACACCCGTTATTTTTCTTACGGCTCGCGATGAGAAAAGCGATGTGGTGCATGGCCTGGAGCTGGGCGCTGATGACTATCTTATCAAGCCTTTTTCTTTCCCCGAGCTGCTGGCCCGCGTCAGGGCTGTTCTGCGGCGCGGGCAAAAAGAGAGCGAGAGCTCGCGTCTTACCCTTGCAGACCTGACCCTCAACCTTATATCACGCACAGCCGAGCGGGCAGGGCAGGTTATAGAGCTTTCGGGCAAGGAGTTCGCGCTGCTTGAATACATGATGCGCAATGCAGGGCAGATTCTCACGCGCACCATGATCCTTGAGCGCGTCTGGGGCTATGATTTTGACCCCTCAAGCAATATCATCGACGTGCACATAAATCGCCTGCGCGGCAAGATAGACTCTGATGCCGCCGTCAAACTCATCAAAACCATTAAGGGCGTCGGGTATGTTCTCAAGGCTGAAGACTAGCTTTTTTTCCCGCCTGGATGTACGGCTCACTATTTCTTCAACACTCATCCTGCTTGCCCTGGCCCTCGGGCTGTGTGTTTTTTTCTATATGCGGATCGAGCACCTTCTGGAAAAGCAGCTCGACCGGATGCTCGTCGATGAGACGCATGAGCTTGTCGATGACATCGCCGAGAGCAAGAGCGTCATCATCGGGTGCCAGATGTTTGAGTCCGATGTGGCGCGGCGAAAATACTATCCCTTTGATTTTCGGGTGCTGTCGGGCGCCGGAGAGCTTCTGTATCAGTCGAAAAGGGCGGGGAAAATGCCGTTTCCGGATCAGGTGCATCAGCGGGAATTCAGCAACCTGCGCATGCCCGGCCGGTCTGTGCAGTACCGCCTGTACGAGCGGAAAATAGCCATGGACGAAATTCCCGACCTGTATGTGCAGATCGCCACGGAAAAGCGGCAGGACAGGGATTTGCTGGACCGGTTCTATGAAAATCTGCTGCTGGCCTTTCCTGTCGTGCTGCTGCTGAGTCTGCTGTGCGGCATGATTGCGGCAAACAAACCCCGGCAGATCATCAAAGGCATCGCGCGGGTGGCAAACAGAATTTCGTCGCATAACCTCCAGGAGCGGCTTCCCGTGCCGCCGGCGCGTGACGAAGTGCAGGAGCTGACCCTTACGATCAACTCCATGATTGACCGGCTGGAAAAGTCCTTCGGCGAGACCAAACAGTTTACCGCCGATGTGTCCCATGAGCTTCGTAACCCGCTTTTTGCTCTTAAGGGCACCCTGGAGGTTGCGCTTTCGGAGAATCGCGATGTCAGTGAATACCGTGAGAGCATGGCTGAATGCCTTGAGCGTATCAATTTTCTCATAAAGATGGTTAATGATCTGTTTTTGATATCTCGCTTCGAGATGCAGAAGGTTAATCTGGATGTAACCAGTTTTAACATGGGAGAAATAGTGCGTGATATTCATGAATTCTTTTTGCCCATGGCCCAGGAGAAGCAGTTGCGGTTTACCTGCGAACGATGCGATGATGTTGTGATATGCGGCGATAGAACGCGCATACTGCAACTGGTGAGCAATCTGCTGGACAACGCCATCAAGTTCACCCCTGAAGGCGGGCTGGTAACAACCATGCTCATTAAACACGACCGTGGTGGCGTCCAGCTGCAGGTGCGTGATACCGGCATAGGTATTCCGCAGAGCGCACTACCGCATATATTTAATCGTTTTTACCAGGTTGATGCATCCCGGTCAGGTCGCTCCCACGGAGCCGGTCTTGGCTTGCAGATTTGCAAGCGTATTGCAGACGCTCATTGCGGCACGATAAGCGTGCAGCCGAACAGGGACAGCGGCGTTACATTCAGCGTGATGCTGCCGTCACAAACAAAAGAGTAAAGAGGTTTCCATGCGGGCAATGGTTGTTTTTTCTCTGCAGCGGTATGGTCTGATATGTGCAATTTTTGTTGCCAGAGTGCTGCCGGAACGGTGGCCTCAGCCCGGGAAGAAGCCATGATCGTGTACCGGGATGTGGCTGTGCCGGAAAGTGTTTCCGTCTGCGGTGAAGCCTTGCCTCTCCGGATACCCGCCGTGCGTGAGATGCTGGACAGGGAGCTGACAATATCGGCCTGGGGGCAGGCGCAGGTGTTTATGTGGATTAAGCGCGCCGGCAGGGTTTTTCCGCTGATTGAAAAAAAACTTGCAGAGCTCGGTATGCCGGATGATTTGAAATACCTTGCCGTTGCCGAAAGCTCGCTGCTTGCCTATATTGAATCGAATAAGGGGGCTGTGGGAACCTGGCAGATGATCGAGGAAACAGGTGTGCGCAATGGCCTTCGCAAAGACGAGCTTGTTGACGAGCGCAACAGTCCTGAAATAGCCACCCGTGCAGCCCTGCGGTACCTGCAGGGCTTGCGGCAGGAATTCGGCTGCTGGACTCTGGCCCTTGCCGCCTATAACTGCGGCGAAGCGCGCCTGCGCCGCGAGATGGACATACAAAAAGTGTCCGATTATTACCGCTTGAATCTGCCTCTTGAAACAGAGCGGTTTGTTTTTCGCATTGCGGCTATAAAGCTGATCATGCAGCATCCGGAGCGGTACGGCTATGCTATTCCCAAAGAGCATATCTATGCACCGGTTACAAGCGATTCGATCGCCGTGAAGCTGGGAAACCCCGTTCATATAACCGATGTGGCTCAGGGCATCGGCACGGACTTTAAAATTATTAAAGAGCTTAACCCCGAGTTTACCGGCTACCTGCTGCCCAACGGGAGCTATACCTTGAAAGTGCCCCAAGGCCTTGGCAATAAAACGCTTGCGGTGCTTCAATCCCTCTGCCTGCCAGCGAACGCCTGCACAAGAAAAAAAACGCTGATGTAGAGCCTGCCCGTATGCCGGGCGCAAAGAAAAAGCCATGGCGCATCACGCACATTACGGCTTTTTTACAGGTGTGCTGTTTCGGGATATATCGTTTTGAGGTTTGTGTTCACTCAGCTCCAGTTTCTTCACCCGAACGCGGGGTTCACCCACGGGGTGTTGACCAAAGCGGCAAAATTTTCGAGAGAAACCGGTTTTTAAACGTACGGCATTTGGAATGCAGCAGCTTCAGAACTTGGGCTGTGATATCAGATGCTCTATGAGATTTTTCAGGAGGTCATCCTGGTAGGGCTTGATCACATAGTCGGCAGCGCCCATTTCAAGCGCTTTCATGCGATGCTTTTCGCTTGATCGCGACGTAATCATCACAACGGGAATGCTTCTGTGGACAGCGTTGCTTTTGAGGCGCGACAGCAGTTCATACCCATCCATGCGCGGCATTTCCACATCGAGCAGAATGATGTCGGGCTGCTGAGAAACGGCCTGGAGTATTTCCAGCGCCTCGACGCCGTCTTTTGCCGTTATGGGCAGCCATCCTGAGCTTTTTATGAAGTTGGTCATGATCATGCGAACGCTTACGGAATCATCAACGATGAGCACCGAGAGCATTTTTTCCGCAGGGGTTTTTTCCTGCTCAGCAAGAGTGCGGCTTATCCCCTTGTTCTGGGACTGCAGCGAGGCAAGATCAAGCGGATTGAGAATCAGCACCACCGAGCCGTCGCCAAGAAGAGTCGCGCCCGCAATGCCGGGTACGCGCCGCAGGTGTGTCCCCAGGTTTTTTACGACGATTTCGCGCTCTCCCAGCAGCTCATCAATGGTCATGGCGATATATTGCGCGCCTATATCCAGCAGGAGCACCAGGGGTGTTTGAGATTCCTCATAATCTGCCGGGCGCGGGAGCCCCAGGACATCGCCCAGACGCAGAAGCGGATAGGGAATATCTTCAACATGCACGATCCCGCCGTCTCTGGTCTGCTCGATTTCGCCGGGCTCAAGGCGCAGGACCTGCTTGATGAACCCGAGGGGAACTGCAAAAGTGTTGTTGTACGATTTCATCAGAAGGGATCGTGTCACGGCAAGCGACATGGGCAGGCGGATGATGACCAGCGTGCCCTGGCCCTTGACAGATTCGATTTCAACTGTTCCCTGGAGGGCTGTGACCTGTGTTTTTACCACATCCATGCCGACGCCGCGTCCTGAGAACTCGCTTATTTTGTCGGCCGTACTGAAATTCGGCAGGAGCACATATTGAAATATATCCTGACTGGTCAGCCGGGCCGCTCCCTCTTCATCGATATACCCGGCGGCGATTGCCTTGCGGCGGATTTTGTCCGCATCCAGCCCTCTGCCGTCGTCGCTGATGGCAAGAACGATTTTATTGCCCGAGTAGTATGCTCGCAGCCGGATAATTCCCCGCTCCGTTTTCCCCTTTGCCTTGCGCTCCTCGGGGGGTTCGATGCCATGATCGACATTGTTGCGCAGGATGTGCATGAGCGGATCAATCATGCTGTCGAGCACTTTTTTGTCAATTTCCATCTGCTCGCCTTCGATCACCATATCCACCAGCTTGTTCTGCGCCAGAGCAATGACGCGCACGATCTGCCGCATGCGGGCTGCAATTGAGGCGATCGGCATCATGCGTATTTTCATAAGCTTGTCCTGCATGTCGCTCGAGAGCCTGCCCTGCACGTGCGACATGCTTTCAAAGTCGCTGGTCACATTGCCCAGATCGGTATTGATCAGCTTGATGTCGGAGATCGTTTCGGCGAGCTGGCGCAGCAGATGATGAAATTCGGTATACCGGTCAAGCTCAAGTTCGTCAAAATCATGTTCGGCAAAAACCGGCATCGACCGGCGTCCGTCTGACAGGGCCTTGCCGCGCCGGCTGGCAAGGCCGTCGCCAAGAGCGCTGATTTCATACTCGGTTTCCAGCCGCTCCGAGACTTTTTTCAGGCGCTCGATGGTCGGCGCCATGTTTTCGACCCTGTTGGTGAGATCAGTGATATATTGTTCAATGGAGCTTCTGCTGATGACAAGCTCACCCATGAGCCGCATGATTTCATCGATACGGTCCATGCCGATGCGCACCATTTCTTCGGGCTTGGCATGTGCCGGTACCGGCGCCGCAACGGGCTGTGCAGGTTCACCTGGCGCCGCAGCCTGTGGCGCTTCGGGTTTTTTTTCTGCCGGAGCGGCTTTTTGTTCCTTTGACTGAAGCAGGCGGTCATATTTGTCGTAGAGGCTCTGAACAAAGGTGTTATCAGCCGTATTGGAGGCAAGGTCCTCAAGTGCTTCAGCAGATGACGTGAGCAGTTCGAGAATACTCTGATCGAGTTTTTGCGCTCCTTCAAAAAGCCGGTCAAGCAGGTCCTCCATGCGATGGGCCAGTGTCGATACGACGCGGAAACCGACTGCCGCAGACGAACCCTTGAGCGTATGCACGCTGCGTCGAAGACTTTGAAGGACATCTTTTTGAACGGGGTTCTGCTTCAGAGATGCGAGAAAAACAGTGATATTTTTTAAGTGATCTTCGGCTTCGAGCAGGAACACTTCAAGCAGCTCGGGGGGTATGTCTGTCATCACCGGCACTGCGTGCTCGGCAGGCGGTGCTGAAACGGCCGGCTCTTCGGACTGCTCGGCAAAAGCATCTTCCTCAAGAACCTCAGCCTCCATTTTTTCATAATATGCGGCAATAGCATCCATTATTTCCGCCACTGCGTCGCTGTCTTCGTCCGCAGGAAGCCCGGCCAGTCTCCGGTAGGCAATGAACAGGGCGCTGACGATAGTTCTTAAATCGTCAAGATTTTCCCCGAGCCGGTCAAGGCAGGCTTCAATACAGGACAGGCCGTTGTCCAGCACGGCAAGGGCCTGCATGTTCAGGCTGATGGTCCCGTTGAGAATTTCTTCCAGAATCTGCTCGACAAAACCTGCCAGATAGCTCAGCTCCGGCAGGCCGACCATGGAGGCTGCACCTTTAATGATGTGCGCCTGGCGGTATGCTTCCTCAAGAAGTCCGGTATTATCCGGACTGCTTTGAAACGCAAAAATTCCTTCCCGGATTGAAGGCAGATAGCTTTGCGCCTCCGCTATGAATCCATCGAGAACTTCCTGTTGCACCTTGTATGTCATACCGATATCGCTTATATGCAGGCGTTTCGTGTCATGTCAGCACGGGGAAGGCCCTGTATGGGCATGGCCCGTCAAACGTCAGTTTGTTCATGCGTTCAGTCGCGGCTTTTCATCGTCCGGCAGTTTGAACACGTTTACCGATCCGCGGAGATCCTCGGCCATGCGGGCAAGGCTCGTAATGGACAGAGCCGCCTGCCTGACCCCAGCCGCAGCCTGCTGCGTTGCCTCGGATATCTCGTTCATTATCTGTGCTACCTCATCGGAACTGCGGGCCTGATTCTGTGCTGCCTGAGAAATCGATTTGATGATATCGGCCATGGTGCTTGAAACAGTTTCGATCTGATTGAGAGCCTGGCCGGCATCATTTGCCAGATCGGAGCCGGAAACCACTTCATGAGTTGTTTCTTCCATGGCAATAACTGTTTCATTGGTTTCCGACTGAATCGTTTTGACAAGTTCGGTGATCTGTTTTGTGGCTTTTGCAGAGCGCTGCGCCAGGCGCTCAACTTCTTCCGCAACGACGGCAAAGCCACGGCCCGACTCGCCTGACATGGCGGCCTGGATAGAGGCATTCATGGCCAGAATACTGGTGCGGTCGGCTATGTCGTTGATCATCTGGACGATATCTCCGATTTCCTGTGAGCTTTCACCCAGACGTTTAATGCGCTTTGCTGTTTCCTGAACCCTGTCCCGGATACGGTTCATGCCATCAATTGTGTCGAGCACGGCCTGCGCGCCCTGTTTTGCGGTATCGAGAGCCTGATCGGATACTGACGCTGACTGTATGGCGTTTTCAGAAACGTTCCGCGCGGAAAGCGCCATTTCCTTTACTGTCGCCGTTGTCTCAACGATACGCGCGGCGGTTATCTCATTGTCTCTGGCAAGTTTTTCAGCGGCTGATGAAATTTCGCTTGCCGACGAGCCGACTTTGAAGGTCGAGTCCTGAACGCTGTGGACGATTTGCCTCAGCTGCATGATGGCGAAGTTAAATGCATCGGCGATGGCTCCGGTGAAGTCCTGGGTAACCTCGGCCTCCTTGGAGAGATCGCCATCGGCGATGCCGCTCACATCGTCAAGCAGTTTCATCAGCGAGGCCTGCATGGTGTTGCGTTCTTCCCGGGTCTGAATAAGCTCGAAAATATTATCAAGCATGGTGTTGAGGGATCGCGCCATGGCGCCCAGCTCGTCGTTTGATGTTACCTGAGCGCGGGCGCTGTAGTCTCCAATGCTTATTTTGTTAAAAATACCCATTATATTCTGCGCCTGACGGGTGATGCCCCTGGCGAGCTGCCCTGCTGCTGCAAAGCCGGCAACAAGAACGAGCAAAAAGGCTGCCGCAGTCGCGGCCAGTGTGATGCCGGCCATTTTTTTCATAGCATCAACCGCCATATTTTTTTCGCGGGTTGCGGCAGCGTGAAGGGACACGAGCATGGGCTTGATTTTGCTGTCGATGATGCGGTAGTCGGCAATGGTTTTTTGCAGTTGCGCATCCATGTTTCTGGCTTTCTCAAGGGCGGATGCATAGACGGTGCAGAGCCGGTTGAGCTGTTCCCCGTCGCCGTCGGAGAGCCGGGCCGTTTCCATCTGGTTCTTGATTTGTGCAATCGCATCGGCAAGTATGCCTCCGGCTTTGCTTTCGCCCATGAGATACCGCTGCTCATACATGCGCATAAGCTGTATGCCTGCAGCGTTCATGCTTCGCGAATGGAAAAAATCTTCCAGAGCCTGGCCTGCGGTCCGCAACTGAGATTCGGGCCCGTCAGCAGCAACACGCTTTTCAATAATGGCTACGGCGGTGCGCAGCCCGGACTGGTAGAGCGATACTGCCCTGTCGCAGGCTTCCGCTTTATCTATATTTTCCTGCCCGATAGCCAGCTGCCGAATGTCGCGGAGGTTTTTATGGATGGCTTGAAACTGGTCTTCCGCCTCATTGAGCAGGGCTTTTGCCGCTTCGAAACCGCGCTCACGGTAATTGGCGAAAAAATCATGCTCAAGCACCTGAGCGCCCTGCATCCCTGACTCAGAAGCCTTCAACAGTTCCGAAAAGCGGATTTCTGTATTGAGAAGATTTGTTACACTGTTGTTGAGATAAAGCTGGCTGCCAATGGCTCCCAGGCTGACCAGGAAAAAAATCAGGATCAGGCAACCGAATGAAACGTAGAGCTTTTTTTTGATGCTTCTAAACGGGGTGCCTCCGGATTTTCCGCTCGATTCGGCACGTGCGCTTCCGCTTTTCGATTTCATTCTCGTACTCCTTTGCCAATAAAGATTTTATTTGTTTTTAGTATTATTGGAATTGCCTCATTTTCTGGGACTGCAGCAGTTTTTCAAGGTCAAGAATTGCCACAACGGTATCCTCGTGCGCACAGGTTCCGCTTACATATGCTGCTGCCTGGCCTGCTGCCTGCTGCTCAACGGGGAGGATGTCGTCAGTGGCAAAATAGTATATGCCGTTGATCCTGTCGACAATCAGCCCAACCATCATCTGCCGGTCTATTGTCTGTGCAATAATCATGCGGGATGTTTTTTTGATGCTTTCCTGATCCATGCTGAGAAAGCCTCTGAAGTCTACTATGGAGATAATCTCACCGCGCATATTGGCGATGCCGAGGAGCCATTGCGGTGTGTTGGGCAGCAGTATGAAATCAGGCGGCAGGCTGAGCTCTGCTACATTGGCAACCGGCGCTGCAAACAGCTGCTCTCCCAGGGGGAAAAGCACGAACTGCTCCATTCCTTCCCTGGCATCGGCTGTTGGCAGCACAAGGTCTTTGAGCATACTTGCTACGTCACGATTTCCCCCAGTATCACCCGGTGAAGCCAGGAAGTCCCGGTTTGCTGCAGCAGGGTTTTTCCCCTGCTCCTGGATGGCGTAAACGCTCTCCTGCTCGAATTGTTCGCTGCCCGGTTCTTCAATCAGGGATTCATCAAGTGGCTCTTCATCGGGAGCAGTCTCTGCCTGTGTTGCGGCAAGCCCGTTTTCGACCATGGGTTGTTCAACCTGTTCCTGGTCCGCATCAATCTCCAGAGGGGCCTCGACATCCAGCTCTTCAATGAGTTCTTCAATGGTCTTATCCTGAATGGCGGTTTCTATGGATGCCGGAGCCACCAGATCTTCGGCCGGTGGCGCCTCAAGCGGCTCCTGCTCTGCAGCAATTTCAAGAGGAGACTCGCCAGACAACTCCTTCATTATTGCTTCAAAGGTCTCATCCTCAATGGCAGGTCCTGTCGATGCCGGAAGCGGCAGATCTTCGACCAGGGGTTCTTCAGTGATTTCAGGGCTGGTGGCAATTGTGAGTTGAGCATCGTCGCCCTGATGCTGGATCAAGGGCTCTTTCCGATCTTCCCGCTCAAGGTCTTCTTGTGCAGCAGGCTCATCTGGCTGACCGGGGACCAATTCCCCGGCAGACATGCCTGCAGGCTCCTTACGATCGGAGACGGATGGAGGGGCAGGAGAAGCCATTGCTGTTTCAAGGAGCTGCTCGAACTGCGCGCTGTCGCTAAAAATATTTTCACCAGCAGCCCCTGCTGTATCCTCAGACGGATGCGCCTCTTGCGGCTGATGAAATGTTTCGTCCATTGCAGATGCAAGTTTATCAATGTCTTGTTGAAAAGAACCCTGAATGCCCGGTTGTTCTTCTGCCTGGCTTTGCTGTGAGTCAAAGAGCTTTGACAGCATGCCGCCGTCAAGCGGCTGATCTGCGGCTGATGGCTCCGGCAGAAAATCCTGTGCTGCCGCTGCAGCCTGTTGCACAATATTCTGCAGGCCGGGAATAGTCTGTGCATCATGCATCTGTGCTGACTGGTCCGTGCCCGATGCCTGCTCTCCGGCCGGGTCTGGTGTATCTTCTGTGTGTCGGCCCGGTAATTCGGCGCCTTCCGGGCTCTGCCCGGCAAGGGCAAGCGCGGCCTGTTTGAGCGCTGCTTCCAGCACTGAGGGTTCAACGCGGAATTTTTTATTGCACTGTTTGCAGAATGCAAATTGATGCTTTTTTATAGCTCGTAGGGCACCTTTTTATAGTGCTTGCCGCAGTGCGGGCAGGTAAGTGCAATATGGCGAATTGATTGATCTCTCTGCATCAATTTTTCATCCTTGATCAGGGCTTGCTCCGTGGCAGCCCGCGGCCTTTCTGCAGGCATCCACGGCTGTTACATATGCTTTGCAATGCATGAAAGCAGTGCTTCATCCTTCAGGGGTTTTGTAAGGTAGTCGTCTGCCCCCTGCTTGAGGCCCCAGAAACGGTCACTTTCCTGATTTTTCTGGGTGACCATAATTATTTTAATATCCCTGGTCTCCGGCGATGTTTTCAGCTGACGACAGACTTGAAAACCATTTTTTTTCGGCAGGATGACATCAAGCAGAATCAGCCGGGGGTGCAGTGCCGTTGCCTTGGCAATAGCCTCTTCACCGTCAATTGCGGTGATAACGGTAAAGCCTTTTGACTTCAGCAGCACCTGCATCATGGCAAGTTCAGGCTGGTTGTCATCTACCACTAAAATGGCTTTTTCGGCCATGACATTCCTCTGGTTGTCGTATGGATTTATAAAAAAATATGTTTTTTAATTAACCTTTTTTCAATTTAAAAAGCAATGCTTTTAATTGATTATATTAAATTACATACTTTCCTGGCAACGGTGCCTGGTGCAACAAACTGCAATGCTCATATCATATTTCATCGGGCGAAGGACTAGCTGATCAGGAATCGTGTTTCGCATTTTTTGCACCGTGCATACTTGCCAACATGCTCAGGCTTTATATTCGTATAGACAGTGCGGCATCCGGGACAGGTTGCTTTTATGGTGCCGTGCTGTGTCGGCGCCGCTGCTCGCAACGGGGGAGGTGCAGCGGGCCGTGGCGCGGCAGAAGGTTGTGCTGTATGATGCACCTCTGCGCCGGAAGGCGCAGTCCGGACAGGCTGGGGCTGCAAACCAGTTGCTGGGGGCGGAATATTTTTCGAAGCCTGGGCAGAAGCGGCTACTGCCGGCCCGCCTCCTAATCCAGCGCCGGCAGTAGGTTGTGCTGCCTGTGGCGCAACCCTGGTCTTGCCCTGGTCCACCCCCAGCAGAAGCCTTGTTCATAGGAGAAGGAGAGCCTGCCTGTTCGGGGGGCGGCGCAGCAGTAGCTTCGTTGTGATAGAAAATTTTAATTTCCGGCTCATCATGGAGTTTCGGCGCAGGCCGTTTTGCCGCTGGTGCTTGAGGTTGTGCCCCATCGGCAGCTGTTTGTTCCCCCCCCCGCCTGACAGGCCGGTTCCGCCGGGCATAGCCTGGCTTTGGCCGGTGCTTCCGGAAGACATAGCCGTTGGTATATAAATTCCTGAAAGTTTTTTTGAAATTTGTTTGGCCGCTTCAGCATCGACGGGCTTAACAACTGTGCCCCTGCCGGCTGTAGCCGGCGCCTGTGCGGCTGCTGCAGGCTGTTTTGGGGGCGGCGCAGGCGCAGGGGCTCTCTCTGTTTTAACAAATCTCTCAATTTCTTTTACCAGATGGTTCGGCTCAAATGGCTTTGTGATGTAATTTGCAGAACCCGCCATTTTGCCGCGGACCTTGTCAAAAAGACCATCATTGCCAGAGAGCATTATAACCGGAATGTGTTTTGTTTCTTTGTTGCTTTTAACGACCTTGCAGAATTGATAGCCGTCAAGCCTGGGCATGGATATATCAGAGAGAATCAGATCGGGAATTCCTTCCTGCATTTTTGCAAGACCATCTACGCCGTCGCAGGCTACAACAACGCAGTACCCCCTGCTTTCAAGGGTCATTGAAACAAGCTTTCTTATGGTAGGGCTGTCATCTACGACAAGTATGGTTGCCTTTGACCGCGGCTTGGTGGATGCTGGCCTGTTTTCCTGCATGTCTTTTTTTTCCTTGCCCTCGTAGTATCCGGGCCACTGCTTTGGGTCTTTACCCCCGTGCGTTCTCTGTGCAGCTTGATGGGGATTGAACTGCTGCACAGGCACCAATCACGTTGCAGATAACAGCAAGGATAGTGCCTGCATGAAAACTGTATTAATAATAAAACATTATTAAGCTAAAAAGCATACAAGTCAATTGAAAGTTGTAGCTGGACCATGTTCTAGCCGAGTTAATTTTATCGGTTCAGCACGTGCAGTTCTTAACCGGATTGTTGCAGTATTTAAAGTTTACAGGCTGGGGTAACCGGTAATAAGTACACCATTTTTTGCAAACAGGCGCAAGGTTTTTTTGTGCCCATTGGATTATGTTTGGAGGTGGGCGGTAGAGCCGCCTTGTTCTACAGTAATGGTGAACCCTGCTTTGTGCAGAAAGAGGCCGCTTCATTCGCAGACTGCCGGGTTATGGCACTGCATGTCGAGGAGTATTTTTTAACATGGTCCGAAAAAAATTGAGTTATTGTTATTTTTTTTGATAAAAACCTTGACTAACACAGCCAGTAATTTCATAATTAATTCATATGAAGCCTACATTCCAACAGTTTTGGTGGCCCATAGCCCCGATTATAGCGTGTGTAGTCTGTTTATTCAGCGCGGGTTGCGCAACCTATCCCCCGAAGGTTGCCCCTGCAGTTGATAACAGCATGATATTTTCTGTGCCGTATGACATAGCATGGAAAAAATTGATAGAGGCGGTGACGCAGGATGGCGAGCTTGTGACCTCTGCCGATAAAGACAGCGGTTTTATAAGTCTGCAACGAAATGTTGTGCCGGGCGATATCGGGCTCTATGCCCATGATGACACAGGTATGTTCTGGAGCCAGGCTGTTGCCCATATTGCAATACGTATTTCCCCGCAGGATGAGCGCGCAACAAATATTACAATTAACCTTAAGGTTGATGCAACGGGAAGAGATGCTTTTGACGTGCTTTTCGGCCGTACCCGTCAGATGACGCTTCATTCGCGCGGATACCTTGAAAAATATTATTTATCTAAATTTTCAAAGCTTGTCGCAGCCTTGAAAACAGCAGAGGCGCCACCTTGAAAAAACCAGGGAAGGGGTGCATAGAACCTTGCCGAATTATGTTCAAAAATATTCCATTGAATATTTTTTTTTATTATGTTATATGGTATATGAATTTAAGATTAAAGAGTCTCTTGGCAAAGAGATAAACAAAAACCCGTTAACTTATTTAAAGAAGGAGGAAAACATGAAGTCAAAGGCTATTGTTTTGATGGTTGCAGCATTGTTTGTGTTTACCGGATGCTCGACCATGAGTAAACGCGCAAAGTGCGCCTGCGTTGGCGCGGCAGCTGGAGCAGCAGTCGGAACAACTGCAGGGCTGATAGTCGGCCATAACTGGGATCAGGGTCCATCGACCAAAGGCTCCGCGGCGGCATTATCGGCGGCGTAGCAGGTGCTGTGATCGGCGGCGTGACAGGCTATCTGGTATGCAAGGAAGAGCCCAAGCCCGCACCCGCACCCGTAGCGGCAGCGCCCGTGTGCGACAAAATAGTAATAAATTCGGTTCAGTTTGACTTTGACAAGGCCACAATTAAGCCAGAATACTATCCGATTCTTGACGAGGCGGCAGCAGCACTGCAGAAGCCGGCATGCGCCAGTAAGAATGTGACCATTGAGGGCAACACCTGCAATATGGGTTCCGAGAAGTATAATGCGAAGCTTTCCGAGAAGCGTGCTGCGGCGGCAAAGGACTACCTGGTTGGTAAGGGCCTTGCGGCTGAGCGGTTCACCGCGGTGGGCAACGGCGAAGCAAATCCCATTGCCGACAACAAGACCAAAAAAGGCCGCATGATCAATCGGCGCGTTGAGTTTAAAGTTGCCGAGTAATGCTGGCAAAAAAAAGACTTTTTAAACTGTGCCTCGTTGGAATGTTGTGTATTGCGTTAGCGCCCGGTGCTGTATGGGCAGCTGAGCCTCAATCGGTAGAGAAGCGTTTTACAACCTTTTGCAATGATTGGATGCAAACGGTAAGCAATTTTGCATTCAAAAAGATGCATTACCGCAAGGTTGATCAAGGCTTTATAGCTGAGTATGACGGGTTCAGCGATAATTACAGTACTCAGGTGAAACTAGCAGATCCTGCAAAAAAGATCTATGTCGGCATACTGTCTTATAATGAGGTAAAGTACCAGCGTCATGGAAAGACGCAGGATGCCGCAAAGCAGGGTCCGTTTGACATTGTGAGCCAATCACCCGTGAAAGCTATTTTCATGTACCGCAACGGGCAATGGCAGAATTAAAGATTAGAAACAGATGAGTACCTTATGGGGTGGGCAGAAATGCCCACCCCTTTTTTGTGCGCCCGGCAGGGCGCACGCACTGGGAGGTGAAAGTCCTCTATACGCCCGGTAAGGGACGGGCTGACAAGAGCGCCATGCTGCCCGAGCTGATTCCGGCTGCACGGGCAGGTTGCGAGGAGTTTTTTTACCGGAATCCTGCCTTTGTATCCCCGCTTTGTAACCGGCCACAAAAAGGCAGGTCTCCATTAAATCAATTTTGATGTTCTCGTACAAAGTCAAAAAACTGTCATTGCCAACGCAGTGAAGCAAACTCTCTATGCGAGTAGGGGGCTCAAGATTTTGAGCCCCTGCGAAAAACCGGATTTGCCATGTAGTTCCGCTACTCCTGAGGATCTTGATTGTGGTGCATGACTCGAAAAACGGTCAATGCAAGCAGGTGATTTTTTTGCCCATCGCGGGCCGAAGGCCGTGGCCATCTTATGTGCCGGTGCAGAGTCGGAGATTGCTGCGTCGGTCGCTCCGCTCCTTCCTCGCAATGGGCATCCGCTGGGACTTTTACGATTTCACCAATTTTAAGCACCGAGATGCCCCGCCTACCAGGCGGGGAGCATCACATCGCAAACAGCGCTTCCTTAAAAATAAATATGACCGGCAGCACTGTTGTCAGAAAAACAACCGTATTGCAGACGAAAAGCCCGGATGCAAGGTCAGTGTCAAGGTCGAAAAGAACGGCAGTGACCATTGAATAGATGGCGGTCGGCATGAAAGCCTGCAGCTGAATGACCGCTTTCAGCGCAGGGCCAAGCGGGAGAAGGTGCAGCACAGCAAACGCTGCTCCCGGCACCACGGCGAATTTTATGACTGATAGCGTCGTCAGCTCCCTGCGGATGCTCCGCACATCAATCCGCGTGAAGCTTATTCCCAGCGTCAGGTAATACAGGGAAATTGAGGTCAGCAGCAAGGCGTCCAGGGGAAAGGCGATATGCTGGCCTTTTGATCCCGGTTGCGTTCAGGAGCAGCCCCGCTGCCATAGCAAACAGCGGCATGTTCTGGACGTCGCACACGATTTTTTTAAAAAAACCCCTGAATGAAATTCTTTGGCCGGCGCCTGCCCGTGCATAGGGGAACACCAGGCAGTATACATACGGGATGAAATACAGCACCAGAATCACCGAAAGCCCCAGTCCCAATTCGCCCAGAAAAAAGTAGCACAGAAAACCGCCCATGGTGAATCCATGGTTTGCCAGCGATGCGGTGATGAGAAAAGTTTGCCGCCGCTTGCCGGAGAGTCTCATCATTCGTACGGCAAGCGATCCTGCCAGTACGCCAAGCACAATAAGCCCGAACCCGCAGACCGGCAAAACAATAAGGTCTGCCGATACCGTCAGACCCCAGGTGCACCACAGCACAATGAGCGGCTCAAGGCCGATTATATTGATACGCAGAAGCCTGCGGCTGAAATCCTGCGGGCTCTCTAACCGTGCACGAGCGGCTATTCCTGCGATGAACGGGATGATAATGGCGCACTGAAACAGCGCGAATTTTAAATATATTGACATGGCAGCCGAGCATACATTAATGTTTATTGTACGACAGCAATGAGTATCCACAGGTGAACAGCCTTATGCAATCAAATTCAGGGAGTCGCCATGAAAAAAGTAAAGCTCGGCTCAACAGGGCTTGAAGTTGCGGAGCTTGGCTTCGGGGCCATGTACCTGCCGCGTGTTACGCCCGAGGTGTCTGATGCCATTATCCACAGGGCTCTTGACCTTGGCATACAGTATTTTGACACGGCTTCGGCCTATCAGGACAGCGAAGAGAAGCTGGGGCGCGTGCTGTCGAAGTGCGGGAAGGATTTTGTGATCACATCGCGCTCAGCAAGTTATAAAATGGGCCTTGATGCGTTCCGCGGGGATTTTGAGCAGAGTTTTGAACGGCTCAAGCTCCAGCGCATAGATTTTTATGGTTTTCATGCCGTCAATCAGCCGGGTGAGCTGGAAATGGCAATGAAGGAGCCGCTTTCCTTTCTTAAGGAGCAGAAGGCCAGGGGCCGCATTGGCCATATCGCCATCACCAGCCACAATCCCAAAACGCTTTCCGAGGCCCTCGATACAGGTGAGTTTGAACTTGCCATGTTTCCCTTTAATATAATTGAGCGGGAACCGCTTGATGGGCTGCTCGCAAAGGCGGTTTCGCTGGGGGTTGCGACTTCGGTCATGAAGCCGCTTGCCGGAGGCGTTATCGAAAGCAAGGCTCTTGCATTGCGGTTTTTCTTTAATCATCCAGCGGGCGTTGTGACGCCCGGCATGATGTCGATGGAGCAGCTTGAACAAAATTTTAATGTTTTTGAAAATCGGCAGCCGCTTTCAGGCGGGGAACTGCGCGGCCTTGAGGATGAAGTTGCAGTGCTCGGGAAGGAGTTCTGCCGACGGTGCTCGTACTGCATGCCATGCCCGAATGGGATTATGATTCCCTTTGTGCATATGCTGCACATGAAAACATGGCAGAAGCCCATGAGCGATGATGTTGCCTACACACTTGAACTTGCAAAGCGAATGCTTCCGGCCCTTGAAAAATGCGCCGGATGCGGTGCATGTATTGAAAAATGCCCCTACACTATTCCAACGCCTCAGCGTGTTAAAGAACTGCTGCAGATGCTGAAAAGTTAAAGCACGTATTATTTTGCAGCCGCATTGTACGCTCAACGCATGTCCGTTCGTGGTGGGCTTGTCGAATCATGAACGGAAATTTGCCTTACGAGCATGCGATAGTTCTGCTCTTCGACAGGCTCAGGGCGAACGAATAGGGATGCTTTTCCAAATTTTTATGCAGGCCCCCTCAGCCCACCTCACCACAAGAGGCTGTGTCGCAATTGATTTATTAATGTCATTTCGAATCCGTCGCAGGCGGTGAGTCCGCAGGTTGCGCCACCGTCACGCGCATCAATCTTAAGCCCTTGATTTTACTTACTACAAAGATCTCTCCCGGAGCCTGCCCTGAGCAAAGCCGAAGGGGTCGAGATGACAGCAAAGTTAATTGCGACACAGCCTCCAAGAGGAGAGGGCGCCTGCAACTGCTCAATAAGCCTGTAGTCGAATAGGAGATCGTGGTGTCATGGGTGAAGTCTGGTGCGTGTTTCGTGTTGCAGTGGACTTTAGCCTGCAGGGCTTTCAGCGCCGCGATGCGCGCGTTCCCAGCGGATAGCCTTTAAACACCCAGAGAGAGCGTTTTTTTTCCATTTTGTTGAGAAATGCCAGGCGCTCAGGATCGATGGTCTTTCCGCTGACGCGTTTCCAGCACTTGTATACGCCGGAGATGTCAATATTTTTAAGAAACTGATGCACGAAGCGCGGTATCCGTTTAAGAAACAGGCATGTCTGGAAATCAAGCAGCAGCGGATCGCCCGTGTCGCTCACCACAATGTTGCGCATATAGCGAATGTCAAGATGCACAATGCCCCGCTGGTGCATCTGGTTCACCGACTGTTCAAGCTTGAGAAAAAAGTCTGCGCCCGGAGGATTCGTGCGCCGGATGTATTTCAGGTTTGTTCCCGGAACAAAACGATAGCAGAATGCATAGGTATCGAGGGCAAAGGGATCTGCGGGAATACCTGGTATGCCCTGCAGGTGAACAAGGGCCCGGAGTTCGCGGGCCGCCATCCAGGCTCCCCATGTTTTACGGATGAAAGGCGAACAGGGCGTAAAGTCTTTCACGACCCAGACGCCGTCAGAATGTGTGTACAGGAGCAGGTCGGCATTGGCCCATCTGCCGCCGCTTATTTTTTCCGCGCCTTTTCGGCGCAGGTCGTCGCGGGTAAAGGGTTGATTCATGACAGATTACCAGCTGAGCCGTCCCACGATATAGACGATGCCGGAAATGATGAAGAAGACACAGGCAGCCAGACCGAGAATCGAGGATATGGTGAGAAAAGCCCCGATGGTTTCTATGAACATTTTTTCCTGGTAGCCGGACAGGCTCAGGTGCGCCTTCTGCTTGAGCTTTATAATTAGCAGCCGTGACAATCCCGGAAACATGGTTCTGCTCACGCCGCGCCCGATGAACCAGATAGCCAGATACACAAGCCATACTAATGCTGCGCCGATGAGGAAACCGATCAGAGCTATCTGGACCCTCTGCTCCTGGATTGTGACGATCACGGCAAGGAAAAAAAGAAGCCCGAGAGCCAGAGAAGTTGCAGTTGTGAAGCGCAGGAGCGTGGTTTTTCGTTTCATGGAAATCTTCTTATATAGTATGTGGCTGCTGAAGGTAGATTTTAATACCTTGTATTAGATACTTTTTTTGAAGATTTTACAATAGAATTTGTTTGTCCTGAGCCTGTGGCTGAACATGGCCGGAATCCGGCTGTTGCAGCAGGCTATTTGGTAAGCTGTTCAAATACGGACTGGCTGATCAGTTCTGTAAACTTGACACCGCCGATAATTTCCTGCTCCCTTTGTTCAATGCGCTTGATTTCAGCTTGTGCCGAGACATGCATAAGTGTTTTCGGTATATAAATATCAAGAAACATAATATATCCGCACTGTAGTTTTTCTGTCATAGGCACGCTGACTGCGGCCCCGGTGCGGCTGAGATTGACGATCTGGCAATCAAGATATTGAGAGCTTTGTTTTTTTATGAAGTACTGGGCGTTCAGCCTGGTTTTGGCGCGAAATTTACCGCGCCTGTTGATGTTGAAATCCCCGATATCGATCATTGTCCGCACCCCTCAAGCAGTATGTTTGAAAACCCGTATTGCATGAACGGAATAAAATTATTCTAACCTGAATAATACTACCATTAGTATATAATAAATTTTGTCAAAAAAATCAAAAGTTTAAATGCTGTTTTAATGCTTCGCCCGAGAGGAGCAGCGGTTTTTAGGCCAGCCGCCCCTGCGGCTCCTCCGTGTCCGTTGTAATAATTTGTACGGGCACTTCCTGCCCGGCAAGGCCGGCTGGTCCCTCAAAAAGCACAGGAATATAGTTGCGCGATATGCCGCGCAGAAGCCCGGTTTTTTTGTGGCGGCGGTTCTCCACAAGCACCGGCACAATGGCGCCTGCATGGGCGGCATACAAGCGGCGGCGTTTTTCATCCGATATCTGCCGCAGCTTTAGAGCCCGCTCTTTTTTGATCTGCGCTGCCACCTGGTCCGTAAAATCAGCCGCAGGCGTGCCTGAGCGCCGCGAATAGGGGAATACATGCAGGTAGCCGGCAGGCAGCCCGTGCAGCAGTTCTGCCGTATTTTTAAAAGCTTTGTCTGTTTCGCCGGGAAAGCCGGCAATGACGTCGATGCCGATATTGAGGCCGGGTATGGCCTCTGCAAGACGCAGTATAAGCTCCTGGAAAAATATCGGGCTGTAGGGCCGCCCCATTTTTTTTAAAATATCGGCATCGCCGCTTTGCAGCGGAATATGAACATGGGGGCAGATGAGCTTCGACCGGGCGATTATGTCTATAAGGTCCGGGGTGAATTCTGTGGGCTCTATGGAGCTCAGACGCAGGCGCATGCCGGCAAGGGCCTCCTCGTCTTCAAGGCTCGCAAGCATGCCGGCAAGACTTGTCCGGGGCCGGGCATCAAGGCCGAAGGCCCCCAGATGTATGCCGGTGAGCACAATCTCGCGGTAGCCTTCCTGCTTTAACTCGATAATCCGGGCTTTGACTTCACCTGCCGGCAGGCTGCGGCTCGGGCCGCGCACAGACGGCACGATGCAGTAGGTGCAGCGGCTGTTGCACCCGTCCTGAATTTTCAGAAATGCCCGCGTGCGGTCAAAAAGTTTTGTGCAGGCAGGCGTGGTAAAGTTTTTTCCGCCGCGATATCAGATACCGCTGCAAATGAAGATCGGCCTGCCTGAAGCGATGCGACAAAAGCTGCGATATCTTTTTTTTCCGTATTGCCGATCACCGATACCCTGTCGGACAGTGCCTGCAATGCCTTTGCCGATTTCTGGGCATAGCAGCCCGTTACGATGACGCGGCAGCCGGGCTGCTCGCGCAGCACCCGGCGGATAAGCTGGCGCGACTGGGCTTCGGTGCTCTCGGTTACCACGCAGGTGTTGATGATGCAGATATCGGCCCCTGATGCCGTCGGCGCTATGCTGTAGCCTTCCTGCCTCAGCACGTCAGCCATGGCGCCCGAGTCGTACTGGTTGACCTTGCACCCAAGGGTTGTAAATGAGATGGTGAGGTTTTTTTTCGTCATGTTTATTGCCGAGGTGTTAAAGACAAAAGATGGGGCGTCGTGCGGTCACGGTTTGCAGTTGCTGACGAGCTCACATCTTATACTCATGCCAGATGCGGCGGAAGGCGTCGGAAATTGTTTGCCAGAAAAACCGCATGAGCCAGCCGAAAGCCTCAAGCATCGGCATCTGGTCTTCCTTGCGCGCGGCGCCCGAGGTCGAACTTGAAGTTGATTTTAATATCATCGGCCTGGAGCATGGTGCGTATCCAGGGGTCCTGCATAATGCGGGCCTGGATCGCCTCGAGGAATACGCGCAGCTCGCCTATTTTCTGCTTGGTCGCCTTGTCTTTGGCATTTGACCGGGCCATCATCAAAAACTGGAGCAGGAAATTGACCGCCTGCAGAAACTGCAGCTTCTGCTCGTTGTTCATGGCGCTTATATCTTTTTCGTTCAGCTCGCGGATATGGGCTTCCATGCTCTCAAGGTCGCTGACGGAAAATTGAAACGATTCGTTGAGAATCGAGGTGATGAGCACGAAGATAAATTCCTTGCACACATCATGCAGCTTATAGATCTGGTTGAGCCCCTGGAGTACTTCAAGCGCTTTCTGGTCGGAGATGGACTTGCTGGCCAGCTGATAGGAGCGCATCGTGTCCTTGTACATCTCCTCTCCTTCGAGAAACATGGGAGGAGGCGTTTTGCTGTAGTACTGCCAGAAGTCGGGCATGGGCCGGGTGCCTGATGGCCCGCCGCGCTCCCACTCCTGCCGGGTCGGGTACAGGGTGAGGATTTTTTCAATGTCAAGGTCCGGAATCAGAACGATGTGGAGCTTGATTTCGCCGAGCTGCTGCCGTAAATCCGTCGGGATGGGGCCGAAGCCGTCGGTCAGCACCATGATTTCAGCCTGCTCAAGCTCGGGGTCGGCGGTAATGTCTTCGATGGCCTGCACGATGGCATCGCCGATATTGGTGATGCGGCCGCCGCCGGTCTGGATTTGGGAGATGTGGTTGATGAGCTTGTAGATGCTTTCTTCGGTTGCGGCTTTTACCAGGCTGCCCACGTCAGTGTGAAAAGAGCGAAAGTATATCTGCGGATGCTCCCGGCAGACGCGGCGCAGATATTCAATGGCGATGGCCTTGGCGACGAAGAGCTTTTTGAACTTTTCGCCGTTCATGGATGTTGAGTTGTCAAACAGCAGATACACTTTCTGGCTGCGCTTCAGCTCGGTTTCATGGTGTTTGAGAAAGCTGTCAACTGACGTAACGCCCCCGGACGGGCTTTCATAATCGATTTTTATGAGCTCCCGGTTGGCAAGCTTTTTATAAAATATCAGGTCGGAGTACAGGAAATATTCGCGCGGCAGCAGGCGGGCGATGTCGCGCAGGGCCGTCATTTTGGTCAGGTTGATAAAATTGTCCATGAGGGAGGGGTTTGTCGCCTCGGTATCAATCGGGGATGTGACGGTGTGCGAGGTGAATATTTCCTCACGGTTCAGAAGCGGAGCGGTCTGTGCTTTAATGCGGTGGGTGCTTGTTTCGCTGAACAGGACACGGGCGATATAGAAAATTTTCAGCATCTCGGGCGTGAAGCGCAGCGTCTCCATATTGCATACGCCGCAGGGCGGCATATAGAATTCAAGCTGAGATTGAAATGCTGCTGCGTCCATAGCGGCTTACTTGAGAGCGATCTTTTTTTCATGAAAGACATCTTCCCGGAATCCTGAAATCAGATCTCTGGTTTCGCGTGATTTGGCCTCTTTCAGCGACATTTCGCTCAAGTTTTCAAACAGCGTGAATGTTTCGGGCAGAAAGTTGTCGCGCGTGAGGGACATGAATTTCTGGCGCAGCTTCGTGAAGTATTCCATCAGCACGGAGCCTTCCGACTTTGCCACCCGCTCAAGCTTTTGATGCACCTCCTGGAATGCCTGGTCGCTCCTCAACGAGTCGGTGCTTTTGCTTTTTTTGATGATGTTGAAAATGCCGATGGCATTGAACATGTTTTCCAGAATCGTTTTGTCCTGCCGGAAATAGTTTTTGGTGGCATTGAGTATTTTATCGAACCGTATTTTTTCTTCCTCGCGCCCCAGGGTACAGATGACATAGTAGAGGCTGTCGAGATCTCTTTCATCAACTTCGGTTCTTCCGTCCATAATGGCGGAGGCGCGCATCGTATCCTGTGTTTTCGCGCTTTTGCGGTCGCTGATCGTATAGTCTTTGCGGTCGGAGACCACGGCGCGGGTCTCTTCAATATACTTTTTCAGAATATAGTTTTTGAGAAACAGCACATAGCCCTGTATCTCCAGCTGCTTGCTCTGCACAAGCTTTTTTACAAATGACAGCTCCCCGAGGGTCAGGCGCCGCTCGGGTGCAGCCACTTTGCCGAAATGCTCCTGGTAAATCTGGTCGATGGAGTATTGAAAATACAGATCCTTGTTTTCCGGGATGAAGCTTTTGTAGAGAAACCGGTCCAGCACCGCCTCGAGCACCTCGGTAATGCGGATATAGTTGGCAGCTCCGATAGCGCTGTGCAGCGTCGAGGAAACCATCTGCTCGCCGTTCACGAGCTGCTTTTCATTGAGCACGGAGAGCAGCGCCCGCAGCAGCATGTCATTGGCGTCGAAAATTTCATCAAGAAAGGCGAAATGCGACAGCACGAGCGACCCCTCGACATTGTGGATCATTTTACCCTTTTTCATGGCTTCGATGTCGTAGGCGCCGAACAGATTTTCCGGCATGGTGTCTTTGGTGAGCTGCTTTTCAAAAACAGTTGCTCCGTCAAAGCAGGCGAATATCTGCCGGGCAAGCAGCGATTTTGCCATACCCGTGCGGCTGATGATCAGCTGATGCTCGCCGGTCATGAGCGCCAGAAAGGACTGGCGCACAATGTCTTTGCGGCCAAGGACCTGCTTGTTTATGTAGATCATGCATTCATTTATCAGCGTGGATATCGATTGCAGCTTATCAACCGGCGCTGCAGGCTCTGCCTCCGGAGCCGCCGCAGCTCCTCGATGCGCGGCGTCATCGGTATGACATTATCTTTGGGCGGTTCCGGAACCGGGTTTTCGATTCTTCCCGTTGCCAGAGACAAAACGGATTCTTCAAGAGGATGCATGTATTTTTTAAAGCTGCCGGGATTGCCTTGTTCCATGAACCTTCTCCATTGGTGTGTAGCACATGATGCCCCTGGAATGGGCGCCATGTAAATCGATACCATTAGGGCCGCGCAGTCAGTCTGCCGGCAAAACTATTCAGAGTGTAGCCTATTATTTAAGCAAAAATAAAGCCATAAAAAATTTTATCTCAAAGTTGTTGCGGACGAGCTTGGCCGGCATTGGCGAACGGGGTGGCAGGGAATACAATAAGTGAAGTAAAATTATATAGTGTATAACCAAAGCATGAGCCGTTTGATACGAAGTTGTGCATATTTTTATACGTTGGTGCACCCGTGTTATCACATAGCTTTAAAAGGATAAACAGTATTCTTGCTGCCAGAATGTCACTAGAGCTTTATCAGGCCCTGGCTGTGTTGTAGTTAAAGTTTTTGTCGGATTTCACCAAAAAAAATACTCGGAACAGGACGGCAGTGTGACAAAGTGACAAAATTTTTTTGTTGATAGGTTTTCTATTGACAAACGGAACTCCATGAAATAACATTCTAAATTCTCAATTGTCACGCTTTGATGCCCCCTTTAACATATGGCATACTATTTGATAGTCAAAAAGCTTAAACTTTGAAATTATATTTATATAAATTTGGGGAAGTTTGTTTTAGCTTCATTTCTTATTAATCACACTTCAAGAAACAATGTTAGAAGGAGGAAGTAAATGGCAGAACAGAAAATGCAATCACTTGCACAGCTGGGAAAAGTTTTCGACGTTCCCAAGGAACTGGCCGAGAAGGCCCACATCAAGAGCATGGCCCAGTACGAGGCAATGTACAAAGAGTCTATTGAAAGCCCCGATACATTCTGGGCCAAAATGGCAGACGAGAACATCGAGTTTTTCAAAAAGTGGGACAAGGTTGTTGAGGCCGATCTTACGGAAGCAAATATCGCCTGGTTCAAGGGCGGCAAGCTGAACGTCTCCTACAACTGCCTTGACCGGCACATCAAGACGGCCCGCAAGAACAAGGCCGCTCTCATGTGGCAGGGCGAGCCCGTTGATGAAGCACGCACCTATACCTATATCGAACTGTACACGGAAGTGAACAAGTTCGCCAATGTGCTCAAGAAACAGGGCGTCAAGAAGGGCGACCGCGTTGTTATCTATCTGCCCATGATTCCCGAGCTTCCCATCGCCATGCTTGCCTGCGCACGCATCGGCGCCATCCATGCCATCGTCTTCGGCGGCTTCAGCGCAGACGCGCTCCGCGACAGAATTCAGGGCTCCGAAGCAACGGTGCTCATCACCAGCGACGCTTCCTACCGCTCCGGCAAGTCGGTCGACCTGAAGGGCAATGCCGACAAGGCACTGGAATCCTGCCCCACGGTAAAGACCTCGATTATCGTAAAGCGCACGGGCGCAGCCGTCACCATGAAAGAAGGCCGCGATATCTGGTGGAATGAGGAAATGAATGCCAAGGGCCTGCCTGCATATTGCGAGCCCGAGTGGATGGACGCGGAAGATCCTCTCTTTATTCTGTACACCTCCGGCTCCACCGGCCAGCCCAAGGGCGCCTGCCACACCACGGCAGGCTATCTGCTGTATGCCGCAACCACGCTGAAGTATGTTTTTGACCTGAAGGAAGAAGACACCTTCTGGTGCACGGCCGACATCGGCTGGGTCACCGGCCACAGCTATATCGTCTACGGCCCCCTTGCAAACGGCGCAGCCAGCGTTATGTTTGAAGGCGTACCGAGCTATCCTGATTATTCACGCTTCTGGAAGATCGTCGAGAAGTACAAGGTCAACCAGTTCTACACCGCCCCCACCGCCATCCGCGCCATTGCCGCACAGGGCGACCAGTGGGTTGAAGGCATCGATCTTTCCAGCCTCCGCATTCTCGGCACCGTGGGCGAGCCCATCAATCCCGAAGCATGGATGTGGTACTACAACAAAATCGGCGGAGGCCGCTGCCCGATCGTCGACACCTACTGGCAGACCGAGACCGGCGGATTCCTTATCACCCCGATCCCCGGCGCCATGAAGATCAAGCCCGGCTCAGCCAACCGCCCCTTCTTCGGCATCAAGCCCGTTATTCTGCGCGAAGACGGCAAGAGCGAAGCCGATGTGAATGAAGGCGGCTATCTCTGCGTTGAGAAGGCATGGCCCGGCATGATGCGCACTGTGTACGGCGATCATCAGCGGTTCAAAGATACCTATTTCACCCAGTTCCCGGGCAAGTACTACACCGGCGACGGCGCCCGCAGGGATGCCGACGGCGACTACTTCCTCATGGGCCGTCTGGACGACGTTATCAATGTTTCCGGCCACCGCATGGGTACCGCCGAAGTCGAAAGCGCGCTGGTTGCTCACCCGAAGGTTGCCGAAGCCGCGGTTGTCGGCTTTCCCCATGAGATCAAGGGCGAAGGCATCTATGCCTATGTCACCCTGAACGTGGGCGTCGAGAAGACCGATGCTCTGAAGAAGGAGCTGGTCGCCCATGTGCGCAAGGAAATCGGCCCCATCGCCACGCCCGACAAGATTCAGTGGGCGGATGGCCTCCCGAAGACCCGCTCCGGCAAGATCATGCGCCGCATCCTGAAGAAGATCGCCGCCGGTCAGTTTGACGATATGGGCGATACCTCAACGCTGGCCGATCCCGCTGTTGTGGAAGATCTGAAAAAGAACAAGCAGTAATACCTGCTTCCGGCATGGTTTCACGCTTCATAAAGGCTTATGGCCGGGGCAACCCGGCCATAAGCCTTTTTATCGCCATGCAGCAAAGACAAATCCCCCCTTTTTGGTTTCTTGCTTTTTCCGTTACTTTTCACTACTATTAAACTGGATATTCAGTGAGAGGAATTAATGAAGGGATATGTGCCTTCTGTTGCAAGAATATGGGTCATTGCCGCAGTGGTTATTGCGGGCGTGCTAGCCGTGGCGTTTGTGAGCCGGCATGTGATTGTCAGCAATACTGCCGAAGCCTTCAACCGGCAGCAGCTTTTTCTGGTACGGGAGTCAGCCCGCGGTATTGAAAATTTCATACAGGGCATACAGATAAGCCTGAACACGGCAGCAGACACCTACGGCCTGTATCCCGACCCCAAAACCCTTGCCCCGTTTTTTTTGCGCCAGCCGCAGCTCATGCAGGCGCTTTTTCTGATTTCTCAGGACGGCGGCATAATCCATATGCACCCGCCGCAGTTTACTGCACATTTTGATCAGGCTAATCTTCAGAAGCTTTTATTTCAGGCTGTATCCGCGCAACAGCAGGTCTTTATTTCTGATTTTATTGAAGCCACCTCCGGCAATGGCGGCAGGTCATTTATCATGGGGGTGCCGGTGCGAGGCAAAAGCCAGTGGATGTGCTGCCTGGTCAATTTTTCGGCGCTCAAGGATGAATTTATTTATCCCATAAAATCGGGGAAAACCGGCTATGCCTGGATGATCGACAACCGGGGCGTTCTGCTTGCCCATCCCAATAAAGCCATGGAGGGGAAAAAAGTTGCCGGGCTGCTCAAAGAGCTTTGGCCGGAAAACACCTCTTTCAATCTTGAGACCCTGATAGACCGGGAAATGGTCAAGGGCGTTGAAGGCAAAGGCGAATATACGGGCTGGCATATCGGTGAGAAGCAGCTGACAAAAAAGCTCATAGCCTATGCCCCCATAAAATTCAACGGCCTGCTCTGGTCCATTGGCGTTGCCGCGCCCTACCGGGAAGCGATGTCGCCGCTTATGGAAAGCCTCATGGGCCCGCTGATATTTATTTGCGGCTTTTTAGCGGTGCTGGTAGTCGGCGCGTTTTTTCTTTCGGCCCAGGAAAAGCGCAAGCGCATAGCCGCTCAGGAGATAGCCTGGAGCCACGAGGTCATCGACGGCATCACCGATGGCATCTCCATTATTGATCGCGATTACCGCGTGCTCATGGTGAACAAGGCAATTTCCCAATGGCATAACAAGCCCATGGAGCTGTTCAGAGGCAAGCCCTGCTACGAGGTGTTTCAGCAGCAGAGCAGCCTGTGCCAGGGATGCCCGGCCCATGAAGCCTTTGATACGGGCAGGCCCGTTTTTCGCGAACGCGTGAGCACAACTCTGGGCGGCAAAAAGTTTTATTTTCATCTTACGGCTTTTCCGCTCAAGGACGAAGATGGCCGGACCATGCGCGTGGTTGAGTATGTGAAAGACGTCACGGGCGAAATGGCCCTGCGCAGTGAGCTTCTGCAGCATGAGCGCAAGTCAATGATTGTAAAAATGTCGGCCCAGGTGGCCCATGAGATCAGAAATCCGCTCGGGTCGCTGACGCTTAATATAGACCTGCTCGATGACGCCATCAGCGGGTATCAGGCGCCGGAAGCCGTTGAGGCCAAGGAACTGATCGTGACGATCAAGAATGAGATCGAGAGCCTGCATAAGGTGCTGCGGGAGTATCTGGAATGCACCCGTTTTCCGAAAATCCAGCCTGCAAAGCAGGATGTCAACATGGTGATAGAAGATCTTTTCGCGTTTCTCGAGGAGGAGTTCCGGCATCGCAAGATTCTTTTTAAAACAACCTTTGAATATAATTTGCCTGCTGCAGCACTTGACAAGGATCATATGCATCGCGCTTTTCTCAATCTGGCGCGCAATGCCATTGAGGCAATGCCTGCTGGCGGCACAATAGAGGTGGCCACCCGCCTGACGCAGCCCTGGATTGAGATTTTGTTTGCCGATTCCGGTTCCGGCATGCCGCCAGATCAGCTCGAGCGTATTTTTACCCCCTTTTATACGACGAAAAGCGGCGGTACGGGGCTTGGGCTTTCGATCACCCAGCACATCATTGCAGAACACAAAGGTGTGATCCTCTGCGACAGTGAGCCCGGCCAGGGCACCCGGTTTACGGTGCGACTGCCTGTGTGGCAGGATGGGGCTGATGAGTTTCCGGCAGAGACGGTTTAATGCTGGAGGATATACCATTAAGGGTTTGGACGGAGCTTGTGCAGGCACTCTGCTCGGGTGCAGTCGGATGCGCCCAATACGTTTTTATCGACAGAGCCTGCAGCAGGAGCCGCATTTTTTTCGAAAAGCTGGCAATCTGGCGTGGACATTCGGTGAATGCTGCAGCGCGGCAGTTTCTTGAAAGCTGTTGGTGCAATGGAGGTTCAAGGTGGATTTTTCCGGAGATAATGTTGTTCTGGTTGTTGACGATACGCCGGGCATACGGGACGCGCTTTCAAAAATTTTGTCAAAAGAGGGTTTTCAAGTGCTGGCTGCCGCCGATGGGGAAGATGCCGTGCGCGTGCTGCAGAAAAACGAGGTGGGGGTGGTGGTGACCGATCTCAAGATGCCCAGGGTGGACGGGGCAGAGCTGTTGAAAATAGCAAAAACAATTTCACCCGCAATCGAGGTAATTCTTATTACGGGCCACGGCACGGTTGATGTGGCGGTCGATGTCATGAAGGACGGGGCCTTTGATTTTATCCAGAAACCCTTCAACAAGGTTACGGTGATTAAAAGCATCAAGAATGCCTTCGAAAAACGGTCGCTTGTGCTTGAAAACAAGAGTTTGCACGATCGTATTAAAAACATTCAGGGCTCTGAAAATGTGGTGGGCAAAAGCCTTGTTATGCGCAAGGTCATGGAGCTGTCCGCACAGGTGGCTCCCAGCACGGCAACAGTTCTGATTACGGGAGAAAGCGGCGTGGGCAAGGAAGTGATTGCCAATGCCATTCACCAGCTGAGCCCGCGCAGTGAAAAAAATTTCGTCAAGGTCAGCTGCGCTGCGCTGCCGGAGACCCTTCTTGAAGCGGAGCTTTTCGGCTATGAAAAAGGAGCTTTTACCGGCGCCATCAGCCGGAGGGAAGGGCGCTTTGAGCTTGCTCACGGCGGAACGCTTTTTCTCGATGAGATCGGCGATATAAACCCTTCCGTACAGGTGAAGCTTTTGCGCGTCCTGCAGAGCGGCGAGTTTGAGCGGCTGGGCGGCGGGAAGACATTTGTGGCCGATGTCAGGGTGATTGCCGCAACCAATGCACAGCTTAAAAAACTTGTTGAGAAGAAGCAGTTCCGGGAGGATCTCTATTACCGGCTCAATGTCATCAATATTCAGCTGCCTGCTCTTCGGGAGCGCAAGGACGATATCCCGCTGCTCGCAAACTATTTTTTACGCATGTACTGCGCCAAGAACGGACGAGCCATAGAGGGCATTGCAAAGGAGGCCATGGAGGTTCTCATGAAGTATCCCTGGCCGGGCAATGTCCGGGAGCTCGAAAACACCATC
Organism: uncultured delta proteobacterium; assembly: GCA_963804955.1. GTDB lineage: Bacteria > Desulfobacterota > WTBG01 > CAIYCZ01 > CAIRTM01 > CAIWCT01. The sequence continues at coordinate 100,417 of CAWDSQ010000014.1, read as the reverse complement.
GAGCGGGCTGTCGTGCTTACCCGTGAGTCATGCATTACGCCAGCCGATCTTCCCGAGGATATACTGAGCGTATCAAAAAACGCGGAAGATGTGTCCTCGGGCCTGCGGGTTCTCAATATCCCCATCGGCAGAATTCCCCTGAAAGATATTGAAAAGATCGTCATGGAGGAAACACTGAAACAGTCACGAGGCAATAAAAATATCGCTTCAAAAATACTGGGCATCTCCACCCGTACGCTGTATCGGAAGATGGATGCAGAAGAGGTCCCGGACAGCGATGATGAGCCGGAAGCCTGAAGCGCCAGCTGACTGCCTGTCAGAAATGTGGCCCGTTTGACATTTTCCTGTCGCAGCAGCTCAGTTTTTTAGAGTATTTTTCTAAATACTGTAGCCTGCAAAAAAATATTTTCCGAAAAAGAAACTCCTATCCGTTCGCCCTGAGCCTGTCGAAGGGCCGACTTTCCGTTCATGGTTCGACCCCGTCAACTCAGCTCACCACGAACGGGAATGCCATATATGGAAAATATGGCTACAAAATAAAGAATAAATGCTCTAGCGATTCTCCGTCTATGATAAACCCTCCTTCCCGGGCATGTTAGCAATAACCTCTTGCCAATCTTTACTCTGCTTTTAGGAAATTTCAACTGTTTTGCCAATCTGGCAATTTATTAAGGCAAAAAAGAGGGTGTGCTGCATAGAATTTTTTCGAAAAATAAAAAATAAGAAAAGTTTTTCAAGCGGTTAACCAGCACAAGTTTTCTTCTTCTGGTGTGGCATAAGGATTGCAAAGATTAGTGTGCAGCTGGCAATCAAAAATCGATGTTGGTATCCCCCTTGAAAGCACTTAATTTTGATTGCCAGCCCCCCCTTTTTTTAGAAGTGTACAGTTCAATTTTAATTAATGTGAATACAATTTTGGCAGCCGGTTTCGTTCGCCCCAACAAAAAACAACCTCAAATATCCCCCTCATTGTTACCCTTAGCAATTGACCGGGACCGGCTGCCAAATCCCCCCCTTCATGAAGACGTTTTATCAATTTTTCACATAAGAAGCGTCGGTGACAAATGCTGGGCTGAAAATTTTCTTGACCGCTAAAATTGACTATGTTACTAATAAATCTTTTGAATTGCCATTGAAGCTTGTAATCTTAGGCTTATCGTTAACAATCTAGCTTTAGGGAGGACAACGTGAACAGTATAGTATGCATGAAACAAGTGCCTGACACAGAAGCACAGATCCGGGTTAAATCCGATGGTACCGATGTCGTTCTGGACGGCGTAAAGTTTATCATCAGCCCCTATGATGAATTCGGGATTGAGGAAGCTCTGCGCATGAAGGAAAAGATGGGCGCCGGCAAGGTATCGCTGGTGTGCCTCGGCCCGGCGCGCTGCGTTGAGTCTATCCGAACAGGCCTTGCCATGGGCGCCGATGATGCCTACCATCTTGACGATGCGGCCTTTGAAGGCAGCGATCCCCAGGCAACGGCAAAGGCTCTTGCAGCCCAGATCAAAAAAATTGGTGACTATGACGTGATTTTCTGCGGCAAGCAGGCAATTGATGACGACCAGAGCCAGGTTGGTGTCGCTCTTGCTGAAAATCTCGGGATACCCCATGTTTCTCTCGTTATAAAGGTTGAAGTTGCGGCCGATAAGAAGAGCGCGAAGGTCAATCGCCAGATCGTGGGCGGCGAAGAAATAATCGAAGTGCCCCTGCCTGCAGTGCTGACCGCACCGAAGGGCTTGAACGAGCCCCGCTATGCCTCGCTTCCCGGCATTATGAAAGCCAAAAAGAAGCCCCTTACCCCGGTTAAGGCCGGCGATATCGGCATAGATCCAGCAACCGCGGGCGCCGCAGGCGCAAAGACCAAGGGCATCAATTTCACCCTTCCTCCGGCACGCACGGCAGCCAAGATCATTCAGGGCGAGAGCGCTGAAGAAAAGGCGGCAGCCCTTGCCAAGGCTCTTCGCGAAGATGCCAAGGCCATCTAATCCGGCGACATTAACTTATTTTAAATAAAAGGAGAAAGAAACAATGGGAAAAGGAATTTGGGTTTTTGCCGAGCAGGAAGACGGTAAGGTAAGAAAGGTTACCTTTGAAATATTGAGCAATGTCCGTAAAATAGCAGATGCCAAAGGCGAGCAGCTTGCTGCCGTATGCCTCGGCAAAGATATAGCCGCTCTTGCCGACAGGTTTGCCCCCTATGGTGCAGACAAGGCCTATATGGTGAGCCATGACCTACTTGGCCAGTACACCACCGACGCCTATGCAAAGGCGCTTGCCGATCTTATTGCCAAGGAGCAGCCCTCCATGGTGTTTTTTGGCGCAACAGTAATGGGCAAGGATCTGGCGCCGAAAGTTGCGGCCCGCGTGAATGCCGGCCTTGCAGCCGACTGCGTCGATATTAAGCTTGACGGCGACAAGGTTGTCGTGCGGCGGCCCATGTATTCCGGCAAAGTCTATGCTGAAGTCACTTTCCAGAACACCGATATCAGCATGGCGTCTTTTCGGCCCAATGTGCTGGTGGCTGCTGCTCCTGATGCGGCCCGCACGGCTGAAGTCGTTACGGTGGCCCCCGAACTTGCAGCCGGCGATATCCGCGTGAAGGTCCTCGAAGTCGTTAAAACCGCAGCCGGCAAGGTTGACCTTACCGAAGCCGAGCGCATCGTCTCCGGCGGCCGCGGCATGAAGGGCCCGGAAAATTATGCAATGATCGAAGAGCTGGCAGCTGTTATCGGCGCTACAGTTGGCGCATCACGCGCGGCAGTCGATGCAGGCTGGCGCCCCCTGTCCGACCAGGTCGGCCAGACAGGCAAGGTCGTTTCTCCCAATCTGTATATCGCCTGCGGTATTTCCGGCGCAATCCAGCATTATGCCGGCATGGGAACCTCAAAGATGATTGTTGCAATCAACAAGGATTCAGAAGCGCCTATTTTCACCAAATGCGATTATGGCGTGATCGATGACCTTTTTAAGGTCGTGCCTGCCCTGACCGCCGAAGTTAAAAAGCTTATGGCTGAATAAACAGCCCTGCTTTTTTATACGTAAACAAGAGAAGGCCCCTTCCGCATACGAAGGGGCCTTCTCTTTGGTTGATCATGAGCATAATCCTTCTGCCGAACAGAGAACATGAAGCCTGTTATTTCAAGCCGGCGTGAAGGATGCAATTGCCGAACGGAGTGCTTGTGAAATATTAATTTTTACAGCTCCCAGGAGATGCGCTCCCATGAGAGGCGCGCACCGTTGCTGCAGCAGTGTGTGCTGCATGGTACAAGCTGTCGGGGTTTTTTGCTGTGCAGGGCAAAAAAAAGCCGGCCCGGGCAAGCCCGTCCGGCTGTGAGTGCATGGCAGGTGATTTTTTATTTTCCAGCAGCTTTTCTCTTGGATGCCTTGAGTGCGTTGACGATTTTGTCCTGTTTGACTTCGCGTTTTATGTGACTGGCGAAGTTGCAGTTTCCGTTTTTCCACTTAAGGTCGGGCTGCGGATATGCCAGGCAGAATTTGCCGGACGGGAAATCTTTGATTTTTTCGCAGCCTTCACACTGGGCGATAATTTGAACACAGGTGCCCCCGTTATAGGTGCAGCCCGATTTGCTCATGAAGAAGCATTCGACGCCCTGCTTGGTTGTTTGACAAATCATAGTGCTAAAAACCTCCTTTCATCTGATCATGGTTCACCCCTCAGCGAGAGGAGCGACCGGTGCCGCGTAAAAAAGATCGGACTGTTCAATCACAGTCCGATCCGCAATTTAACTTATAAAACGTATTCACGTTATTTGTCAAGTATTTTCGGTTTCGTCCTTGAGTGGCTAAGCGCCAAAGCCCGAAAACAGTCGTGCTGCTTTCAGGAAGGTTGGACTCTGAGCCTTCAGTCAAAGGCCTGTTGTACCAGGTCCCTGCACCCGCTACGCACATAGTTTCTCTGTCTGGCGACGATCGAATCGCAGGTTTTTTTACGTGAGCTTTCTGCGCATGGGTAAGCGCTTAACGCGACTTGCAGGTAGGCATGGCAGCGCCACTGGAGTGCCCCTGTGGGGGGCACAGTGACAAGGCATGCGCCTTGTTGAGGGAAGAATGAGCACGCCTGTCAAAAATGGTTTTCGGCCGTTTGCAGTATTTTTTTTGCATATTTCATAGAGGAGTCGCCAGGGGGGTTGCTGGAGGTTCCGCAGTTGTAAGCTCGCAGGCCGCCTATCAGCCCATGGCGCTGAACATACTGCCGCAGTATTGCTGCGCCCGCCTCGATATTTTTATAGGGATCGCGAAGCTCATTATGTTCATATGGCCAATGACCGGGCATGATCTGCGTAAGGCCGAGGGCTCCGTGCGGACTTACGGCCTTCTGGTCGGCTCCTGATTCAATAACGATAAGCGCCGTTAACAGGTCGTTTGTCACAACCGCATCACTGCATTGCCAGATTTTTATTGCATAGGAGAGAGCTGTCAACGGGTCCAGGCCCGGATTGTAGCGGCTGAGCAGCTCGGCGGATTTTTTTATCTGCGGAAGCAGTTCCTGCCGAAGTTTGATTTCCATTTCGATACGGCGCTTGAGTTCCTGAACTTCAACCTGCACAACCTGAAGCGTGTGGCGGTCATCAATTGTCCAGAAAGTGAGCATGCAGATCATGACAGTATTTATGCTGATGGTGGCAACTATAAACCTATAGAACCATGTATTTTTCTGCACGTGTACGTCTCCTTGTTAGAGATAATTCTGAGATTTACCGTGACATCAGGGAATCGAAGCAATCAGGAGCAGGCGTTTTCTTGACCGATGCCTGTATGTGAGTGAGCCTAATGGGTTAAGACAGTAATGCAGTTAATAATAATTATAACAGTGAATAGTAAGATAGTCAATAGTAAAATTGCTGAAGGAGGCGAAGATTGCTACTTTTTTTATATAAAATTAATTGCTTTATTGCTAAATTTGCATATCGTCATCTTCCAATCCAGCCTGAGCCTTAAGGTTGCGCTCGTCTGTGATCATCTGGCATTTGCCTTCAAAAACAACACCTTCTGCAATGATAAGGCTGCCGGTTTTTATGTCTCCCCGCATTTTGCCCTTTGTTGTTATCTCGAGCTTTGTGCGGGAAACTATATTGCCGTTGACCTCACCTCCAAGCATGACCATGTCGGCGAAGATGTCGGCTTCAACCCGGCCTTTTTCGCTGACGATAACGCTGCCTTCGGTGATGATTTTACCGCCCCTGACAGTTCCTTCAACGCAGATACTTTCTTTTGAAGTTATCGTGCCCTCAACGATTGTGCCGCTGCCGATAAGCGTATCAAGCCTGTTCATGTCGACGTCTTTTTTAAATAAAGCCATGGGTTCACCTTTTTAAAAGAGTTTGGTCAATCGGCCTCCGCACGGGACGGCTGTCGATCACTGTCTTTTTCAGCTGCGCTGCCGGCTTGCAGCCCAAGGAGTTTTCGTATGGATTCCTCATCTTTTTCAATGCTATGCACCGTGCGGGACACGGCTTCAAACTTGTTTTTTTCAACCTCGAGGCGGAGGCATTTTTTTTTGAGTTCCAGATTTTCCTTGTATTTTAATGCTCCGGCTATGCCGCTTCCCAGCAGCACCAGGCTGAGCAGGGCAATGCACAGGATGAAATTTTTGCTTATTGAAAATCTCCGGCGCTTGCCTGTGCGTGATCTGATTATAAGAAAGGTCAGTTTCCCCTTCATTGCATTCTTAGCGTCGCGCTGAATTAGTAAGGAAAGCCTCCGGAGCCTGCCCGCATGACAGGAATGCAGGATTACCGCCCGGAACTGCCGCCATCATATGTACATCGTCATACAGGCAGGGAATGAAGAACTGGGTGCAGGGCATGTTCAGCTTAAAGCTTATTCAGCCTGTTGCTGTACCAGTTGCATCGTGGCCATGCTGCGTGAAAAAGAATATGCCTGTTCCCTGTCCCTGCACATACCAGCAGACGCTGTGCAGTGCACTATGACGGTCAACACTATGTATTACTTAAAATAAAGAAACTTTCAAGAAACTTTTTCTGCCGGCAGTGTATAAAGGTAGTACTGGCCATCGTATCTTGACCCTTGACTTTCTGCACAGCCTTGAGGTACTAACTACGAGTCAAGTTGTTTAAAATGCACAAGAAAAACTATGTGAAGCATACCGGCGGCGGGGTGATCCGCGCGGCTTTTTGTCAGCAAAACCATGATTGGATAGTTTTTTATGAAATATTTTATTCTATTTGTTTTTGTTGCATGCATAACAGGATGCAAGAGCGGCAATGACTCCATTGTAGAATCTACCGGCACCATAGAGGCAACGCAGGTTGATATACGCTCTGAGGTGGCGGGCAGGATTTTGAATCTTGCTTTTGACGAAGGCGACAGGGTGAAGCCCGGTGATGTTCTTGCGAGCATCGATCATGAAAAAATGGATCTGGAGCTGGAGAATGCCGAAGGCCGCCTGCGGGAAGCACAGGCCCGGCTTGACATGCTTCAGAGCGGCTTCCGTAAGGAGGATGTGCAGAAAGCTCAGGAAACGCTGCAGGAGGCTGAAATTATTTTTGAAAATGCCAGGCGCGATTATGAGCGCGTCCGGAAACTGCATGCCGATAAGGTAGCTGCGGAAAATACGCGCGATACGGTTGAAACAAACTATAAGTCAGCCCAGAAGCGCTTTGAGCGGGCCCAGCAGGATAATCAAATGCTTCAATCCGGCTATCGCGTTGAAGACATTGCCGCAGGGCAGGCTGTGAAGGAAAGCGCCGAGGCCGCCGTAAATCTTATCAAGAGAAGAATTAAGGATGCCACCATCACCAGCGCCGGCAAGGGGATCATCAGTGAGCGCTATGTGGAGCCCGGTGAGCTTGTATCGGTAGGGAGTGTTCTGTTCAGCATCATTGATCTTCAGGATATGTGGATTATGGCCTATGTCTCTGAAATGAATCTCGGGAAAGTGAAAATCGGTCAGGCGGCTGCCGTTTCTGTCGATTCATTTCCCGACCGGACATTTCCCGGCAAGGTGATCTATATCTCTCCGGAGGCCGAGTTTACGCCCAAGAATATTCAGACCAAGGAAGAACGGGTAAAGCTTGTCTACGGCATCAAGGTGCAGATTCAGAATGATGAGGAGCTGCTCAAGCCGGGTATGCCAGCTGATGTCGCCATTGCAATCGAACCCTCCAAATAAAAGCAGCACGGCATATACTTCCATGACGGCCTACACGAAGATCGCTATCGAAACCACAAACCTCACCAAGCGGTATGGCAAGTTCACGGCTGTCAACAACCTGAACCTTTCCATCCGGCAGGGGGAGATTTTCGGGTTTCTGGGGCCCAACGGGGCGGGTAAATCAACCACCATCCGCATGCTCTGCGGGCTTCTTGAGCCCACCAGCGGCGAAGGCTCCATCGGCGGCTATAATATCAACACCGAGCCGGAAAAGGTCAAGGAGCAGATCGGCTACATGTCCCAGAGCTTCGGACTGTATCAGGATTTGACGGTTGAGGAAAATCTGAGGTTTTACGGCAGGCTGTATATTGCTGATCGCAAAACCTGCCTGAGCAATATCGAGCAGGCCATAGAGCTGGTGCAGCTGCAGCGCTACCGCAAAACCCTTGCATCGCGGCTCTCGGGCGGCTGGCGCCAGCGCCTGGCCCTTGCCTGTTCGGTTGTGCATAAGCCGCAAATAATTTTTCTGGATGAGCCGACCGCCGGCATCGATCCCGTATCGCGCCGCATTCTCTGGGATTTTCTCTATGAGCTGTCGCATGCGGGCACCACGCTGTTTGTGACCACGCACTACATGGAGGAAGCCGAGCGCTGCAACCGCATCGGATTTATCTGGCAGGGCAACCTTGTCGCCTGCAGCACGCCGGAGGGCTTGAAAAAAGATTATATCACGCAGCAGCTTTTAAACCTCAAGTGCAGCCCCATCGACAAGGCGTATAAGCTGCTGAAGAGCAGCGATGCCATCATCGACGTCAATTTTTACGGCGACGAGCTGCACATTTCGGTTCATGACGCAGCGCAGGCCATGCCCGCGCTTGCGCGCATACTCGCGCAGGAGGGCATCCAGGTTAGCCTGCTCGAGGAAATTCAGCCGTCCATAGAGGATGTGTTCGTATCCCTGGCACAGGAAAATAAAAATGGCCCGCAGAATCAGCGCCCTTCTGTATAAGGAGTTCATTCAGGTCCTGCGCGATCCGCTGGCGCTGTGGCTGCTCCTGCTGCTGCCCATCGTCATGCTTCTCGTTTTTGCCTATGCCATTAACCTTGATGTGCGCAATATTCCCATTGCAGTCTACGACCTTGACCGGACTGAACTGTCCCGGAGCATTGTCGACCGGTTCGTCACCTCCGGCTATTTTGTGCTGAAGAAAAGGCTGACAGCAGACAGCGACATTGCGGGCGTGCTCGACCGGGGAGAGGTGAAAGTTGCGCTGCATTTCCCCCGGGATTTCCAGAAGGATATTTTCAACGGCAAAAATACGCCCGTGCAGGTGATCATCGACGGCACCGACAGCAATACGGCAAACATCACCATGGGCTATGTGAAAGCGATTCTTGCCGCCGCATCCATGAACGTCATTTTCGATCTTCTCAACTGCAAACGGCATTGCAGGCTCCTCGTCCATGGCCACGCTGGACGTGCGCCCCAACATCTGGTACAACCCCGAGCTTGCCAGCCTCAATTTTCTCGTGCCGGGCATCATCGGCCTCATCGTCATGGTGGTCGGAGCAATCCGCATGTCGCTGTCGCTGGTGAAGGAGCGGGAAAAGGGCACCATCGAAAGCCTCATGGTTTCACCGCTGCGCCCCATCGAGCTCATGATCGGCAAGATTACGCCCTACATAGTCATTGTTTTTTTCGATCTTATCCTGATCGTGCTTGCGGGCAGATACGTTTTTAATGTGCCCTTCAGGGGCAGCGTGCCGCTGTTTCTCTTTCTGTCGCTCTTATTTCTGGGGTCTGCCCTCGGCGCGGGGCTTTTTATCTCGGCCATTTCAAAGACCTCGCAGGTTGCATGGTTTATAGGGTTCATAGTGACCATCCTGCCCTCGATCATCCTGTCGGGCTTCATCTTTCCCCTTGAGAGCATGCCCCGGCCCATACAGATTATAGCGGCGTTGATGCCGCTGCAGTACTATATGGTCATACTGCGCGGCATTATTCTGAAAGGGGTCGGCTGGTCCGTGCTGTACCAGCACGCGGCCATCCTGTTTCTCTTTGCCGTTGTTTCACTGGTCGGCAGCAGCCTGTTTTTTAAAAAGAGGTATTAGACCGTGCGCCTGCATCGCCTCATTGCCATCACCATAAAAGAACTGCATCAGATGAAGCGGGACTGGAAGATGTATCCCCTGCTGTTTCTTGCGCCCGTTCTGCAGCTTGCGATTCTGGGATATGCCGCCTCATTTGAAGTCAGGCATGTGCCTACGGGCGTGCTTGATCAGGATAAAACCTATCTCAGCCGCCGGTATGTCGAGCAGTTCGGCCACAGCGAATACTTCGACCTTCTCTATTACCCGGCAAGCCGGAAAGAACTGTGTGATCTTCTTGACCGGGGCAAAATCAAGATCGGCATCGATATCCCGGTCGATTTTCAAAAAAACTTCAAAACCGGCACCTCCCCCCAGGTGCAGCTTTTTGTCGACGGAACCGAATCAAACAGCGCCACCATAGCCATGACCTATGCCACGATTATCTCTCAGCGGTTTTCCTCAAAAATATGCGCTGCAGAGCATCGATACGTCATTGTTCAACAAGAACGACTTTCTGGGCACCTGGCGCCGCGATACCGGCAAAGCAACCATTATCAACGAAGAGATGCGGATATGGTACAACCCCGAACTTCTGAGCAAATATTTTTTTGTGCCCGGCGTCATTTGCATGATTCTGCTCATCGTGACCACCAACCTTACCGCTCAGAGCCTTGTGCGCGAACGCGAGGTCGGAACCCTTGAGCAGCTGCTGGTATCTCCCGCAACGCGCGTTGAGCTGATCATCGGGAAACTGTCGCCCTTTATCTTCATCGGGCTTGTGGATGTGGCGATAATCTTGACCGGAGCCCAGCTGATCTTCAATGTGCCCATCAAGGGCAGCATCCCGCTTTTGTTTCTCTTTTCGTCTGTTTTTCTTTTTACCACGCTCGGCCTGGGACTTTTCATCTCCACCGCATCCCGTACGCAGGAGCAGGCCATGGTGCTCACGTTTTTTTTCATTATGACCATTGTGCTGCTCGGGGGCGTTATATTTCCTATTGAAAATATGCCCAAGCCCATCCAGATGGTCACCTACCTGTTTCCCCTGCGCTATTTTACGGTTATCGTGCGCAGCTATATTTCTTAAAGGCGTCGGCATGGAGGTGCTGTGGGACGAAGGTCTGTGCCTGCTGGCCATCGGGCTCGGCACTCTTGTTTTGAGCATCCTGCGGTTTAAGAAAAAGATTGCCTAACATATACCGGCGAGCTGACCGGCTTGCCTGCATGCACGCCTGACCGGAATGTGCCGCGTCCTGCTTGCGGGATAAGCAGGGCAACGCACGGCATGTATAAAATATCAATCGTATCTACCGGGATACCCCGCCGTGCAGGCGGGGAGCATCACTATGGCCATGAGACCAAAACTTTTATTCGCCGACGACCAGGGCACCATCTACGATCATCCGTTTCTCGAGATGGCCGGGGCGAGCGGGCCGCGCCTGGTGCGGCCTGCGTCCAACGATCTCGTGCAGCTTCCCGCCATGAGCAGGCTTTATTTTCATCCCGGCTGTCCGCCCTATGGCTATGATCCGAAAAAGCGCAAAATCGTTCTGCTGCGGGAGACCAAAATCGGCCGCAAGACCGTCAGGTGCAATGCCGTGTCGGCCTTCATTCAGCAGGGCTGGGTGCGGCTGCTGCTGCCGGCCATGGACTACAGCAGAAAAAAAGCCATGCTTCCCATGTGGGCCTACAGCACCGTGGGGTTTCATGATGAGGCTTATTATGCGCCAGCCTTCGAGATTGATGACAATTTCCGCTGGAACCCGGATAATTTCGATGACCGGACACTGCTGCCGAATGTGAAAAAGCGGCTGCGTGAATATCCCGGCAACCGCCTCATCGAGCATCTGCGCAACTGCGCCGTCCATTATCACTGCTTTGCCGCTAAAAATTTTTTTCACCGCCGCTGGGAAGCACCCATCCCCACAAGCCCGGTGTGCAATTCCGGCTGCCTTGGCTGCATATCGCTGCAGCCCGACGGCTCATGCATGGCCCCGCAGGAGCGCATCAGCTTCGTGCCCGAGCTGCAGGAGATTGTTGAGCCCTTTGTGCGGCATCTCAAAGAGGCCCAGGACCCCATCATCAGCTTCGGCCAGGGCTGCGAGGGCGAGCCCATCATGCAGTGGAAGCGGATAAGCGAGTCGATCAGCGCCATACGGAAGGAAACCGGCACGGGCACCATTAACCTCAACACCAACGGCAGCGTACCCCGCTTTGTTGATGCCATCTGCCGCAGCGGCCTTGACAGCATACGCATAAGCCTTTCAAGCGCCCGCCCGGAGCTGTATACCCGCTACTATAAACCAAAAGGCTACTGCTTTGAAGACGTTGTGGAGTCCCTCAGGCTGGCGCGGCAGCACGGGGCTTTCACCATGATCAATTATCTTGTTTTTCCCGGCATCACGGATCAGGCAGGCGAGGTTGAGGCCCTCTGCGACCTGATACGAAAAACCTCGCCTCATCTCATTCACATGAAGAATCTGAACATTGATCCCGATTTTTACTGGAAAGCCATGGCGCCGCCCGATGAGCCCGGCATGGGCCTGGGCAAGGTGAAAGAAATCCTGTCAAAAGAATTTCCCGGCCTGCAGTTCGGCTATTACAATAAAACAAAAGAATCATTTAATCGCTGATAGCTGGCCCGCCAACGCGTTCATCTGGTCTTGCGTCAGCTGGAGCTTGCTGGAGGGCACGTAATGACCAATTGTCGTCATGCTGAGGTCTGTCTGTGCTGCCGTGTCCGGTCAGGAAACAAAACAAAAATAATTTGGAAAGCGAATAAAAATATGCGATATATTGATATAGCCTTATATAAGCAGATAAGAGCAAAGGGTCCTAAAGAAAAAATTTCTGGAGGTGCATGAGGAATGCAGGGCCTGTTTATTGCGTATCTCCATAACCGCAAAGCCGTATTTATCTTTTCGCTGCTGGCCTATGTCCTGCTGTTTGTAGCTAATCGGCAGAGGGCAGGCCATGGCGCCATACTTGCGCTTCTGCCCGTACTTACCGCCGCTCTTTGCTGGGGATGGCGGGCAGGGCTTGCAGCGGGATTGTGCGCCTTTCCCCGTAAATATGCTCATGATGACGGCCTTCGGCCTTGACTGGAAGCCCGGCATGCTCAGCGCGCGGGCATTATAGGCCATATCGCCTTTATTATTGAAGGGTGGCTTCGTGGGCTGGATTCGCGATCTGTACCTGCAGCGGCAGCAGGCCAATGAGCGGCTGCAGCAGGAAATGGCCCGGCGCGCTCGCGATATGGAGCTGCTGCACACCGCCGAGAAGCAGCTTGAATCCGTGCTGGAACAGTCGGTCGACGGCATTTTTATTACCCAAAGCGGCACTGAGACCATCCTGATAACCAACAGGGCTTTCCTTGAGATGGTGGGCTGCGGCGCGACGAAGTGATCGGCAATAGGCCCTATTGCTTTATGCCGGAAGTCGACAAAACCTATCGCACCACCCTGGGCGATGAGGTGATGATCGACCTGGCATATTATGACACTATGTATCAAAATATGAGCAGGCTTCGCAGTGAGGCCATGATCAGTTGGGAATACTATGTCGTCAACCGTGAGGGAGAGCTTGTTCCTGTTGAAGCCAGCGTCTCTAATCTGATGGATGAGCAGGGCCGGCGCACCGGCACAATTTCCGTCGTGCGGGATATAACGCACCGTAAGCTCATCGAGCAGCAGCTGTCCTCGACCAATGATTTTCTCGAACAATATCATCGAAAATTCTCTTGACGGCATTATCATAAGCGATAGCACCGGTCATATTATGAGTGTCAATCGGGCCTGCGCCGATCTCATGGGCTATGACGCAGATGAGCTGATGGGACTTACCCCTGCCAGCTTCGCTTTTTTTGACGAGGGATGGTATGAAACAACGCAGGGTGAACAGGTTCATGGGTCAGTATGAGCCGATATGATGGCGGCCTACAGCCGCATGGACGATTTCTTTGCAAAGGGCAAAATCACCGAATTATAATTTTTATATAAAACGCAAGGATGGCCGCCTGGTCGAGGTTGAGGCCAATATAGCCATGCTCTACAGCCAGACAAGGAAGCCCGTCGGGTCGGTAAGCATCATGCGCGACATTACGGCGCGCAGGCGCATGGAGCATGAGCTGGTGCGGCAGCGCGACCAGCTTGCCTCCGCCAATCGCGAGCTTGAGAGCTTTTCCTATTCCGTATCCCATGATCTGCGGGCCCCGCTGCGAAGCATCAGCGGTTTCCAGCGCCCCATTGACAGAGGATTTCGGCGAAATGCCTTCCGCCGGAAGGCAGGCGCTACCTTGAGCGCATCCGCGCCGCCTCGGGCCGCATGGGCCGGCTCATCGATGATCTCCTGAAGCTGTCCCGGCTGACGCGCTATGAAATGCGGCGCGAAACAGGTCAGCCTGAGCGCGCTTGCCGCCGACATCGCGGCCCAGCTCCAGGAGCAGGAGCCCGGGCAGGGATGTCTGCCTGCACGATAGAGCCGGGCCTTGTTGTCCTGGGCGACGGGCACCTGCTGCGCATCGCCCGTTGAAAACCTTCTGGGCAATGCATGGAAATACACGGGCACGCGGCCCGCGCGCGAAATTTTTTTCGGGACCGCTGACGGGGCGACGGCGATATGCCGGAGCATGTCCGCGGCGCCGGTGTACTGCGTGCGCGACAATGGCGTGGGCTTTGACATGGCCTATGCCGATAAACTGTTCGGCGCTTTTCAGCGCCTGCATGCCGAGCGGGAGTTCCCGGGAACCGGCATCGGCCTTGCCACGGTGCAGCGCATCGTGCACCGGCACGGCGGCCGCATCTGGGCGCAGAGCGCTCCCGACGGCGGCGCCACCTTTTATTTTACCTTGGCACAGGAGGGATAATGGACAAGCGCATTATAATGATTGTTGAAGACAATGAGGATGATCTCGAGCTGGCAATGCGGGCCTTTAAGCGCAATCATGTGCTCAATGAGATCGTCGTGGCCCGCGACGGCGTCGAGGCCCTCGACTACCTGTTCGGCACAGGGCCCCATGCGGGCCGCGACCTGTGCGTCATGCCGGAGGTTGTGCTGCTGGACCTTAAAATGCCCAGGCTCGGCGGCCTTGAAGTGCTGCGGCGCATCAGGGCTGATGAGCGCACGCGGTATCTGCCGGTGGTGGTGCTCACGTCATCGGACGAGGAAAAAGACATGATCGACAGCTATCACTACGGCGTGAACAGCTATATCCGCAAGCCTGTCGATTTCGAACAGTTTACCGAAGCCGTGCGGCAGCTGAGCCTGTACTGGATGGTGCTCAATCAGTGCCCGCGCACGCCCCTGTGCCTGAGGCATGCCATGACGAACCTGCGCGTGCTGATCGTTGACGATTCCGAGAGATGATGTCGAGCTGCTGCTGCGTGAGCTGCGCCGCGGCGGCTATGCCCCCGAGAGCCCTGCGCGTTGACACGGCCGGCGATTTTGCTCGAGGCCCTCGAGAGCCCCTGGGATGTCATACTCTCGGACTACAGCATGCCCCGATTGCAGTCTGTTTGTCGCCCTTGATATCGCTTCGGGAGCGCGGCCTTGATGTACCATTTATTATCGTTTCGGGCACCATCGGCGAGGAAACAGCCGTGCGCGCCATGAAGGCCGGGCGCTCATGATTTTGTCATGAAAGACAAGCTTGCCCGCCTGGCGCCGGCTATCGAGCGGGAGATGCGCGAGGCCATCATGCGGCACGAGAGCCGCATTGCAGCGCAGGAAGTTCAGTACACCCGGCAATATCTTGCAAGCGTTTTTAACTCGCTTTCCAGCATGCTTATATCAGCCACCGGCACAGGGTGTTGTCACGCAGTGGAATTCCGCAGCGGAAAGGTATGCGGGCGTCCCCGCCGAATATGCCATCGGGCGGGATATTGCCCAGGTGCTTCCATGGTTTGACGGGTTCAAGCAGCACATCAGCGATGTTGTCAGCGCACACGTCCCGCACCGCTTCAAGACAGTTCAGGAATGCAGCTTCGGCAATGTTTATTTTGATGTAACACTTTTTCCGCTGGACATCGATCACTCTTCCGACATTGTGATACGCATGGACGACGTCACCGAGCTTGAGCTCACCGAGCAGCAGCTGCGGCAGGCGCAAAAGATGGAAATTGTCGGCATGCTTGCAGGGGGGCTTGCCCATGATTTCAACAATGTGCTGTGCGGCATTACGGGCTCACTGTCTGTGCTGCGCAGCAAACTGAAGACCGCAAGCACGTATTCCAGACGATCAGCTCGAATTGTTTCCTTGATCTTATGCAGAATGCCGGCGCACGCGCTATCGATCTGGTCAAACAGCTTTTGTCTCTGTCGCGAAAAAAAGAATGCCTGGTCGTGTCCTTTGACCTGAACAAGGCGGTGCGCCAGGCAATCGAGCTGTGCCGCAACACCTTCGACCGCTGCGTGGAAATCCGCGCTGTACAGCCCGAAAAGAATGCCATGGTGTCTGCCGATCCCACGCAGATAGAGCAGGTGGTTCTAAATCTGCTGGTTAACGCCTGTCACGCCATGACCATCATGCGGCCTGCGGGGCAGCAGGCCCAGGCGGCGTGCTGACCGTTTCGGTCGGGTAAAACCGCAGCCGACGAGCCGCCGCTGCAGCATCTGCCCCGATGCTGCCGGCCAGGCAGTTCTGGAAGCTGTCGGTCGCCGATACAGGCGTCGGCATCGACAGCGGGGTGCTTGATAAAATATTTGATCCTTTTTTTACCACCAAGGGGCGCCGAACAGGGCACGGGCCTCGGGCTTGCCATGGTGGCCGATATTGTCAAGCAGCATGGCGGCTTTATCGACGTGCAGTCCGAGCCCGGGGCCGGCACGACATTTAGATGTGTATCTGCCGGCGGCGTGTGCAGGAGGCCGCCATCGCTAAAAGCGCATGCTGCCGAGCCGGTTCCGCGCGGCGAGGGACTGGTGCTTATTGCCGATGATGAGCTGATCACCCGCAGGTGATGAAGGTGATTCTTGAAGCCTGCGGCTATGCGGTGCTGTCCGCCGAAGACGGCGTGCAGGCCCTTGAACTTTTCAAGATGTACAGCGGCGACGTCAGGGCCGTGATGCTTGACTTGATTATGCCGCGCAAATCATGCAAAGATACGTACCTGGCCCTTAAAGATCTTGATCCGCAGGTTGCAGTCATTGTCATGTCCGGGGTTGTTAATGATGCCCGCATCGATGAACTGCTCCGGCTCGGGGTGAAGGGATTTCTTGAAAAGCCCCTGACGATTGAAAAGGTCTGCTGCATGCTGCACGATGTGCTGAGCGGGAAAGCGGATCAGGCAGGCCAGGAAGCCTGTTAGCCTGCCGGCTGCAACGGGCCGATCCTGCAGGAAATTTAAAGCACTCTATTAATAGCGCCTGCACGAAAAGCCTTTTTTATGCAGGTTGGGTTAAGCCCGGAAGAAACCGTTGGGTATCGCACCTCAACCCAACCTGCGCACAGCAAATGTTTGCGAAGAAGTATCCATATAGGGCGAACCCGACAAATGTATGGTACGGGATTTTTACTCAGCCACTAAACAGCGAGATTCATGCCATGAAGATTGTCAGCGCACGGCAGATGCAGGAGCTTGACCGCGCAACCATCAATGATATCGGCATACCCGGCGCAGTGCTTATGGAAAATGCCGGACGCGGCACATATGAAAAAATAGTTGAAACGGTGCCGGATGCTGCGGGCCGGCCAGTTGCCGTGCTGTGCGGCCGCGGCAACAACGGCGGCGACGGATTCGTGATAGCCCGTTGCTTTCATAATGACGGCGCCTGCGTCACAGCTTTTCTTTTTGCCGATCCAGGCAAGGTCGCAGGCGATGCGCTGATCAACCTTGAAGCTTTCAAAGATTCAGGAGGCCGAATCATTCAAGTCACCGATGAGGAACAGTGGCGGCAGGCTGCACCGGACATACAGCAGGCAGGCATTATCATTGACGGGCTGCTCGGCACAGGGCTTTCATCTGAGGTGCGGGGTTTGTACCGCAGCGCAATTGAGAGCATTAATGCCGCGTCAGGAGCAATGGTTGTTGCCGTTGACATCCCCTCAGGCATCGATGCAACAACGGGCGCAGTCCTTGGCGCAGCAGTGAAGGCGCACCTTACCTGCACCTTCGGTCTTGCCAAGAAAGGCCTTGTTGTCCATCCCGGCGTCCGAGTATGCAGGCCGCTTCGAAGTTATCGATATAGGAATTCCTTCAGAGCTTGTAGAATCAAGTAATATCAATGAGTATCTGCTTGATGCGGCCATGCTGGCTGGCATTGTGCCCGCCCGCGAGCCTGATTCGCATAAGGGCACCTATGGCCACGCGTCTCATTCTTGCAGGCTCGCCGGGCAAGACCGGCGCTGCAGCCCTGTGTGCGCAGGCAGCCATGCGTGCAGGGGCGGGTCTGGTGACCGTGGGCGTGCCCGCATCGCTCAACTCCGATCCTTGAAGCAAAGCTTACCGAGCCCATGACCGAAGCCGCTGCCCGAAGAGTCTGGCGGTTTTCTCGGCGCCCTGGCTTTGCCCGGAATTACCAGACTTTTGCAGGGTAAAAGCGTTGTGGCCATCGGGCCGGGCATGGGCGACCATAAGGAAACCTCGGTCTTGATGAACTGGATTCATTGAGGCTTCGCCGGCGCCGCTTGTCATTGATGCCGACGGCCTGAACCTGCTGGCACGCAATATCGGGGATGCTCGGCAGGTTAAAGGTTCCTGCCGTGCTCACCCCGCATCCGGGCGAAATGGCGCGGCTTACGGGCCTGACAACTCAGCAGGTTCAGGCAGACCGCATCGGCTGCGCGCGGGAGTTTGCTCAGCAGTATAAAGTGATAGTGGTTCTCAAAGGCAGCCGCACGGTCATAGCAGCCCCCGACGGCAGCGTCTATGTAAATCCCACCGGCAATCCCGGCATGGCAAGCGGCGGCATGGGCGATGCGCTCACCGGCCTGATCACCGGCCTTATCGCCCAGGGCATCGATCCGCTGAAAGCATCGCTGCTTGCCGTGTATGTCCATGGCAGATCGGCGATGACATAGCACGCCGAGCGCGGCGCGCTTGGCATTCTTGCAAGCGATATCATCGAGCGTATCCCCGCAGCTCTTGAGCGGTTTGTTGCATGATCTGTTGTGCTGAGACAAAAAAGCGGGGGCAACCGTAACGGCTGCTCCCGCTTCTGTTTGTATAGCTCTTGTGTTTACGCCTTGCCCAGCCGCTCTTCAAGCGCTTTCAGCTCATCCCACAGCTCTTTCGGGAGGCGGCTGCCGAACTGATTAAAATGCTCGGTAATGCTCGGGATTTCGGCCTTCCACTCGGCCGCGTCAACCCGCAGCAGCTCATCCATGGCATCCTCTGCAATGCCAAGGCCCTGCGTCTGGATGGCGTCTTTGGCCGGGTGCAGGCCGATGGCTGATTCCACGGCGGCGGCCGTGCCGCTGACGCGCTCACATATCCATTTGAGCACGCGGCAGTTTTCGCCGTAGCCGGGCCAGAGGAATTTGCCCCGGTCGTCTTTGCGGAACCAGTTCACATAAAATATTTTCGGAAGCTTGGCGCCGGTGCGCTGGCCCGCTTTCAGCCAGTTGGCAAAGTAGTCGCCCATATTATAGCCGCAGAAGGGCAGCATGGCGAACGGGTCGCGCCGCAGGTCGCCGACTTTGCCTGCCGCCGCAGCGGTTTTTTCCGAAGCCATGATTGAGCCCAAAAATACGCCTTCTGTCCAGCTGCGCGCTTCGGTTACCAGGGGCACCACCTGGGAGCGGCGGCCGCCGAACAGTATGGCCGAGATGGGCACGCCCTTCGGGTCGTCCCAGGCGGGGTCGAAGATGGGGCACTGGGCAATGGGCGCTGTGAAGCGGGCATTGGGATGCGCAGCGTTTTTGCCGCAGCCGGGCGTCCATGGCTCTTTGGTCCAGCTGGTGAGCTGCGCGGGCTGCTCGTCGGTCATCTCCTCCCACCATACATCACCATCGGGCGTCAGGGCCACATTGGTGAATATGGAGTTTTTGGTGATCGTGAGCATGGCGTTTTTGTTCGACTCCATGGATGTGCCGGGCGCCACGCCGAAAAACCCCGCCTCGGGGTTCACGGCATAGAGCCTGCCGTCGGCCCCGAATTTCATCCAGGCGATGTCGTCGCCCACGCAGGTCACTTTCCAGCCCGGAATCGGCGGAATGAGCATGGCGAGGTTGGTCTTGCCGCAGGCGCTGGGGAAAGCCGCCGCGATATATTTCGTTTCGCCTTCGGGCGAGGTGAGGCCCATGATGAGCATGTGCTCGGCAAGCCAGCCCTCGTCGCGGGCCATGATGGAGGCGATGCGCAGGGCGAAGCATTTTTTTCCCAGCAGCGCATTGCCGCCATAGCCTGAGCCGTAAGACCAGATGCTGCGCTCTTCGGGGAAATGGACGATATATTTGTTGTCCGGGTTGCAGGGCCAGGCAACGTCCTTCTGTCCCGGCGCAAGGGGCGCTCCGACCGAATGCAGGCAGGGGATGAAGTCGCCGTCTCCGAGCTGATCCAGCACCGCGCGGCCCATGCGGGTCATGATGCGCATATTGACCACAACATAGGGCGAGTCGGTAAGTTCAACGCCGATATAGGAGATGTTTGAACCGAGGGGGCCCATGCAGAACGGAATAACGTACATGGTGCGGCCCTGCATGCACCCTTTGTACAGGCCCTTCAGCAGGTTTCTGGTTTCATCGGGATCGCGCCAGTTGTTGTTGGGTCCTGCGTCCTCCTTGTTTTTCGAGCAGATATAGGTGCGGTCCTCAACGCGCGCCACATCGCCGGGATCGGAGAAGCAGATATAGCTGCCGGGCCGCCTGGCGTCGTTGAGTTTTGAAAATGTGCCGCTCTGCACCATCAGGTCGCACAGGCGGTCGTATTCCTGCTGCGAGCCGTCGCAGATTTCAATTGTATCGGGCCGGCACAGGGCCGCCACTTCTTCAATCCATGCCTTGAGCTTTTTGTTTTTCAGATCCTCGACTCTCATATCAGCACCTTTCTGCCTTTGTTGGTTTTGCCGTCTTTTGGGGCCAGCGTATTATATTCATAATAATCCGTTTGTCAAGACTGCTCCTGCGGCGGCGTCTCGGCGCACAGGGGCTCCAGGGCTGCTTTGAGACAGGCAAAGGCATCTTCCGGCGTGTCGCAGAAGCTGAACAGGCTCGAGGTCTTCGGGGCTGATCATGCCCCATTTTACCATGGCCTCGAAATTGAGCACCTCCTTCCAGTACGGGCTGCCGTAGATGATGATGGGCATGCGCTTGGTGATTTTGCCCGTCTGCAGCAGCGTGAGAATCTCCAGCATTTCATCCAGGGTGCCGAAGCCGCCCGGAAAGATGATAAGCGCTTTTGCCATATAGGCCAGCCAGAACTTGCGCACGAAGAAGTAGTGGAACTCGAACATGAGCTCACGGGAGATATAGGCATTGGGCTCCTGCTCATAGGGCAGGCTGATGTTCATGCCGATGGAGTAGCCGCCGGCCTCGGAAGCACCGCGGTTGGCAGCCTCCATGATGCCGGGCCCGCCGCCCGAGCAGATGATGAACCGGCGGCTGCAACGCGTTTTTTCATTATGCAGATCCTTTGACCAAACAGTTATCATGCGGGCAAGCCGCACGGCATCATCATAATATTTTGACATGATTATGCCCTGTTCGGCCCGCACCAGGTCGGCATCGAGCCCGATGCCCCCCCGGCTTATTTTCTGTCGCAGTTCATCACGGCAGGCCCTGGCGTCTGCCGGCGGCTTGATGCGTGCTGAGCCGAAAAAGACAATGGTGTCTTCTATATTGAATTTCCTGAGGCGGCTTTCAGGCTCCAGGTATTCGGCAAGCATGCGGATGGTGCGCGCCTCGGGGCTGCCGAGAAATTCGGGGTTTTTATAGGCTTTCAGGGCTTTTTTCATAGTGCTGTCCTCCGGGGAAGATCTGATTGGTTGTTCACACGACACATGCGCAGATCTCTGCGCGATGGAAATCAGGCCTGCCGCCCGGGTGGTCCATGGCCCAGTGCGAGCGGCTGCCGTCTGCATGCTGAAGTATCAGCGCCGGGCCGATGCGCAGCCCGTGCGCAGCCTGGCAGGCCAGTGCCGCGGTGAGGGTCAAAAGAGAGTCCGTGCGCTGTATGTCGAGCTGCCGAGGCTGCATATCCTCTGGCTGCCGCCGGGCAGGGGCCCGGTAATCATCAAAGGCGCATGCCCACCAGCTGCCGCAGGGTGAAAAATTCCATTCCGTGTAGTTTTTCATGGCATACCGCCGCAGGAAACATTCACAACAGGTGCCCTGCCAGAGGTCAGGGGTGAAGCCGGGTGAAGCTGCTGCCGCAGGGATGATGAGGTCCTTCAGCGGGCCGGAAACAGTGTACACAAGCGCCAGTATCCTGTCCTGCAGCTGTATGCTCGTGCTGCACAAGAAAGGCTGCGTGGCAGCGGAAGCCTCAAACGGCATAAGTGAAATGGTGCGCACTGTCGGCATATCAATCAAGCGGTACAGTATCCAGAAACTGCCGGTACAGCTCGCGCTTCATGGCCCCGAGGGTGGCGCGGTCTTTTGCCGCAAGCGGCTGCACCATATTTTGTGCCTGTGCCATAAGTTCGGCCAGCGGGCATGCTGCATCCACAATGCCCAGCCCGAAGGCTTCCTGGCCGCCGATGCGCCTGCCGGAAAAAACAAGGTCGCACAGCACATTGTGGCGCAGTTTGAGCTTCAGCAGCTCCATCATGGGCCGGGGGATGGCAACCTGCAGGTCGAGCTCCGGCAGGCAGAAAAAGCCCCGGTCGCTGCGCATGATGCGCCGGTCGCAGGCCAGGGCAAGCAGTGCCCCGAAGCCGAAGGCATGGCCGTTTATGGCCGCCGCAGTCGGCACGGGCAGGCAGGCCACGCGGCCCAGCAGTTTAATCGACCGGCTGAGCATGGCCTGGCGCAGCCCGGCATTTCCGCTGAAAAAGTCCTCCAGCTGAAATCCTGTTGAAAATGATTTGCCGTCTCCGGAGATGATAAGGCATGCCGGCCCCGTCGATGACTCGACATCGTCAAGGGCAGCGTTTAAACCGGCAATAAACGAAAGCGAGCACGCCCCGCCGTTTTTCAGGCAGAGGGTGTATACCGGTGGCGTATGCTCGAGGGTAAGGTGCTCAGTGTCGGTGATCATTTTTTCAGCCACCCTTTTTCAATGGCGTCTTCGATGAGCGATTTGGCAATGGCCCACAGCTGCGCTGAGCCGTCCTCGATATGCCGGTTGCGCTCCAGCACGTGCGCTGCCGCAACGCCGTGCTCCTGCCAGGTTTTACCCCTGCTGGAGTAGTTGTGAAGAAGGGGCATGAGGCGGTCAAGGGAGGCGGCAAAGCGCGCTTCGGGGGTTGCACGCTCTTCGAATTCCTCCCACAGGCTGCGCAGCTCGCAGCCCTGATCATCGGGCAGGAGACTAAAAATGCGATCGGCAGCTGCTGCCTCGCGGGCCGCCTTGTCCGCATTTCCCGCATCGTCATAGCAGAAGGTGTCGCCGGCATCTATTTCAACCAGGTCATGCACCAGCGTCATTTTCACCACGCGCATGATATCGACGGCATCACGGGCATGCTCGGCCAGCACCAGGGCCATGACGGCAAGATGCCAGCTGTGCTCGGAGGAGTTTTCCCTGCGCAGCCCCCGGCAGATATAGGACTGGCGCAGCACCTCTTTGAGCCGATCTATTTCCAGCAGGAAAGCCAGCTGCTTGTCTAGCCTGTCGTGCATTGCTCTATGTGCCTGAGATGAGGTGTACTTTTAAAGTTTGCAAGCCAGTATAGCGTGAAATCTTCGGCAGTGTCAATGCATGCGACAGGTGCTGCTGCAGGCCGGCAATAAAAAAGGCCTGCCTTTTTCGGGCAGGCCTCAATGGCTGCAGTACAAGCCCAAAAGTTACTTGGGATGTTTGATCAATTCATAGCGCGCCTTGAAGTCGAAGGGCTTGAAGGTCGGGCTTTTTTCATTGTGGCAGGCTGTGCAGTTTTTCTCCTCGGGCTGTATCACGAGGCCTGCTTCTATGGCAAGCTTGCGCTGCGCATCGGGGTTTTCTTTCCACTTGCTTTTGTTCATGATGCTGATGGCGGAATATTTTACGCCGGGGCCGTGGCAGGCTTCGCACTGTATGCCTGCAAAAGCCGGGTTGTTGCCGGTGGTGTGGCACTGAATGCATGCCGGGTCATTTGAATAATCTTTAGCAGGATCAAGTTTTGCCTTCTTTTTGGCTTCGGCCGCAGCTCCGGGCTTCAGGCTGTCCATGGCTTTGGCATGGGGGGTTTCCTGCCATGATTTGAAGATTTTAATATGGCAGACCTTGCATTTGCTGGCGCCGTTGTACTCCTCTGATGTGTAGGCTATGAACGGTAGACCGAACAGGACAAGACCGAGTATGACGTAAAGAAGTACTTTTTTCAAGTGTGGCTCCGTTTATAGGAATTTTATACGTTGTTTTCATATACTTTATCGGTTTTTTTTGAAAAACTTTAACAAAAACCTGCACCTTTTGTCAATATTTTTTAAGTAATTATTATATAATTTCATTGCAAATGCGGCGCTCTTTTGCTAGTTTTGCGACCTGACGTGGTGCAAGCCCTTCAAAAACTGAATTTGTTTTTGAATGTATGTAATTAATTCAAGCGGTGATTGGTATGCTGAAAAAAGTCTGGAAGCTGTTCATATCCTTACGGCTGACCATAGTGCTGCTCATCGTGCTCTCGGCCGTCTGCGTCATTGGTACCGTCGTGCCGCAGAATGCCGCCGAGCAGGACTACCAGCGCCTGTACAGCCCGTCGACCTACGGGCTGCTGAAAGCCATGGGGCTTCACCGACATGTATCACTGCTGGTGGTTCATGGTTGCCCTGGGTCTTTTTACGCTCAACCTTGCGGCCTGTTCGCTCAACCGGCTTTCCGGGTTGCGCCGGCTTCTGCAGCAGCCGCCGAAGGCCCCGACCGAGCAGCAGCTGCAGGCCATGGCCACGGTGAAAAAGTTCAATATAAAAAAGGCCTCGCCCGGCCTGTCCGATGCTCTGGCAAAAGCCGTGGGGCAGTTTCTGGCCGCGCCGGCCGTTACCCGGCAGGACGGCAAAACCTATATCGTTGCTGAAAAGGGGCGCCTGTCATACCTGGGGTTCTATTTGACCCATATCGGCATGATTACCGTCATTGCGGGCGTGCTGCTGGGCACCATCGGCTATCAGGGATTCATGAAACTGAATGAGGGAGAAACGCAGGGTACGGTGACGCTGAAAAATACCACGCAGGAGCATGAGCTCGGTTTTGCCCTGCGCTGCGACCGGTTCGAGGTGAGCTACTATGACAAGGGCGGCATGCCCAAAGATTATAAAAGCTGGCTGACCGTTATCGATGGCGGAAAAGAAGTGCTGAAAAAGGTTATCGAGGTCAATGACCCGCTCATCTACAAAGGGGTTTTCTTCTACCAGTCAAGCTACGGAACGACCGCGGCCGCAGGCGGCGAGCTGCTCGTGCGAATCAGGCCCGCCGGGGCTCAGCAGGACCGCGAGTACCGCGTGCGGCCGGGGCAGCGCTTTGCCCTTGCGGGCACCCAGGACGAGGCCGTCGTCGATACCGTGCTTGCCGATTTCGCCATGGATAACGGCAAATATTTTTCCCGCTCCGACGAGCCCAACAACCCCGCGGCCCGCGTGGTCATTTTCCGCAGCGGCAAAGAGCTCGAAAGCTCGTGGACGTTCGTGAAATTTCCCGACTTTCACCGCAATCAGAACGCCGCCTACGAGGTGAAGCTTGTCCAGCTGTACACGAGCTATTATACGGGCCTGCAGGTCACCCGCGACCCGGGCGTCAATGTGGTGTGGCTCGGGTGCGTTTTTCTGATCTCGGGCATCTGCATGGCGTTTTTTATGTCCCACCGCAGGGTGTATCTGGTGCTTGAAGAAAAAGACGGCGGGATGCGGTGCCAGCTTGCCGGCAGCGCCAGCAAAAACCGGCAGGCTTTCGCTGCGGAATTAAACAGGCTTTTTGAACAGCTTAAATCTCTGGAGAAACAGTCATGATCAGCTCAAAGCTTCTGGGCGTAACAACGCTTGTCTATCTTCTCTGCATGGCGGGCAACTTCGCCTATCTGTTCTTCCGCGGCAAAAAGTTTTATGCCGCCCTTATGGGCCTTGCGGTGCTTGGTTTTACCGCGCACACCGCAGGCCTGGGGTTTCGCTGGTATGAGTCCTACCAGGTCGGCTACGGGCATATACCGCTGGCGAATTTTTACGAGTCCCTGGTTTCCCTGTCCTGGACGACCATGATTGTTTTCTTTTATATTGAGCTGCGCTACAAGGTGAAGCTCATGGGCGCCCTGGTTTTTCCCATCATATCGATTGCCATGGCCTACGCTTCTTTGTCGCCGAGCGTGCAAAGCGAGATAGCACCCCTTATACCGGCACTGCAGAGCAACTGGCTGACCTATCATGTGATTACCTGCTTTCTCGGCTATTCTGCTTTTGCCGTATCGTTTGTCTCGAGCATCGTCTATCTGTTCAAGGCGGGCAGCATGCAGGGCGCGGGGCAGCAGCCCGTGAAGAGCACCGACGTGATGCCGTCGCTTGAGGCCATCGACGAGATCATCTACAAAACCATCGCCATCGGCTTTCTGCTGCTGACCGTGGGCATCATCACCGGCTCGGTCTGGGCCAATTATGCCTGGGGCAGCTACTGGGGCTGGGACCCCAAGGAAACCTGGTCGCTCATCACCTGGTTCATTTACGCGGCTTTTCTGCATGCCCGGCTCACGCGCGACTGGCGGGGCAGGCGCGCCGCCATCATCTCCATTGTCGGTTTTGTCTGCGTGCTGTTTACCTTCCTCGGGGTGAATTATCTGCTGTCGGGCCTGCACAGCTATGCCTGACACCCCCGCTGCGACGTCACTGCAGCAGTGAAGCAGAGACCGTGCAGCGGGCTGAGGCTGAAACAGAAGAACTCAAGTGATAGTTTTCCTGTGCGGGAGCACGGGATTGTTCCGCAGCATTTTTCTAAAGGGCTCAGCCTTATTGTCATTTCGAATCCGCCGCAAGCGGATGAGTCCGCAGGTTGCTCCATTGCGCATCAATCGTAACACCCTGGTTGTCATTCAGCCTGAGAGCGTGTATGAAAAGTCATGTACTGCCATCCTGAACGAAGTGAAGGATCCCTGAATGCATTAAAACCACGAGATTCTTCGCTGCGCTCAGAATGACAAAACAGAAGGTGCTTTGGCTTTTCGTACATGCTCTAAGATCTCTCCCTGCGGTCGAGATGACAGAATAGAGAAAAAATGTTCTAAATCAATTTTTAACTCCAGGATGCCCCGCCTCACAGGCAGGGAGCATCGCTTTCCTCGAGAACCCCACCGGGTGCCAACCCCGCATGCCATAGAATATTTATTTATATTTCTATAAAGTTTTTTTATAGTTTTGCCGACACTACTGAAAAAGATATCCCCTCTAAAACTTAAAAAACAAGCAAAAACAAATACTTGAAATTTTAATTCAAGGTGGCACGCCTTGTGCTGTTTATTTCCACCAAAAGGAGACTGCCAATGCACCACAGAGCAAAGGGTTTTACTTTAGTAGAGCTCATGATTGTCGTTGCCATCATTGGCATATTGGGGGGTATTGGCACTATGACGGTAGTATCAACGCTTCCTTCGTACAATTTAACCAGGGCGGCCCGTGATATGGTCTCTGGTTTGCGCAAAGCCAGGAGCATGGCGATCAAGTTCAACCGAAATGTTGTGATTGAATTTGATGTGGCTGCAGATTCATATACCATTGATAAACTGGGCATTAATAAACATGTAGCCATACCTGAAGAATACGGCGGCATCAGGTTTGGCTTTCCGGGCAGAAGCACAAAGCTGAGTTTCCCCGAAAATAAGCTTACCTTTAATACCCTGGGCCTGACCGGCAATGTGAGAGGGTATGTGTATCTGCAGAATAGCAAGAAGCAGGGCTACCGCATCGGCATTTCATCTTTGGCTGCCAATGTCGTTATGGAGAAGTGCGGAACCACAGACGGCAATGGCGCTGTCATAACGTGTCTTGAATAGCTTTGCACATACATATCATGCGGGAAGGATGTCTATGAAAATAAAGCCGACAGCAATGGGAGCCCGTGGCTTTACCCTGGTTGAACTCATAATAGTCGTGGGGATTTTCGGAGGTGTTTCAGCGGCCGCCTATGCCATGTACAGCGTGCAGCAGCGCAGCTACTTTTTGCAGGAGCAGCTGGTTGAAATGCAGCAGAATATTCGGGCGTTTGAGTTTTTTCTGGAAAAAGATTTGCGCATGGCAGGCTATGATGTGTACAAGGAGGGCCAGGCCGGCTTTTTGATAGCAAAGCCCGGTGAAATCGCCTTTACGGCTGATCTGGGCAGGCCGCGGGGGGCGCCGGATTGCACGGGCGCAGGCTGCGACACTATGCCCGACGGTGACATTATTTCATCTCCCTGCACAGACTGCGTGGCTGAAACCATACGCTATGCCCTCAAAAACGACGCCAACCTCGATGGCATTCCCAATGATGTGAAAAAAACAACAGCGGTGCAAAAGACCTTCAACGCGACGACGAGCGCTAATGCGCAGGATGTTGTCGAGGGTGTTCAGGCGCTTGAGTTTTTGTACAACATGAGCGACGGCACAGCGCACACTGATCCCGTGGCTGCGGGGCATTCATTGGCCGAAATCCGCTCGGTAACGGTGAGCCTGTTGATGCGCACCCGCACGCGGCTGAGGGGCATTACAGATACAACGCTCTGGACTTCCGCGAGCGGAACAAAATGGGGCCCGAGCGGGGGCGCGTTTAACGACTCGTACAAGCGCAGGCGGGTCATAACCAATATACAGTGCAGAAACATGTCGCTGCAGGATCAAGGCTAACCAGAGGTGCGATTCGGGGAGACAAAGCCATGCGGGTAATTCGTGACAACAGGGGATTCTCTCTTGTGGAGATGATGATAGCCACCATGGTTCTGTGCATTGGCCTTACGGGCGTCGCAGCCATGCAGATGACGGCTCTGGAGGGCTCCATGTTCGCCAATTCGCAGTCCTCCGGCGCGGGCATTGCCCTGGCCTGGGAGGAGTGGCTGACCGGCTTGATGAAAAACCCCAACCAGGACACGAGTGTCTATTTCGGGGATATCCAGACATTGCACCCGGAGAATTTCGTCTTGCTGACCAGTCTTGATGAAGATAATCCCAACGATAAAATGGCTGTCTACGACAATGTGACGATGAACGTATTTCTGCTCGAGCCGCAGCTCCCGCCGTCCCCCTTTGTTCAGGTGGAGATGCCGGCCACGAGGCAGGAGCTTGTGGATATGTTCAATGGCGTTAGGCCCTTTGTTACGACCGAGGGGTATACCGTGCAGTTGCAATTCAGAAAACAGGGCTCGTCGGAGGTGTATATACCTTTTGAGGTACAGGACATGCCGCCGCCGGCGCCGGCGGGCTCGCGCATGGTGTGGCGAATTGCAGCCAATGTGCCGGTGGTTAATACGGCCACCATCGAAATTTCAATTATCTATATAAACGCTTTCATCCGCAGCAGGGGCGTAACATTGCGCTTTGTCGTCGGGGCAAGCATGTGGGGAGCATAGGTGTGTATGATGCGCATGACTGCAAAAAAAAGTTCAGGCTCTGATGCCGCGCCCCGGGAATATCCGGCAGGCATACTCCGCAATGAGGGCGGGTTTATTCTGGCTTTCGTCATGTTTCTGCTGGCCGTCTGCACGCTTCTTGGCGTCGGGGCCATGAATACGAGCGTGGATGAAACCGATATCACCAACAATGAGGTGATCGTGAAGAAGGTTTTCAGCATGGCCGAGTCGGGCATGCCGCTCGGGTCTATACCCGTGGCAAGAACGCTTGGCGAGGGCAGATGGGACGCCACCTGCGACTCTCCCGTGTATCTGAATGACTACGATTCTGATGCGGAGGCCGACGAGGGCGTTATTCAGATTTTAGACGGCAATTTTCTGTTTGAAGGCAGGGATTTCGACATGGTCTACGGGACCAGATGGAACAACTGGGGCAAATATTCCAGGGCGGATACGGCGCATAAGGCTGCCTACAAGCCCATCGACGACCCTTTTGCTTTGAATGAGGCCACCAAGGCGGAGAAGGAGGCAGCAGGGGTCGATGCCTGCCCCGATATGCGCATACGGGCCGACAACGCTTGTTATAGATGTTGATGTGGACAAGGTGGCGGTAAAATATTCCGCGGGCGGTGTTGCCGAGTTCGGGTCCGGCGCGGACGGAGGCGCGGGCATGTCTGTGAAAATCTCCTATGTTTTTAACTGCAGCGCAACGGTGCCCGGCAAAAATATTGAAAGCCAGACAGCTCCTAAATCCGAACAGTCGATCGGGTGGGGGCTTCTGCCTACGGGGATTTAGCCCTGCAGCCGGAATAAAAACTTTTTTCAAAAGAGGTCATGCAATGAGAAAACATATACTTTGCGCGGCATTGAGCCTTGCTGTTGCGCTGCTGTGCACGGCAACCGCCCGCGGGGCCGAGCCCCAGATGGCAAGCTACAGCTCGCTGCCCATTTTTCAGTCATCGTCGGTCATGCCCAATATTCTCGTCATGCTGGACAATTCCGGCAGCATGAACTTTCCGGCCTATCCCGATCCCTATAATCCCGATGTGGACGGTTTAGACAGCGGCACCGAGCTGGCAAATGCCTCGTATCAAGGCGTCAGGTGCAGGATTGCCGTTCATGTGACCAACGGCAGTGATGATGCTGAAGAGCGCCTGAGCGATCGAAAAATTTACTATTGCGGCGTGAACATGCTCACCAGCCCGGATCTTGACCTGATTACCGATGAGCAGTCGATAACAGCCGGCATTATGCCGCAGCTGCAGATCGCCCGCGGGCAGTCCGGCAGCGCTTCAGGTTCTGCAGGCCGGATGGTTCCCGTGCTGAGCATTCCTTCTGTGGCCGGTTTTCAGGTGGCAGGGCGCTACCCCCCTGACCATGAGCGATGCGGACATGCTGCCTGTCAGCAGGCAGAGCCGCAGCGGGCATGAGATTTGCCGGTCCCCGGGGCAAAGGCCTTGAGCTTGAGCCCTATGGCATTGATAGCAGCCAGGCCGACGGCGTTATTGTTGATGAGTGGTACCTGTCGCGGGAAAAGGAGCGCAAACCCTATATGGTTGCTGACGGGGGAAACCACAACTGCACGCACACTAACTCCTTTTCTGACTGCCCTTGTCTGGAGCATATGGTGTGCGGCCCCATAACAGTAATCAGGCACGTAATGCGTGGAATGACCACTGTGATCACAGCCACAACTGCGGCAACTCCTCTCAACACGGGTCCAGGTGCAGCTGTCTGTCGCATACCTGTTTGAGTCACGGGCGCGACTGCGACGATCATAGCGACCACTGCAGCAGCGCCACCACCTCACACCACCACCGTGCCTACCACCACCACAACCTCCATCAACTACTGCAGCAACCAGGCTGGCCAGGTTGCGGGCATACGGTTCGATAATATCCAGATTCCCCGGTCGGTTGACGGCGTGCCCGTTGTGATTACCAGCGCTAAAATAATTTTTACGGCCTATGCGGATTCCGGCGATAACATCACTGATCCGGCAACCCTGTATATAGCAGGGCAGGCTGCAGACGATGCGGCTACGTTCAACGCTGGAACTTCATCCAGCCCGACTATCGGCAACATATCGGGCAGAGCCGAAACAACAGCCAAAGTCACCTGGGCTGATGTGGGGCAGTGGACGACAGATTCCCAGGCCAATGCCACAACGCCCGACCTGAAAGCCATTGTGCAGGAAATCATCAATCGCTCCGGCTGGAATGCCGGCAATGCCATGGTGTTTAAAATCACCGGCGATGCCGGCAGCCGCCGGCGGGCGCATTCCTATAACAGCAGCGCGTCCAAAAGCCCGATTCTGGTCATAGAGTATGAGCCCTGCGTGCCGAAAAAATATTACGGCTATTTTAACCCCGATGCCCGCTACACCTATAGCTCAAATGTGTTTCGCCGCGATGACGCTGCCGGCGCCTGGAGCGGCAATTTCCTCAACTGGCTCACCATGCGCCGCATCGATGTGCTGAGAAAAGCCCTCATGGGCGGCAAGAGGCCCTGCGAGACCTGCAACGGCAATGGCAAATCTGCAGGGCGAAGTTCCGGCGCAGACTAGCCGCTACTGGCAGACCTATTATTATGCCGGAGGCGATGATGACCCCAAACCGACTCCCTATGATGAAGCCTGGTACGGTGTGAAAGGCGGCAAGCTGTATGTGAAAACAACCACTGCGGGCTATACCTCCGACGGCAATAACCCCTGGGACAGCCCGACCGCCAGTTTTGTCGTCGAAGTGGCAAGTGACGCAGGAGAAGGAGCCCGATTATTTCTGCTCCTCCGGCACGGAGGCGGGCAATCCCTGCGGCATCATACAGAAAGTGGGCGATCAGGCCCGGTGGGGCAATATCTGGTTCGACTCACATCAAATGAAGGCGGCAGGGTTGCAAGCGCCATCGGCGGCGGCGTTCAGGACATTGTCAATGATTTCCAGAGCACCGGACATGAGCACGGCGACGCCCCTTGCCGAAACCCTGTATACGGCCATGAAGTATTTCGCCCAGAGATGCACCCTCCCTTCAGGGTATACTCAAAACTGCCAGCCCGTGGGGGGTCCAGGCCACGACAGACCCTTTCTATGATGGTAAAGCTCTGATTCCCTGCGCCAAAAGCTTTGTGCTCATGCTCACCGACGGCGTGCCGACCAGCGATAAAAACATACCGGCGGCAGTCAGAAATTTTGACGGCGACACCAATGAAACGACACGCACCTATGACAGCGACGGCAGCGACTATCTCGATGATGTGGCCCTGTACAGCCATGTCACTGATCTGCGCGCCGGACCTGGACGGAACGCAGGTCATGGACACCTTTGTGATCTATGCCTTCGGCAAGGACCCTGACGCCAAAAAGCTGCTCACCGAAACGGCCATGAACGGCGGCTTCGACGACCGCAACAACAATAAAAAGCCCGACGGGTATTCAAATGACGGTAATTTTACCCTGTGGCCCCCGGCGGATCGGCGAGAATGGGACCGCAACGGCGACGGCCTGCCGGATAATTTTTACGAGGCCGAGGACGGCTATCATGCTGGAGAAGCAGCTGCTGGCCGCCATCAATGCCATTCTGAACAAGGCTGCTTCGGGCACGGCAGTGTCGGTGCTTGCCACCACCGGCGAGGGCGAGGGCACGCTGGTGCAGGCCATATTCAGGCCGGGCATCACCGCGGACGTGGCTGAGGTGAACTGGGTCGGGTATCTGCAGTCGCTGTGGGTCGACCCCAAGGGCAATATACGCGAAGATACCAATAAAAACAAAAGCCTTGAACTGGATGTCGACAAGATTGTGAGCTATTATTTTGATACGGCAATCCAGTGAGACCAGGGTCAAGCGCTATGCGGTCAGCGCGAGATGATCCCTATCCTGACAAGGATACGGCTGACTCCGACAATATAACCCTTGAGGAGCTGGGGAGCTCTGCCATATGGGAGGCAGGCAGCCTGCTTGCCGACAGGCCGGCCGACGAGAGAAAGATATATACCTATGTGGGCGATATGCCGGCCATATCGAGCCCCACAGCTTTCGGCAGCGGCAGCTGTATCGAGTTCACCGCTGCCAATGCAGCTCAAATAAAGCCTTTTCTGGGCGTTCAGGATACGCTTCTCGGCGACTATAATTATCTGGGCGCCGATATCGACATGCGGAGCGCCAACCTGATCAATTTTATCCGCGGCATTGATAAAACCGGCGACGGCCTGGGCGGCGCAGCCCTTCAGGGGACTGTCTTCGTGCGCGACCGCATGCTGGACAGCAAAGTATGGAAGCTGGGCGATATTGTCTACTCGACGCCGGTCACCATTACGCGGCCCGTGGAAAAATACGGCCTTATTTATGATGATACAAGCTATCAGGCTTTTGTTGATAAATATGGCGACAATGCCACAACCGCGCGCGAGTCGGTTGTGTATGTGGGCGGCAACGACGGCATGCTGCATGCTTTCACCGGGGGCGTTTTCAATAAGTCAACCCATGGGTTTTCGCCGAGAAGCGGTACGCCGGAGCGTGTCGGCGACGAGCTGTGGGCCTATATTCCCCGGGCGCTGCTGCCGCATTTGAAATGGCTTTCAAGCACCAGTTATGATTCCCTTGTGCATGTCCCGTATGTTGACCTGAAGCCGAAGGTTATCGACGTGCGCATATTTGCCGATGATGCGGTGCATCCCGGCGGCTGGGGCACGGTGCTTGTCGGCGGCATGAATTTCGGCGGCAAATATATATGGGTAAACAATGCCCTCGGAACGAAGGTCGGCGACTACTATTCGAGCTATTTCGCCATCGACATAACCGATCCGCGCAACCCGCAGCTGTTATGGGACAAGTGGTTTCCCGGCCTGGGGCTCACGATCAATCAGCCGACGGTTATTTCGGTCGGGAGAACCTTTAATGGCCCGACGAAAACCTGGAATACTGATGATGCATGGTATTTAGTTATGGGATCGGGGTTTGACGACTTCAACGGGTGGGTAGGCGCAGTTCAGAGCAGCCTTTATATAGTCGATATCAAGACCGGGGAGCTGAAAAGACAATTCAGGACAGCGGAAACCTACTCCTATATGAATACACCCATTGCCATAGACAAGTCGCTCAATTACAGCGTTGATGCTATCTATGCGGCAAGCAACTATTGGAATGGTACGGGGTGGTTTCTGAACAGAAGCAAGGTGTACCGCGTGGGCATTCCCATAACCAATAGTCCGTATATCGAAGGCTTTGAAGCCCGCTATAACAAGGACCCTGCCAGCTGGACATGGACCAAAATGGTCGACGATCCGGACCTGCCGCTGGTCAGCGCTCCTTTTACCATAAGCTCCGATAAAAAGGACAATGTATGGCTGTATCTGGGGTCCGGCAGATATCAGCTGAACACTCGATAAGACCGACAGCAGCCACAAACTGGCTTGTGGGCGTTAAAGACCCGTTTTATAATGCCCGCGGCACAGTGGCGGGCGGCACGGTACCGGCGCCGGAGTGTTATCACAGCTACACAGCCACTGACTGCGCCGTGGCCCATGGGGACCTTTTTTATTCGAACCCCTATATCATAAAGCCGAACAATGTGGTTCAGCCTATAACCGGCGG
Organism: uncultured delta proteobacterium; assembly: GCA_963804955.1. Classification (GTDB taxonomy): domain Bacteria; phylum Desulfobacterota; class WTBG01; order CAIYCZ01; family CAIRTM01; genus CAIWCT01. The sequence continues at coordinate 66,009 of CAWDSQ010000014.1, read as the reverse complement.
TATTACGGGCTTGACAACCTGGGACAAGCTCATGGCTGAAGTGCGCAAGACAGATACAGTGACCCAGCTGGAATCGTATCAGGGGTGGTACAGACAATTGAGAGACCCCGGAACCGGCCCGTCTGAGCGTATGGTGAATAAACCCACGGTGTTTGGCGGCATTGCCATATTTCCGACCTATACGCCCAATACCGACACCTGCGGCTTCGGCGGAACCAGCAGCCTCTATGCTCTGTACTATGAAACAGGCACTGCCTATAAAGCGCCGGTGCTGATAGGCCTGGATAACACAGCGGCAATACAGTATACAATGGATTTGGGCTATGGTCTTTCTTCGAGCTTCGGCGTTCATGCGGCAAGGGAAAAGGGCGCCGGCGCCACTCTGTACAGCCAGATGAGCACCGGCCTCATTAACGAAATTGATATTAAACCTGCATTCAACACCAAAAGCGGTGTTGAAAACTGGAAGGAGGGACGATGATGAAAACAGTTGCCACCCTGCATTGCCGCAGGAGCCTGTTTATTGTCTGTATCATAAGCCTGCTGTGCCTGTCAGCCACGGCCTCTGCGGCGGATGAGGGGAAAATGGTCAGCGAGCGGGCAAAAGCAGTCATTGGCGGCAAGGGGCCCGCTGTTTTGATACTGTCGGAGAACGGGTTTGACAAACTTCACACCAACCGGCTCGTGGTGCCCTACAATCCTATGATCTTTGATGAGAACGGCAGAGCCATTGAATTAAGCGAGCTGAAAATACCCTGCGAAGCCGATGTGGAATACCGGCGGTCCGGGGATAAAGATCCTGTTTTGTTCAGGCTTGAGGTGCGGGCCTATGGCGCTGATGCCAACAGCTATTTTACCGAAAAAGACACAAAGGACAAGCTCCCGGAATAAAGCAGGCTTATCGTCAGCAAAAAAAGCCCCTCCTTTGCGAGGGGCTTTTTTTGTGCTTGAAGGCTGATATGGTCGTCAGGAATGCTGCGATTTCATCGTGCCAGGGGACAAACGGTAGAAAGATTCCGGCAACCCGTTGCCGGTGCAGGTTTTTTTCACCGCGGCAAATGTATTGACGTGGCCTGTCTTAAAGTTTTGCTGTTGCCAAAAACAGAATGGTGGTGCGATATGCAGGTGAGCTGCTCTACTGCCGAAAGCCGTAGATTATTTTTTTTCTGTCTTCGGTGAGATAGGGCAGCCCGAAATTTTCAGGATCACGGCCCGGATGTTCCTTCACCCAGCTTTTGTCAACAACAACATGAGTGACCCGGGCCGTGTTCAGCAGCCGCAGGCTTTCATTGTCTGGAAACGATTTCATAGCGTGTGACAGATGATTGAATGAATCCGGGAAAAAACCCGAATAGCCGTTTGCCTGAGGAGCGCCGGCTTCAAGGCCATAGAGCATGCCTTTGACATTGTGTTCGAAGCTGTGGGCGTTACCGTCTGCAGGGAAGGGCACCATTGCCATCACCGCCCCTTTCTGCTCCCGCATATAGGCAATCCAGGGGTCGCGAAATGCATCAATAGAAAACCGGTACAGGTTTATGGGCGCGGAAAGCAGCTCAAGCACGCATACGGCCGTTGCCAGCACAGCCAGCCACAGCCGGCGCTTTGCAAGCTCGCTCAGCGCCCATCCGGCAAACACCACTAAAAATATCTGCGCAAAAACGGTGAATCGAAAGGGGCTGCGCAGTTTCTGAAAGCCCGGATAATACATGCGCAGCAATTCATAGGGCTGCCAGCCGCCAAGCTTTACATTCAGCCCCAGGCTGAGCAGCACGGCAAGACAGCAACCGGCAAGGCAGTACCCAAACCACCTCGGGTTTTTCTCTCTGCGCGCCGCGGCTATGCCGATGGCGGCAAGGACCAGCAGAATCGTGCCCGGGTACAGGCTCATCCCGCCGCAGCCCAGGCCGAGCAGCGCGGGCATGCTGCTTTCAAATGTCCGCTGCTTGCATTGCCGCAGATAATCGGCTGCGTGGGCGCTGTTGACCTGGATTTCTCCGGAACCGCGGGCATATTTTTTGGTGTAGTTCATCTGGGGCAGCACCATCGGCAGCAGCAGCAGGCCTGCCAGAAGCGCTCCCAAAATGCCATTGCGCAGCGTGATCAGCTGCAGGTGGCGGCGCTCAAGCAGCAAGGCGCAGCCAAGCAGTATGAAAACGCTCAGAAACAAACCATAATAGGTGCAGGTTGCAAAGCTTATGAACACCCACAACCCCAGCCGCAATGCGGGGCGCACTTCCGGCTTGCTTGCGCAAGCGTGAAGGGCCGTCAGCGCGCCGAATAAAGGGAACAGCACCGTCAGCTGCAGGACTTCGAGCTGGTCGAAAACAAAGGGCGTAAAAACCCCGAGCACGCCGGTGAGAATAGAACCGCTCTCACCTGCGCCAAGCTGCTTCAGCAGGCGGTATGCCATAAAACCATTCAGTGTCAGAATGGCAAGCAGGGCAAGGTCGTAGGCGGTAACAGGGTTTTGCGTGAGAGCTTTGAACGGCGCATACAAAAGACCGGTAACGGGCATTGGTTCGGACAGTGCAAAGGCCCCTTTTTCCGGATAGAAAATGGGAGCGTCCCAATAGCCCTCATGCCCCAGCATGCGCGCGTTCCAGTCAAGCGTCCAGAGGTTGAATAAAACTATCGTGCCATAGCGCACCCCGCCGATGGGCATGCAGTTTTTCAGATTGGCTATAAGCGGCCAGGTGGCAAAGCACGCCACTGCTGCGTATAATCCGAGCAGGGCGAATGTTTTTTTTAAAAACGCGCGTTTATAGGCGGCCTTGATTTCTTCCTGTATCACTGCGATGGCGGGCAGACCCTTTGCATGGCTTTCGGTCTTTCTTGCCTGAACTGTATGCTCAGGGGGCCGTTTATGTTTGACCTGTTTCGGTGGATTTTTTTTACGCATGGTTTGTACTATAGCGTCAAACTTTTACCGAGGCAAGCAGCAAAAAAATAACAGCGTTTTGCATGAAAATACCAGCAGGTACTCCATTGCTTTGCATATACAAAAATTATCCCTTTTCTGTTTTTATATTCCCGGAACAACTGCAAGAGCCGGTTTTTTTTTCAAAGCCGCGCCGGAAGATGTTTTCAATGTGCAAAAATTGTTTTATAAGAGTTTGAAGTTTTTTTGCTGCAAACGCAGGTAAGAACAAAAAAACAGGGAGAAAGGGCGTCATGGGAGCAAGCAAAGAAAAGATTCTACGGTATCTCGGCGAAAACCAGTACTGCGTTCTCTGCACCGGCACGGGAGATGATGTTCGGGCAACGCCTGTACGCTACGCCACCGACGGCATGAACATAGTTATTTATTCCGAAAAGTTTACGCGCAAGTTTGCCTGTCTGAAAAAGAACCCCAATGTGGCTCTGGCGCTGCACTCGACCAGTCATCCGCTTAAGGGTTTGCAGATCTGGGGCAGGGCTGAAGTTGTTCCTGCCGGCGATGCCCGCCATGCAGATTATCTTTTTGCAGAAGCTAAAAAAAGCGAAAAACTGCGGGAGGCGTGCAAGGTCCTGAACCTGATTCTTGTTGCGCCGCGCAGAATGGTTCTGCTTGAGCAGGTGCCCCAAAAAGGCTACTGGTATTATGTGTGGGAGCAGGACAAGCGGGGCCGGGAAAAGGAGCAGGAGATTCAGACCATCCGTGAGCTGAGCAGTTTGAAAAAGTAAACAGTTCGGGTTTCGTAGGGCGTTCGGAATTCGGAGGGTTAACCGAAGGAGGAAAAGGGGTCTAAGTTGGACTTATCAGATGTAAAAGCATGGGGGGTGAAACAGCTACATCCCCTGATGTCTCTTCCAGAGGCGCAAGCCATGCACTTTGGAAAAGTGCGTATCATAGGTTATGAGCACAGCGCCAGTCTCGGTAGCGTGTGCGGCTATCCAGACATCGTTGATCGGAATGGGAGTCCCCGTCTTTTTAAGGCTGCTTTTTATTGCGCCGAAGACATCGGCTGTCTCCTGTGTGACATTGACGACATGCACCGTTGATTTTTTTAGAAAAACATCAAGCTGCGTCCTGTTGTCAGATTCTTTTCTGCCGCCCTTGAAGCCGGCGTATAATTCCCCGAGCACGATTGCCGATATATAGACGATTTCGGCCTGGGCAAGCGCATCAAGAACAGCGCTGTCACCGGCAAGAAAGGCGACATAGGCATTGGTGTCAAGGATGATTTTTTTCATGACCAGTCTTCGGCATCTATTTTTTGTAAATCCTTCACGGTCTGCCTGAATGATCTGGCATCAGCTTCAGACCATGAACCAAAAAGGTCCATGAATTCATCTTTATGCCCTGCTGGTTTTTTTGGCCGTATACCCAGCGATTCGGCAAGCAGAGATTTTATTGTTTTATTGAGGCTCATTCCCTGACTTCTCGCCCTTTCCTGCAGCAGTCTATCAAGAGGATCATCGAGATTATGTATGGTTATTGATTTCATGGCACTCTCCCTTGAACCATTTTTTTATTATATGGTTCATTTTAGTTGTTGTTGCGCCAATATGCAAATGAAATTTGGCCGGACTCATAGCTTTATGTGCATTATGAACAATCAGAGTTGGCAATACGCCACACCTCCCCCTGAAACAAGGGGGTTTTCAAGGGGTATATGGCTTTGAAACATGTCTGTACCCTGCAGGAACACCTGTTTTGCTATATTTAGGCAGGGCACCATAAAGTCATTTATAGTCATATCGCCACCGAAAAAGGCCATACCCAGTCAAAAAAGCATGAGCAATGGCGGCAATGCTTTCATTTGCCTTGACTTTTTATGAAAATTCTATATCCTGTCGTCTTTGCAATAAGATATTGGAGAGCAAAGACAATGGATTTCTGGAGAGTGCCCCTTGATGCCGAAGAGGTCATCGTATCGCGAGGTATAGTTCATATCGTTGATGACCGCTGCAAGGGTTGCGGGTACTGCATTGCGTTCTGTCCGAAAAAAATCCTTCAAACCTCCACGAGATTCAATAAAAAAAGCTATCACCCGCCTGAGGTTACAAAACCCGAGGAATGCGTCAACTGCCATTTCTGCGAGATTATCTGCCCAGAGCTTGCCATCTATTCGGTTGAAGCGCCGGGCACAGAGCCGGGCGACCAGCCACAGCAGGGTGATGCGGCTGGCGCCTGCTGCCCTGCGGTAAAATAGACCGGACAGGAGTGGAGCGGCGCATTGCGCAGACTATATAAACTTTTTATTTATTAGATAGCGGCACTTTCATGAGCAATCCAGCAGTTTTAACGGGCGAACATTATATGACAGGCGACGAGGCCTGCGCAGAAGGCGGGCTTGCCGCGGGGTGCCAGTTCTTCGGCGGCTATCCGATAACGCCTGCAACAGAAATAGCAGAGCATATGTCCTCGCGCCTGCCTCAGGCCGGAGGCACCTATATCCAGATGGAGGATGAAATTGCGGCCATGGCGTCAATTCTCGGCGCGTCATGGGCAGGCAGGAAAAGCATGACATCAACATCGGGCCCGGGCTTCAGCCTCATGATGGAAAATATAGGCCTGGGCATCTGCACCGAAACCCCCTGCGTGGTGGTGAATGTGCAGCGCGCAGGCCCCTCCACCGGCCTTCCCACCCTTGGCGCTCAGGGCGATATGATGCAGGCCCGCTGGGGTTCCCACGGCCACTATGAGATTATAGCCTTTGCCCCCATGTCGGCGCAGGAAATGTTTTACCACACCATAGATGCTTTTAACCTGAGCGAGAAATACCGCCTGCCCGTTCTGGTGATGTCCGATGAAATCATCGGCCATATGAGCGAAAAGGTCATTATCCCGGATGCGAAAAAAATAAAGACCTTCGAAAGAATCAAGCCAAAGGGCCGCAAAGACCGGTTCAAGCCCTATGAAACAACAGCCTATGGCGTTGCCCCCATGCCCGCAGCCGGAGACGGCTACCGGGTGCATATAACGGGCCTTACTCATGATGAGCGCGGCTATCCGGCCATGTCCCCTGAAGCGCAGGAAATCATGATGACGCGCCTGGTCGGCAAAATTCAAAATAATCTGGACGACATCATCCGCACCGAACAGTACCTGATGGATGACGCAGATATCTGCATCGTGTCCTATGGGGCTTCGGCCCGCACAGCCTATGCCGCAGTTGAGGACGCGCGGCGCGACGGCATTAAGGTCGGCCTTGCTGCGCCTGATAACTGTCTGGCCTTTTCCGGATGCGCTGGTGCAGGAGCTGTCCCGGCGGGTCAAAGCATTTGTGACCGTTGAGATGAATATGGGGCAGATACACCGCGAAGTAGAGCGCTGCGCCTGCGGCAGGGCAGAGACCGTGCTGGTAGGTCATGCCGGCGGCGCCATCATACCGCCGGAGCGCGTATATGCCGCGCTCAAAGAGCTGACATCGAACCAGTAATCATACGGGGACACAGCAGGCGCGGCCCTGAGGAGCGCACCTGCATGCAGTGTCCCGAAAGGCATAAGAAACATGGCAGCACAGGCCAAAAAGGTTACAAGCGAGCAGAAGCATCCTCTTGACGATCTGATTCGCACTGACCGGATGCCCCATATCTGGTGCCCGGGCTGCGGCATTGGCACGGTCTTTTCATCATGCCTGCATGCCATGCTTGCTAGCGGCATCGATCTGGATAAAACCGTCATGGTCTCGGGCATCGGCTGCTCGGGACGCGGCGCCGGCTATGCAAAGGTCGACTCGTTTCATACCACCCATGGCAGGGCCATTCCTTTTGCCACGGGCATGAAGATCGCCAACCCCGACCTCCATATGATCGTTTTCAGCGGCGACGGCGATTTGTTTGCCATCGGCGGCAATCATTTTATTCATGCCGCCCGCAGAAATATCGATATGACCGTCATCTGTATCAATAATCTCAATTACGGCATGACCGGCGGCCAGGTGGCGGCCACAACCCCGAGCCTTGCCCGCACCACCACGACCCCTTTGGGCAACCCGGACAGCCCGTTTAACCTGCCGCTGCTTGCCTATGCCTCAGGTGCAACCTATATCGCCCGCTGGACCATGCTGCATACCCGCGAGGTTACCGAATCCATTCAGTCCTGCCTGACCAGAAAAGGTTTCTCCTTCGTCGAGGTGCTGGCGCCCTGTCCGGTCAACTACGGCAGGCGCAATAAGGAGCGGCCCCTTGACACCCTGAAGATGTATCAGGATAAAACGATTATCAAAAACAACGCCAACCCGGCAGAGCTTGCCGTTGATTTTAAAAAGCGGGTTGTCCTGGGCACCTTTGTCGATGTCGAAAGGCCGACTTTTACCGAGACCTATAATAAACTGTACCACAAAGAATAGCATTTCAGGCTGGCACGGGAAGACAGAAGTCAGGAGCCAGAATTCAGTAGTAAAGAAATTCAAGATTCCGGATTCAAGATTTAAAAAAATTCATGTAGGGGCAGGTTTTAAACCTGCCCGGAGTTCAGTCGAGGCGCCAGAGCCAAAGTGTGCAATGTGCCTTTTATTCTGGATTCTGACTACTGGATTCTGGCTTCTTCTAAAGACCTATACATTTATAAGAACCACCCTGCAGATAGTGCAGGAGAACTACTTTTAAAGGCGCATTGGGGATGACACAAGCAGCAGCAATAACAACAAAAAAAGAAATACTGGTCACGGGCTTCGGCGGCCAGGGTGTCGTGCTTATCGGCAGCATACTTGGTAAAGCCGCGGCTCTGGGCGATCACCGCGAGAGCACGCAGGTGCAGTCCTACGGCCCTGAGTCGCGCGGCGGCTACTGCTGCTCCCAGGTCATAATCGACGACAGGCAGATACAGTACCCGTATGTGCGCCGGCCCGACATACTGGTCTGCATGTCCCAGACCGGCTACGACAAGTATGCCAATATGATCTGTGATACGACCATGCTCATTACCGATCTGGATCTTGTGAAGCCGACGGGTTTTGACCGCGATTATTTTTCCATACCTGCAACGCGCCTTGCCGAGGAAATGGGCCGCAAGATGATAGCCAATATCGTCATGCTCGGCTTTTTTTCCTCTGTCACGCAGGCCGTGTCGCGCAAGGCGGTTGAGGAAGCGGTGAAGGATTCGGTGCCCAAGGGGACCGAGGAGATGAATCTGAACGCTTTCAAAAAAGGCTGGGACTATGGCGCCGCCATGCTCAAAGGCCGCGAGAAAAAGGCCGCGGGCCATGCGGGAGTTGGGTCATGAAAAAAGCCAAAGAACGCCTGCACCGCGTAGCCATCATAGGCGCCACGCCCTCTGGCGTGACTGCCGCCAATAAGCTCGGCGAGCTTGGCATACCGGTCACCCTCATCGATACGGCCATTGATCTTGACGCAAAATTTTCCCGCGATGAATGGATGCTGAAATCGGGTGTGCGGCTCAATTACGCCCACCGTCCGGGCCTCATTCGTATTCTGCGCAACCCCGACATACGGCTGCATATGCCGGCACGGGTCGATGCTGTCAAGCACAGCAGCGCAGGGGTTTTCCATAAAAATCACCCGGCCTCAGACTTTTGTTGATTTGGAAAAATGCACTCTCTGCGGCCGCTGCCATGACAGCTGCCCGGTAAAGCTTGACACCGGCCGTAAAGCAATAATCTACAATGGGCGCCAGAGCCTTCCCGGCAGGGTCGTGATTGAAAAGCGCAACGATCCGCCCTGCCAGAAAGAGTGCCCGCTTGGCGTCAATGCACAGGGCTATATCGCTCTGTGCGGAGATGAAAAATACGGCGAAGCACTGGATATTATCCGGCAGGACAATGTGCTGCCCGGCATCTGCGGCCGCATCTGCACGCATCCCTGCGAAACAGCCTGCCGCCGGGCAGAGCTTGATCAGGCCATTGCCATCAAGGATATCAAGCGGTTTATCACCGATAACGCCGCCACCACTGCCCCTGTCAAAAAACAGGCAGCCCATGATGCCCCCGGTATTGCCGTTATCGGCTCCGGCCCTGCAGGCCTGGCCGCGGCTGCCGAGCTTGCCCGTGCAGGCTGCGGCGTCACGGTATATGAAAAAGAGCCCCTGCCCGGTGGGCTTCTGCGCTACGGCGTGGGGCGCTACCGCCTGCCTGAGGATATTCTTGACCGCGATATCGACTATATCAAAAGCCTCGGCGTTCACTTTATCTGCAATCACCCGGTTGATGTTTCCCTTGAGCTTGAAACACTGGCGAAGAAACACAGCGGCGTTATAGTTGCAACCGGCACCTGGCTTGACCGAAAACTGGGCGTACCCGGCGAAGATCTTGCAGGGGTTGAAGGGTGCCTGGCATTTTTAAATCGCATGTACCGCGGTGATGTGAAAGAACTGCAGGGCAGGGCTGCCGTCATCGGCGACGGCAACAGCGCCTTTGATCTGGCACGGGCCCTGTGCCGCCTTGGCGCCGAGGTGACCCTGATCTCCTGGTTTTCCGAAGATGCAATCCCTGCTGACGCAGACGAGGTGAAGGCGGCAATCGAGGAAGGCGTTGCCATAAAGGCCTCATGCCAGGTGACGGTTTTTGAGGGCGCAGGCGGTAAACTGCGCAGCCTGAAATGCGCTGCCACAAAGCCCGGGCAACCTGATGCCGGCGGTACCCCCTGGCCTGTGATAGACCCGAAAAAAACGGGCTGTGAACTTCCCTTTGACATGGCTTTCGTTGCAATCGGCCAGTCCGGCCCTCTGAAACAACAGGATGCCCACGGCAGGCTCCATGTGACAAAAAATGGTTTTATCAAAACCGATGCGCAGCAGCGCACCAATCTGCACGGCGTGTATGGCGCAGGCGACGGTGTCAGCGGCCCCACGTCGGCCGTTGAAGCAATGGCCTCAGGCCGCAGCGCGGCCCGCGGGCTGCTGAGCCATATGCACCGCGACGCAGCACCGGCAGATAGGCCTGTTCGCCCTCAGGATCGCGATTTTGACCCCCTTCCCGTCATTGCGCAGAAAACTCTGCGGCCAGTCATGGCCGAGCTTGAGCCTGCAGTTCGGCGCTCTACATTTCTGGAAACAGCTTTGGGGCTTGACCGCGAGCAGGTGATGGCAGAGACGCAGCGCTGCCTTCAATGCGGCGTCTGCTCCCAGTGCCTGCAGTGCAGCGATGCATGCGAAGCTGTCGGCGCGATACTGCATAATCAGGAGGGAGAAGCTCTTACGGAAAATGCCGGCATTGTCATCATTGCCGACAAGGACGCTGCCGGCCAGATCAATGGCGAGGATGTGATACGGGCCTATGACGCGAAGTCATCAAAAGAGGATGTCGTACGCGCTTATGGCGCGCGGTTTTTCCGCTGCCGCCAAGGCCATGGTTCTGCTCGGGGGCAGCGGCGCCCGGCCCAGGGGCCACGGCATGACGTTCTCTGTTCCCGATCCCGGTCTGTCGCCCGATATCCGCATCGGCGTATTTGCCTGCCGCTGCAATGACTCTAAAGGGTGGCTCGACAGCATGACGCACTATATGGAAGGCCTTTCCACCCGCCCCGATATCGTCCATGCGGAAATTTTAACAGCTGTTTGCGTCCCCGAGGGCTATTCCTCAATTGTGCGCACGATTCGTGAAAAAGGCATTACGCGGGCCGTTCTGGCATCATGCGTCTGCTGCTCGCTTAACTTCGTGTGCAGCTCCTGCACGGAGCAGCGCAGCCGTTTGAAAAACAGGCTTTTTACGGGCACGGGCGTGAGCCGCTCCATGGTCGAGGCATGCAATTTGCGCGGCGAGGTGCTGCGGCTGGTAAAAAGCAGCCCCGATAGCGCAACTGACCGCTTTGAAAGCCTTATTGAAAGCTCCATCAACCGTGCGCGGCGCCTGAAGCTTCTGCCTACGCCTTCTCATAACTACAGCTTCACAACCGCCGTGATCGGTGATTCCGCAGCCGCCCGGCAGAGCGCTTTGACCCTTGCCGGCATGGGCTTTGAGGTGCTGCTTTTTGCCCCGCTGCAGGACAGCGATGAACCGCCAGTCATTCAAGCCAATATTCACCGTTTTACGGGCGCCACGGTCAGCGCAATCAACGGCTCCAGGGGCGATTTTCAGATATCGTTTCAAATGGGAGATCAGGATACGCAGACCGTTCAGGCCGGCGCCGTGATTCTCGGCGGCAGGCAGGCCAAGAAACTAACCTGCATCCATCAGAAGGAGCTTCCGGGACGCACCATCTCGTCAGTCATGCAGCAACAGGGAGTGACCGGCATATCGTTTTTATATCCGGGTGCAACATCGGTTTCCGGCGTTTATATGGCCGATTTCCCCGGGGTCAAACTCTCCGAGCGCGAAAAAGGAGCTGCAGCGGCTGTGCTGGCAGCCGCAGGCATGCCGCGGGGCCCGCGCGCAAGCAGGGGCTTTACCGTCTGCGTTGATGAAGAGCTGTGCCGGGGCTGCGGCCGCTGCGTGCGGCACTGCCCCTATCAGGCTGTTACCCTCGGGCCCGGCCCAAACGGCGCCTGGCGCGCAACGGTTGATGATGCTCTGTGCAAAGGCTGCGGCAACTGCATTTCGGTCTGCCCCTCAAATGCTGCGGACAGCCCGTACCGCAACCAGGCTTTTCTCGAACGCGCGCTCGGCGAACTGCTGCTGGAGCGCTGATTAAAAACAGGAGTGATGCTCCCCGCCTGCAATGCGGGGCATCCCGGTAGATACGATTGACTTTTTAATACGTGCCGCCTGCGCGGCACATCCGGGACAGGTGCTTGTGAAAAAAAATGCTGCTGCCATGAAACTTATTGTTTTTATCTGCAACTGGGGGCCCCATACCGCCATGCATACGCTGCAGGAACAGGGCGCCGACATTCCCGATGAAATCGGCCTCATCCGGGTGCCCTGCGCAGGCAGGATCAACCGGGCTCTGCTGCTGCGGGCCTTTGAAATGGGGGCTGACGGCGTAGCGCTTCTGGGGTGCGCAGCAGGGGCCTGCCGCTACGGCAGCGGCACTGAAACAGCTATCGGCAATATTGATGACATGCAGGAGATTCTTGATCTGCTGGGCATCGGCAGGCAGCGCCTGCGCCTGGGAATGTCTCTGCCCGATGAAGCCCCGCAGCTTCTGCAGTTTTTAAAGACATTCAGCGATGACATCAGGGCTCTTGGCAAAAGTCCGGTTGCACCTCAGGCTGTGCAGACCGATAGTGCCGATACGGCAGCGCTGGTGCGAACAATCATTGCGGCTCGCGACATATTTGCCTGTCAGGACTGCGGCAAATGCACGTCTGCCTGCCCTCTTGCCCTCACGGGTAAAAATTATTCGCCCCGGGCCATTGCAAATGCGGTTATTACCGGGGGTGCGACATCAGAGGCCGTGCAGAAAGACGTGAGGGCATGCCTTACCTGCGGCCTGTGCCATGAGCGCTGCCCCTCGGATGTAAACTTTCCCGAATTTATCCGCGATTTGCGCGGCCTTGAGCTGCCCGATACCGAAACCGGCCGCGAGGCGCATGAAGGGTTTTTTCAGTCGCTCATGCGCACCATGGCATCTCCCGGCCTCACCACCCGCAAGTGGCAGTGGCTCGGCAAAGATGTGGCCATCGACCCCGCAAGTAAAACGCTTTTCTGGGGCGGCTGCGCAGCCTATTTCGACTATTTTTTCCGGAATTTTCTTGCCGTCACAACCCGTGACATTCTCGTCGACAGCCTGAAACTGCTTAACTTTTTCGATATAAAGCCCGCAGTGCTTGAAGACGAGCGCTGCTGCGGCCATGATCTTCTCTGGGCGGGCGACAAGGAAAATTTTCTGCGCCTTGCCCGGCTCAATGCGCAGGCTATCAAGGATCGCGGCATTGAGGAAATAATCACCGCCTGTCCGGAATGCTACCGCACGTTTGTGTATGATTATCCGGCTCACGGTATTGAGCTTCCCTGCACGGTTACGCATCTCTACGACCTTCTGGAAAAGGAAATCGATAAAGGCGCTGTGGGTTTTAAAAAGCTTGAGCGTGCTGTCACGTTTCAGGACCCCTGCCGTTTGAGCAGGCTTGAGGGCAAGGCCGATCTTCCACGCAAACTTATCAGCCGCCTTAAAACGCAGGGCTTTCAGGAAATGCAGGATTTCGGCGCTGCCGCCCTGTGCTGCGGCAATTGCGCCTGGACGGGCTGCGACGCTTACAGCAAAAAGCTCCAGGTTCTGCGCCTGAAGCAGGCGCGCGCCACGGGCAGCGATCTGCTGATCACCGCATGCCCGAAATGCCGGATTCACCTGACCTGCGCCATGGAAGACCCCATGCAGGCGGATGCGATTAAAATGGATATGATGGATTTGACCGGCGTGCTGGTGAAAACGATCCGGTGGGAATAGCGGGTTCAAAGGCAAAATAGTTCGGAGTTAAGAGTTCGGAGTTGGGAGTAATACAACAGGGTTCAAAGGTTCAAAGTTCGGAAGTTTAAAGTTCAGAATTTGGAATTTGGGTTTGTTTTTTAGGATTCAGGGTTTTTTTTAACCTTGAACTTTTGAACTCCGAACTCCGAACTCTGAACTCTTGATTTCCTACACATGGAGGATACATGGAGATACGGACTCAGTCAAAGACGCGTGCCCCTGTTGAGGATGCGCCCCGCATCGGCGTCTATGTCTGCCGGTGCGGGCTCAATATCGCGCAGACCGTAGACTGCAAGGCTGTGTCGGAAGCTGCAGCCAAGCTGGGCGATGTCGTGGTGGCAAAGGAAATAACCTATGCCTGTTCCACGCCCGGCCAGCAGGAAATCATGAACGACATTGCCGAAAGCGCTCTCAACCGGATTGTGGTGGCATCCTGCTCTCCCCGCCTGCATGAGCCCACATTCCGCAAGATGCTGCTCACGGCAGGGCTTAATCCCTACCTGCTTGAAATGGCCAATCTGCGCGAGCAGTGCAGCTGGGTGCATATGCATGAGCCGCAGGCTGCAACGGACAAGGCCCTTGACCTGGTAAAGATGGCGGTTGAGCGCGTCCGGCAGCTCGAGCCCCTGTACGAGGACATTCTGCCGCTGACCAAGCGTACCATGGTCATCGGCGGCGGCATTGCAGGCATACAGGCCGCGCTTGATCTTGCCGACAACGGCTATGAGGTGCTGCTCGTGGAAAAGCAGCCTTCCATAGGCGGCAGGATGGCGCAGCTTGACAAGACATTTCCGACCATGGACTGCTCGATATGAATACTCGGGCCTAAGATGGCGGATGCCGGTCGGCATCCAAACATTAAGCTGTATACGATGAGCGAAGTCGTTGATGTGAAGGGCTATGTGGGCAATTTCACCGTGACGATTCAGAAAAAAGCCCGCTATGTCGATGAAAAAGAATGCACCTCCTGCGGCGACTGCGCAAAGGTCTGCCCTGTGGTGCGCCCCGATGAGTTCAATATCGGCCTGTCATCACGCAAAGCTATTTACCGGCCATTCCCTCAGGCCGTGCCGGCGGCGTTTCTGATCAACAGCAGCGAATGCCTGGGCTATAACCCGGCGGTTTGCTCGAAATGCGTTGAAGCCTGCCAGAAGAAGTGCATCAACTTTCATATGTCGGATGAGCAGATCACCGAGCAGGTGGGCACCATTGTGGTGGCTACGGGCCTTGACGCCTACAACCCCGCTGAGATGGATGAATACGGGTACACGCGGTTTGAAAACATGCTTACCAGCCTTGAGTTTGAGCGCCTGGTCAATTCAGGCGGGCCGAGCAAGGGTGAGCTGATGCGGCCAACTGACAAGAAGCCTCCCCGCTCCATCGGATTCATTCAGTGCGTCGGCTCCCGGTCTATGAAAAAAGGCGGCGCGTACTGCTCCAATGTATGCTGCATGAATACGGTGAAAAGCACGCTGGTGCTCAAGGAGCACTATCCCGATATTGATATCAAGGTGTTCTATATCGACATGCGCGCTTTCGGCAAGGGGTTTGAAGATCTCTATATGCGCAGCCGCAGGCTCGGCGTCAACTATGTGCGGGGCCTTCCCGGCGCGGTACAGGAGAATTCCGACAAGAGCCTTCATGTTGTCGTTGAGAACGGCGCTACCGGTAAAATAGAAAACTATGATCTTGACATGATGGTGCTTGCCGTAGGGGTCAAGCCGTCTGAAGACTTTCGGAAACTTCAGGAAATGCTCGGCCTGCAGCTGACTCCTGACGGATTCTACCTTGAGGCCCACCCGAAGCTGCTGCCTGTTGATGCTGCAACGCGGGGCATCTTTTTTGCCGGCTGTGCAGAAGGCCCGAAGGACATAAAGGATTCAGTCACGCAGGCTTCAGCCGCAGCCGGGCGCGCCGTGCGGCTTATGCATAAGGGTGAGATTTCATCCGAGCCTATCACATCCGTTATTAATGCCGAGCAGTGCAAAGCCTGCGGCCGCTGTGTCGAGGTCTGCCCCTATAATGCCATCACGGTGGATATCAAGAAAAAAACGCCCGCCGTAGTCACCACGGCAGCATGCGCAGGCTGCGGAACCTGTGCTGCCGAGTGCCCGTTCGGCGCCATAACCATGAACCACTATACCGACGGCCAGATCACCGGCCAGATCGACGCCATGCTCGGAGAAAACCCGCAGGATAAAGTGCTGGTATTTGCCTGCAACTGGTGCTCATATGCCGGGGCCGACTTTGCCGGCGTGTCGCGGGTTCAGTACCCGCCCAATGTGCGGCTCATCCGGACCATGTGCTCGGGCCGGGTTGATGAAAAATTCGTCTGGCACGGTTTTGAAAAAGGCGCAAAGGTGATACTGGTCAGCGGTTGCCATATCGGTGACTGCCACTATATAAATGCAAATCACTGGACGGAAAAGCGCGTCGAGAAAATGCACAAAAAAATGGAGAAACTCGGCCTGCGGACCGAGCGGCTGCAGCTTGCCTGGGTGAGCGCGGCAGAAGGCATTCGCTTTGCCGATGTCATGCATCAGATGGAAAAGCTCCGCCAGGGCGTGACAACAGGCGAAGTGGAAGCGACGATCAAGGCGCTGCGGAAATAGGAAAATTTCTTGTGCCGGAATGCAGAGAGCGCCCGAGCCCCGGTTCCGGCGCTCTTTTTTACTTATGTGCGGCTAAGCACAGTGTCCTGCAAACAAGGGGGCACTAGTAATTATGAGAGGGAAAAATATGCCTGTTTAATCCCAATGCTGTTCATTTAAGAGGGTCCTTCTCCCCTTGAGCCTGTGTCGCAATTGATTTATTAATGTCATTTCGAATCCGCCGCAGGCGGTGAGAAATCTTAAGCCCTTGATTTTACTTACTACAAAGATCTCTCCCTTCGGTCGAGATGACAGCAAAGTTAATTGCGACACAGGCTCCTTGAGGGGAGAAGGTCAGAGCCTGTCCTGAACGTGATTCAGGAATGAGGGGTGTTGAAAACACAGCAAAAAAAAACGGTCCCCTCACTTCGATCCTCTCCCCCGTGCCGGGTGCGAGGAGGTTTTTTGCTTAAATGAACAGTATTGTGTTAATCCCCCTTTGAAAAAGGGGGATACAGGGGGATTTATTGCAACCTGACAAATTCCCCTAACCCTTCTTTGCTCAGGGGGAATTTCCCACCTTCTTTTTTGTAGGGCTTTACGCTAAGAATTTGATGAAATCACGAGGTTCATGATGTTTAAAAAAATCACCCATGAGCTTGCACAGCTTGCCGATCCTGATCAGGCCGCGGTGCTGCGGGGTTTTTTCAAGACCGGGCCTGGCCAGTATGGGGAAGGGGATGTGTTCCGCGGCATCAAGGTGCCGGTGCTCAGGCAACTTGTGAAAAAATATCCCGACCTGCCCCTTGCTGATGCAGAAACACTGTTGCATGCAGGCCATCATGAAGACCGGCTGCTGGGGCTGCTTTTTCTGGTGGCGAAGTTTGAAAAAGGCAGCGCAGAAGTCAGGAGGCGGATTTACCAATTGTACCTTGCCAATACGAGCTTCATCAACAACTGGGATCTTGTGGACGCGACCGCGCCCAATATTGTCGGGGCATACCTGTTTGACAGAAGGCGGGCGCCGCTGCGCCGCCTGGCTCGCTCCGGTCTGCTGTGGGAGCGTCGCATAGCCATTGTGGCCACATTTTATTTTATCCGGCGCAATCAGTTCGACGGCGCTCTTGAAATTGCCGGCATGCTTCTTGATGACAAACATGATCTGATTCATAAGGCCGTTGGCTGGATGCTGCGGGAGGTGGGCAAGCGCGACCGTGAAGCCGAAGAGGCTTTTTTACGGGAGCACTGCAGCCGAATGCCCCGAACCATGCTGCGCTATGCCATCGAGCGGTTTGCCCGGGAGGAGCGTCTGCTCTATCTCGGCGGCCTCAGTGCAGCCCAGCAGCGAAAGGCTATTTTAAGTTGACACCATTGCCCTGATGGCCTAGTGTTTTTCCAATTCAAGCATACACTATCCGAATATGTGGTTTTAGTCGCTTCCAGGTGCACAGGCCTTTTATGACCGCTGCCGCCCTTATCACCATCGCCTGTATTGTTGGCGCCCTGGCTGTTATGGCCGCAGGGATTATCCGTGCAGAACTCGCCCTGTTCGGCGCGCTCGGCCTCCTCATGCTGCTGGGTGTCATTGATCCTTCGCGGGCGCTGAGCGGTTTTGCCAATCAGGGCATGCACACTGTTGCCCTGCTGTTCATAGTAGCCGAAGGAGTGCGCCGCAGCGGCATCATGGAAACAGCCATACGTCTGCTGTTCGGAACGACGCGCAAGATGCTGCCTGCGCAGGTGCGGCTGCTCATACCCGTGGCAGGGGCAAGTGCGTTTTTCAACAATACCCCCATTGTGGCCATGCTGCTGCCGGTGGTGCGCAGCTGGTGCCGCGCAGTACAGCTTCCAGCCTCCCTCATGCTCATACCGCTCAGCTATGCCACGATACTCGGCGGGCTCTGTACCATCATTGGCACGAGCACCAACCTTGTCGTGGCCGGCATGGTGAAAGCCGCAGGGCTTCCCGTTCCCGGTTTTTTTGAGGTTGGCAAAATAGGCCTGCCAATTTGTGCTGTCGGCCTTTTGCTTATTTTTGCTCTCAGCCGGCTGCTTCCCCGCCGGACGCCGGAGGACTTGCTGGGAGAAGACCCGCGTTCTTTCACCTCGGAGTTTATCGTCGAGCCTGACGGGCCCCTGGCAGGCAAGCGCCTCGACGAAATACACGTTTCAGCTTTTCAGCGGCTGTTTCCGGTTGAAATCGAGCGCGGAGAAACAATTATCCCGGCGCCCAAGGGCGGAGAGATTCTGCAGGCAGGCGACCGGCTTGTTATTGCCGGCGAGGCGGGGCATATCATAGAAGCCCAGGGTATACCGGGCCTGCGCAGCGCCCGCGACCATCAGTTCGGACCCGAT
This sequence comes from uncultured delta proteobacterium, assembly GCA_963804955.1. GTDB lineage: Bacteria > Desulfobacterota > WTBG01 > CAIYCZ01 > CAIRTM01 > CAIWCT01. Next base: position 47,830 of record CAWDSQ010000014.1, on the reverse strand, counting down.
GAGCCGCAGCGGCGCAGGCGCCAGGTCGAAATCGTCGTCAGTCACAGCTGCCCGCTGGTGGGGCATTCGGTCGGTGACGGCAGTTTCCGCCGCCGCTATAATGCCGCGGTCATTGCCGTTGCGCGCCATGGCGAGCGAGTTGAGCGGCAGGGGCTCAAGGGCTGGAGGCTCCAGGCAGGCGACTCGCTGCTGGTGGAGGCTGCGCCGGGGTTTATCTGGCAGCATCGCTTCAACCCTGATTTTTATGTTGTCACCGACCGGCCCGAGCTTGCCCCTACCGAGCCGCGCCATGTGCGGGTGACCCTGGCCATATTCATTGCCATGATCGTCCTTGCGGCCTGCGAGGTGCTCACCATGTTCCAGGCGTCTCTGGCCGCGGCCTTTCTGCTTATCGGCCTGCGGGTGCTGTCATGGAACGATGCCCGCGCATCGCTTGACGCGGGCATCCTTCTTGCCATAGCTGCTGCCGTCGGCCTGGGCGAAGCCATGGTTGCCAGCGGGGCTGCTGAAATGCTCGCAGGCTATGCCGTGAGCCTCGGGGGCGACAACCCCTGGCGGGCGATGGCGCTCATCTATGTTGCCACGGTCATCTGCACTGAAGTCGTCACCAACAATGCCGCAGCAGCAGTCATGATTCCTCCTGCTCTTGCAACCGCCCATCGCCTGGGTGTCAGCCATGAGCCTTTTGTATTTGCGGTCATGGTGGCTGCAAGCGCAAGCTTCATCACGCCCATCGGCTACCAGACCAACCTTATGGTGTACGGCCCCGGCGGCTACCGCTTTACTGATTATATGAAAATCGGTATACCCATGAGCCTCGCTGTCGGCGCTCTGGCCATCGGCCTCATACCCCGGATCTGGCCGTTTTAATGCGCCTTCGCTTACGTGAGACAGCAACAGGGGCAATCACCGAATAAACTGTATGCTGCAGGGGTAGCGGTAATACTCGCCCCGGCTGGATGCCACGATTGCCTTTATTGTCGCTACAAGGGCGAAGATGCCAAAGCCGATCATCATAAGAATGCCGATCAGCACGAAAGACAGCAGAGCGCCTGCCAGCATCGCGATGAGAAATGTTATCTGGAAGTTCATGGCCTGCCGGGCATTGTAGTCGACAAAGCCGTACTGGTCTTTTTTTATCAGCCAGATAACCAGCGGCCCGATGATATTGCCCAGCGGCACTATGCATCCGGCAAACACCGCCACATGGCAGAACATGCCCCAGTTTTTTTCATCCTGAGACAGCACGGCTTTGTTTGTTGAACCGGCATCCTGCTTAAAATCATCCATTTCTGGGGCCTTCCTCCGAAGGGTTGCGGCTTGTTTACGGCAAGGCTATACGTCATGTTTTGAAATTTATCCAGAATTATAAATGACGGCATCGCGCAACGCGAAGCCGCCATGAGAACTGAGTTGAATGTTTTTTTATCTATGCAGTCTGACAGAAAAGCCCACATGCAGATTTGTATTTTTGTTTTATACTCGTCTCTTCAGCGGCTCCATAGCCGGTTGGGTTAATTAAACCTGTTGATTACCGTGACGCAGGCAGTGAGCAGTGCCCTGACACTGGCTTGCAGCATGGTATTTTCTTCCATGGCTTTGACAAGAGCGGGGGAATACTCGTAGAACAGCTTTACCGCCTTCTGGCCGCAGCGTGTTTTATTAAGGGTTTGATCTCTGAATGCGCGGAGCGTATTCAGGCTGCGGCTGTCATTGTTTAGCGCAACCTGAGCGGCGCACCGCTCTTTAAGTTCGAAATCAAATTGTAAGAGTACTTGACCATTATAATAAAACTGAACCTGCCAGGTGCCTGGCATATTCATTGTTTCGGTCCCGAATATTTTCATGGTTCTGCTCATGCACTGAAGACTTGCAGCATCCACCGTGGTGATGTCGCCCTCTATATAGAGGACACCTTCATGATACCATTTTGTTTGATAGGTATCGCCAAGCTCATCAAGAATAAACGAAACAAAAAAAGTCGCGGCTTTATCGTTTTCATAAAAAGTAGTAACGATGGGAATAAGTGAGTCTTCACAGTTGGTTGGAACAACATCGGTCATGAAAGCATTTGTGATGACGGCAGCAGAGACGGTGTTGGTCGTAAAAAGAAATACTAAGCCTGCCAGTGCAATTTTAAATCCCTTCATTTTTTCCTCCCTTTTGAAATGATGTAATCGTTTCACGCAGCCACAAAAACGGGCAAGCAGGTTTGGCGTCAGCCATAAAATACTAAGTGCCATGATTGCGCAATTTGTCAATATAAAATTGATGCCCTGGGATTACTTGTAACGCCCGTCCGGAGCAGAACCCTTAATTGACCTGCCTGTAACGCGTTTTGATTGGGTGCTGCAACGTCAATAAAAAGCCAGCGTTTCGTATTGTCACATGAAAATACCTGCGCGTCATTCATGTATCAATCCGTAACTGACTTGATCCCCCGAGCCTGTGCCGGGATGGTAAATTTCGGGTAGCGCATGCGGGTTCGCACATAATCTAAAACACGTATCTTGACAGGCTGCCGGCTGCATGATACATATATATGAACAATTGCTCATATATTCATGTAAGCCATGGCGCATAAAAATCATTATACCTGTCAAGTCACGTGCATTAATCCCGGGAAGATAGCCCGGACGCGTAAGTGTATGGCTTCGGAAGCCGACTGTGCGGGGCTTGCTGGCATATTTAAAGTACTGGGGGATGTCACGCGTGTGCGCATGCTGAAGGCCCTGTCGGTAGAAGAGCTCTGCGTGTGCGACCTGGCGGCTGTGCTTGATCTGACACAGTCGGCGGTTTCTCATCAGCTGCGGCTTTTGCGCGCTGCGCGGCTGGTGAAGTACCGCAAAGACGGCAAGGTTGTGTATTACAGCCTTGATGATGATCATGTGAAGTCCCTGTTTGAGCAGGGGCTTGAGCATGTGCAGCAGGGGTGAGTGAGACAGAAGCCGGGAGCAGGAATGCAGAAGTCGAGGCCGGAGATAAAATTATATGATTGAGCTGCTGATCAATATACTAAAGGAAAGCTGGCTTGTGCTTAATGAATCTGCCGGCTACTGCCTGTTCGGCATTTTTATGGCGGGGCTGCTGCGGGCGTTCATGCCTGATGATTTTGTGCTCAAGCACCTCGGAAAGAACAATATCACTTCGGTCATAAAGGCATCGCTTATCGGCGTGCCTATGCCAATCTGCTCCTGCGGCGTCATACCCGTTGCCATGGGTCTGCGAAAACAGGGTGCGGGCAAGGGCCCGACCACGGCCTTTCTCATTTCAACGCCAGAGTCGGGCGTTGACTCCATTGCCGTTACCTGGGCTCTGCTTGATCCCATCATGACCGTTGTGCGGCCGCTTGCGGCATTCATCACGGCAACTGTCACGGGTATTATTGTAAACTTTGTTCCTGAGCATAAACAAAATGGGGAAGTTCCCGAGCCCGCCTGCTCCTGCTGCTCCGGGGAAGCGGAAGGCGCTCATGAGGGCGATCATAACCACGCATGCACCTCATAAACAGTCACTGCTGCAGCGCATGCGCTCAGGGCTTGCTTTCGCTTTCGGAGGCCTGCTGGCAGACATGGGGCCCTCGCTGCTTTTCGGTATCCTTATTGCGGGCATGATTTCGGCGCTGGTGCCGCCGGGCTTTATCGAGCAGAACCTGGGGGGCGGCATGCGCCCCATGCTGGTTATGCTGCTGGTGGGCATACCGCTGTATGTCTGTGCCACGGCATCAACGCCCATCGTTGCCGCCCTGGCGCTCAAAGGCCTTTCGCCGGGAGCAGCCCTTGTTTTTCTGCTTGCAGGACCGGCAACGAATGCCGCAACTATCATACTCGTGGCAAAAATTTTAGGCAAGCGTATTGCCGCGGTGTATGTGGCAGTAATCGCTTCAGTCGCGATACTGTTGGGTATGGCCGTCAACGCCCTTTACAGCAGGGCCTCCCTGAGCATAACCGGCTGGATAAGTGCCGAGCATCATGAAGGCGGAGGAATTCTCACCGTCGCTTTTTCAATGATTCTTATTGTGCTCATCCTGCGATCAAAATTTCCTGCAATCCTGAAAAAAAACAGCTGACTGTTTTTTTAACAGTAGCACGTGCTGGCAGTGCTGTTTCGAGCGCAGTGAAGAGCCATGCTGCTGCAGTGCTGCTTGAAATCACCCGGCTCGTTCAGAACAGTAAGGGTGTTTTTTGCGAATTATTTCCTGCCTGGTAATGAAAATTTTTTCGTATTCTGCCTGCCTAAAAACACGGAAAAAGTAAGAAGATGCTAAAATATAACAATTATGCTTGATAAAATTTTAAACACATATGGTGATATATTGATTTAATAAGCCTTTTACTGTATAATAATTAGTGTGTTAATCAATAGCTTATGTGCGTTGTGTTACAGCATGCTTCGAGCGGCAGCAGCATGCACAGAAGATGAGACTTTTTAGACCTGAACTGGCGCTGCAGACCATGAAGCCTGCGGCGTGCAGCGGTTTAACTAAATAGATGTGGCGCAAGCCAACTCATGTGTAAAATCGTTCTATGTGGCATTATTAAGGAGAGCAGTATGGAAGATAAACTTTTTAAGTACCTGTCGTTTTTGCGTGACTTCAGCCGCGTGTATACTCAGTCGATCATGGAGGGCAATATACCGCTGCAGTCTGATTTGAAGCTTTCGCAGCTCAAGGCACTGTATGCTTTCCGCGATCAGGACTGCATCACCATGAAAGAATTCGCCATAAATCTCGGCGTGAAATTCCCTAATATGACCATGATTGTCGACGGACTCGAGCACGAAGGCATCGTGGAGCGTGAGCGTGGACAGGAAGACCGGCGTAAGGTTTTTGTTACGCTTACACCCAGGGGCAAGGAGATCCGCAACGGTTTCCTTCTGCAGCGCCACAAGGTCGCCGAGGATATTTTTGCTCATATTACTGACAAGGAGCGCGACACGCTGCTCAAATCGCTTGAAAATGTCTGTGTTATTTTCGGTAAGTCTTTTTCTGACCGTCTGGATAAAAAGAACAAGTGAGCAGTCAGTCTGGCTGTTTTTGAAAATAGAGTCTTTTTTTTAACGTGCGCACGGCGATTCTTCTGCATGGCTGGAGCCGTACAGCCTCTCGGGTCCGGAACCGCTGAGGAGTTTTAGCATGAAAAAAATAGTTGTGCAGTTTTTTGCCGCCGCGGCCGGATCGGTTGCCGGCGGATTTTTTTATGCTTTTCTGTGGCCGCATATCGACCGCTTTTTTTACGATGCTTTTGGCATTATCCTTCAGTGCGACGGCTGCCTGACCCCCTCGCTGAGCCTGCTGTACGTGTTTGCTCCCTGCACAGCAGCGTTTTTTGTATTTGTCTATACCCGCTTGTTCCATACAAGCTGCGGTTTTGTCTGCCTGCTGGGATCGCTGCTGAGCAGCGTCTGCATCGGCGGCACGATATCGCTGCTTGCGGTTCAGATTTCAAACGGCATGAACGCGGCAGTGCTTGTGGCAGGCAGTACAGCCCTGGCGGCAACGGCCGGCTGCAATTATGCAGGGCGGATGCACGTGCTTGAGCCCGGACAACCAAAAGAGTGAGTTGCGTTTGAAAATAGATGCGAAAAAATGCGTGGGCTGCGGCGGCTGCGTCAACCTGTGTCCGGTTGATGCGATCAGCTTCATCGATGACAGGGCGATTATTGATGAAGCAGCCTGCACGGATTGCGGCACATGCGCGCAGGTGTGCGGTGTTGAAGCTCCGGGAAATTGATTTTGGATTTTTGATTTTGGATTGGCATACAGCTGCCGGAGAGGCATCCCATCTCCAGGTTGAAAAAATCCAAAATACAGGGATAGCAATTAATGCAAAAAAAATACGATGTGATCATTGCGGGCGCCGGGCCTGCGGGCCTTATGACGGCGCAGATCCTGGGCGAAAAAGGCGCACGCGTTCTGCTTGTCGATATGAAGAAGGACATTGCGCGGGTCTACCGTGCCTGCTGCGCCAATTTAATCATCGAGCCGGGGACGCACCGGGAATTGGTCACCTATGCCGAAGGCGCGTTTCATTTTGCCGAGAATAAATTTTCCCTCCCCTACAGCGGTTCTATCATTGAGCTCAAGCGCAGTGTCAAGGTTTCGGCAGGAGGCAAAACGCTGATTATCGGCGGCAAAAGCCCTGAAGGCAATGTTGCTGTCTCGTTTGAGAAAGAGGCCCTGCTGCAGGGCATGCTTGCGCGCGTTGCGGCATGCAGCGCTATCGAAATCATGCCTGAAACGCAGGCTCTCAGGGCTGAAAATACGGCGGGAGGTGTTGCGGTGACGCTGCGATCCGGAGGCCGTGAATGTGCTGCCGTCAGCCGCATTGCCGTAGCAGCCGATGGTGTCAACTCGAGTATAGTAGAAAGCCTGGGGCTGAATAAAACACGGCGTACAGCTTTTGGGCGTTTCATGGTGGCCTCCTGCCACTTGGCAGGCGTGGACTGCCCGTACCCCGATTCATGGATTACCTTCATGGGCAAGGGGCATACCCTCGGCGGCAGAGGGCAGATATATATGTGTCCCAAGCCGCATGGCGGGGCAACAGATATGGTGTATGAACTGACCGTGGGCGTTCCCGCGCTCGGGCCGCCGGCGCTCTCGCCAAAGCAGGAGATAGACCATTTTATCAAGCGGGGAAATTTTGCTTCGTGGTTTAAGCATGCAAGGATTATTGACACACGGGCTGCAGCGCTTAATTTCGCAACCCCCCTTATAGATCCTGTGGAAGGGAATGTGGTTGTGGTTGGAGATGCCGCGGCATTTATCGAGACCTATGTGCAGGGCGCCATCATGTACGGCTACCAGGCAGCCCATGCCATTGCACAACAGCTCGAAACAGGCACGGGCCTTGATGAGTATGCCCGGTCGTGGAAGAATTCGTTTGAGTACAATGACCCCGAGGAAATCAAGCTTTCCACGCAGGGTTTTGGCCTGCATGTGCTTGATGACGCTGATATCGATTATCTGTTCGGCCTTACCGCCGGCGATGATATACAGGGCTTTGTTAATGAGTTTTCAGAGCCCATGACCATGCGCACGGCAATTTCCAATCATTTGGTTCAGATAGAGAACGAGCGCCCCGCCCTTGCCGCAACGCTCAAACGTTTCAGCGATGTATCAGTGCAGGATGCTCTTCAGATCGGCAGTTCCTGAACATTTCTTGATGCGTACTTGATCGAATAAAGTGCAGCTGGGTGCATGCCGGGGTGCAGGGCGCGTGTTCTGTGCTTTCTTTTGAGATGGGTGTTTTGACGACATATAAGCCGGGGGCGGCCATGAAAAGCTATCGTAAAGAGCTCTGGTTCAGCACGGGAACGCGCCGCGCTTTTATCAACATAACCTGCGAGGTGGAAGCATGCCTGCGGGAAAGCGGCATACGGGAAGGGCTGGCTCTTGTCAACGCGATGCACATCACAGCTTCTGTGTTTATTAACGATGACGAGGCGGGGCTGCATCAGGATTATGAGAAATGGCTTGAGCACCTTGCGCCCCATGCGCCTGTGTCGCAGTACCAGCACAACCGCACCGGTGAGGACAACGGTGATGCGCATCTGAAACGGCAAATTATGGGTCGTGAAGTAGTAGTTGCAATTACTGGTGGGAAGCTTGATTTGGGCCCGTGGGAACAGATTTTCTACGGTGAGTTTGACGGGCGGAGAAAAAAGCGTGTTCTTGTGAAGATCATAGGAGAATAAAAGCCGAGGTGTGCTGAACCGGATATTTTTTGCAGACTGAAAAAGAGGTTTTGTTTATCCATGCCTTATGCCGGCGAGTGTGCGTGCAGCCAGAGAGTCAGGGAATCATTTATTGACATAGGTTTGCATTTTTTTCTATACTCTCCGCAGCGTAAGGCGCCTTCGTATCAGGATCACATACGCATTACCCAATCCAAAGGAGGTTTCGATGAAATGTATTCGGTGTGGAAGCGAAGCTGTTGTAAACGGCGCTGTTTACAGCCCGATTCGGACCTCCTTTCGGCCGCAGGGATCCAAGTTCCTCACGCTTGAAACCGGGGATATTCAGACAAAAGCCTTTATGTGCAAGAACTGCGGGCATGTTGAGATCATTGGAGACGCAATGAAACTCAGGAGGCTTACCTCCGATACGGGGGAATCTTTCGATACTACCTGACAGGATTCATAACAGAAAAGATTGTGCAGGCCGGCTGGAAACATTCAACCAGACCTGGTTGTCGTATATATTCAACCAAATCGGGGACAGCTGTCCCCGATTTGGTCTATGTGGAGTTCAATGAACAGGGGTTGCCGTGATGTTTGATTGCGAACCGGTTATTGCCGTTGGCCTTATTGAAGTGGCAGGGCAGATTGATTTCGAGCTCCAGGGCGATTATAGCCTCGGCGGCAGGGTAGTCCGCGCGGGCTGCTACCGTTCTTTTTTTGACCGCGGTTGCATTGTTTTGTCCGACGCCCGAGGCAGTGAGCTTGAGCGGTCGGCGCGGCTGCAGTATGTCCCGGCAGCGGCTTCTGAAAATTTCTTCACCCTCCATAATGTAGCCATCGGCAGGGACTTTCACTGGGAGCGGCTGCAAAGCCAGCGCTTTCGCGGCGAGATTGCCTTTGACACCTTCGGCACGAGCGGCATCACGGTGGTAAACCGCATCGGGCTTGAAGCATACCTTGAAGCGGTGATCTGTTCTGAGATGAGCCCGGAAAGCGACGCTGAATTTTTAAAGGCCCACTGCGTCATCTCCCGCAGCTGGCTGCTGGCGCAGCTTGAGCTGAAACGCTCAGCCCGCATGCCCGCAGCCCCTGCTGATGAGGCCTTTACCGATGCGGCCGCCCATAAAAATTTTGATGTCTGCAACGATGACCACTGCCAGCGCTATCACGGCATGAGCCGGGTGAATGCGGCTGCGCAGCAGGCCCTTGCCGAAACGCGGGGACAGGTACTTGTTTTTGGTGGAAAAATCTGCGACACGCGGTTTTCCAAATGCTGCGGCGGCATCAGCGAGCGCTTTTCCGCCTGCTGGCAGGATGTGGATTTCCAATATCTCTCCCCTGTTGCCGACTGCGCTCAAGGCAGGGCAGTCTTCAATCCTCCCGTGAGCAGCGAGGACGATGCGCGAAAGTTTATCCTTGCAAGCCCGCCGGCCTTTTGCAATGTGACGGACCGCACACTTCTTGCCCGCGTGCTTCCGGACTTTGATTGTGAGACGCAGCATTTTTTCCGCTGGAGTGTCACGCTTTCGCAAAACGAGATGCAGGACCTTTTGAAGCAGAAGACAGGCATCGACTTCGGCGCAATTCAAGGGCTTATACCCCTTGCCCGCGGCGACTCGGGCCGTATTTATAAACTTAAAATTACCGGCACCAGGGCTGAAAAGATTATCGCAAAAGAGCTTGCCATCCGGAGGGCTCTGTCACCGTCGCATCTGTACAGTTCGGCATTCATTGTTGAAACCACCGGAGAGAAAGACGGAATGCCGGCAGGCTTTACCCTTCGCGGCGCAGGCTGGGGCCACGGCGTAGGACTCTGCCAGATAGGTGCCGCAGCCATGGCGGCACAGGGCTACCGCTACGATGCCATCCTTGCCCACTACTTTCGGGGTGCTGCCTTACAAGCCATCTATTAGAGCATTTTTCTAAATATTGTAGCCTTTATAAAAACCACCGAGCAAAATGAAAGCTCCATCCGTTCGCCCTGAGCCTGTCGAAGGGCCGAATGGTCGAAGGTAGACTTTCCGTTCATGGTTCGACCCTTCGTCAAGCTCAGGCTCACCACGAACGGACTTGCCATGCATGTAGAATGGGGCTACAAAATAAAGAAAAGCACTCTGGTAAAATCATATTTCCCCCACAGAAAACTATTTCCCGATGAGGCAGAGGGACAGCCAGGGTACATAGGTAACCAGTGCCACGATAATGGCGCCAAGTATCAGGAAGGGGACGACTGCGCGGTAGACATCGGTCAGCGGCCGCTCGAACCGATAGGCCGAGAAGAACAGGTTCAGGCCCATGGGCGGCATGAGATAGCCAAGCTCGAGGTTAACGAGAAACATGACACCCAGGTGCACCGGATCGATGCCGTAGGCCGTTGCAATGGGCAGCATGATGCGCACCACCACCACGATGGCGCTGAAGATGTCCATCATGCAGGCAACCACGATGAGCAGCAGGTTGAGAATGATGAGGAAGAGGAATTTTGAATGGATCGTTGCCTGCACCCATGTTTTCAGCAGCGCCGGAATTTCGGCATCGATCAGGTAGTTGGTCAGTCCGAAAGCAAAACCGAGAATAATCAGCACGCCGCCCACGATCTCGCCGCATTTTACCATGGTGCGGGGAAGCCCCACGGTGAATGTCAGCGTCTTGTGAATAAAACATTCAAGAATAATGGCGTAGAGCACGGTTAAAGCCGCTGCCTCCACAATGGTCGTTAATCCCCCGAAAATCCCCACGATGACGATGACCGGCAGCAGAAGGTCCCACTTGGCAACCGAAATCGAACGCCTCAGGGTCGAGAAGTGAAACGGCGTTGACGCGATACGCTTGAATTTTGACAGCCCGATCCCAAAGCCCGACACCAGCGTTACCAGCATCAGCCCCGGAATAAGGCAGGCGATGAACATCCTGTCGATAGGAATAGCCGCCACCACTCCGTAGATGATGATGGGCAGCGACGGCGGGAAGAGCAGCCCGATGGAGCCCGATGCTGTCACCAGCCCCAGAGAGAATCGCTCCGGGTAGGCTTCCTTTACAAGCATGGGAAACAGAAGTCCGCCGAGAGCCAGAATCGTTACTCCCGAGGCTCCGGTAAACGTGGTGAAGAACGCGCAGACAAGCACCGTGGCGACGGCCACACCGCCGGGCATCCAGCTGAAAAGGGCATGAAACAGGTGCACGAGCCTTTTTGACGCTCCGCCTTCCGAAAGAATATAGCCAGCAAGGGTGAAGAGCGGTATTGTCGGGAGCGTGGGTGATGCTACCACGCGGTAGGTCTCCGAAGGAACCGCGGCAAGGGGTATGCCGTCCATGAAGAAGAGAAAGAGCGCCAGCCCGCCGAAGACGGTAAACAGCGGGGCGCCGGCCAGAAGCCCCGCCAGCAATACGATGATCGTGGGCATGAGCAGTGCCCCGCGGTTTGCCTCGGGCACAAAGCCGATGCAGAGCATGGCCCCGGCAAGCGCGAGGATGGTGACGCGCGCGGCCCAACCCTGAGCCTTGCGCGTGAAGCTTACCGCCACCATGGCCATGCACACGGGCATGGGTATCTGGGCTATCCAGGTTGGCAGAAACGGCGCTACGTTCATGAGGTTTGCCCGCTCCGCTGAAATGAGCTCGAAGCAGGCGATGACAAAACCTGCTGAAACGGCAACGGCAAGAGAGGATTGAAAGACGAACAGGATTGTTTTGAAAGGCTCTTTTTTGATGAAGTCGCCGGAGGCCATTTTGAGATGAACGCCCTCCCGTGCGGCAAGGGCAGCGCCGATGAAGGCAACCCAGAGCGTGCCGTGGCGAACGTATTCGGCGGCGCCCGGCAGGGTGAGGCTGAAGAATTTGCGAAGCGTTGCTTCCAGAACCGGCAGCACCACCATGACGGACATGACGGCGACGGTTGAAACGTTTTCAAACCTGCGCCAGGCGAATTCACCGAAATTTATGAAGCGTCGTACCATAGAATGCATGTAAGGATAAATTGCTCATTAGAAAAGTGCGCTGCGCCCACCAAAATATTATTTTTTCTCCGCCCGGTACTGGTTGCGAAGCTCGATGGTCTTGTCGAAGATGTCTTTTGGAATGAGCTTCTCGCGGATTTCCGGATAAATTTTCTGCAGCGGGTCTATCCACAGCTTTACGTCCTGAGGTGCAACCTCGGTCATCTGCAGGCCGTATTTTTTCATCTCGGCAATGGCCTTCTCATCCATGCTGCGCACCTCGGCCTGCGACTGGGCCACGAGGTCCTGCGAAGCTTTTATAAAGGCCTTCTGCAGATCCGGATCGATTTTATTCCAGACGCTTTTCTGCACGATGGTGGCGCCAATGGCTATGCCGTAGCTGACATTGATCATGTTCGGGGCCTTGGCAAAAATCTGGAGAGACAGGGCAAATACCGGGGTATTCATGAACCCGTCGATGAGGCCGGTCTGCAGGGCCGTCATCATTTCGCTCATGGGGACGTCAACCGCGTTGAAGCCTGCCTTGGCCCATATTTCTTTGCTGGCCTGATCGCCGGCGAAGGTGCAGATCTTTTTCTTCTGCAGCTCTGCGATGGAGCCGGTTTTTTTTGCGGTGAAAAAGTACATATGCCCCAGATCGCAGTAATTGGCGACAACAAAGCCCTTGTCGGCAAAGCGTTTTTCTATCTGCGGCGCGAGCTGCCTGCGAACATAGTCGAGCTCCTCGTACGTGGACATCATGCCAGGCAGCTGCAGCGCCGTGTAGGAGGCGTCGATCTGCATCATGCCGATGGCAGACAGGGTTGCTGCATGGAGCTGGCCGATGCGGATTTTGCGCACCATGTCATCCTCGGAGCCGGCAATGCCGCCTGCATAAATTTTTATCTTCACTTTTCCGCCGGACAGGCGCGTCCATTCATTGGCCATTTTCAGAAGCGAGTCATAGAAAATGGTGCCTTCCGGGGCCAGGGTTGCAAGCTTGATGGTCAGGGGCTGCTGCTCCGCGCGGGAGGCCGGAGCTGCAAGCAGGACAAAAAGTACTGCAAACAGGAACGCGAAAAATTTTGTGAGCTTCATGGTCTATTCTCCAAGAAAAAGGTCGTCTTTTTTCTGCAGAAGATACTGTGCCCGCTTCCGGGCAATGGCGTTCACCAGCCGGTTCTCCGGGCAGAAGTCAAGGTTAAATGCCAGTATTTTCTGAATGTATTCGTCAAACTCTTTTTTGTTCTGGCCGGGGATGCTGACCGCTTCCACATAGGTGAGCCAGGGCGAGAGCTTTTTACCTGCAGCAAGGGCTTCGGCCTTTTTGAAATACTCGACTGCTTTATTCGCGTCGCCGCCCATGCTGGCCCCCCGGGCTTCATAGGAGATAAAGAATTCATGAATGGAACCGTTGTCATAGTCAGGGTCAAGCTCGAGGGCGCGCTGCATAGTGGCTGCGGCTTCGGGCAGGCGAACAGCTGCCGCAGGATCGGTCTTGGCAAGGGTTATCCATTTGGCAAGGGCTGCGCCTGACCAGTACAGATACGGTACGCTTGCCTTATCGTCAACCAGCCTAACAGCCTCGACGCAGTTTGCCGCGCAGGCTTTGGCATAACCGGGAGAGCTGAGCTCAAGCCCCCGCCGGGCATAGCCGTTGGCGCGCTGGTAGAACAGCTTGGCCCTGTCGCGCTGGAGCTGGTAGTGGGCAAAATCCCGGTCTTTTACCTCATCGGCTTTCAGCTCACAAAATGCATAGCCGTAGAGCATATACCCTTGAGCAAGCGACAGGCAGAGGCCCTTATGCTTCGGCGTTTTTTCAAGCAGGGCCTCCATGGTTTTGAGGCTGAAGGGCAGTGAGCCTTCAACAAGCTCAAGATCGCTTTCAGAGGTGAAGGTTGTGCCTGCCCCTGACCCGAGGGCATCGGCAAACGAGTTGACGGCTATGTGTATTAATTGAGCATGCCGGGAAGAAGAGCAAAGCAGCAAGGCCGCAGCAGAGTATGTTTCTGAAGAATGACGCTGGTTTTTGCCTGCAGGATTGACTGGAAGAGCCCATGCCGCTAACCTTTATAGTAAAAAACAGAAGTTATTTTATTAATACAGACCCCTGACGAGGTCAACAGAATAGTTGTAAAAACGCAGGTGTGTTCATTGATTTTAATCAGCCCCGGGCAGTTGTTTATTGTGCTTGTTTGACCTTGTATTATGTAGTATGTATCTAAAATATAATTAGTGTTTGCGTTAAAAATAAGGATGAAAATAATCAGGGGCAGCTCCCTGGTTATAAGAAGCCCGACAGCCTCAGTTCAATAACTTTACAACAGGTGCGCTATGAAGAGAAAAAAAATATGTATTCCCGTCGTGGCATTGTTTGCAGCAGCATTGTTTTCAGGTCTTTTTTTTGCTGCACACGAGGCACAAGCTGTGCCGGATAATCAAACTATCAAGAAAATGGAGAGCAAAAAAATGGAGAATATCGAGGTCGTTTTTTCAACAAATCAGGGTGACTTTACGATTGAACTGTATGCCGACAAGGCCCCCATAACCGTGAAAAATTTTCTGGCCTATGTGGATGAGGGGTTTTTCAGCGACACGATTTTTCACCGTGTTATTCCGAATTTTATGATTCAGGGCGGCGGCTTCAAGAAAGATATGACGCAAAAACCGACAAAAGCGCCCATTAAAAACGAGGCCGACAACGGCCTGCGCAACAGCCGGGGCACGCTGGCCATGGCGCGCACAGGGGTTGTGGACAGCGCCACGGCGCAGTTTTTTATCAACCTTACCGACAACAGCTTTCTTGACCACGGCGTTCGCGATTTCGGTTATGCCGTGTTCGGCAAAGTGGTGAGCGGCATGGATGTCGTTGACAAGATCGCTGCGGTCAAGACGGCCACGACAGGCGGGCATCAGAATGTGCCTGTTGAGCCTGTTATCGTCACCGGCGCAAAGCGCAAGTGATAAGACTGCGGCTTTTGGCTTGCGGAATTCAGAAATTGCCCAAGGAGCCGAAAATCCAAAATCCAAAATCTAAAATTCCAAACTACTGAAACGGCTATGGCGGCAGGTCCAACCAGCACAGCAGCAAGCGCAGCACAGGCTTTTAGCCAGGCCCTGCCCAAGCTTGTCGTTTTTGTCAATGACAAGTTCGCCCTTGAAAACCGTTTTGCCTGCGACGGCGTCGCATGCAAACACATGGATATTGCCCGCGAGTTCACCCGGCGATTCGGCGACCTTCTTCTGGGCGTTTACAGCTTCGATCTGGTCGGGCATCTGCCTGAGGAGGCTTCTGCCCATATCGCGTCCCTTGACAGCCGCGGCATCAAGCCCCAGTTTGTCGAGGCCCTGCTGAAATCATGGATCATGGCCATACAGTGCCTTGTGAAGCGGGAGGCTGCAGACCAGCTTATCCCCGCCGTGCAGCATCTTGTCCAACAGCTGCCTGTGCTGTACGAGCGGCTTCAGACGCCGCCGGAGGCTCTTCCCGCCGAAGCACAGCCGTTTTTCGATCTGCTCATGGCCAAAAACCGCAAGTTCGCAGCCGAACATATTCTTTCCCGCATTCGCGACGGCGCCTCTATTGAGCGCGTGTATGAAGACATCCTGCTTCCAGCCCTTGAGCGCATGCGCCTTTTGTGGCTGCAGAATAAAGTGAGCGCAGTTGATGAGCGCGCGGCTGATGATATCAGCCGCTATGTGATTCTGCGGGTCATAGACAGCATTTTCGGCGAGCGCCGCTTTCCCTTCAGGGCGCTTGTGGCCTGCATGCCCGGCGAGCAGGAAGCGCTCGATGTGGAGGTGTTTGCCAATTTTCTTGAAATCAAGGGCTGGTCCGTCTACTTCCTTGGCAGCGATGTGTCCGATGAGGACATCATGTATGCCATTTTGAAGAACAGCCCGCAGTCCGTCGTGCTGGCCGTTTCATCAATAGCGGGCCTGCCCGAGGCACAGCGCCTCATCGCCCAGATCCGCGAGAAATATCCGCAGATAAAACTCGCCGTTCATGGCCGGGCGGCTTTGCTTGCGCGCGAGAGCCTTGCCGCCAGTGTCGATCTGTTCATCAGCGGGCTTGAGAACGGCCACAGCGAGCTTTTGAAGAAGGTGATCCCCGATGCGTAGCCGCGTAGCTCTCAAAATTCTCCTGCATGACCGCTCCACCACCGCAGGAGCCCTCATCGGCGTTATAGCCATAGTATTTCTCGTCGGACAGCAGATCTCGGTGCTGTTCGGGCTGTTTACCTATATGTCGGTTCTTGTTGACCATGGCGGCGCCGATATCTGGGTATGCTCCAAAAACACCGATAATATCAACGGCGCCGGCTATATTCCCGAGCGGTTTGTGGACCGCGTATCGGGCCTTGCCGAGGTTTCGTGGGCCGAGCCCCTGCTGTTTGGCGGTGCAAGCCTGGTGACGCGCGACGGAAAAAATGAGGCCGTGCAGGTGGTCGGCCTGCGTAATCCGCGGGGGGCTGCAGGGCCGTGGCGGTTCTATCAGGGAGGGCAGGATGGCCTTCTCGAGTTTGAGGGGGCCACCATCGAGCGGCTCGATGCCAAGCTCTACGGCAATCCCCAGGTAGGCGACAGCATCGAAATCGGCAATGTGCGCGTGCGCGTGAGCGCCATTACGCAGAGCGTGAAAGGCTTTGCGGGCCGCCTGGTTTTTACCAATATGGTCAAGGCCCAGGAAATTATCAAAAGCCCGCCCGGCCGGTGCAAGGCCGTGCTGGTGAAATTAAAGGATGGCGTCAGCCTGCAGGCCGGCCTTGCGCGCGTGCGCAGCGTGCTTCCTGCAGCCGAAGTGCTGGGCGCCGGTGAGCTTTCGCGCATGACGCGCATTTATTATGTTAAAAATACGGGCATGGGCGGCAGCTTCGGACTGTCAACACTCATCGGCGCGCTGGTGGGCATCATCATCATCACCCTTACCATGTACACGGGCGTACTGCAGCGGCAGAAGGATTTTGCCGTGCTGCGGGCCCTTGGGGCGCGCAAGCTCGATATTTTTATCATCGTTCTTGCCCAGTCGCTGATGATCGGTGTTGTGGGGGTGTTTATCGGCTTTTTGCTGCTTGCCGGTTTCCTGCGCGGCACGCTCGACTCGCCCCTGCCGAGCTATTTGCCTCTTTGGATTGCACCCGTGCTGGCAGGCACAACGCTTGCCATGTGCCTGCTCGGCTCACTGCTTGCCATGCGCAAGGCTATAAGTGTTGAGCCTGCGTCGGTGTTTAGATGAAAAGAAACAGCCTGTAGGTATTTAGGCTGTAGGCTGTAGCAGGGGCATAGGCGGAAGCCAGAAGTTAAACTCCGAACCCTTGAACCTGAACCTTGAACCTTGAACCTTGAACATCTACGCTCCGTCGAAAAGGTTTTAGAAAATGCTGCAGCCCATTTTCAACTTGAACGTATCACGCGGGATTTTTCCGACGGCCGGAAGATTCGGCGCGTGCTGTATACGACAGATATGTCGATTTTTCCCGGCGAGTTCACCATTATCGCCGGTCCGTCCGGCAGCGGCAAAGACGACGCTGCTCACCATCATGGGGCTCATTCTGAAGCCTTCCGAGGGGGAAATAAGCATTCAAAACGAGCGGGTGACACATCTGCCGGAAAACAGGCTTGCCACGGTGCGGCAGCAGAAGTACGGATTTGTGTTTCAGCAGGCAGAGCTTCTGCCTGCGCTCAATGTCATTGACAATGTTGTGGTGGCAAGCGGCATTCAGGGACAAAGGGTATCGGCAGGCCTGCGCAAAAAAGCCGGCGAACTGCTCGACAGTTTCGGCATGGGCGACTGCCTTTCCATGACCACCCAGCAGCTCTCCGGCGGTCAGAAGCAGCGCGTGGCCATAGCCCGGGCGCTTATCAATGCGCCGGCACTTCTTTTATGCGATGAGCCGACCTCAGCCCTTGATTCCGAGAGCAGCACCATCGTGCTCGACGCGCTCAAGCAGCTTTCAAAAGATACGACGCGCGGGCTTATCATGGTTACGCATGATCCGCGCGTTTTTCCGTATGCGGATCGTTTGATTAAAATTGAAAACGGCTCCATTGTCTACGATTCGCGCCCGCAGGGCGCACAGGAGGCATGATGAAACTGTCATTCAAGTCCATCGTTATTATAACCGTTTGCATTGCGGGGCTCGCGTTCATCCTGTCGAGCCTGAAAAAATCATCGGCGCCGCCCCAGGTTGCGCCGCCTCCGAACCTTGCCGATGCGCCCATGCGGCTGTACGGCATGGTGGAGCCCGAAGGCCGGGAGGTGCTGGTTGGGCCGACCATGAGCAAGCGCGTCATCGAGGTGTTTGTGAAGGAAGGCGATGCGGTGAAGGCCGGCCAGCGCCTGTGCACGCTGGAGAGCAATGTCGAGCAGGAGCAGGTGAACCTTGCGGAGTCCCGGATGGCGCTGGCGCAGAAATCGCTGGAACTGTCAAACGATGATCTCAGCCGCACCCGCAGCCTGTATGCCAAGCAGGTTGATTCGGAATATAAATTCACCCAGGCGCAGCTGCAGAATGCCATGGAGCTGAAGCGGCTCAAGGTGGCCGGGTCCGAGCTTGATGTGACCAAGGCCAAATTCGAAGAAACCGTGCTGCGCTCGCCCATCGACGGCGTCGTGTACAAGTTCGATGTGCGCATCGGCGAAACCCTGCAGGCCGGCGATAACTCGAAGATCATACTCGGCGCAACGCGGCTCTGGGTGCGCCTTGCCGTTGAATCATTCTGGAAAGACAGGGTGAAGGCAGATGCGGTTTTTAAGGTCTATGATTCGGAAACCAGGGAGTATCTCGGAACGGGCGGCGTTGTGAGGCGCGTGCCCTATATGGGCCGTCGCAACTATCGCACGGAAGATCTGCAGGAGCGTTTCGACACCAAGTTTCAGGACGTGATTCTGGGGCTCAAGCCCGAGAAGAAGGACATACCCATAGGCCTGTCGGTGATTGCCGAAATGCAATAATGGTTTGACTTGATGCTGTGTAAAATAACAGGTTTAAAAACGCTATTTGAATAAAAAAGATAAAAATCCCCTTCGATTGCTGAAGAGGGTTTATATAAGTTTGTACTGAAATAATAGTCTCAGTTAATTTCGATGTAGGCCCGCTCCTTGAGGCTCTGCATCCACAGGGTCATCTCTTTTTCAAATTGTGCTCCATAGAGGGCGTTCTGGATATCTCTCTTGTGATCCTGCCATGAGCCTCCGGTTGCATTGTCACTGCCGCCGCCGGCCTTGTCGATTACCTTGATGATGTGAAAGCCGATCTCCGTGCGGAACACATGGCTTACCTGGTCTTTTTGCAGGCTGAAGGCCATTCGCTCAATTTCCGGCATCAGCTCGTCTTTGTGGAAATAGCCGATGTCGCCGCCCAGTTGAGCGCCTGCTCCCTGTGAGTACTTAACGGCAAGCTTCCCGAAATCCTCGCCGGCCAGTATTTTCCTGTGCAGGTCGTTTGCGGTTTTTTCAATGTCGGCGATTTTGGCCGGCGATGCCTGGCCGGGGATGAGCAGCAGTATCTGCTGTATGCGCACGCGGGGGCCGGCCTTGTTGCTCCCGCGCATGTTCTGTTCGTAAAACTCCAGCATGTCCTTATCTGTTATAGTTATTTTTGAGTGAACTGCACGCCCGATGGTGCGCGACTGGATCAGCTCACCCTCCAGGATTTTTTTATAATCCTCAACAGTTGTGCCCTTCTTGGCAAGTTCTTTGGCAAGCGTTTTCAGATCGATCTTGTTGCGCTGCAGGACCTCATCAAGGGCATTGGCAATGTCCTTGTCCTTCAGCGTTATCTCAAGTTTTTTTGCCTCCTGCAGGATCAGTTTTTTTTCTATGAGCTGGCCCAGCAGCTGGCGGTCGGCCTCTATGTCGGCCGGCAGTTCCTGCGCTCCCATAAGCAGCATTGTTTTGTACTTTTCAAATTCAGACTGCGTAATTATTTCGCCGTTGACGGTGGCCAGAATGCGGTCGACGGTGACGCGGGCTGCGTCAGCCGGGGTGCTGTTGATCAGCAGTGCCAGCGCAAGGGCTATGCAGGTTTTCTTCACGGATAGTACTCCTTTCAGCCGGAGTTCCATGCATGCAGTGAACTCTGGGCCGATGAGATGTATGTTGTCTGATTTATAATCTTGTTTAGCAGTATGCAGGGCATGGTCATTTATTGGATTATACTCTATACGGCGAGGATGTAAAACATAATTCTTGGATATTTAGGGTTGACTTTGTGAAAACCTGAGCTACAAACAGAAAATAAGAGTTGAAGCCCTATGCAGAACCAGGACTATTCAAAGCTTGACCTGAGCCATATACGCATCAGCCTTGTGCTCAAGTGCGTGATTGCGCTGTGGTCGTTCTGCATCGCTATCACCAGCGAGACGCATGCTGCTGCGGTTTTGTACCTTGTCATCTGCATATTGTTTGCAGGCCTTTTTGTATTCCAGCTGAGCTTTTATAATGAGCTGAAAAAAATCAGGAGGGGCAGTCTTGACGACCCGCACCGGAGCTGACCCCGGAGCTCTTTTTAAAAGAGCAGTTTTATCAGGCGCGGCGATAGCCTGCCTGCTCATTGCAGGAGGAGCCATGCAGCAAAAATGTGCATCCTATCCGAAGCTTGACCAGCCACAGGTTCTTCAGTTTCTGTTTCATCCGAGAAAGGAGCCTCCGTCAGAACCCATACAGGGAGCTGTGGATTATGCCATTCCCGTGGATGCGGATGCCATCATCGCCTGCAGATTTTATTCTGCAGGGCCCCGGGCGCCGGCCATACTTTTTTTTCATGGCAATGGCGAAACCGTTGAAGATTATGAAGAAATAGGCATGATGTACAATCGTCTCGGCATCAGCCTGCTTGCCGTCGAGTACCGGGGCTATGGCCGAAGCACCGGAAAGCCTACTGCAAGCGCCATGATCAGCGATGCCCACAGGCTTTTTAACGAAGTCAAGAAATGGCGCGTTCAGCAGAAACATACCGGCCACCTTTTTGTGATGGGCCGCTCGCTCGGGAGCGTCTCGGCCATTGAGCTTGCCGTGCACTATGAAGCGGAGGTTGCAGGCCTCATTATCGAAAGCGGCTTTGCCTATACCGAGCCCCTGCTGCGGTTTCTTGGCGTTGACACGCAGGGCCTTGGTATCACCGAGGCCGACTGCTTCGGGAATTTCGAGAAAATCAAGGAATTTAAAAAACCGCTGCTCGTTATCCATGCACAGCTGGATCAGTTTATCCCTGTTTCGGATGCGGAAACGCTTATGAAGAACTGCCCGGCACTTCGTAAACAGCTTAAGGTGATTCCCCGGGCCGATCATAATTCCATTCTGAGTTTCGGTGGCTCAGACTATTTCAAGTTTATTAAACAGTTCATTGATGGGCAGTAGCCATGCAGCCCTGTGTTGAGCGTATCTGCAATCGTTGCCCGGCTTTACCTGGAGAGTCCCGCCGCAGCAGGGAAGATCCGAACAAACCCCTGGGCGAGATCGACGAGGAGGCCTGCCGGTATGAAGAAGAGGGAAAAGACCCTCACTGGGAGGAGAAAATTTTTTGCCGTCAATGCATGCAGGTAATCACCAGCCCGGCAGAGCGCATCGGGGTTCAGGGCTCCCATCGACACACATTCTCAAATCCGCTGGGCCTTCTTTTTCAGATCGGTTGCTTCAGGCGCGTAAAAGGCTGCGTTGATGCAAGCCCGCCTGAGGCCCAATGGAGCTGGTTTCGCGGGTATGTCTGGCAGGCCGTGCTGTGCAGTGCATGCGCCACTCATATGGGCTGGCGCTATACCGGGCACCAGAACTCTTTTTACGGCCTCATCCTCGACAGGCTCATGCAGGCAAGCTGAAAAGCAGAGAAGAAGCCAGAAGTCGGAATTCAGGAGTCAGAAGAAAAGATTCACGAGGATTTCCGTAGTGTGTGCCGGTTTCTTTTGGCACAAACGGCTTGTGAAATGGCAGTGCTGTTTTTTTTCTTATTCTGGATTCCGGATTCCGGAATTCTAATTTTAAGAAACCCGAAGTGAGCTTTTGAACACACAATGCAGAAGCAGTTTTTCATCCCTGAACCCGGAATTTTCGCCCATCGCGGCGACACCGCTCATTTTCCTGAAAACACGTTCCCCTCATTTGAAAGCGCCGTCGAGATCGGCGCCGATGTGATCGAGACTGACGTGCAGCGAAGCAGAGACGGGCACTTCATGGTCTTCCACGACGACACCATCGACCGGATTACCGAGGGATCCGGGAGGATAGGCGACTACACGCTGGATGAGCTGAAGCGCTTTGATGCAGGCTATCGCTATTCTGCCGAGGGCGAGAGCTTCCCGTTTCGGGGCAAGAGAATAACCATTCCCTCCCTTGATGAGGCCCTGCGGGAGTTTCCACAGCAGCGATTCAACATTGACCTTAAAGCCGATGACCCATCTCAGGCTGCTGATTATTGCGCCCTCATCAGGCGCTGCAATGCCGCGGAGAGGGTGCTGACGGCATCGGAATTCACCGGAAACCTCAAGGCGGTGAGGAGCCTTATGCCGGAGATGGCAACTTCAGCCTCGCACAACGAGGTGGCGGGTGTTTTTTTTCTTTACAGAAGCGGGTTGCTTTTTGCAAAGAAGGCTCTGGAGACCGACGCCCTCCAGATACCGGAATTTTACCGCAACTGGCATGTTGCAGCTCCCGGCATGGTGCGCCGGGTGCGAAAAAAGGGCCTCCGTGTCCATGTCTGGACCGTCAACAGGGAGGCCGACATGAACCGCCTGCTGGATATCGGTGTCGACGGCATCATCACCGACGATCCCCGCCTGCTCAAAAAGGTTATCGACTCCCGCGCATAATCTCCCGGCCTGTCATTGCAGCCGGGCGGGGCTATGCGAACGGACCGTGATGGCAATTCGGGGTTTTTGTTGGCCTCTTTTTCTTTGACACACAACCGGCCCGGGCCTATACTCTGCTCATCCAAAACAATTTTCATCAACGCACACTATATGGAGGCGGCGTATGTCTGTGCAAATGCTGAGCAACCCCGGTTTGTTATGGTTTATTGCAGGCCTGGCACTGCTGCTCACGGAGCTGTTCGCCCCGTCCCTTATCCTGATGTTTTTCGGGCTTGGGGCATGGATCGTGACGGTGCTTTACCTGCTTTTCAACATAGGGCTCCCGGCGCAGCTCAGCGTTTTTGCCGTTTCATCCATCGTGCTGCTTGTCTTTCTGCGCAAAAAACTCAAGCCGGTGTTTCTCGGGTATGTTTCATCAAAACAAAATTCCGGTCAGAATATCGATGATTATTTAGAAAAGGAGGCCGTAGTGCTGGCCCGCATAGAGCCCGGCAAACCCGGAAAAGTTGAATTTAACGGTGTCGCCTGGGATGCTGTGTCTGATAACAGCATTGATGTCGATTCCCGCGTCAGGATTATAGACAGAAATGGCCTGAAGCTCAAGGTCGTGCCATTGTAAATGGCGCGGCGGCTATATCGGGCGGACATGCAGGTGCGCCCCTGCCGTTATACACATGTAAACGGCAGTATCACAGCAACAGGATACTCTACGCTACTAACACTTACGACAGGAGGTATCTACGATGGGAATTTCTACTATAATTTTAACCGGCCTGGTCATCTTTATAGTTGTGGCATTTCTCAAAACCGTCATGATTGTGCCGCAGAAAAGCGCATTCATTGTCGAGCGTCTGGGAAAATATTCTTCGACGCTTGAAGCCGGCTTTCATATACTCATACCGTTTATCGACCGTGTATCATACAAGCACACGCTCAAGGAACAGGCTGTTGATGTCCCGCCCCAAACCTGTATAACCAATGATAATATCCCTGTGGAGGTTGATGGCATTCTGTATCTTCAGGTTATCGACCCGAAAAATGCCAGCTACGGCATCAGCAACTATCAGTTCGCTTCTGTCCAGCTTTCCCAG
This sequence comes from uncultured delta proteobacterium, assembly GCA_963804955.1. Taxonomy (GTDB): domain Bacteria; phylum Desulfobacterota; class WTBG01; order CAIYCZ01; family CAIRTM01; genus CAIWCT01. The sequence goes on along the minus strand of CAWDSQ010000014.1, from coordinate 24,315 downwards.
ACCACGATGCGCTCCGTTATCGGCAGGCTTCCTCTGGACAAGACTTTTGAAGAGCGCGAGACCATCAACAGCTCCATCGTGTCGGCAGTCGATAAAGCTTCCGAGCCCTGGGGCGTGAAGGTCATGCGCTACGAAGTAAAGAATATTGTGCCGCCGCAGACGATCCGCGAAGCCATGGAAAAGCAGATGCGCGCCGAGAGAGAGAAGCGCGCACTCATTCTTGAATCCGAAGGCGAAAGGCAGTCGAAGATCAACCGGTCGGAAGGCGATAAGCAGGAGTTCATCCTGCGATCAGAGGGGGAAAAACAACGCCGCATCAACGAGGCCGAAGGCCGCGCCAAAGAGATAACGCTTGTGGCCGAGGCCACCGCTGCCGGTATCGCGGAGATAGCCAAATCGATCGGTTTGAACAATGGACCTCAGGCAGTCAACCTGCGGATTGCGGAATTGTACATAGCCCAGTTCGGCAATCTTGCCAAGGCCAACAACACCATGATCGTCCCCTCAAATCTTACGGATATCTCTACCATGGTTTCAACCGCCCTCACGGTTATGAAGGGAACGGAACAGGGCAGCAGTGCAGGCATTGGTAAGCCGGTCGCCTAGCAAGAGAGCAGGCCGGCACGTTAGAAGGCTCATAAACAATATATACGTTGATTTTTTGAATATAAAAAAGCTGGTAGGGTGCGAACCTCGCACCACCGCGGCTGGAGGCTCATTCGGTGCGCACTGCTCACCCTGCAAACATATAAGCGACTTCAGTTCGTGGCTGCCAATCGCTTGTATGTGACAATTGAAGCTACGCCCTCTTTTTTTCCGGATTGATTTGTGAATGAATTTCCGGATACAGCGTTTTTGAGCATTCCGGGCAAATTCCGTGCGAAAACTCGGCTTGCGAATGCTTGTTCAGATATGCTTCAATTTTCAGCCAGGCTCCCTGCTCCCCCCTGATTTTTTTGCATGAGCAGCAGATTTAAACATCAACATTGGGCCGCATACTGTTTGTCTCACGGGGCATTTTGTTTTCTTCGGGATGAAACCCGAACATTCCATCTGACGCGACCGCCTCAGCACATGCCGGATTCTGTTTGCACAATGCGCCTGGCCGATTTTTCTTGCCGGGCTTTGCAGGCTACCATAACAGCTCCAGTGCAATCATGAGCGCTATAACGATAGACCATGCAAGGATTAGATGAAATACAGGGGTCTTGTGTTTAAGGACTTGTTTGCCTTTCTTGACACTCATCGAAAAATTTCTTTCTGACCGTATTTCGGCACTCGTATGAGATCTGTACATATAGGGTGTTCCCGGATGATACTGCTCTTGTTTTTGAAAAGCGCCCTGAGTTTAGGCGAAAAATTTTTATACCCCTGTCATGCACGACAATCGAATGCCGGGCGATGAGAAGAGGCTTTTTTATTCAAGAAGTACCTATTAGTTAGAGTTGATTTTTTCAGTTGTATGCGGGGCGCCAGTCGCTTCCTTGATATGAGACAACGGCGCGAACCTTACAGGGTGAAACAGCACGTCCAGTATGGAATCACGCATTTTGGCGGGCATCAATTCAGTTATCAGAAATATGATAACTACCCCTGCGTCGATAATAATACAAAAAAGCCTGTTCATCGAAGTGCCTAAAAGCCCAGAATGGCTATCTTTTTTACTTACATGCAATGAAGGAAGTAAAAAACAGAGTATTTTATTTAGCCATATATTCTTCCGAATGGCTGTAGTTGGACAAATAGTAAATTTTATTTTTGAATATAGCAATAGCCCTAGAGGCTATTTTTTAGGCACTAATGTGCCATTGGCAGGAGGCTGCAGGCAGCACGGTGAATCTTTACGGTAGAATGCGGTTTTTTCGCAGCATATTGCTTAACTCAAGCCGGTTTTTTACGCGCAGCTTACTGTAGATATTTGTTATATGATGCTTGACAGTATTCTCTGCGATGCAGAGCTGCTGCGCGATTTTTTTATTCGTGTTTCCGTGGTGTATCATGGATGCTATCCGGTGTTCCATGGGGCTGAGGCTGTAATCGCTTAGAGATTTAGTTGATAAAAATTGCTTATTGCCTGGCAGCAAGTCGTTAAATTCTTTGAGTTGGCTATGAACGTCTTTGAGTTTATTTATAATTGCACTGTTCATAAGGCTTAACTGCTTAGCTGCCGTAACATCCTCGGTGAGCACGGTAATAAAAACAAGGTTCCCATCCTTGTCAAAAACCCCTTGAATGTTCTGCTTCGTGTAAATCGTTCGGCCATCGCCGGCAATATAGCGATTCTCAACGATAGTATTCTGTCGTAACCTTTCGTGGTCAGTCGTAAAGACTTGAAGGCCTTTCCCGCCGTCTTCCGGATGCAGAAACGTGTCAAGGCCATGCCGCGCGAGGTCATCTTTGCTGCGGCCGAAACACTGTTCGCAGAAGGTACTGGCTTTTATCAATACCCCGTCTTGATCAAAAATGGCGATGCAGATTGGAGAGTTTTCAAAATTCAGCCTGAACAGCTCTTCGCTTTCATAGAGCTTCTTTTCAATTTCCTTGCGCCTGGATATGTCACGCACGATTATAGTAAAAAACGGCTCATTGTTGGACCAGTGCAAATTGAAGGTCTGTTCAACGGGAAATACCGATCCGTCCTTCCTGCGGCCAAGCCCTTCGACAGGCACGTCACTGGCCATTGGCTTTCCTGCTTTAATCAACATGGTAAAAATTTTAGTATGTTGCTCACGTTTATTTTCCGGCATTATCAGAACACAGTCCCGGCCGATAATTTCTTTCGCTTTAAAACCGTACAATTTTTCCGCGCCATGGTTCCATGACACGATGCATCCCTGGCCGTTGGCTGTAATGATGGCATCCGCCGCTGTATCAGTTAGAATGCGGTAACGTTCCTCGCTCTGGCGCAGCGAATCTTCAGCCTGCTTGCGTTTGGTGATGTCGCGGCCGCTTCCCCGCTGGCCCAGGTAGCGTCCTTCAATCACGACGGGTTGACTGGTGAGCTCTATCCAGCGTATCTGTCCGTCGCGCCGCCGGATGCGGAATTGTATTTCAAGCTCTTTCCTTGCTTTAGAGGCTTTTTTGTGGGCTTTTCTCAATGGCTCGATATCTTCCGGCAGGATCAGCTCTTTGAGAAAATCAGGACGAAGGAAGAATTCCTGGGGTGAGTAGCCGGTGATGCTCTTGCAGGATGGGGACACGTATTTAAGGTTTCCCTGAGGATCCACCCATATCTCCCAGTTGTGGGTGAAATCGGCTATGATGCGATAATGTCTTTCTGCATTTCGTAAGGCTTCGTATAGTTGCCTGCTTTCCGTAATGTCGCGCAAGACCCCGATAGCCCCTATGACTGTGCCATCGGCTTCTTTCAAAATTTGCAAATTTGCCGAGGCATAAAAAACAGAACCATCCTTTTTTTTATAGATGCCCTCCATATTTTTCATTGAACCTTCGGCATAAAGTTTTTTTATGCTTGCAGGTTTTTCTCCTAGAGTACAATCCCCCCCAGAGAGAAACGTAGCGTGCTTGCCTATGAGTTCTTCCTCAGTGTAGCCCCATAATTTTTCCATGGCGGTGTTTGCCTTTTGTATAAAGCCATTCCTATCGGTAATAATCAGCCCTTCCTCCATGGTCATGAAGATACTTCTCAGATAATAATTTTCTTGCAGGAGGCGATCCTTTGTTAGTTTGGAAGTCTCAGAAGCATTCATGGCATGTTCCCTTTAGGAGTACCTTTCGGTGCTGTTTTTAGATAATATCGCTAAAATTGGCTTAAAAAACTCCAGCTCGCCATCTGGTAACAACTGTAACCACATGTACTCTATGCCCTTGTTGCGCAGGGCAGTCAATGGTTTTCTTCTCTGTTTTTGCCGGTAGCGACTGTACCGGACAATCAATGCAGTCGCTACCGCTGCCATTCAGCCCCGGCCATTCGCGCCGGGGCAGGGTTTTATTAGAAACTTGATTTCTTCAGCCGAAAATATATAATGTCCCCCCTGTTAACAAGGCGCAGCCCGCGCCCTTGATGGGTATGGTTTTTTATGAAGATGGGTTTTAATACCCTTGGTTATTAATTAGAAGTGTAAGGAGAGAACATCATGATACGTGTCGGATTTGTGGGCTGGCGAGGCATGGTCGGTTCGGTGCTTATGGAGCGCATGCTGGCTGAAAAGGATTTCAAGGGCTTTGAACCGCTTTTTTTTACCACCTCCCAGGTCGGGCAGAAGGGCCCGGATATCGGCGTTGCCATTCCGCCGCTTCAGGATGCCCATGACATAAAAAAACTTTCAGCCCTGGATATCATTGTTACCTGTCAGGGCGGCGATTATACGGGCAGCGTCTACAAGCAGCTGCGCGCCGCGGGCTGGAAGGGATACTGGATCGATGCGGCCTCGACCCTGCGCATGGAGAAGGAGAGCATCATCGTGCTTGACCCGATCAACCGTGACGTCATCGATCGGGGGCTTGCCGGCGGGATCAAAGACTATATCGGCGGCAACTGCACCGTGTCGCTGATGCTCATGGCTCTGGGCGGGCTTTTCCATAAGGGCCTTATCGAATGGATGACCTCCATGACCTATCAGGCGTCATCCGGCGCCGGCGCGAAAAACATGCGCGAGCTGGTGGCGCAGATGGCAGGCCTCGGCCAGGCCTCGCAGGCCGAGCTGGCACAGCCGGCATCGGCAATTCTCGACCTTGACCGGAAGGTGACGGCAACTCTTCGCGACGGCAGCCTGCCCACCGAAAACTTCGGCGCGCCGCTGGCGGCAAGCCTTATCCCCTGGATCGACCGCGCTGTCGAGCAGGGCCAGACACGCGAGGAGTGGAAGGGCCTTGTTGAGACCAACAAGATTCTGGGCAGGGAGTCACATCCGATTCCCATCGACGGTCTTTGTGTGCGCGTTGGCGCCATGCGCTGCCACAGCCAGGCGCTCACAATTAAGCTTTCTAAAGATGTGCCCCTTGACGAGCTGGTTGCTATCATTGCCGCGGACAACCAGTGGGTCAGGGTCGTTCCGAACACCAAAGAGGAAACGCTTAAGGAGCTGACGCCTGCTGCGGTCTCAGGTACGCTTACTGTTCCTGTGGGCAGAATCCATAAAATGAACATCGGTCCCGACTATCTGACCTGCTTCACCGTCGGCGATCAGCTTCTGTGGGGGGCGGCCGAGCCGATCCGCCGCATCCTTCGCATTGTGCTTGAACATAAAGGGTGAGGCTGTTTCTGAATAAATCATGCTGTGCGGCATCAGGCTGCACAGCATGATTTTGCGTCTTTTATGCGCAGCGTTTGCACTGCTATGTGTGCCTGGTTCAGCCTGACGACAGCAGGTAGGCGCGCAGGTTTACCTTGCGGTTTATGAGGCCGAGCTTTTTGCGGATACTTGCCCGGTGGCATTCGATGGTGCGGGGTGAGAGGCTGGTGATACCGGCGATTTCCTTGGCCGTCATGCCATGCTTGATCAGGTTGGCTATTTGAATCTCCGCGGGCGTCAGCGACAGGTTGCGTGAAGCCGTCCTGCCGGCAAACGGCGCAACGATATCCTTCAGATTAGCCTCAATAATAGCGATGGACGAACGCTGCCGTTCGTCAAGACGCGTTGTTTTCAGCCGATCCAGATAGGGCAGCACCAGTTCGCTGACATTGCCCAGTATTTTGTCCTCGTGGGTCTGTTTGTCCTCTTCGCGGCCCTGCAGTAAAACACGCAGGGCCGTATTCATCTCTTCGAGGTTTTCGGTGCGCTCGCGCACCTTTTCTTCAAGCTGCTCATGTGATCGTCGCAGCTCTTCAAGCACGCGCCTGCGCTCTGTTATATCGCGCACGGATGCAACAATGCCGTTGTAATCGCCCGACTCGGTTTTCAGCACCGCAAGCCGGACCTCGGCAGGAAAAACCTCGCCGTTTTTGCGCTTCCAGCGGGCTTCAAAGAGGCTCAGGTCATCCTGGTTGTCCATGGCTTTCATTATCTGCTGAGAGAGTTCAGCATCAGAGTCATCAGCCAGCAGCGATGCCGGCGAGCAGCCGATAAGCTCATCCTGCGTATATCCCGTAATATCGGAGAAAGCCCGGTTGATCATGATGCACTGGCCCTGGGGGTTGGACACATAGATGCCGTCGCGCGTCGTGGCGAAGATGTTTTCAAGAAAAAGCTTTGTATTGAGAAGCTGTTTTTCAGCCTTGACCCGTATGGTGATATCGCGACAGATGGCAATGGTTCCGCGGCGGTTGCCGTCAGGGTCTGTGAGCAGCGACAGTGTCGCCTCCATGGGTACGACAATGCCGTTTTTTTTATTCATATAAAACATGCCTTGCGCACGGCCGGTTTCAAAAAGCTCATTGGTGACTTCGATTTGCTTATCATAATAGTCTTTATCGAGGCAGAGCAGCTCACCGGTGGTGCACATATGGGCGCCTTCAAATGAAGCGAGTTCCAGCAGATATCTTCCCACGATATCTTCGCAGCTCTCATAGCCGAGTATGCGCACCAGCGAGTCGTTGACCGTGACTATCCTGCTGTTGAAATCGGTGATCATAATGCCGTCGCCCGAGTACTGCAGGATATTGCGGTAGTTTTGCTCGATCTCCCAGTTGCCCTGCATGTCAATCTGATCACAGGGCTGTTCATCCGGCACCTGTACCTGCATGCGCCGGATGATGCCTGCGGCTACAGCGGGCTCACCGGCCCTGGTGCGCGTTATAACGGAGCGCATGGTTACCAGAATGCGTGTTCCGTCGCTTGAAAGGAGCTTTACGGGCAGGGCGGCATGCTCGGCAAGGTAGAAATAGTAGAGGCCGAAATCGGCAATGCCATCACGCACAGATTCGTCGAGATTCGGAAGCATGCCCTGGTTGATTTCAAAAAACGTTTTGCCCGTGAGGTCGTGCTCGGCATACCCCAGCATATCGCAGAAAGCAGCGTTTGCCTGAAGGAGATGCCCGGCGGCATCAACAAAAAAAATGCCCTGCTCCGAGGCCGTATACAAAAGCCTGATGCAGGCATTGACATCTTTGGTGATTCGATTTGTTGCCATAGATATGCCCTGATACTATGATAATATATTTTAAATACTATAGCAAAAACCAAAAAATGTACAGACCGACGTCGACACCCGGCGGATCGGGCTGATTTATATTGACGGGGGACGGCTTTTCTTTTAAAACTATGAGCCGGACTCTAGACAAGCAGGAGGATGCATCATGATAGACCGCTACAGCCGCGAGATAATGAAACGCATATGGTCCGATGAGAATCGGTTCAGGACCTGGCTGCAGATCGAGGTTGCAGCATGCGAGGCGCTGTGCAAACTGGGGCAGGTGCCCGAGGCTGCGCTGAAAACGATACGGGATAAGGCCGACTTCAATGTCGAACGCATTCTTGAAATAGAAAAAACAACCAAGCACGACGTGATTGCCTTTACTACCTGCGTAGCCGAGTATGTGGGTGAAGAGGCCCGGTATATTCACTGGGGTATGACCTCTTCAGACGTTCTCGACACAAGCTTCAGCATGCAGCTGAAGCAGGCTGCCGAGATTCTTCTTCAGGATATCGACGATCTTCTGGCGGTCATTAAGGACAAGGCCTTTCAGTACAAGGATACCGTCATGATCGGCCGCAGCCACGGCATTCATGCCGAGCCAATCACGTTTGGCCTCAAGATGGCGCTGTGGTTTGATGAAATGCAGCGGCAGAAAAACAGGATGCAGGCCGCAGCTGAGAATGTCGCTGTCGGCAAAATTTCCGGAGCCGTGGGCACGTTTGCCTATATCCCTCCCTTTGTGGAGGAGTATGTCTGCGCGGAGCTCGGCCTGAAGCCGGCGCCGGTATCATCGCAGATCGTGCAGAGGGACATCTACGCCGAGTTTTTCTGCACCATGGCGCAGGTGGGCTGCTCGCTTGAAAAGTTTTCAACTGAAATACGCCACCTCATGCGCACCGAGGTCTCCGAGGTGTCCGAGTATTTTTCGCCGGGGCAAAAGGGCTCATCGGCCATGCCGCATAAAAAGAACCCCATTCTTTCGGAAAATGTATCAGGCCTTGCCCGCCTTTTGCGAGCCAATGCTCTTGCCGCCATGGAGAATGTGGCGCTGTGGCATGAGCGCGATATCAGCCACTCGTCGGTTGAGCGCGTCATTGGACCTGACAGCACTATTGTGCTTGATTTTATGCTTGCGCGGTTCACCGGGCTTTTGAAAAAACTGCTCGTGTATCCTGAGAACATGCTGGAGAATATGAACAAAACAGGCGGTATTTTCTACTCGCAGCGGATACTGCTTGAGCTGACGCAGCGCGGCGTTTCCCGGGAGGACGGCTACCGCCTGGTTCAGCGAAATGCCCATGCAGCATGGGAAACCCGGTCAACATTCGTTGCTACCATCTGCCAGGATGCCGAGGTGACGGCTGTTGTTCCTGCCGAGGAAATCAAGCGCCTCTGCACCCCTGAATTTTTTACGCGGCATGTCGAGACGATTTTTAAGCGTGTGTTTAAATAAGACTTCACACCAGCCTGCCGCAGTCATATGGTTGCCATGGAGAGTATTGCAGCCGATGCTTTTTTTTTGATAATCTCACGAGAAGGGACTCTGTGATGGTATCTACCGCAGCATTTGCCAGAAACATTCTGTGTATCGGCGCCGGCTATGTCGGCGGCCCGACTATGGCCATGATAGCGGCACGCTGTCCGCAATATAAGGTGACCGTTGTTGATATCAATGCAGCCAGGATTGCGGCCTGGAATTCAGACAATCTGCCTATTTACGAGCCCGGGCTCCTTGACGTTGTCAAAGAGGCGCGGGGCCGCAATCTTTTCTTTTCCACCGACGTTGAGGCTGCCATTAAAGACGCAGAGATAATTTTTGTTTCGGTCAATACGCCCACAAAAACATTCGGCGCGGGTGCGGGCAAGGCTGCCGACCTGCAGTACTGGGAAAAGACAGCGCGCATGATCATGCGGGTTTCAACCGAGCCCAAGATCATTGTTGAAAAGAGTACGCTGCCGGTCAGAACGGCTGCCGCCATGTCGCGCATTTTAAACGCCAATGACAAAAGCCTGCATTTTGAGGTTCTCTCGAACCCCGAGTTTCTTGCCGAAGGCACGGCCGTGGCTGATATGCAGAGCCCGGACCGCGTTCTTATCGGAGCGAAGGACACCCCCGCCGGTATCAAGGCCCGTGATGTGATTGTTGAAATATACGCCAACTGGGTCGCCCGCGACAAGATCATTACGAGCAATGTCTGGAGCGCGGAGCTGTCCAAGCTCGTTGCCAACGCCTTTCTTGCGCAGCGCATTTCATCGATCAACTCGATTTCCGCGCTGTGCGAAAAGACCGAGGCCGACGTGGCCGAAGTAGCCCGGTCTATCGGTATGGACTCGCGTATCGGCCCGCGGTTCCTCTCGTCGAGCGTCGGTTTCGGCGGCTCCTGCTTCCAAAAGGATATTCTGAATCTTGTCTACATAGCAGAAAATTACGGCCTGCATGAAGTCGCCCGCTACTGGGAGAGCGTCATTCTTATGAACAACTACCAGAAGCGCCGCTTTGTCGCCAATATGATAGCGGCCATGTTCAACACGGTGGCAGATAAAAGAATTGCCGTGTTCGGGTTCGCCTTCAAGGCCGACACCGGCGACACGCGCGAATCCCCTGCAATCGACGTGGTGCGGCAGCTTCTGGAAGAGCGCGCACGGGTTGTTATTACTGATCCGGAAGCCCTTGATAATGCAAAAATCGACCTTGCAGACTGTCTTGACAAGGTGGAAATGGTCAGCGATCCGTACGTGGCCGCTCAGGGCGCCCATGCCATTGCAATCTGTACCGAGTGGCAGCAGTACAAGGCCCTTGATTATACGAGGATATTTGACAGCATGGAAAAGCCGGCGTGCATATTTGACGGCAGGAATGTTCTGGATCATAAGAAGCTTTTTGATATAGGGTTTAATGTTTTTTCTATCGGGAAGCCTGCCCACAAGCATTATTAAGACTTTAACAATAACATTTTTGTGAATGACCGCCAGGGGTTTTCGGCGGTCGTTTTTTATACTGCCGCCGCGGGAGCGTTTCGCGGCCTGCGGCAACTTTTGTATTGACACGGTACTGCCCCCGGCCTATCCTCACTTCTTTTGAAAACCATTTGCTGACGCTGCATGATGAGGGTTTTAATCATACGCCTCAGCGCCATCGGCGATGTCGTGCATACTCTGCCGGCGGTGCATCTCCTTAAAAAATATCTGCCCGGCTGTCATATCACCTGGGTTGTTGAGCAGGCTGCGGCGGAGCTGCTCTACGGCTATGAGGGAATAGATTCGTTGCTCGTCTCACAACGAACAGAATGGCTCCGGCTGGTGCGGACAGGAGCCGTTGCTGCAGCTTCCGCGCAAGCCGGCGCTTTTTTTCGCCGGTTGAGAAACACCGAGTATGATCTGGTTCTTGATTTTCAGGGGCTTTTCAAAAGCGCTGTTCTTGCGGGCCTGGCCCGCGGAAAACGCACAATAGGCTTTACCAACGCCCGTGAGTTTGCCACCCTTTTTTATACTGAGCGGGCACCGGCGCCGGATTTTAATGATCATGCGATCAAGCGGCATATGGGCCTGCTGCGGCAGCTTGGCATTGATGATGATGCCGCTGTTTTTTCTCCGCTTTGGGGAGAGCCGGAGGAAAAAAGCGTACAACGGCTTCTTGCCGGCCATGAGATTCAGACCAGCAGCCCGCTTATCAGTGTACATCCCTTTGCAGCCTGGCCGACCAAATGCTGGGATGCCGGCAATATTGCAATGGTCTGCGACAGCCTGCGAAAGAAGTATGATGCCCGTATCGTTTTTGTCGGTGCAGCATCAGACAACATGCATGCCGGCAGCATCATCTCCAGCATGACGGGACCTGCCCTCAATCTTGCCGGCCGCACAACGCTGCGGGAGCTGGCCTGCCTGCTTGCCCGCTCAGCGCTCATGGTCGCCATGGACTCGGGCCCCATGCATCTTGCCTGTGCCGTCGGCACGCCGGTTGCGGCGCTGTTCGGCCCCACGGCGCCGTGGCGGACCGGCCCCTTCGGCTCGTGTCACAGTGTTATCAGAAAAGAGCTTGCCTGCAGCCCCTGCTATAGAAAAAAAACATGTCCGCAGGGCCATCATCGCTGCATGGCCGATATACCCGTTGAAGACGTGCTGCAGGTCTGCTCGCAGTATCTGTGTCAGGCGCCTTGAACCTGCGCCTCTGCATGCAGCCGTCCGCCTATAGCATAGAGCGTATGCATTTTATCGATCGTTTAAAGAGGATACCTGTCTATGGCCATCAGCAAAGAACTTCTTGATATTATCGCCTGCCCCAAATGCAAGGGGGCTATCTTCCTGAACCAGGCTGGCGACGGACTCATCTGTGAGGCATGTAAGCTGGTGTATCACATCAGGGATGATATACCCATCATGCTGATTGATGAGGCTACGAAGTTTGAGGCAGAGCAGGCACAGCCCTGAGCAGGCCTTTATTGTCTTCGGAAAACCATCGCCTATGGCATGGTGCCTGAAGAAGGCAACTCAACCACTGCGTGTTCGGGATAAGCAGATACCGTGCGCATGCTTTTAGCTGTTTACTGCTTCCGGCAGGTCCTGCAACGGGGTGATGTATGAAGGGGGGGAGCATGCGCATGGCGTATGCTCCGTGCCTGTCCGGCGAATCTTAAACCCGGTAATACTCTCTATACCATGCCACAAACCGCCTGATGCCTTCCTGTACCTGCGTTGAAGGCTGGTAGCCGGTAGCGGCCATAAGGTCCTCAACATCGGCCCAGGTGGCCTCCACATCCCCGGGCTGCAGCGGCAGCATGGTTTTTTTAGCTTTTTTGCCAAGCTCGACTTCAAGTGCTTCAATAAAGTCAAGCAGGCGAACGGGAGAGCTGTTGCCGATATTGTAGATTTTATACGGAGCGCTGCTTGATGCGGGGTCGGGGTTCTGGCTGTCCCAGGACGGGTTGCCCTGAGGCGGTTGGTCGATGATGCGAATAACGCCTTCGATAATATCATCGATATAGGTAAAGTCGCGCCGCATCCGGCCGTTGTTGAAGACATCTATGGGCTTTTCTTCAAGAATGGCTTTGGTGAAGAGAAACAGCGCCATGTCCGGCCTGCCCCAGGGCCCGTAGACGGTGAAGAACCGAAGCCCCGTGGTCGGGATGCCGTAGAGGTGGCTGTAAGAATGGGCCATGAGCTCATTTGCCTTTTTGCTTGCGGCATACAGGCTGACGGGATGATCGACATTATGATGGGTCGAAAAAGGCATGTTTTGGTTGAGACCGTAGACGCTTGAACTGCTGGCATAGGAGAGATGCCTCACGGGATTGTTCCGGCAGGCCTCAAGAATATTTATAAAGCCGGTGATATTGCTGTCGATGTAGGCACCGGGGTTGGTGAGTGAGTAGCGCACTCCCGCCTGCGCGGCAAGATGGCAGACGCAGTCGAACCGGTGCTCCCTGAAAATAGAGAGCAGTGCTTCGCGGTCTTCCAGTTTGAGCTGGATGAAAGCATGCTGCCCGTATGCGGAGCTTTGAACAGGCCTGCCGTAGCGCAGCTGTTCTCGCTGTATGCCTGTTTCTGCCAGGCGGCCGTATTTAAGATTGATGTCATAGTAGTCGTTGATGCTGTCGATACCGATGACTTCATCGCCGCGCTCAAGCAGCCTTTTTGCCAGATGAAATCCAATGAATCCAGCGGTGCCGGTGACCAGAATTTTCATGGAATGCAGTCCCTAAGATTGATCTTACAGGCAGAGTTTAGGCCATGAGTCGTGACAGTGTCAAGCGCAAACGGATTGACTCTTTGAAAACTACAGGGGATAATAATAAATATTTTTAATTTTTGGTGCGTGCATAATGACGGTTCCCGGCTGCATAGCTGAACATCATCCCCTGAGCGCATATGCCACTATTGGCATCGGCGGGCAGGCCCGTTATTTTTCTGCTCCTGCGTCAATGCCCCACTTGCGGCAGGTTGCATCCTTTGCCCGTGAAAGGAGGCTGCCGCTGTATGTGCTGGGCCATGGCTCAAATGTGCTCATACGCGATGATGGTATTCAGGGCGTTGTGGCGGTTCTCTCCGGCGCATTCAGGGAGGTGCTGTTTCAAAAAAGCGCCGGAACGGTTTCTGCCGGTGCGGGTGCGCCGCTCATAAAACTGGGGGCGGAGCTGGCGCGGCAGGGATATGCGGGGTGCGCGTATATGGGTGTTATTCCCGGGAGCATTGGCGGCGCCGTTCGTATGAATGCAGGCACTGGTAAGGGGCAGGAGATTGCATGCCATCTTCTGCGGGCCCGTGTGTTTGATCCCGTCAGCTTCGAAGAGCACTGGCTGGAGCATGGGGACTTACAGTTTTCGTACCGGACGAGTATAGTCTGCCGGACACAGCATATTATTCTTGAAGCCGTATTCAGGCTGCCGGAGCAGCGGGATACCGTGCCCGGCCAGGCATTGGGAGATATAAAGGCGCTTTTTGCCCGGCGCAGCGCCGCCCATCCCCACAGCCGCCATACATTCGGATCGACATTTAAAAATCCAGCCGGTGCAGAACATTCAGCAGGCTGGTACCTTGAGCAGGCAGGCATGAAGGGCCTGCGCTGCGGGGGGGCCATGGTGTCCCATGAGCATGCAAACTGGATCATCAATACGGGCGGGGCCGGGAGCGGTGACGTGAAAGAGCTTATCGAGACCGGGCGGAGGCGCGTATGTGAGCAGTTCGGTGTCATGCTTGAAAGGGAAGTGGTCTATATCCCCGAGGATCAAACCATTTCATTTTGATGCTTCAGTGCCGGCACGCACATCACCGTTTCGCCCCGGTGTCATTATCCTGCGTGCTGTGTGAGCCTTCAGTTTTTTTTTGCAGCGCCGGCAGCAGTTTTTCGATCATCCTTCCAGCCTCCCGCCGGAGCAAATCACTTTGTCCCAGTAGTGTATCAATCGCAGGAGCCATACGGTCATACAGCTTCAGCGCGGCCCTGCCTGGCGGTGTGTGCGCAAGCGTCCTGTCGCGGTATATGCGAATCGTTTCAGGGCCGGCGAAGCTCTCACCGTAGATTGTTTCCGGAGGACCGGCATATGCGGTGACCTGGAGTTCGACGGTTGCCGGGGCGCTGTCTTCAGCTCCGTCATGAGCCTTGTAGGTGAAGCTGTCCGTGCCGCTATAGTCTTTGTCGGGGGTATAGATGAACGAGCCGTCGGTGTTCAGTGCCAGGGTGCCATGCGACGGGGCGTTGTCGGTACGTGCCGTGAGGCTATGGCTGTTTGCATCGGTATCGTTGTCAAGCACGCCAGGAGCTGCAACCGAAAGGATGTTGTTTTTTTCTGTGCTGTAGCTGTCTGCGCGAGCCGAAAGCACATGGCTGTTGACGGCTATCGTAACCGCGGCCGGGGGCGCCTCTGCCGCTTCTTCTTTTGCCGTATAGGTAAAGCTGTCGGTGCCGGTAAAACCGGCATCAGGGATATAGAGAAATGAGCCGTCAGAATTTAAAGCCAGGGAGCCATGTGCCGGCATGCGCAGGGGCATTGCCGTCAACTCCCCGTTGCTTGCAGCGCCGTCATTTTCAAGCACGCCCGGGGATGCGACCAGAAACGGGGTGTTTGTTTGCGTGCTGTAGCTGTCGGCTGCAGCCGCAGGCTGTGCTTTGACGGCTATCGTAACCTGGGCTGCAGTGCTGTTGTCAGCGCCATCGGCCGCCTTGTAGGTAAAGGTGTCTGTCCCTTTGAAATCACGGCCAGGTATATAGGTGAATGAGCCGTCCGTATTAAACGTAAGGTCCCCGTGCGACGGGGCGGCAGCCAGGATTGCTGTCAGAGGATCGCCGTCCAGATCGGTATCATTGCCCAGCACGCCGGGGGCTGCCACCGAAAGCAAGCCGTTTTTGTCGGCGGTGCAGCTGTCTGCGGCAGCCGCAGGGCCCCTGTTTGCTGCGGTTATGGTGACCGCTGCAGGGGAGCTGTCTTCCATGCCATCGCCTGCCTTGTAGATAAAACTGTCGGTGCCCGAGAAGCCTTTATCGGGGGTATAGATAAAAGAACCATTTGCGCCCAGGGCAAGGGTTCCGTGCGACGGGGCTTGTACAAGAAGCGCTGTCAGGGGATGGTCCTGTGCGTCGCTGTCATTGCCCAGCACGCCGGGCGCAGCAACTGAAAGCGGCTTGTTTTTTTCTGTTCTGTAGCTGTTTGCGCCAGCCGAAATCCTGTGGCTGTTGACGGTTAACGTGACCGTTGCAGGGGGGCTGTCTTCGAAGCCGTCGGTTGCCGTGTAGGTGAAACTGTCTGTTCCGCTGAAATCCGCATCAGGGGTATAGGTGAATGAGCCGTCAGCATTCAAAACAAGGGAGCCAAGCGAAGGGCTGCTGACGAGGTTTGCTCTCAGCATGCTCCCTTCAGCAGCGCTGTCATTGGCAAGCACACCGGGAGGTTCAACAGAAAGAGGGGTGTTTTTCTCGCCGCGATAGCTGTCTTCGGCAGCAGCAAACCTGTAGTTGTTGATTGTGAGCGTCACTGTCGCAGCCGTGCTGGTATCGGCGCCGTCGGCTGCCGTGTAGGTAAAACTGTCTGTTCCGCTGAAATCGGCAGAGGGGATATAGGTGAATGAGCCGTTTGCCTGCATGGTAAGTGTTCCAGAGGCCGGACCAGCTACCAGGATTGCTTTCAGGGTATCGCCATTTGGATCACTGTCATTGTCAAGCACGCCGGGAGCTGCAACCGCAAGCAGGGTGTTTTTTTCTGTGCTGTAGCGGTCTTCATATGCCTCCGGCGCGCTGTTTGCAACTGTTATTTCGACCGTTGCGGTAGAGCTGTCTTCCTCGCCGTCGCTTACCTTATAGGTGAAGCTGTCGGTGCCGGTAAAATTGGTGTCCGGTATATAGATACATGCGCCGTCGGCGCTCAGGGTAAGGGTTCCGTGCGAGGGATCTGCTACCGGAAGCGCCGTCAGAGTATGGCCCAGCGCATCAGTATCATTGATCAGTAAGCCGGGGGCGGGAATCTGAAAAGGGGTGTTCTTTTCAACGGTGTAACTGTCTGTTTCAACCGACAGCCTGTGGCTGTTTACGGCTATCGTAACCGCGGCCGGGGGGCTGCTGTGCATGCCGTCGCTTGTCTGATAGATAAAGCTGTCGGGGCCGGTAAAGCCGGCAGCAGGGGTATAGATAAATGCTCCGTCCGCTTTTAAGGAGAGTTTTCCCTGCGAAGGGCTGCTTATGAGAAGCGCTGAGAGGCTGCCGCCTTTTGGGGCAGCGTCATTTGCAAGTATGCCGGGCGAAGCGACCGACAGTGCCGTGTTTTTTTGCGTGCCGTAGCTGTCTCCAGCAGCAGTAAGCTGACTGCTCGAGACAGCTATCACGACTGTCGCTGCTGTGCTGTTGTCAGCGCTATCGTGCGCCCTGTAGGTGAAATTGTCAATGCCGGTAAAATCAGCGGCAGGGGTATAGGTAAACGAGCCGTCTGCCTGCAAGGCAAGGATCCCCCGTGCCGGTGCCCGTACCAGGATTGCGGTCAGGCCAGTGCCGTTCGGGTCGCTGTCATTATCAAGCACGCCCGGAGCGGGCACTGAAAGCCGGGAGTTTTTTTCCGTCCAGTAGGTGTCTTCTGCCGCCACAAGCGCAGGAGTGCTCACGGTTATCGTGACTGCTGCAGGGGCTGTGTGATCCGCTCCGTCGCTTGCAGTATAGGTGAACCTGTCGATGCCGGCAAAACCGGTCGTTGGAATATAGATGAATGAACCGTCGGTATTCAGCGACAAAATGCCGTGCTCGGGTGCGACTTCCAGGTTTGCCTGCAGCCTGTGTCCCTCGGAATCGGAGTCATTGTCAAGCACGCCGGGCGGATCGACCGAAATGAGAATGTTTTTTTCTGTGCTGTAGCTGTCTGCGCCTGCCGAAAGCTCGTGGCTGGTGACGGTTACCGTTACCTTTGCAGCGGCGCTGTATTCCGCGCCGTCGCCTGCCGTATAGGTAAAGCTGTCAGCGCCGGTAAAACCGGCGGCAGGGGTGTAGAGAAATGACCCGTCCGCATTCAAAGCAAGCGTTCCATGCGACGGCGGGCTTGTGAGCAGTGCGGTCAGGGTATGGCCCTGCGCATCGGCGTCATTTATAAGACACGCCGGGCGAAATTACAAAAAGCGGTTTGTTCTGTACCGTGCTGTAGCCATCCGCAGCAGCAGAAATTCTGTGGCTGGTGACGGCTACCGTGACCTGTGCAGGGGCGCTGTTGAGCGTGCCGTCGTTTGCCATATAGGTAAAGCTGTCGGTGCCGGTAAAGCCGGCAGCCGGGGTATAGATACATGATCCGTCCGCACTCAAGACAAGTGTTCCATGCGACGGGTTGCCTGTTATGATTGCCGTCAGATTATCCCAGTTTGCATCCGTGTCATTGCCGAGCACGCCGGGCGCGGGCATCATCAAAAAGACGTTTTTTTCCGTGCATACGCTGTCGGCATGAGCCAGGGGCGCCTGGTTTTCCAATACCACGGTGACGGTTGCCGTATTGCTCGCATACAGCCTGTTTCTTGCCGTGTAGGTAAAGCTGTCGGCGCCGGTAAAGCCGATTGCAGCAGGGGTATAGATAAACGAGCCGTCTGCATGTAAATCAAGAGTTCCGTGCACCGGGGCGGCTTTAAGGCCTGCCGTCAGATTGTCGCCGCCCGGATCTGTATCATTGCCGAGTACGCCGGGCGCGGCAATCGAAAGCGGGTTGTTTTTGCGGGCCCGGTAGCTGTCCGGAGCAGCCGATGGCCCTTTGTTTTCTACGTGTATGGTGACTGATGCAGGCGCGCTTTTTGACGAGATAGCATGCGCCGAATAGGTGAAATTGTCAGTGCCGGTAAATGCGCCATCGGCGGTATAGGCGAATGAACCGTCGGCTTGCAGGCTCAGGGTCCCGTGCGACGGGGCCCGTACCATGGCTGCCGTCAGATTGTCGCCGCCCGGGTTAGTGTCATTGGCAAGCACGCCGGGGGCTGCAATCACAAGCGGCGTGTGCATGTCTGCGCTGTACAGGTCTGCTGTTGCTGCGGGCACATCGTTTGCACTCCGGAACGATGGATAGGTCCGGCCATGCAACATTTTCCAAACATGAATAAAATCCCATCCGGCTTTGCTGAAAGTCTGGCGGGACATCATGTCTGCGGTTGTTCTGCCCGTGCCGCCGGCTGAGGTTGTGCGCTTTGATGTCTGCGTGTCCCAGAAACAGTTGATTGCGGCGCCTTTGGTTTTTGCGCCTACCAGGCCGCCCACAGAGGCGCCTTTGCCGCTGACGGCGCCCGTACTGAAGCAATTGGTGATTGTCCCGCCCGCATTATATCCGACAAGGCCTCCGGCATCAGTACCCGCTGCTTTTACCTGCGCCGTGCTGAAGCAGTTGGTTATGGCGCCGGCAGTAGTGCCCACAAGTCCGCCGACACGCGACATGCCCTGTACTGTGCCCGAGCTGAAACAGTTTGTGATGGCGCCCCGCATATTTGAACCCGCAAGGCTGCCGGCAAAAGAGCCGCCCGTTATTGAAACATCTGCAATGCCGGTATTGCTGATGGCTGCGCCGGGGCCAATTGAGGCGAATAATCCGATATGGCTGGTTGCGGGCCGGTTGATGTGCAATCCCCGCACCGTATGGCCCCTGCCATTCAGTTTGCCGGTGAAACCGGCAGTGGCAGTGCCGATGGGGGAAAACCCTGCGCCATTGTTCCAGGTTTTTGTGCCTGCTGCATCGATATCGCCTGCCAGCTCATAGGACCCCGAAAGAGGATAGGCAGGATCACGGCCTATTTTCTGCAGCTGCTCAATGCTCGTGATGGATATGCCGGCTCCCCGGGCCGCTGCCGGCAGGGCTAGAGCCAGCAGGAGCATGCATAGCCGGGAGATGAAAAAAAGTATTCTGCCGTGATGATGGAGCATGTATCGTTGTGCCTTGAAATATCCAGGGTTTTCTTGCGTGGCTTCGTACTGCATCGCGGATTATGAAAGGTGTTTTGCTGCCTGCCGGTTATGCAGGGGCTGTGCCGCCTCGTAGTTTTCTGTCAATGCTAGCATGACATGAGCGTGAAAGAAATGTTTATTTGGTCCTCTGCCACCGGCTGCATTATGGCTGTTGAGTCATATGCTGCATGAGTTTTTTTACTGCCAGCTCTTTTGCTTTTGCCTCCACCTCGACCGTTATCTGCAGATCACGCCAGCATGCAGGCATATCGGCAGGGTCGATATAATCGTCATGGCTGCGCGGTGTGCCGGAATGCCAGCCGCCAAGCGGGCTTGAGAGGTGAAACAGCGGCTCGCGGTTCCAGGTGGCAAGGGCCTGCTGCGTGGCATCCTCCACGCTCAGGCCGTCGGGCAGGCAGCGGTGGTGATGCACATCGTAGACAAGGGGCACGCCCGTCGCATGGCAGACCGGCAGCAGGTCGGCGGGCGTGTAGACGCGGTCGTCATTTTCAAGCGTGAGCCGGGACCGGACTTTTTGCGGAAGACTGCGGATGACGCGCACCAGGCGGTGCAGGGCTGTTTTTTTATCGCCATAGGCCCCGCCGCCATGCAGGTTGATGACATCGGCATGCACCCAGCCTGCAACTTCTGCCTGATACACAAGCTCGGCAACCGAGCGCTGCACAATGCCCGGATCAGGAGATGAGAGCACAATAAACTGATCGGGGTGAAAGGTGGTGCGCAGATCATGGCGCCGGCAGAATGCGCCGCATGCCTTGAAGACTGTCGATTATATCGCTGCCGCCCGGCAGGTCGCTGACTGCATAGCCTAGCTTCGGGATGCGTCTTGAGCGGCAGAATCTGGCTGTTGATGCGGAAGCAGCCGATGCCGTGATCGCGGCAATAGGAGAGCGCTGCCAGAAGCGACCGGGCATTGTGCAGGCAGAGTGCGGCAAGAAGGCTTTTCTGCTCGTCGGGCTGCTTTTTCAGCAGGAATCCTGCCGTTGTTCGTCTGAACGTGATCGGCTCATTTTTAAACAGGCAGCACAGCCCGAAGCGCAGATGGTGAGAGTCATGTCTTTTTGTAGCATGTAGCCAGGCATTGTTCAACAGAGCCTATTAAAGGCATATTCGAAAAGTAAGGTTGTTTTTTTTATTCAATACTATAATATTAAAACAAATAAAACAAGCAGGAGCCCATCCATGAAAAAAAGAGGTCATTATCGTTGGGGCAGGTCCCGGCGGGCTCACCAGTGCCATGCTTCTGGCGCACCGGGGCTTCAAGGTCACCGTGTTTGAAAAGGCAGCCGAGGTGGGCGGCAGGAATGCTCCGATCAGGCTCGACGGCTTCACCTTCGATACGGGCCCCACATTTCTCATGATGAACTTCATCCTGCGGGAGATGTTTGAAGAAACGGGCAGAAAGCCTGAAGACTATATGAAGGTGACCAGGCTCGACCCCATGTACCGGCTCAAGTTCAGCGACTTCGAGCTGAAGATGACGGGCGACCGGCAGCAGATGAAGGAAGAGCTGGCCTCGGTGTTTCCCGGCAGCTCGGACGGCTATGATATTTTCATGCAGGAAGAGCTGCTGCGCTTTGAAAAGCTCTTCCCCTGCATACAGAAACCCTATTCGCAACTTTCCGACTTTCTCGATCTGAAGCTCCTGCGCGCCGTTCCCTACCTGGCTGTGGGCAGCACCATGTTTGACAAGCTCGGCGATTATTTTGTCCACGACAGCCTGCGCCTTGCCTTCACGTTTCAGGCGAAATATCTCGGCATGTCGGCCTGGGAGTGCCCGGCCTTTTTTACCATTATTCCGCTGATTGAGCATGCCTACGGCATTTATCATGTTCAGGGGGGCTTAAACGCAATATCCCTGTGCCATGGAAAAAATCATTGAAGAGGAAGGCGGCAGGGTGGTGAAGAATGCGCCGGTCAAGCGCTTCATTGTGAAAGACCGCACCATCACGGGCATTGAGCTTGAAAACGGCGAGACCCACACGGCAGACGAGTTTATCATCAATGCCGATTTCGGCTATGCCATGAAGGAGCTTTTTGACCCCGCGGACCTGCGCAAGTACTCGCGCCAGCGTATCGACAGCATGGAGTTTTCCTGCTCCACGTTCATGCTCTACCTTGGCCTTGACAAGGTGTATGATATTCCGCATCACAATGTTTTTTTCGCCGATGACTACAAGACCAATGTCGACGATATTTTCGTGCGCCGCGTGCTTTCAAAGGATTTTTCCTTCTATATCCAGAACGCTTCAATCACCGACCCGACCCTTGCCCCGGAGGGCAAATCGGCCCTGTACGTCCTTGTGCCCGCTCCCAACAACCGTGGCGGCATCAACTGGGAGGCTGAAAAGGCCGGTTTCAGAAACAGGCTGCTTGACCGGATTGAGAAAAGGACGGAGCTGAAAGATATCAGGCAGCACATAGAGGTGGAAAAGATGATTACGCCTGCCGACTGGGAGAACGATTATAATGTCTGCGTCGGCGCAACTTTCAACCTGAAGCATAACTGGAGCCAGATGCTCTATTTCCGGCCCCGCAACCAGTTTGAGGAGTTTGACAACTGCTTCCTCACCGGCGGCGGCACGCATCCCGGCAGCGGCCTGCCCACCATATATGAATCGGCCCGGATTTCCGCCAACCTGCTCTGTAAAAAACACGGCATTGCCTTTGCTCCGCCCACGACGCTGACGTCGAAAAAACCGCTGTCATGAACAGCAGGCATCAACAGTATCAACATGCAGGGCCGGGCATTGTGTGTGCCGCGGCCCTGTTTCTCTTTTTGTCGCAGACTGCAGCTTTTGCGCTGCAGCCCGGCGACACAATGCCGCCGTTTACCGTGCAGGCTGAAAAGAGCGCTCTCTCGTCCAGGGATATCGCAGGCCGTGTCGCCATCATCACCTATGAAACAAAAGGCACTGCCGAGGTGAACCGCCCGTTTAAGCAGGCCGTGCTGCAGCGCTGGCGCCAGTCAGACAGCGCCTCTCCCGCCATCGTTCCGGTCATCAACTGCTTTTCCTTTTTCGGCTTTGCCCGCTCCATCTGCGCAAACCGCGTTGCCGCTGTTTCCAAAAAAGAAAACCTCATCATCTACACCGACTCCGACGGCGCCATGTTTCGCGATTTTAAAATGGCGGATGACCAGAGCAATATAATCATTGTTGATAAAAAAGGGCTGGTGCGTTTTGCCCATGCAGGCAGGCTTGATGATGCAGGCGTGCAGGCCGCTGTGCAGCTTGTCGAGCGGCTTTTGCAGGAGTAGGCTTAGGCTTTGCACCGCCCGCTTCGCTCGAGTCACAGAGAATGCTGGGCCAGCAGGCTGCTAACCGCACGCGCACTTGTCAATGAGGACCTAACCCGATTTTTAAAGACCGTGGGGTTTTTTAATGTCTTTATGCGGCGTGAATTTTTTGCTTGAGGTTTTGGCGCTTATGGTTTTGTTATTGCCCTGCGCACAAGAATGTTTCGTGTGAACCGGCTTGACAGCGGGCGGATCGATTTTAGAAACCCTGCCAGGCTTTTTGCTCCCGGTTTTGATCTGTCCGGCTTCTTTAAAGCAGGCCAGCACTTCAGAAAAATCTTTATCATTCATACCAGTGGCTCCTTTGTAATTTTTCTGAGCGCAGCCCCCTTTTATGTGCGGCGGGCAACAGAGGTATCTCCTGAAATCTCTTCACGCCCTTTCAGGGCAAAATCAATTTTATCTACCGGGATGCCCTGCCGTGCAGGCGCTGAGCATCAATCATCAAACTTCCGTGCAGGCTTCTTGTCTTTTTTCTCCGCAGGCGCTGCTTTCTGTGTCTTGTGAGCGGAGGGCTGTTTTTCGGGGCTGCTCAGCTTGGCGATTTTTAATTCCTGTCCGGCAACCCAGACCCTTTTCAGTGAATTAAAGATGTTGCGCGGCATACCTTCAGGCAGGTCAACCGTGCTGAAATCATCATAGATATCGATCCTTCCGATATGCTTGCTTTCAAGGCCTGCTTCATTGGCAATGGCGCCGACAATATTGGCGGGCTTTACGCCGTGCATGCGGCCGACGGCAATACGAAACCGCTCCATACCTTTTTCCGTGGCTGCCTCCGGGACGGTGCGCCTGGGCCTTGGTGCGTCGTGCGCCTGCCGGGGGTTGTCAGGCGGTATGGCACGCCGGGCCCGGGTGTCGTCGCGGCCCTGACGGGGCCTGTCAGCAGGCATGGCGCCGCGCCTCGGCCTGAAGTCTTCCTGCGTCTGCCGGGGTCTGTCATCAGGCCTCAGGGCCTCCTGTTTTTTTCTTTCCGTTAATAAAAGAGGCTCATCTCCCTGGAGCAGTTTTGCCAGGGCGGCGGCAATATCAAGCTCAGGCACATTATGCTCCTGGCGGTAGCCTGCTATAAGCTGAGAGAAAAAGCCCAGATCATTTGCTGACAGCGTATCGGTAATGCGCTGTTTGAAGCGGGCTATGCGCTTGTTGTTGATCAGTTCCGTCGAGGGCAGCTGCATCATGTCGATCTTCTGCCGTGTGGCCTTCTCTATGGCTCCCAGCATATGCCGCTCGCGGGGTGCTACAAACAGGATGGCGTCGCCCGTGCGCCCGGCCCGGCCCGTGCGCCCGACGCGGTGGACATAGGATTCGGTATCATAGGGAATATCGTAATTGATAACATGGCTGATCCGGTCAACGTCGAGGCCGCGGGCCGCCACATCGGTGGCGACCAGGATATCGAGCTTCCCCGCTTTCAGCTGCGCTATGGTTTTTTCCCGCGTGCTCTGGGAAATATCTCCGCAGAGCGGCGCCGCAGAATAGCCGCGGGCCTGGAGCCTTTCTGAAAGCTCTGCCGTGCTGCTTTTCGTCCGCACAAAAACAATGATGCCGTCGAAGGTCTCAGACTCCAGTATGCGCGTCAGGGCATCGAGCTTATGGATGCCGCTGACCATCCAGTAGCGGTGGCGGATTGTGTCGGCTGTCGTGGTGCGCACTTTTGTGGTTATCTGCATCGGTTCACTGAGATGCTTCTGCGCAATGCGGCGAATGGCAACGGATTCCGGTCGTGGCGGCGCGACTTGCCGGGAATCCTCTGCTCTGGCATCCCGTATCACCCGTCATGCCGCACGCTCCGCCATCATTTGCCTGGGCGTAATCCTGCGCGGGCAGACGGTCCATGCGGCGCACATCGGCGAAGCCGTAAGCCGGTCCTTGATGGAGATTCAAGTGGAGCACGAGGTGCGGGTCGTCCACGAAGTGCTGCTGCTGGAAAACGAGGAGCAGGCGTGCGCGCGCTGCCTGGACCCGAAGCACAACCGCGGCCGCGAGGCCGCGCAGACCGCGCTGGCAATGGCGCAGGTGATGGCCAGCCTGCGCTAAATTTCGTTTCGACGCGCCAGGGAATACTGTCTACCGTCTG
>CAWDSQ010000013.1:0-147691 GCA_963804955.1 uncultured delta proteobacterium | reverse complement strand
GTTCAATAGTACAAAAATCAAAACAGCTTTCCTCCCACCACAGCCTCGAGCTCCGCGAGATTCTTCTGGTATTCGACCCGGGCCGTGCTCGCCTGCAGTTCGGCATTGCAGAGTGTGACCTGGCTGTCGAGCAGCATGAGAAAATCAACCGAGCCCACCTGATAGCCCGCAATGGCGGAATTGAGCGACTGAGTCGCCTGCGGGATAATGCCGTGCTCATACAGCTCGATGAGCTCGGTTTCGCGAGCCTGCTTTGCCATGAGGTCCCGTATTTTATACTGAACTTCGTTTGCCAAAGCCCGGTATTCAGCCTTTGACTGCTCGATCATGAGATGGGTTTCGGCAACTTTTTTGTTTTGCTTCCTGCGAAACCATATGGGCACATTTACTCCCACAACCACGCTGAACACATCAGGGCGCTCCGTCTGCTGATTCAGCTCCCGCATTGTAACCAGGCTCGATGTGCCGTCAGCATCGGTCATGACCGTAGGCTTTGCGCCTGTTTTGTGAGCATTTTCGCGCTGGCCGTAAGCGCCCGTCACCATGATTTCCGGCACATATGATCTTTTGGCAAGCCTATAGTCGGCCTGATTACGATCGATCATCTCCTGCAGGCTCTGAAGCCCGGGGTTTCCTGCCTTGGCTGCTACGGCAAGCTCCGCCTCGGTCAGGGTGATTTTGTGCTGCTTGAGCACGGGCTCGCCAAGTAGCGGAGCCGAGTCGTCGCGGGACAAAAGCCGGTTGAGCTCAGCGATAATTGTCGCCTTCTGCTGTTTGAACATGATGAGGCGCTCGATAAATTCCGAGTGCTCAACCTGCGCCTTCAGCACATCCTGCTGCTCGGCCTTGCCGACGGCATATTTTGCCTGGGCGATATCGACGAATTGGCTGAGCAGGCCGCTGTTCTTTTCCGCCGTGCCGATATGGCGGTTGACCAGATACAGCTCGTAGTAGGCTTTTTTTACTTCACGGGTGATCAGCAGGCGTGTGTACTCGTGCAGCCGGTCGGCGTTTTCCTCATGAATGGCGATTTTCTCCTTCAGCGACGTAATGCCCGGAAACGGGATTGCCTGTGAGAGCGCCACCTCTTTCATAGTCATGTCGATTTTTGAAAAGTCGGCATCATCGGCAGGCACGTTACGAACGCCGACTTCAAGCCGCGGGTCCTCCCAGGATTTCGCCTGCGGCGGACGCTCCCAGAGGGCTTCCCGCTTTTTCTGTGAGGCCAGAATATCCGGATTTGCTTCAAGCGCCTCCTGTATGAGTTCGTCAAGATCGAGCACGGCCGGGGCCGTACCATGGTGGCCGGCATGATCAGCCGCGAATCCCCTGACGCAAAGAAGCAGTAGAGGCAGATACAAAAAAGGAAGTGTTTCATGGGCTCACCTGCCGATCTATTGTGATAGGTGCTGGTAGCCGAAAAACGTAAAGGGGCGCCCGTTCTTGAAATCAGTACCAGGTAATCCCGGCTCCCTGAATTGTTACCCCGGTGGCTATACCGCTCATAACGGTAAGGATATCGCTTGTGTCAATCAGGCCGTCC
This sequence comes from uncultured delta proteobacterium, assembly GCA_963804955.1. Taxonomy (GTDB): domain Bacteria; phylum Desulfobacterota; class WTBG01; order CAIYCZ01; family CAIRTM01; genus CAIWCT01. The sequence goes on along the minus strand of CAWDSQ010000013.1, from coordinate 146,148 downwards.
TGTGCTTCGATGAGTCGCGCAGCGCGCCACATCGGGGCATTGAGCACAAGATAATAGCCTGCAAAAAAACTGCCCGCTGTGAAATACAGGCCATAGCCCATGCCGTCCGTAACCGATACGTAAGCCCTTGAGCTAAACGTCAGCTCGGTATTTTGCGTGCCATCCTGATAATAAAAATAGCATACATACCTTTTGCCCCGCACCGTGTTTGTTGCATTGTCCTGAGCGCAGGCGATGTCTGCCTGGAGCATTATTCCGGCAAGCATGATGCCCGTGATGAGAATGTTAAATCTTTTTAGTTGCATGTGCCCTCCCGTAATGACCGTGAGCGGCAGCAACCGCACCGGTTCGAATGTGTTTTCACTGACTCACGCAGGTTCTGCATACAGCGATATTAAAAATAATGCACCAGTTTGCTGCGGGCATTTTTCAAGCTGCGTGGAGCCATCCAGCACTTAAGGCTAATATGACGAAGCAACCAGATTTATTCCGGTTTAAATTTTTGTTGAAAAAATACCACAAAAGGATAAAAGGGTAAGTTTTTTATCCTTAAATAAGGAGGGACCTGTGGAGAAGATAGAGGTGTTTGCCCGTGCGGGGAGGTGGTTTGTCGGCAGTCGCCAGGGTGCTGCAAAGAGGCGCTGCCGGGGCTGCTCCGAGGGGGGCATTATGCTGTAGGTGCCGTTTCTTTTTTGAGCTCTGCAGCAATGGAGCAGGCGGCGCTATCCCTGCCGTAGGGGTTGGGGCCGCTGCTGCAGGAACAGTCGCCGGCTGAAGAAGCTGCCTGTAAGAACAGGGCCTCCGAAGAGTCCGGCGCCTGCCGCGGGACGAGCAGCAGCAGCACGTGCAAGCATACACCTGTGCAGCAGCATGGCGTACGCATTGCCAGCGCGCCGGCCGGCTGGAAGAAGTGTGCCAGCATTGCCAGCGCGGCAGCAAGTACTATGGTTTGGATGCTGCGGGTATTCATCGTAATCTTGACATCGGAATATTTTTAGTTTACTTTAATAATATACCCTGGGGGGTATGGTCTGTCAAGGGGGCGGGGAGATAAATACCCTGATAAATCAAGTGGTTAAAAAGGAGGCGCTCACGAGGCTCAGGCGTGTCGAGGGACAGGTTCGGGGCATCATGAAGATGGTGGAGGATGAAAAATACTGCATCGACATTATAAACCAGCTTGCCGCAGCGGAAAAAGCGCGTCGGCGGCGTGGCGCGGCATTGTTATGAAGCGCCATGTGGAGAGCTGCGTGAGCAGCTCTATTGTGCAGGGCAGGGGGCAGAAAAATGATTGACGAGCTGATCGATGCGGTGTTTAAAATTTCAAACAGAAAATAGAAGCGGAAAGGGCACTCGATGGAAAAGAGACTGAGGGTTGAGGGCATGACCTGCCAGCACTGCGTCAAGCGCGTCACGAAAATAATCGAAAAAGGCCCTGGTGTATCGGGCGTTCAGGTGAGCCTTGAAAACAAAGAGGCTTTATTTATTTTTGATCCGGCTGTTGCCAATGTACCCGACATCAGGTGAAAGCCGTGAAATGATTTCGGCTTTACAGCAGCGGAGAAGGGATGATTGGAGGAGAAGCCAGAATACAGAAGCCAGGAGCAAGAAGAAAACTTAAAAATAAATCTCCCGATTCCGGCTGTTGGCTTCAGCACAAGCATTTTTTGAATTCTGACGACTGGCTTGTGAATTCTATTCATTTAATACTATGATTCAAACCGAAACCATACCCGTCTACGGCATGATGTGTGAGCACTGCGTGAAAGCCGTTACCCTGGCTCTGCAGGACATTGACGGCGTTCAGGGCGTACAGGTTTTGATCGAGGCCAACAGCGCTACCGTGACCTTCGACGATGAGGCAGCAAGCCTTGAAAAATTCCAGGAGGCTATTATTGAGGAAGGCTACAGCCTTGGGGGCCTGCTGCAGCCGGAGGCTTTATTCCCTGAAGCGCCTGTGCCCCTCTCGATAAAAGCCGGGGCCAATACTCCTGCCGCAGATACCGTTATTTCCCATTTTGCCATTCAAGGCATGTCATGCGTGAACTGCTCAGCTGCTATCGAGAAGAGCTTCCGCGGATTCCCCGGCATTTCGCGGGCAACTGTCAGACTTGCCATCGAAAAGCTCACCGTTGAACACGTCCCGTCGATCCCCCGCCGGATACTACGCCAGGTGCGTGATGCCGGGTACGATGCCTCACCGACATGCTGGCCAGAATGGTGCAACTCCGCGCGCGGAGAAGTTCCGCTTTCTATTCGCCCTCAGCCTGACCGTGCCGCTGGTCGTGTTCATGTACACCATGCCCTTCGGCCATGTGGGCACCAACTATGCAATGTTTGCTCTTGCAACGCTCGTGCAGATCGTTTCGGGCCGACGCTTTTATGAGGCGACTCCCACTCGCTGAAAAACTATGCCGCCAACATGGATGTGCTTATCGCTCTGGGCATAACAGCGGCCTATGGCTACAGCGTCATATCGCTGTTTGTACTGGATCCTCATGCCCATGCTTTTTCGACAGCTCGTCCATGCTCATTACGTTTATTCTGCTCGGGAAAATGCTTGAAGCCCGGCTAAGGGCAAAACCGGGCAGGCGCTTGAAAAGCTCCTGTCGCTGCAGGCCGACAAGGCCCGCGTGCTGGTAAACGGCAGGGAGGATATGGCGCCTGCAACATCGGTCAGAGTCGGCGATCTGGTGCTTGTGCGGCCGGGAGAGAAGATCTCCCATGACGGTGAAGATAACGTCGCAGGGGCAGACAGCGTTGACGAGTCTATGATAACGGGTGAATCGATGCCTGCTGAGAAGCCGGTTGGCAGCCAAGTCACCGGAGCCACCATCAACAAGTCCGGCGCCATTACGGTTCGGACCAGCCGCGTGGGTTCGGACACGCTTCTGTCGCAGATAGTCAGAATGGTTGAAGACGCCCAGGCCGACAAAGCCCCTATCCAGCGGCTTGCAGATATGGTACTCGAACTTGTTTTCGTCCCGATTGTTGCCGGAGTGGCGCTTATCACGTTCTTTCTCTGGTATGCCTGCTCCCCATCGAGCCTCCCCCAGCAACCGGGTTCTGTTTGCCTTCCAGCTGATGATCGCCGTGCTTGTTACTGCGTGCCCTGCGCTCTGGGGCTTGCCACGCCCACAGCCATTATGGTAGGCAGCGGGGTGGGCCTAAGCCGGGCATGCTGTTAAGCGGGCATCGGTGCTTGAGAATATCGCACGGCTGGATGTGATACTGTTTGACAAGACAGGCACCATAACCAGGGGGCAGCCGGAAGTTGTGGGTATCTATCCCGCACCCAACGGCTCGACACTCGACCTGCTTGCAATGGCTGCAAGCGCCGAGGACAGTCAACCCATCCCCTTGCCGAGGCCGTGCTGCGCAAGGTAAAAGAACTTGGCGTATCATTCAAAAAAGGAGAAGACGCCAGCGAAACCAGCGGATCGGGCATTCAGTGCTCGCTTGAAGGCGATACTATCAGGGTGGGCAAACTTTCTTTTGTCTACAGCGGCGGCGCGCTTCCGCCCGATGCCGAAGCCCTTGCGCGGAAGCTTGCTTACAGACAGGTCTCACGCTTATGTTCATATCGCGCAATGACGACGTTGTCGGCGTGCTCGCTCTTTCCGATACCGTCAAGGACGATCTGCCGCCGCCATTAAAAGGCTCCACCGCATGGGCATCCGGACGGCCTTATTCCGGCAACAACCATGCGGCGGCCATGCCGTGGCAAAGGCAGTGGGTATCGATGAGGTGTCTGCAGAGGTTTTGCCGGAGGATAAAATTACTATAGTGAAGAAGTGGCAGAAGCAGGGCGTGAAGGTCAGGCATGGTGGGCGACGGCATCAACGACGCGCCGGCCCTGGCGCAGGCCGACATCGGCATTGCCATCAACGGGTGCGGATGTGGCAAAGAAGACGGGCGATGTGGTGCTGGTGAAAAGCAGCCTCATGGATGTGATTCGCCATCCGCCTTGGCCGCAAAACATCAGGACAATCAAGATAAATTTCTTCTGGGCATTATTTTACAATATTCTGATGATCCCCGTTGCCGCGGGCCTGCTGTATCCGGTTAACGGTCTGGTGCTCAAGCCCGAGTGGGCATGCATAGCAATGTGGTTCTCATCGATTACCGTTGTCACAGAACTCACTGCTGCTGAAGCGTTTTGAAAATAAACTTACATAATTTTCAAAAGGAGCGCCCGTCATGTCAGATGATGAAATACTGTGCCATCAGTGCGGCAAAGACCTTGTCATGAAATACATCGAGTTGAAAGAACTTGTCTTCTGCTCAACATCCTGCTTTGAACAGTTCAGAAATTCCATGAGCAGAAGAGATTTTTCAAGCGCTACGGCGACAGCTCAGCCCCGACGAGCAGCACTCGGGGTACCCAAGTACTCAAACGATTATGTGAAGATGTGCGGCTACTGCCCGGCGAGGCTTTCAGAGGCCTGCCGCAAACGAGCTGATCTGAGCGGCGTGTATCATGATGAATTTTCGGAAAGCTCATCGATCCACTGGTGCTGCCATGCGCTGTTTGTGCTGAGCTCATCCCTCTCAGACGGCACCGTGCCGTATGCAACCACGCGCAGAAAATCCAACAGCATTGCCGAAGAGCTGACTCGAAAGGCAGGCATTAAGGGAGTAACCCCCGTTATCGTGAGCAATGCATTCGCCGATCTTGCAGGGAACTTTGAATATAAAAAATTGCCTGAGCATCTGCCGGAAGTGAAAACGCTCGGCATGAGCCATGCCGCGGCTTGCCTGCTGTGCAGCCCCGATTTTGCCCGGCAGTGCGAGGCGCAGGTGGAGAAAGAGTTTAAGCTTGCTGAGGATGCCAAAAAGCAGCTGCATGGCCTGTGGTGTGCCCATACGGTTCAGTCACTTGCGGAAATTTTCATTGATAGAGAAAACGGCGTGGAGCTGATAGGCAGGACAGCCCCCCTCGCCGAACAGGTAGCCCGCGAAAGGGCCATCCCGGTGTCATCACGCGAGATTTATCTTCTTGCCCTTGGCCGCTGCGCCCCGGCATAATCCCATCGCCTGTGGCGATTGGTTTATGAAGAAGGCAGCTCGAACACGGCGTGTTTCAGCTTACGCCCTTTCAGGGCTACATTAAGCTACCCGCTATGCGGTGGTTGTTGGCTTCTAAGTGTTTTTAAAAAAAGGCTGCAACCATGTTCATCGTGGCGTGTTTACATAAGGGGTTATTGGTCACCGCATACATGACGTGCAGGGTTTGCTTATACTGCGGCGTATCCTGGTGATGCCTTTTAGCTGACAGCCATGGCGGTCGGATCAATAATAAAACTTCCCTTGCTTTTGCAAATTTACTTATATAATCTACGGGCTGCAATGGGTGCATATACTGCACCTGTTGACTGTTTGCAACAATCGGTGCGCCAGCAAGATTCGCACTCACTATTTATTTTTTCAAACAGGGAGGATGTCATGAAGACAAAAGAACAGCTCTTTTAGTGCTTGCATGGAGCATGATTTTTTGCATGGTTGCCTCAGTGGCCCAGGCTGCTCCGTCGGCGCTTAATCAGGCAGTGGCGCGCAACCTTGCCGCATCGCTTCGTTTCGATTTGCAGGTTGCAGACCAGCAGCCGGAGTTGGCGCCTTTGGTAACCAGCACCTATGTGCTGCTTGACGCTCTCGAGGATGCGCTGAAAAACAAGGATGTTGAGGCAATGGGGTTTGCGGTGGAGCAGTATGCCGGAGAGGCGCAGTTTTTCCAGGCCGCCGCGATTGACCCCAGCTGCCTTTTACCCCTTGCCGTTTCTCTGAGCGGATCGCTTTCGAGCATGCAGGGAATTGTTTCCAGCGGCGGAACGCCGCTGTGCATATTTATAAATCTCAGCAGTATTATATCCGATATACTCTCCGCGACATCGGGGTACCAGATATGTGTTGTCGATGGAGATACTGATCCCGCAACCGACAATACCACTCTTGTGCAGAAACAGAAGGCTTATAGAACATTCGGATTTACAACCTCCGTAATGAATCTCGTGTTTTGCAAGCGGCCGTTGACCTCTTCCGATTTTATGAGTCTTTTTCTCGAGTTCATCGGGCTTATGTAAACGGCGACCTGATGAGCTCTGCAGGTAGTGTATGAAAATAGGCGGAACCTCAAGCGGTTCCGCCTTCCAGTATCATGCTTCGCGCGGATGGACGCACCATGGAATACAATTCGGCCCCTTATTCTCTGCTAACGCAAGACAGAGATTTTGTATGCTGACAAAAATAGTGATGTGTCTTATTACAGCCCTGTTGTTCTTTTCGGTAAGGCCAACAGTCTCACAAGCCGGATTGCCCGGGCATATTGAAAATTCCCTGGGCATGAAACTCGTTTTGGTGCCTGCCGGTGAATTTTTGATGGGCAGCGACGAGTCGCCTGAGGAGCTTGCTAAAGCCTTTCCGCAGTACGACCGCGAGCGCTTTCTCCTGCTCGGGGACGAGGCGCCCGTGCATAAAGTCCGCATCACGAGGCCGTTCTACCTGGGTCAATATGAAGTGACCGTCGGCCAGTTCAAAAAATTTCTTGAGTGGTCCGGCTACACGCCCGAATCAGTGGCAGACGGTACCGGCGGTTATGGCTATAACCGCGACTATGATTCGAAAAAATCCAAACGCGGGGATGCCTTCGAAGGGCGCAGCCCGAAGTATTCGTGGCGGAATCCGGGATTTAAACAGGCAGATCATGATCCGGTGGTAAATGTGACCTGGCATGATGCAGTGGCGATGTCCGCATGGCTGAGCAGGAAAGAGGGAAAAAAATACCGGCTGCCCACCGAAGCCGAGTGGGAATATGCCTGCCGTGCCGGCGTCCGAACGCGCTATCACAGCGGCGATGATCCATCCACGCTGCTGAAAGCTGCCAATGTTTTTGATGCCGATACCGGGAAGAACTGGCTGCAGTGGCAGCAGTATGCCCTTGCCGGGCATGACGGGTTTGAGTTTACGGCTCCCGCCGGCAGCTTTGCCCCGAATGCCTGGGGCCTGTACGATATGCACGGCAATGTCTGGGAATGGTGTGCTGACTGGCATGCCGATACGTACTATGCGCAGTCGCCCGTTGATGATCCGCCGGGTCCCGCAACCGGTAAAGTGCGGGTGCGCCGCGGCGGGTCGTGGCATACCTGGCCTTTTTACGCACGGTCATCATACCGCAACTGGAATATGCCGGATACGCGCTACACTCTGGTCGGCATGCGATTAGTGCGCGAAGCTGATTAAAGGCTTAACGGTCAATTTTTTTCATCAGCATTGAGTGCAGATAGAGCGCCTGCCCCTTGTAGCAATAGTCTGACCCCCTGACGCTGCCCTTATCCTAGCCGGTCTGGCCCGATACGTTTCCCGGCAATTTCTATTGACATACGTGATCTTGTGCCTATACCTGTAAGAATGGTTCACAGAGTATTTTTATAGGGTGTTGCATGCAGTTCAGTAAATTAATATTCACTCTGTCCATGTGCACGCTGTTGGTATGCGGCTCTGCCGCCTTTGCCGGCCTGGTGCCCGACACGGGACAATCATCTGATTTTACCTGCAACCCTCATTCGTACACGGATCTGGGCAATGGTGTTATACGGGATAATGTTACCGGTCTTTTATGGCAGCAGGCAACGGCGCCGGGAATACGTGATGGCAAATACGACTTTAAGGAGGCTGGCGACTACTGCGGAAATCTCGCCCTGGGCGGCTACAACGACTGGCGCCTGCCGACAATAAAAGAATTATCAATGCTTGTCGACAGCGGTGTTACGTTTTCAGGCCAGATCAACCCGATCATTGATATGACCTATTTCCCCGAAACTGCGGCCGACTATTACTGGTCGTCGACTCCGTACTCTGGCGACCCGGGGCAGGCCTGGACCGTGGATTTTTCCTACGGTGTAGTCGATTATGACACTACAACAACAAACTCTTTTTATGTTCGTGCAGTTCGCGGCGAGCAGTTTGCCAACAGGTTTATAGATAATGGGGACGGTACGATAACCGATGCCGCCAGCGGCCTTGAATGGGAAAAGGCACAAGGTGCCGGAACCGTGACCTTGGCAAAGGCAAAGTCATACTGTGAAAAACTAAGTATCGGGGGCAAAACAGGCTGGCGGTTACCCACGAAGAATGAGTTGCAGTCGATTGTCGACTATGCCCGTTTTAACCCTGCTATCGATACGGCCTACTTCCCTGACACTTCTTCGTCCGAGTACTGGACTTCGACCAAAGTGGCCATCGACTATGCCGGTGGAGATCTCTGGTGGTTTGTTGGTTTCAACTCCGGAGATATAGGGGGTTTTTCTTCCGTGGACGCGCTCTATGTTCGCGCCGTGCGTGCCGGGCAATGCGGGCCCCGGGACAATTGTACTGATACAGACGGCGATGGGTACTTTGTGGGCGAAGGCTGTACGCCGGTTGACTGCGACGACACTGACTGGACAACTCATGAAGGATGCGAAGCGGCTCCATGCTCCCTGCAGATCATACCCAAACAGATTTTCAGCAGGGGAATATTTTTTGCTCATGTTATCCCGTTCATTATCCGTGCAGACAAAGAAAGCGGCATTGAGTTCGGGACCTACTCGGTCGCATTCAATTCTGATTTCATACGCTGTCTCGCCAGCGTAAAGCTCGGTTCAAGAATTATTATCGGCTTGTACGTGTTCAATCCGTTTAAGGTGGAAAAAGGTGATACGCAAGTGAATGTTATCATCTACGGCAGCAGCCCTGACATCCGGTGCGCCGATTTTATGATACAATAAGGCCATTGCCCGCTGATTTTTTTGCTGTATTATTTTGTCCAAATCAATGGCCCGATGCAGAAGCACCGGGCCTTTTTATGGTGTGCCCGGCATGGGCGATAACTTGGCGGTGCAAGTCCGCTATGAGCTTGGCAACAGGAATCATTAGCCAAAGGCAAGGGTGTCGTGGGTGACTGCGAATCAGAAAGAAGCCGGAGGCAAAGCCCCGGCCTGACGAACAGAAACTGCATGAGAGACTGCATAAGCCGGACGAACTTGCCAGACAAAGCGAATGTTTTAAGGGGTCTCATCTGACTACAAAAAGGGCGGAGTGGGGGTGCGAATACACCCCAAAACCGTACAACGGTTACAAGAGAAGGCTCGGGCGGTAACACAACCGTGTAATGCCATGAGTATGGAACAAAGGGCAGCCAGCCTCAAGCAGATATTTTGAGGGTGGGCCAACTACTTCAAGGTTGCCGTCATGCGACAACACTGCATAGAACTGGATGAATGGATACGGCGGCGGCTGCGCATGTGCTACTGGGAGCTATGGAAAAAGACCAAGACCAGATATGCCAACCTTGTCAAACATGGCATTGATAAAAGAAAAGCATGGCAATATGCCAATACAGGAAAGGGCTTATGGCGCACAGCCAAAAGCCCAATTTTGAATCGCAGCCTTACCAATAATTACTTTCGAAAGGCAGGCCTTGCAGGTCTCTCAATGGTTTACAGACAATCGTAGTTCTTTACGAACCGCCGTGTGTTGAATGGCACCTACGGTGGTGTGAGAGGACGGTGAGCGAAATAATCGCTCACCTCCTGCTCGATCAGAGAATCAAACAGTGAGAGGAAAACAGCTTACCTCACTGTAAACGTTGCGCACCGGAAGTCGGGGCTCACACCGTACATTTCGACTTCTGCCGTTGTATCGCCCTTTTCCAATTTAAACGGATTTACCAGGTATGCGCCAACAATAATTCTCTGGCCGATCCGGACCCGGGAGAGACCGCGGATGGCATCGGAGGCAAACCTGACTGTAAAGGTCCCGAACTCAATGCCGCTTTCTGTATCTGCAATAATAATGTACGGGACGACAGGCTCAAAGAATCTTGCAACCTTGAAAATCTGTTTAGGTATGATCTGCAGGGAGCAGGGAGATGCTTCGCAACCTTCAAAGTTTTTCCAGTCAGTGTCATCGCAGTCTGCCGGGGTGCAGCCTTCGCCGACAAAGTAGCCATCGCCGTCTGCATCTGTACAGTTATCTATAGTGCAGTTTTCATCCGTCAGATTGTCGCAGTTGTTATCGATGCCGTCGCCGCACACTTCTTCTGCTTCCGGATTAACTGCCGAATCATTGTCATTGCAGTCAAAGCCCGTGCTGTTATCGACATAACCCTCAGGCGCTTCACAGTCAACCGTAGCATTATCAGCATTGCCATATGAGTCGTAATCGGCATCCATATAATACGTTTTAAATATCAGCCCATTATCGATATCACCGTCGCAGTCATCATCGATGCCGTTACAAACCTCAGCAGTCGAGGTTCCGGGCGTACAGCTATCCACAACACCGCCCGATACGCATGAGGTGCTGCCTGTGGTTGCGCAGGCCCCGACGCCGCAATTTGTCACCTGACTGACATAGTCCTCATCATCCGTGCCGTCGCAGTCGTCATCGACCCCGTTACAGACACTTTCCGCTATGCCTGTCGGAGTGCCTGGCGCGCAGGCCGTCTCTACGCCCGCCACGCATGTCGATGCCGCATTGCCCGCCGCGCACACACCCGGCAGGAAGCAGCTGCTGTCTGCCGCATAGTCTTCATCCGTACTGCTGTCGCAGTCATCATCTGCGCCGTTACACACCGATTCTGCAATGCCTGACGGAGTTCCGGTCTGGCAGGCTGTTTCAGACCCTGCAATACAGGTGGATGCGGCATTGCCCGCCGCGCATACACCCGGCAGAAAACAACCCGAGTTGGCCACATACCCTTCATCCGCAGAGCCATCGCAGTCGTCATCGATACCGTTGCACGTGGCATCTGAGGCGTCAGGATTCACCAAAGAATTATTGTCATTACAGTCAATCGCACCGCATCCGCCTCCTTCGATAGAATACCCGTCATGATCAGCATCAGTACAGAAAATAGCAGGATAGCCATACCACGGATTTGTAAAGCCTGTGCCTCCAGCAGTAGAGTAAACAGTGAAGCCGATTGCGCAGTTGTCAAAAACACCAGCACCCATAGTCGGAGCATTTCCGGAAAAATATGCGCCGGTCAAAGCGGTGCACAGATAAAATGCGTAATCTCCAATGCTCGTTATGCTGCCCGGTATGGTCACGCTGATCAAACTGGTGCAGCCATGAAACGCATAATCAGGAATGCTCGAAAGACTCACCGGTATGCTGACCGTGGCCAATCCGGAACAATTATAAAATGCGGAATTTCCTAAACTGGTTACGCTGCTTGGTATGGTCATACTGGTCAAACCGGTGCAGCCATTAAACGCAGCGCTCCCTATGCTTGCAACAGTGCCCGGTATAGTCACGCTGGTCAATCCGGTGCAATTTTGAAACGCACCATCCCCAATGCTTGTAACGCCGTCTGTTATGGTCGCGCTGGTCAAGCCTGTGCAGCCTTCAAACGCATAAGCCCCAATGGTCGTAACGCTACCCGGTATGGTTATGCTGGTCAATCCGGTGCAGCCATTAAATGCGGCAAAACCAATGCTCGTAACGCTGGTTGGTATGGTTATGCTGGTCAACGAGGTCAAATTAAAAAAAGCTTGAGTCCCAATAGCAACTGTCGGAAACCCACCAAGTGTAGGGGGAATTACGATAACCGTATCAGTGCCGGTATACGCCGTTATTGTAGCATTTCCACCAGATTCGGTATACGTATAATTCCCGTCTTGGGCTGCAAAGGCCGCTGAAGAATTAAATATAAAAACAAACAATGATATGAGCACCACCGATTTCATCAACTGCATTGTGTCCTCCTTTGAAAAAGCGTATTTGTATTAAAAGCCAATAATTGTTTCGTGTTTGTAATGTAATATATATTATTTATTATTTACTGCAAGCTGTTTAGTGGATCAAAACCAACCTCATTCTTTATTGCCCAGCAGCTGGGCTGCGGCTTCAAAAAACTTGCGGGCCGCGGCCCGCAGGGCAGGGCTGCGGTCAAGGGCAGCCGTGATGCTGCCGGCATTTTCGTAATAGATGCGTGTAAGCCTGCGCCCGGCTTCACTCTGGGCAAGGGGACCGTCACGGAAAGCGCGCAGTTGTTCAAGATTTGGATTATCATTCCCGAGCGCTGCTTTGGCCGGACATGAACTGCCGCCTGACAGCGCTGCAGGATAGCCATGCCACCACGGGGATGTAAAGCCCGTGCTTCCTGCAGTGTAGTAAACGGTAAAGCCGCTTGAGCAATCATTGAAAACATCAGCGCCCATCTCCGGCGCATTGCCTAAAGAAGTATGCACCGGTCAAGCCTGCGCAGCCATAAAACACAGCACCCAAAAGGCTTGTAACAGTTTCAGCGATGGTAATGCCGGTCAGGCCGACGCAATAAGAAAATGCTCCGTAGCCAATTCTTGTAACGCTGCCCGGAATAGTCACGCCGGTCAAACCGGTGCAATTTCTAAACGCATAATCCCCAATGCTCGTAACGCTTCCCGGTATGGTAAAAGAGCCATACTTTCCGGCCGGATACTGCATGAGAGCGGTCTTGTCCTTATCGTACAGCACGCCGTCCTGACTGCTATAAAAAGGATTGTCCGGGGCAACATCTATACCGGCCAGTCCGGTGCACAGGCAAAACGCCCCTGAGCCAATGCTTGTAACGCTGCCCGGGATGGTAACACTGGTCAAACCGGTGCAGGCAGCAAAAGCTCCTGCCTCAATGCTCATAACGCTTTCAGGGATAATCACGCTGGACAAACCGGAGCAACCCCAAAAAGCTCCCGCTCCGATGCTCATAATGCTCTCGGGAATGTTAAGACTGGTCAAACCGGTGGAATATTGAAAAGCATCACTGCCAATACGTACTACCGGCTTGCCATCTATATCCGCTGGAAGTTCAACTGCATCACCAGAACCGGTGTATTTGATGATGGTGATAGCATCATCTGATTCAGTATATCTGAAATCTCCCCATTGCTGTGCAAGTGCCGGTGAGGGTAGAAATATAGAGACAATTAATAGCTTTTTTAACAAAAATTTTTTTAAAAACATATAAAGTGTTTAAATAAAGGTTTAATTTAAAAATAAATCGAGCTTTTCTGTCCGCAAGGAGTTGAGCATTTTTTAACCATAGTTGTTATTACATATATTGTGCCAATAAGGAGAGCGTCTTTGCGGGGTGCAAGCTTAAAGAATAAAAATATTAAAATTGATTTAAAATAAATCGTATAAACATTTTTTTTAATGCCGGCAACAAGAAATAATGATGGTTTTTTATTGTGGAGGTTTAAGGGAAGAATTTTCGACTTATGACAACCTTACTACACCGTATAATGTGTTCAAAACGATTAATAGTTAGCGGATCAATTTGATCATAATGAGCACTATGCATAAAGTTAGAAAGCTGCAAGTTATTGTTTCTGTGCGTTTGGATGAATGATTTTGCTAACAATTGATCAGGGATCATGCAGGCAGGCGGGCTTAATTTTCTGCCGGAAATAGCTACCTGGAAATAATAATGGCGGAAATGCCCTCTTTTTTTACCAGAGCGGCGACCATTTTCCTGGCATCATCGAGATTTTTGTATTTTCCAAGGCGAACGCGGTAGGTGGGGCCCCTATCCGGCACCGTAATCTTTACGATTTCCGGCTTATAGCCCCTGGCGGAAAGAGAGCGTGAAAAAGAAGAGGCGGCATTTTTACTTTTGAAAGAGCCAAGCTGAAGCCTATAGACGATTGACTCTGAAGCTTTCGGGGCCGGCTGCGCTGCGGCAGTCCTTGCAGGCGGCGCAGCAGCAGGCGCCGGAGGCGGAGTTTTATTTTCTGCCGGGGGTTGATAGAGCGGCGGCTTATGGCCCGGCTTTTCAGCTGCCGGGGTCGGCGCCGGTGCTGCTTGTACACCGTTTGCCGCAAGCTCTGGGATCTGCGGTGCAGGGTCTGTTTTCTTTTCCGGACCGGGCAACTCAGGCATTATATCGGGTTTATTATCCGTATCCTTTTGACCGCTGACGCTCAGCGGAGCTTTTCGGTCGTCATGGCGCACCGCAAGTAGTGCGTGCTTATTCTCGACACCATACTTCTTTTTGAGCTCATCCAGCCTTTCGCGGTCGCGCCCGGTAAATGCCCTTGCCGCAGAGCTTGACTTGCCATCGGCGCCGTCAATTTTTTCAACCGTAACTGTTAATGCAGCGTCTGCCGGGGCATCTACTTTCGCCCAACCCGATAACATGTGTTGTTCGAGAGACCATGTCGCTTCCTCTCCGGGCTCCAGGCCCCCGGAGATCATGTAATTGAATCTGTCCTTGTACCAGGGGTCCTTTCGACCAGGACTGGCAAGCGTTGCCTCGAAGTATGCACGTGATACAGCCTGTTCGGTTTCATTCTTTACGGTTAACACTATGATAGGCTGCTTGTTGTTGAATTCCTGTTCGCGCAAGATGAACTGCGAATGAATAACCTTGAATTTCTTGAGCTGCTCATACGTGCTTTCGGACTCTTCCTGCTTTGTTTCCAATGTGCGGATTTCTTCTAAAGCCTGCTCACGCTTTGGATCGCCGCATCCAGCGAGCACAGTGAGCGCAACAGCAAACCAGAAAAATTTTGTACTCTTCATAGCTTATCCTTTGTGGCATCAAACAAAACATTTATATAGTATTCTGTGATTTCTTGAAATCTAAAAAAAACTGGTCACAAAGTACGATCTGAACGGCAGATCATGTATTACAAAACCGGACATTACTATTTACTCTTAACATGAGCTTTTTATACGGTTGACGCCCCCATTTGTTTAAGATAATAATATTTCGAGCATCAGGGTATCGGCTTTCCGCAAGGGGGTACCGAATGAACAATACAGCCAATATACGCAATGTGAGCGCATCCACTATGGGCGCGCTTTTTTTGTTGAGAGCCGACCGTTTTTCAGCGGCGGCTGATCTTGAGCTTTAGGCACCATGCAATAATGATACGAAAATGTGATACGCCAGACATAACTCGTATGTTCGCCATCATCAACGATGCCGCGCAAGCCTATAAAGGTGTAATTCCCGATGATCGTTGGCATGAGCCATATATGTCCCTTGAGGAGATAGAGAAAGAAATTGCCGATGGGGTCGAGTTCTGGGGAGCAGAAGAGGGTGGCGCGCTCGTGGGGGTGATGGGCGCTCAAGATAAAGGCGAAGTCACCCTCGATGCGCCACGCCTATACGATAACAGCACGGCGGAACTGCGGTATCGGCACAACTCTTTTGCGCCATCTTGAATCGCTGACGAATAAACCAATCCTCATCGGCACATGGATTGACGCGACATGGGCTATCCGATTTTACGAGAAGAACGGCTATAGTACTCTCTCCAGGCAAGAAACGGAACGGCTTCTGCGGCAGTTCTGGCGTATCCCCGAGCGGCAGGTCGCAACCTCCGTTGTCTTGGCAAATACGGCATGGGAGGCACTAAAGGAAAAGTAAATAGGCACAATCCACTTCAGCTGACAGCTTTCAGCGGAGGTTGAGCTTTAGCGTTCGTAAATTTAAAATTGTAATGGAGGAAATATGAAAAGGCTTCTTGCATTCATCAAAGCGGACTGGAAATTTTTAGCAGTTGGCATTTTCATGGTTTTCGCCACATACGAATTGATTAAGGTGAACAAAAATATCAGTTCTATCAAATCAAAGGTTCGTTCTATCAACGGGAAGGTCAGTTCCATAGAATATATTGTTAGTACCATGGAATATGATTTAAGTTCCATAGAGACGGATATCAGTTCCATAGCGACCGATGTCAGTTCTATCGAATCGGAGGTTACTGCCATCAAGATAAGGATCGGGGATTGAGAAGAATGCTCATAATGCACTCCAAAGGACGGTTTGCAGCAGCTGCTGATTTCATGCCATTTGTAAACGTTGATTATTTTATTGAGTTTGATTTTATTGTATCCGTGAGTTATAGTGCGCGCAGCTTGCAATTTTGTATATGCCGGTATTTTAAGGGAGGGAATAGTATGAAAAAATACATTCTATTTATTTTGTTAGGGTTCCTGATCGGTATAAACGTATTGTATGCTACCGCCTGTGCAGGGCTGTTTGAAGAAAAATATTTCTTCGACAGTAAGTGGAATGGTTCTGTTGGAGTTGACGGATCGTTTCACAGGCCCAATGGGGTGGCGGTAAGCTTATCAGGGAATATATATGTCTCTGATTCGGGAAATGATCGCATTCAGAAGTTCACTAAAAACGGTAATTTTCTCATCACATGGGGCTCTACAGGCACAGGCGATGGCCAGTTTGACTCTCCCAAGGGATTGGCGGTTGACCTGTCCGGCAATGTCTATGTGGTTGATCAAGGAAACAAACGAATTCAGAAATTCGCTGCAAACGGTGCCTTTATTTCCTCTTGGGGATCTTATGGATCACTGGCAGGACAATTTAATGCCCCCTCTGATATCGCCGTGGACCTGGCTGGCAATGTCTATGTGGCTGATACCTACAACCACCGCATTCAAAAGTTCACTGACAACGGTGATTTTCTTACGTCATGGGGCACTGAAGGTACGCTCGCAGGCCAATTCAACAGACCGTACGGGGTTGCCGTAGATTTAGCAGGAAAAGTCTATGTAGCTGATACGCTGAACAATCGCATTCAGAAATTTACCGCAGAGGGAGAGTTTATTATCCTGTGGGGCTCTTTCGGTACCGATAACGGACAGTTTAATTCCCCTTATGGAATTGCAGCTGATGCAAAAGGCAATGTCTATGTGGCTGATTCTTATAATAATCGCATACAGAAGTTCACTACAGCCGGCACATTTATTACCACGTGGGGTGAAGAAGGTTCAGGTAACGGGCAATTTGTCACCCCCTTTGCTGTGGAGGCGAGCTTTTGGGGGAAGTTTGTCTACGTGGGGGATAATGGAAATGATCGCGTTCAGAAATTCAGGAAACGGTACGTTAGATGAGGCTTTGTACCATTGAATTTCAGTCATACATGAGAGACGAATCTTGATAGGAACTTGCTTTGAGATTGGGTGAATATAGGACGAGGCGTGGTTGGCATAGGGGAAATTAATCAGGTTTTCGCAGATAGAGAATCGCAGTCAAGCCTGCTCTTGCACCCTTGCCAAAAATTCCACGTTACGGCTCTTCATGTAGACTCTGGGCCATTATGTAATTATTCCACATTACCAGAAGAATTATGTGCTATGTCAGAATAAGTTAAACTTAAATACTTCGAGCCCCAGCTTTTTTGTCTTTTGAGGGCATGAAGTTTCAAAAGCGGGAAAGGTGGGGGAAAGAACTTCAGGATAACAAAAAAGCACTTAACCTATAATCGGCTAAGTGCTTGAATTTTCTGGCGCGCCCTACAAGATTCGAACTTGTGACCTACGGATTCGTAGTCCGTCACTCTATCCAGCTGAGCTAAGGGCGCGTTTAAAGAGTATCAATATATATAGCTTTTTTCGTAAAAGGTCAACTGGTTCATTCGATTCTTTTGTATTTTTTAAACCCCCGCAGGCATGCCACTTAGTTTGCCCAGAGGCCAACACGCTCCCGCTTTGCGGCCTCCTGAGCCTGGCGGAACGCTTCCTGCTGATCTGAAGCGAGCGTTTGAACGCTGCATTCACCAAGGCCTTTGCGAACCATGTCGAGATTAATGTAGGAGCCTTCCTTCAGGAAAAGCCTGCCTGCAATGGCGCCGTCTTTGGTTGTCTGGCTAGGGCTGTACTTGAGCCGCAGGGGTTTTGTTTTCAGCTCTTCGAGATAGGCTCGTACCGGCTCACTTTTTTTTGGCATGGCAAAGCCTGCCAGAACAATGTCTGTCTGCTGGCCATCAGCCTCCAGTGTCAGCCGGGCTCCGTTTTTTGCAAGGCTCTTAATATGTACGGGAAACAGGGAAATATACTCAATATTTTGCCGCGATGCTTCGGGAATGTCTTCATACCTGTTTGTAAGATTGATGGCGCCGCTTTCCGTCCGGTAGGCATAAATCTTTGTCATGCGTTTGGCTGCAACCTCTTCAACGGCGGCATCTGCAGCTTCCATCTGTTCGGCATCATTGTCAGTCCGCTCTAGCTGTTCGATGGCGTCAGGCGCCGAAGCCTTTTTAGCATGCTGAGCGGCCGGCTGAGCCGGTTCAGGCTCTGAAGGCAGGTCGGCAGCAGGCATATGCTCTGTGTCGTCAGGGGCATCAGTTTTTCGAACTTTGTATTTTGCCGTCTGCGAATGGGCTTCAGCATCAATGTCATCAGGCTCGTTCTGCTGCTGCTCATCTGCCGCAAACCTGCCTGCCGGGGAAGGCTGTTCTGATTCAACGGAACCTGTCGGGGCGATTTTTACGACCATGCAGCCCCTGCGCTCCCGGTCATTGAACTTTTGCGCAGCCTGCCCGGCTTCCTCAGGGGATCCGTATTTGCCGATGCGTATTTTATACTGCGTTTTACCGCTGTCCAGAGGCGTTTCTACGAAGTACGCCTCATATCCCTTGCGGCCCAATTGATTGATTCTGCGCTCAGCCGATTGTTTGTCCGGCTCCGTGCTTGTCTGCAGGGTGAACCAGACGACGTCGACGGGCTCCTGTGTGTCAGGCTTTTTATCCTGCGCCGGCATGCGGCCCCGCTCGAGGGCGGCAACTTTTTCCTGCAGGCTGGTCGGGCGGGAGGTTTTTTCCGCATCCTGCACCGTTATGCGTACATTCTTTTCACCTGCTGTTTTTTTCTTCTCTGACGAGTCCGGCACAGCCTCTTTCTGTGCGGATTGCGCTTTGCCGGCAGGGGCATCGTCGCTGGCCGTCACAACCATGACGGCAACGCCCTCTTTTGCCTGATACTCTTTTGCTGCCGCGACAGCCGAAGACCGGTTGGCGTATTTCCCGCTTCGGATTTTGTAGATTGTTTTACCGGACTCTGTCGTGTATTCGGAAATATAGGCGCTAAAGCCGCGCCTGCGGATTTTCTGCAGCTCCGTATCTGCACTGAACCGGTCAAGAAGGGTCATGATCTGGAGCGTAAAGGATTGCGGTGACACGGGGCCATGTGCCTGCTGTGCACAGGCAGTTCCTGCAGGCAGCATGGGCAGCAGAGCGCCGCAGGCAAAGAAGCAGAGAAAAAAGGACATTTTGCTCATAAGCTATGTATCCTCTGTTTATGATGGATGAAAGGGCTTGTGCTGCTTCCTGTCGAGCCGCTTTCAATTTTTATACTTTTCAAAGGCGCCTTTCAAGCTTTTTTATCGAAAGCGGCGCCTGCGGGCAGGTCTGCGAGTCATGAATAAAAAACTCTTTCTTTACAATGCCGGGATATCTTGTTAGGTTATACAGGGGACGCACTACATGGGGGCGTGATTCAATTCGTGTGTTTACACCACATATAACAGCCTGTGCAGAGGCATATGCCGCAGATCATGAATAGAAAAAAGGACACTGCCCGGTCAATAGTCGAGGGTATACTCAAGGAGATCGAGCAAAGGTCTGCCTCGATGAAGCCGGACCCTGCCATCGCCAGCGGCTTTCAGGCTCATTTGCGCAAAATTGAAGATAAGGTCTCCCTCGACTGTATGCGTTCCATACCGCAGAAATATTTTCCCCGTATCAGGGAGATGCTCGGAGAAGAGATCATCGAGCTGCTTGATCCCGGCAAACTTGGCGCCCTTGTCTTTAAAAACCGCGATCGGATTCAGCAGGTATATAAAAAGCTGGCTATTTTTCTCGAGCTCTACCGGCATGCCCTCAAAGAGGCGGAGGAGACACTGTACGAGGTCTGCCGTCTGCAGCATGTACAGCAGGAGATGGTCGAGTCGCAGATAGCCCATGTGCAGGAAGTGGAGATGTACGAGCAGCGGATGCTGCGCAGCCAGATGCTCGTGGATATTATGCTTGAGCCTTTCGAGGATGGAATCCGCAGGATTATAGGCTTTCTCGGCGCCAAGCAGTTCGACGTCTTTCTTTTTGACGATGACCGGTTTCTGACCAATGAGCTTAAAACCGACGGCAAGGTTTTTACCTATAACAAGCAGCAGGAAGACGCCCCCGATCTTCCCGAAGCAGTCAATTCGCCGACATTTCAGGAGGTTCAGGAAACAATCTATGAAATGCCGCTTATGGTTGAGGGCAGGCAGATCGGCCACTACCGCATATGCCGCCAGATAAAGGATGATTTCGACAGGGAGCGCTGGATACAGGATGTTGCCTTCATCACGCCGGTGGCCGCCCGCATCATCGAGGCAAATCACAACCGGCTTCATGCCATGAAGGTCTATACCGACGACCTCACGCAGCTCTACAACAAGCGCAAGCTTAATGAGCAGATGGGCCGCCTTTTCAAACAGTTTAAAACAGGGCAGAAAAAGCTGTTTGTGGCGATGATCGATATCGACAAATTCAAAATATTCAATGACACCCACGGGCATCCCGCTGGCGACGAGGTGCTCAAGCAGGCTGCCCTGCTTATCCGCGACGGCGTTCCGTATGCCTACCGCTACGGCGGCGAGGAGTTCTGCGCGGTTTTTTACGGTCATGAAAAGCAGGACGTTATAGACTCCATGGAGAACCTGCGCAAACGGATTGAAACGACGCCCTTCACGATTGCGGACCTGGAGCATCACATAACGATTTCAGCCGGCATCGCCGAGTTTGAAACCAGCATGAATGCCGTGATGGACGCTATCGACCGGGCTGACCAGGCCCTGTATGTCAGCAAGGAAGACGGCCGCAACCGCTGCACGTACTTTGATGATGTCAAGGGGCGTCTTGCGTCAGGATTACAGCCGCCTGCGCCAGAAAAATGCCCTGCTTGAGGCAGAAGTCGAACGGCTGCGCCAGGAGGTGGCCGGCAAAAAGAATGGCAGAAGCCGCTGACCGGCCGGGCGCGCTTGTATGAGGCAGGTATCCCCGTTTGCGATTTCACCTCTTTGCACGTGAACCATACTCATGGATGCAGCTACAGCTCAGGCGCATTTTAAAGAAAAGATCAGCATTGCGCGGGCTTCTGTGTTTGCCGCTCTGCTGCTCACGGGTATGAAGCTTGCAGTAGGGCTCTGGACAGGCAGCCTGGGCATACTGTCGGAAGCGGCCCATTCCGGACTTGATCTCATGGCCGCGGCCATGACCTGGTTTTCCGTTTCCGTATCAGACCGTCCGGCCGACGCAACCCACCCCTACGGCCACAGCAAAATCGACAACCTGCAAAAAAATGACTTTTCGTTCAGGCACTAAATAGACTAGTAGAAATACCCACAGGTATTGTTGTAAAATTATATTTTTACTGCTCCATTTAAAGATCGGCCTCTGCAGATGGCTCAGGAAAACTCCCCTGCTGAAACAGATTATTGCTACCCTGTGCGCTGTGCCGGACGCTGCCATGCGCTCGCATATACTTGCCGAAAAGGTGCAGGGCCTTCCTGCTCCGCAGGCGGCGGAACTACTGCAGCTTATCATTATCGGAGCTTCCAGGCGCAAGGGCCCGTATTGCCTGGCCCTTGATGCGCTCAGCGTACCATTTCTCACGCAGCGCATGGGCAACCCCTTTATGAGCGATGTGTATACCGCAGCCAGAGAGCAGGGTTTTGACGAGCTTGCAAGCCTGCTTTCGCGCCCTGAGGCCAGCAGGACCTCAGATCAGGAAGCGCATATGCAGGAAGATCTGCCGGCAGGCGTTCGCGTGTCGCGGGCAAAGACGCTCAACCGCACTGAGCTGGCGCGCATGCTTGCCGATACCGATCCGCGGGTCATTCGCACGCTTCTGCAGAACCCGACCCTTACGGAATCAGATGTGCTGAAGCTGTGCTCTCGCAGGCCGGCAAGCGCTGACGTACAGCGCGAGGTGTTCAGCTGCAGAAAATGGTTTGCCCGCTACAGCGTTAAAAAATCGCTTGTGTTTAACCCCTATACGCCAACCGATATCGGGCTCAAAATCATTCATTTTTTAATGGCTCAGGACGTGCTGTTTGTAGCCCAGTCTCTTGACCTGCATCCTGCGCTGCGTGAAATTGCGCGGCAGATTCTGCAGGCGCAAAGCTTCGCCTGCTGCGATGATGACGACGAACTGCCGCCTGAGGAATGAAGGATTTTTGCCTCTCCGGCTAAAGGTATTGTGTCATACTGAAATAATGCGGTTATATCCAGAGCTGAACTTCAACCCTGTTTTTTTTGATCCCCGTTTTCGCGTGGATGACCGTTTGAAACGTAACAGGCTTAAAAAACAGGTCATTTCAGCGCAGGCGGGAATGCAGCTGGTGTATGAATTCCGCTTCTGCAGGCAGTGCCAGCTTTGGAGATAACCAACTGTAGTGCCTTCAGAAAACCTTCGGCTATGGCGATGGTTCCTGAAGAATGCAACACAAAAACTGCATGTTTTTGCCTGCGCCCTTTCAGGCCGAAATCAAGCCCCGCTATGCGGGTAGTGTTTTGACTTTTACTGCTGGAAGAAACAAGTACGCCATAAAGGCTTCAGGGAGCTTCTCGGCCGGCGTCTGGATTCTTTTCGGCAGAAGCGGGTTTTTTTATTAAAAGAGAAGGCCCCCAGTATAAAATTAAAAAAAGAAGTGTTTAAACTGTTGAGAAGACTGAAAAATACCCAGCATGAGAAATGAATTGCTGTACGAAGAGACGGACGAAAAGCTTATGAAAGCCGTGGCCGGAAAGAACACGGGATCTTTGCGTGAGCTTATGCGCAGGCATGAGGCCCGGGTGCGGCGTCTTGCCTTCCGTTTTACCGGCAGCGATGACGCGGCCTGCGAGCTTGTTCAGGATGTTTTTTTTAAAGTGTATACCTCAGCAGCCTCTTACAGCCCGCAGGCGAAGTTCACAACATGGCTGTATCGCATAACGGCAAACCATTGCCTTAATTATATTCGCGACAGCAGGCGGGACCCCCTTCAGCAGCACAATCAGCCAATTGATGAAGCCGGGCATGCGCTGGCTGATGATTGCGGCAGGGATAGCCAGCTTGCCGGTCTTGAAAAAAAAGAGCAGGCCGCGCAGGTCAGGAGCGCCGTAGACAGCCTTCCCGAGCGGCAGCGTATGGCCATACTGCTTCTGCGGTTCGAGGAACTGAGCTACCGGGACGCTGCCACTGCGCTGGACTGCTCGGTGTCTGCCCTCGAGGCATTGGTGCACAGGGGGCTTGAAACATTGAAAAAGCAACTTTCCGACAGTGTATAAAGGGGAATGCTATGGGATGCAGGAGCATATACATAAAACTACCGCAGTATGTACAGGGGCTGCTTTCGGTTGCGGATGCCAGCCACATTGATGACCATGTGCGGGCATGCGCCGCCTGCCGGGAGGAATTGGCAGACCTTCGAAAAATATGGGCTGCCCTTGACAGGCTGCCTGCTCCTGATGCAGCCGCAAGCATGGCGCCGGAGGTGCTGCAACGCATTGACGACTATGAGCGGAAGCGCTGCGGAACCCTCAGGGCCTGGCTTGCAGCATTCAAACCGTCTTTTGCCGGCGCTGCTGCCGCAATCATGCTTGCGGGGTTTATTTCAGGAGCGCTGCTATCATCTGCGTATTACCCTGATAACGGCCAGGCGCAGGCTGATGACGACTCGGCCTATGCCGAGATCCTGTCGGATGCGCCCCCGGCCTCTTTTTTCGATATGTACCTGCAAAGCGCGGGTCAAAACAGCCAGGAGAAAGCCTTATGAGTTCGTCATGGTGGAAAGCATTAATAATCATATCTCTCGGGTTCAACTGCATGATCGCAGGGGCCATTGCCTACCGCTTTCTGTGGGGCAGGCCCCTTGATCAGTTTTTCGGCGGGCCGCCCCATGGCAGGCCGTCTTTCATGAACGCCCTGCCGCCGGAGAACCTTGCCGCTCATGACCGCATGAAGGACAAGATGAGGGCCGGGCGGCTGAAGATAAACGATGCCCGCTCTGAGCTTCTGCAGCTGCTGGCAGCCCCCGCACCGGATCGCCGGCGGATCGGCGAGCAGATTACCGTCATAAACGCCATGCAGGCTGATATGGAGAAAATGGTTGTCGAGCAAATGCTCCAGGATGTGCAGTCGCTGCCACCGGAAAAGCGTCAGGCCTTTCTTGCCGACCTGGAGCGCGGTTTTTTCTGCCGCAGGGGCGATGGCCCTGGCATGGGATCGGGCCGGGAGGGCCGCGGCCGCCATCGGTCGAAAGATTTTTCACGCCCCTGAGCGCAGGTTTTTATGACAGGGGGTGTTTCAGTTAATGAAGGCGACAAACAAACCCTACCGAGGAAAGGAAAAAATTATGGTGAAACGAACAACAGTAGCGATTATGTGTATGGCCCTTTTGCTGGCTGCCCTGCCTGCTTTTGAAGCGGCACAGGCCCAGCCGGGGCAGGGCAAAGGCAGGCGGGGCGGGCCTGATGAAAACGGACTGTATCCGGGCTGTCCTCTGAATCTTGATCTTACCCAGGAGCAGTCGGCTAAAATCCAGGCCCTGCGCAATGCTTTTTTTAAGGATACGACCGGTCTTCGGTCGGATATTTTCAAGAAAGAGCAGGAAATGGATGCCGTGATGCTTGAGACCGCCATTGACGGTGAAAAGGCAAAAAAGATTCAGGATGAAATTTCAAGTCTGCGGGCCCAGTTTGCCCAGAAACGGCTGCAGGCGCAGCTTGAATCCCGCAAGATTCTGACGCCCGAGCAGATTGCCCAGCTTCCTCCCGGTTGCAATATGGGCATTGGGCCCGGCGGCGGCCAGGGTTGCGGTTTTGGGCCTGGCGGGGGCAGAGGCCCAGGCGACGGACGTGGCAGAGGGCAGGGACCCGGCGGCTGGTAATACCGGCTGATGAGAGCATGCCGGGAAAAGTTGATGCGGCAAGAGCCCGCCCTCTAAAGAGGGGCGGGCTTTTTTGGTGATTGACAGCGGCACATGGATTTTAATACGCTTAAACATCTTATTACTCAACGTTACTGACTTTTTAAGCTGGTGACAGCCTGCTCAGTGGCACGCCGCTTGCGTCGGGCTACGTGCTCATAAAACCAGTTTTTTGAACTAAACCGTTATACGGCACAGTTTGTACACTTTGTCGCATTGCCCTTGCGACGCTTAGTGCCCGCTGCACAGGATGGAACCGGGAGTTCACTAATTAAGATTGATGCGAGTACTAACGGACTCCCTTCCATGATTCGTGCGTTAAAACGCCAGTCACAGTTGAGCTTTGTCAGTTCCATTTTAACACAGGGAGTGGCGTATGAAAGTATGCGGATTTGTCGGGAGCCCGCGCAAGCAGGGCAATTCCGATATTCTGGTCGACCGGTTTCTTGAAGGGGCTGCAGCATCGCAGGCAGAGACGAAAAAATTTTTTCTTGCCGATCTTGCCATCAATCAATGCCGCGGCTGCTATACCAACTGCATGTTCCAGCCCGGCTGCCGGTGCGCGGTGTTTCGTGATGATATGGACATGCTCATGGATGAAATCGCATCAGGCGATCTGTTTATTTTCGCCTCGCCCCTGTATTGCTCATGCTACAGCGCCATTATGGCGCGCTTTTTTGAGCGGCTGCTGCCGTTCTGGCATGTAGAAGCAGGTGACGGCGAGCCGGGCACACCCGGGGCCTTCCGTTTTCTCAATAACCCTGCCAAAGGCAAAAAAGCAGTCATTGCCCTTGTACAGGATTTGAAAGAGCCTGCCGTTGGAAAGCTGGCCCTTGATATATTCGAGCACAATGTGGCCAAAACCTATATGATGGACATCGTCGGCAGGCTGCAGGTAACTGATGTGCGCAGCCGGGGCGATATTGTTAAAAAGCTCTCCGTGCTTCAGGATGTTTTTGCTATGGGCAAAAAGCTTGCATCTGTTGCGTAGCGGCTGCATCAGAAGCGACCTCAGGGTCTGCCTGCGTACGGGTATGGGCCTGTAAGAACGGCTGCTTTCAGCAGATTCTCGGCACCAGCTCTCCTGCAGGGCGATCAATAACCCGCTGCCCGCCGATCAGGGTAGTGAGCACGACCCGCCCGCGGCCGGATTCCTGAACAGTGCCGATACGAGCCGCATCACGGCCGTGCTCATGGGCCTGCATGGCGGCAAGCACTGCGGGGGCATCGCCGGCTCCGCAGAAGACAACCAGTTTGCCTTCATTTGCGAGGTACAGCGGGTCAAGCCCCAGCATTTCGCAGACCCCCCGTACGCTTTCCCTCAGCGGTATGCTGCACTCCTTCACGGCTATGTCGCGGCCCGACTGCTGTGCTATTTCAGCAAGCACAGCACCAATCCCCCCCCGTGTTGCATCACGCATGCAGTGGATGTGCGGGCTTGCCTGCAAAATATCATGCGCAAGGCTGCCCAGGGGCGCGGAATCGGAAATCAGCTTTGAGGAAAACCCCATATCCTGACGGGCGCACAGTATGGCTGCGCCATGATCGCCCACAGGGCCGTTTACGATAACAGCATCGCCGGGACGGATGCTTGCGGGAGACAGTGCTGAACTGTAGCTGTACTCGCCGATGCCTGCTGTGGTTATATACAGCCCGTCTGCAGCGCCGCGCGGCACAACCTTGGTATCGCCCGTGACGACCTGCACCCCGGCCCCGGCAGCAGCTGCGGCCATAGAGTCAACGATCTGTTCAAGCTGTGACCTTGCAAAGCCCTCCTCAATGATGAAGCCGGCGCTTAAGAACAGAGGCCTGGCGCCGCAGACCGCAAGGTCATTGACCGTTCCGTGAACAGCAAGGGATCCGATATCGCCTCCCGGAAAGATGAGAGGGCTTACCACATAGCAATCGGTAGTGAAACAGAGCCTTTGATCGCCAACAGTACCAAGTGCGCTGCCGGGAGTTGCCCTTGTTGAGAATTGCCCGGCCGCGTTAGAAATTTCTTTTTGATCAGCTCGTCCGTAACAGGCCCCGCCATCGTGTTCAAGAAGAATTTTGTTATGCAGTTTCAAGTGATATTTTTTCCAGTGTACTCGATATTGATTAATGACTTAATTTTTCATATATCCAAGTTCAAGTCAAGTAATGGTTCTGTCGATACTTCACGTAGAAGGAGGCTGTTTATGCGTATCGCCATGAGTGGTTCTACGGGATTTATTGGTTCTTATTTACAGCAGACTTTCGCGGAACAAGGCTGGGAAACAGTTCCTTTGACACGCCAGGATTTCGCCCGGGAGGGCATTGCTCTGCGCGACAAGCTTTCGCAGGCTGACGCAGTTATAAACCTTGCAGGAGCGCCGATTGCCGCGCGGTGGACGGAAGCATATAAAACAGAACTGTATAACAGCCGGGTACCTGTCACGGACATGATCGTGCGGAGCATGAGCAGTCTTGAGCGCAGACCCAAAGTGTTCATATCCGCCTGTGGCGTCGGCATGTATCCTGCCGGAGGTCCCTGGACAGAGAACGATACGGTGAGGGCTGATGGCTTTCTCGGCCATCTTGCACAAAGCTGGGAGCTGGCGGCATTGAAGGCCGAAGCTTGCGGTGTGCGCACAGTAGTTTTCAGGTTCGGCGTGGTGCTGGGCCGTGGCGGGGGCGCGCTTGCTAAAATGCTGCCGGTTTTCAGGATGGGTCTGGGTGGTGTAATCGGCAGCGGCGGGCAGGCGTTTTCATGGGTGCATGCGGCTGATCTTGCACAGGCTCACTGCAGGGCGCTGCAGGACGACAGCTTTCGCGGGTCTTACAACCTTACTCGCCCTATCCGACAACCAACAGGGGCCTGACCACAGCTCTTGCCCGCGCGCTCAGGCGGCCGGCTATACTGCCTGTGCCTGCTTTCGCACTGAAGCTGCTTTTCGGAGAAGGGGCAACGGTACTGCTCGATGGCCAGAGCGTTTTGCCCAAACGCCTTCTTGATGCCGGTTTTTCGTTTCGGTTTGAACGGATTGAGGATGCGATTAAAGATGTGGCGCTATGAACAGCTTTGAATTTTTATTCATGCCTGGCTATTCAATATGCGATGGATGGTTTCGGAAAGTTCATGTCTCCTCAATGGTTTCATCAGGAGCGCACATATGCCTGCCGCTGCCGCCGTATTTTCTGTTACTGTTTCGCTGTAGCCTGTGCTCAGGATGATGGGCATATCAGGCCTGAGTGCAAGCACCTGCCGGGCAAGCTCATAGCCGGTCAGATGCGGCATGGTCTGGTCCGTAATGATGAGATCAAAAGAGTATGGGGCGCTTTTGAACATGGCGAAAGCCTCACGGCTGTCCTCAACGGCAACTGCGTCATAGCCCAGGGACACAAGCATGCGCTGCCCCATTTCCGCAAGAATCTTTTCATCATCGACAAACAGTATACGCCCGGTGCCGGACGTCGGAAGTTTGATAGCCTGCTGGTTTGAGCTGGCGGCTTTGCTTGTTTCAGGAATGAGTATTTCAAAGGTTGTCCCTGAGCCAGTGGTGCTTGCCACCCTGATTCCTCCCCCAAGGCTTTTTATAATGCCATGCACCACAGCAAGGCCCATGCCCGTACCTTTGCCTACTTCCTTTGTGGTGAAGAACGGGTCGAAGATGCGTTCAATAATGTCGGGGGCTATGCCGGTGCCTGTGTCGGAAACCAGTATGCGCACATAGCTCCCGGGAAGAAGTCCCGGGAACTGTTCAGCGCTTTCACCGCAGAGGCTGCATGCTGCTATGCGCACCATGAGGGTGCCGCCTGTGGTTTCCATGGCATGGGCGGCATTTGTGCACAGGTTCATGATCACCTGGTGGAGCTCAGTGGGGTCGGCTAAAATATGGCCGCAGTCTGCAGCCAGGTCCTGCTGTATGTTGATGGTAGTTGGAATGGTTGCGCGCAGCAGTTTCAGTGTTTCATTCAGGATCGGCACAGGATCCATAATGTGGCGCTTATTGTCTGTTTTGCGGCTGAAAGCGAGTATTTGACGTACAAGGTTGCGCGCCCGGTCGGCGGCCAGAAGAACCTGATCAAGGTCTCCTGCAACAGGGTTGCCCGGCTGGATCTTGGTCAGGGCAAGCTCGGTATAGCCAATGATAATGCCCAGAATATTATTAAAATCGTGAGCGATGCCGCCCGCCAGCGTTCCTATGGCTTCCATTTTTTGCGCCTGCTGCAGCTGGCGCTCCAGGTCCCGCTCGCGGGTAACGTCGGATTCGACAGTCACGAAGCTGATGATCTGGCCGGCATCATTGCGCACGGGGGAGATATGGGCTTCAACTTCATACAGTGTGCCGTCATGCCTTTTTTTAATAATAGTTCCCTCCCAGGCTTCACCCCGCACCAGAGGTTGGATGCTTTCACGGAGATACTTTTCCATATATTCGTCGGTAAACATCATTTTCGTGTGCTGCCCGATGAGCTCATTGCGTGAATAGCCACTCATGCGCTCTAAGGCAGGATTGACGTACACATAGCAGCTCTGCTTGTCTATGATTGAGATGCTTTCAGCAGCCTGCTCGATGGCGGCATACAGCTGCAAGCGAAGCTCTTCGGCAAGCCTTCGTTCGGTCACGTCGCTTCCGATAGACAATATTTCCTCCAGATGTCCGGCAGCGTCAAATACCGGCCTGTTGGCCCAGGATATCCAGACCCGCCTGCCATCGCGGCATATGTTTTCATTAAGGCTGCTGATAAAATTTTCGGGGTGCTCGCCAATGGCACGGATCATTTCGGTTAAATCGCGGCCGGTCGACTCAAGTTCGGGAACGATGGTGTTGAGTAAATTCCGTCCGATGATGGCATCTTCACCGTAGCCGAAAAAACGCTGCGCAAAATCATTAAAAAAGGTGATCGTGCCGTCCGGCTTCCATCGCATGATGCTGCTGTTTGCATTTTCAATCAGCTCGCGGTACTTTCGCTCGCTTTCGCGCAAGGATTCCTCGGCATGTTTGTTTTCAGTGATGTCGGTATGCGTGCCCACCATGCGCAGGGTTTTACCTTTGCTGTCAAGCTCGACAGCCCTGCCACGGCTGCGAATCCAGCGCCAGTTCCCCGATTTGGTCCGCATGCGGAATTCAATGTCATGGCTCTGAATCGTGTTGTCAAAATACTGTTTGATAATTTTTTCAGCATGGGCCAGATCGTCAGGATGCAGCAGCTGCTGCCAGGTTTCATAACTTGCAGGCAGTTCGCCGGAGTCGTAGCCGAGCATGGTATAGTAGCGCGGGCTGAAATAGGCCTGACCTGTGATCATGTCCCAGTCGAACAAGCCGTCGTTTGTGGCTTCTATGGCAAGAGCGAACTGCTCTCTGCTCAGGCGGAGCTCCTCTTCAGCGCGTCTGCGGCGCATATTGTTGATGCTCAGCAAAATGATTGCCGCAGTCAGAAGACTGATAATGCAGATGACCATCCAGAAAATGCGACCGTATTTTTCATAGAATGACTCGGGCCGGTTGATGACGATGCTGCCCTCGGGTATATCAGCAGAGGAAATGCCGAAACGAAGCATCTGCGCATAATCGAACATGGGCCGGGATGCCGGCTTCATATCCACGGGTATGCCGCCTGGCTGTGCGCCCTGCAGAATGCGCAGCGCGATGTGCGCGGTTTGCTCCCCATGGGTTTTACCCCCCAGGAGCCAGCCGCCGATAATTCCGTTACCGAGGCGTTCCTGATGCACGGCATAGACGGGCACGGGCGAGGTCCTGCTGAGAATTGAGGCGATTTCAGTATGGTCGAATACCCTGCCGTTGCTGTCCCGGCTGTATGAAAGAGATAGAACCAGCGAGTCCGGCTGCAGCATAGTGATCTGCTTGAGAATTTCATCAATGCCGGTATTTTGAGCAAACATATACTCAATGCCGGACGGGGAGTTCTTTCAGTGCAGCTTCGGTGCTTTTTTTTGTAGCAAGGCCTGTTATCGTGTAATCGCAGACTATGAAAATTTTGCGTGTTTTTGGGTGCAGCCGCAGCATTGCTTCAATGGTGCGGCGCATGTCAAGGAGTTCTGCAACACCTGTGCAGTTTGAGAGCGCTGCGGTCATTTCCGGTGAGTAGTTGTTTATGCCGCAGAAGACGACAGGCACCGGCCCGAAGAGTCTGTCTCTGAATTTTACCATGAAATCAAGGGCAGGGTCATCAGCGACTATGATGATGGACGGGGCACTGTTCTTGAATTTATGCGCCAGGGCAGTGCGCATAAATTCAAGGTGCTCAGGTTCAGGAAAGTGCTTGCAATCAAGATATTCTGTAAAAATATCGATATTGAGCTGAGCGGCATTTA
Organism: uncultured delta proteobacterium; assembly: GCA_963804955.1. Classification (GTDB taxonomy): domain Bacteria; phylum Desulfobacterota; class WTBG01; order CAIYCZ01; family CAIRTM01; genus CAIWCT01. The sequence continues at coordinate 115,129 of CAWDSQ010000013.1, read as the reverse complement.
AAGTTTCTTTGATCCCCAGCAGCTCGTCATCAGACCAGCTGTAGCCGTAATGGTAGGAGTTGATGAGCAGCACTCGCAGTGGTTTGGTGCTGCCCTGTGCATGCGTGCAGGTCACGGCAGATGAGACCTGCATCAGGAAGGCTGCAGTAAAAAACAGTTTAAGAAGTTTAGACTTGTGCGTCATTCGTAGAGTTCTTATTTTTGAAATTTTTATTAAAATAACATTTATGAGAAAATATAATCAAATAAAATATCTCTATACCTAATGCCGGCCTGCGGCCTCGCAATGACATTTTGTTAGAGTATGCGCAATGGCATAAAGCTTTATTATGAACCATGCGCTGTCATTGCAAACGAAGTGAAACAATCTTTGCCCTTGTAGTAGGGGCTCAAAATTTTGAGCCCCTACGAAAATCAAGATTGCCACGTCGCGGAGTTTATCCTGAGCTGTGCCGAAGGGCTTCTCGCAATGGCCCGTACCGGGACTTTTTACGAGGGCATTAAAATTATGTTGCACAGTACAGCCTAAATGGTGATCAAAAAAAGTCGAGTTTAAAAAAAAGGCTGCCGGATTACGGCAGCCTTTTTTGTTTGGCTATGAAAACTGATTACCTGGCATGTTTCTCGTCGTATTCCTTGAGCCATTTGCCATGCTGCAGCTTTGCCCAGGCCCTGGTGCATTTGCCTGTTATCATGGCCTGAATGGTGCCGGGGTTGCCCAGCGAGCCGAGAAAGCCATGAATAACAACAGCGCCTGCAAGGGATGCCACGCCAAGGATATGCAGCGGATAGGTGAAAATTGTCAGCTCTCTGCCGAAGAAATACGGAAACCACATAATGATGCCGGTGACCGACATCAGCACCCAGGTTGCGGCCTTCAGCACAAAATACATTTTCTGGCCCGCATTAAACCTTCCCTGCGGGGGGATGCCTTCTTTGGTCCAGAGATAGCCGCCGCCTTTCATAAACCACTTGATGTCGTCAGCGTCAAAGATTGCGCCGTCTTTGAACCAAATGACCACGGCGAAAAGGCCGCTTATGGCAAAGACAATCCCTGAAATATTATGCACGTATTTCGTGACAAAATGGCCGCCGAACATAGTTGCTAGAAAGCTCAGCGAATGAAACATCAGGCCAAAGCCGGAGATGAACAAAATGATGCAGCTGCCGGCAAAAGCAAGGTGCACCAGCCGCTCAAACGGCGTTGTCACATTTATAAGATCATAGCTTGAATTTTTTACCGTGCTACTCATGTTTTTCACCTCCTTCTTCAAACTTGGGCCGCTTGGGACCTTTGATCAGATAATAGAGAGCGCATGCGCCCAAACCGCCCAGGAAACTCAGCATTGAGAATGGTTTCAGCACATCCTTCCACAGGAATATGGCAGGAGAAATTTTGGGATCTGCAGGAAGATGGTCATATATCTCCGGCTTTTCCGTGAGCACATAGACCACGTGGGTGCCGTCCAGGTGCTTGTCGCCGTACACACTGGCATCGCCGCCCAGGTCTTTGGCGCGCTTGTAAGCCTGTGTCATCATGGCGTCCTTGTCGCCGAAGGTGATGGCACCGGTCGGGCAGGCTTTCGCGCAGGCAGGAATACGGCCCTCTGCCTGCCGGTCATGGCACCAGTGGCACTTGTACATTTTCTCCGTGTCAGCATCAAACTGCGGCACCGAAAACGGGCAGGCATGGTAGCAGTATTTGCAGCCGATGCATTTTGTGCTGTCAAGCACCACCGCTCCCGACTCTGTTCTGGTGATGCAGCCGGGCACCGGGCAGGCCTTCATGCAGCCCGCGTCGGTGCAGTGAAAACATTTGTCATTGCGGAACAGCCACTTGATGGCGCCGTTTTCGGCCTCCAGTTCCTGAAACCGAATCAGCGTATAGGTCTTCGCGTTGAGGTCAGGCGGGTTCTGGTAGGTGCCGCGGTTAATCGTCGGTACCGCGGGCAGGCCGTTCCAGTTTTTGCATGCCACCTGACAGGAGCGGCAGGCCGTACACTTGGAAAGGTCTACAAGCATTATTTTTTCGCTCATTATTTGCCCTCCTTTCTGACCACATCAACCATGAACGCTTTGGATTCGGGAATCATGGTGTTGGGGTCGCCGATGCTCGGGGTGAGCAGGTTGGCGCTGCGGAGCTCTTTCTTTTCAGGGTCGGGATAGCGCCAGCCATAGTGCCACGGTATGCCCACTTCATGCACGAGCTGTCCTGCAATGGTAAAGGGCTTGAACCGGGGCGTTACGATGGCAACGGCATTGACCTCGCCGCGGGCTGACCGTACCATGACGCGCTCGCCGTTTTTCAGGCCCTTGAGCTCTGCAAGCTCGCGGCTCATCTCGACAAACATTTCGGGCTGCATTTCAAGCAGCCACGGCGTCCAGCGCGTCATCACACCGGTCTGCCAGTGCTCGCTGACGCGGTACGTGGTGCAGACGATGGGATAGCGCGGATCGCAGGTTGCGCGCTTGTCAAGATCAGGCACGCCGTCCTTTTCCCAGCGCTTGACCGTGGGGTTGACGAACTGCGGCGACAGCGGGTTCTTATCGATGGGGCACTCAAGGGGTTCATAGTGCTCGGGAAACGGTCCGTCGGCCAGACCGGGGCCGAAAATACTCCCGATACCGTCAGGCTTCATGATGAAGGGCAGCTTTCCGCCTTCGGTTGCAAGCGGCGGGGCGGGGCCGTCAGGAATATCGCCGACCCAGGCTTTCTTTTCGGCATTCCACTGAATGACCGGCTTTTTCGGGGCCCAGGTTGCGCCGTTTTTATCTACCGACGCACGATTATAAATGATGCGCCTGTTCACCGGCCATGCCCATGACCAGTTGGGGTACATGCCGAGGCCGGTGGGGTCTTCCTTGCCGCGCCGTGCAGCCATATTGCCTTTTTCGGTATAGGAAGCGCAATAGACCCAGCAGCCCGAAGAGGTCGAGCCGTCATCCTGGAGAAGCGGGAAGGCCGGCACCAGCGTGCCTTTTTTATAAAGAACGCCATTTATTTCCTTGTCCTCGAGGAAATAGCCGTTGATCTCTTTGGCAACCGCATGCGGATCAAAGAGCGCCTCCTTGCCATGTCTGGCCGGATTGCCGTAATTCCAGGTCAGCTTCAGTATGGGGTCGGGCAGGGCGCCGCCATCCTTTTCATACAGCTTGCGCATCTTGTGATAGAGCTCGCTGATGATCTCGCCATCGGGCATGGCCTCTCCCGGCGGATTTGTGGCCTTGTAACGCCACTGCATCCAGCGGCCGCTGTTGCTGATGCTGCCTTCTTTTTCCATGGACGCAGCGCAGGGCAGCATAAAGACCTCAGTGTCGATTTCTGCAGGGTTCATGCCCGGACCCATCCAGAAGTCTCCGGTTTCGTTTGAAAACAGGTTTACATTCACCATCCACTTCAGCTTTGCCAGAGCCTGCCGCACCTTATTGGAATTGGCGCCCGAACATGCCGGGTTCTGGCCCCAGGCAAAGAAGCCGGAAAACTGGCCTTTGTACATTTTATCGAAAATGGTCAGCCAGGAGTAGTTGGCGCCGTCATCAATTTTGGGCATCAAAGCATAGGCATCCTCAAGCGGCAACCCCTGGTCATAGAAGGAACGCAGCAGGCTCGCCATGTATTTGGGCTTATTGCTCCACCAGTTGACACTTTGCGGCTCTTTTGTCTTTGGGGTGTTCTTTTCATTGTAGGCGGCCAGGCTCGGCAGTGAGGCATTCGGAGTCTGAAGATACCCGGGCAGAATGTGAAACAGCAGGCCGTGGTCGGTCGAGCCCTTGCACGTTAGACTCGCCGCGCATTGCATTTATGCCGCCGCCGGCAATGCCCATGTTTCCCAGCAGCAGCTGGATAATTGACATTGCCCGGATGTTCTGCACGCCTACAGTATGCTGGGTCCAGCCCATGGCATACAGCTCAGTGCCCGCCTTGTCGGGCTTGCCTGTTGCTCCGTAGGCTTTGTAGATTTCAAGCAGCTTATCTTTCGGCGTCCCGGTGATCTCTACGACCTTTTCAGGCGTGTAGCGGCTGTAATGCTTTTTTAAAAGCTGCAGCACGCAGTTGGGGTCCTGCATGGCCGGATCTTTTTTTGCCGTACCGTCATCGTTCATCTGGAACGTCCAGGTTGCCTTGTCATACTTTCCGCTAACAAAGCCTTCTTTTGCTTTAGTTCCGGACAAGCCGGAGAATACGCCGTCATTGTCGCCCGGAAGTTTGAGGTCGGGATTCACCAGAAAGCCTGCATTAGTGTACTCGCGCACATACTCTTCAAAGTAGAGCTTGTTATCGAGGATGTACTTTATCATGCCGCCCAGGAAAGCAATGTCAGTGCCCGAGCGCAGCGGGGCATAGATATGTGATTTTGCGGCGGTTTGCGTGAACCGGGGATCAACGCAGATAAGCTTAGCGCCGTTATCAATAGCTTTCTGTATCCATTTGAATGCAACCGGGTGGTTACAGGCAGGGTTGCTGCCCATAACCAGAATGCAGTCACTGTTGCGGAAATCGATCCAGTGATTGGTCATTGCACCGCGTCCAAACGACTCTGCCAGAGCCGCTACAGTTGCGGAGTGTCATATCCGGGCCTGGTGCTCGATATAGACGAGACCCAGGCTCCTGAGAAATTTTTGATAAATGAAGCACTCTTCATTGTCCATGGCTGCGCTGCCGACAGAGGCGATGCCCTCAGTGCGGTTGACGGTTTCACCCTTGGCATTGGCCGTCTTGAAGCTTTCGTCGCGGCTCTTTTTGATATTGTGCGCGATTTTTTCAAGCATCCACTCCCAGGACTTTTCCTCCCACTTGTCGCTTTTGGGCGCGCGGTAGAGGGGTTTTGTCAGGCGGCCCGGGTTGACATGTGTAAGCTGGTACACCGACATGCCCTTGCTGCACAGGCTGCCCTGGTTAATGGGTGAATCGGGGTCGCCTTCGGTATTGACCACTTTCCCGTTCTGCGTGTGCACGATAATGCTGCACCCGACTGAACAGTACGGGCATACGGTCGTCGTTTCCTTGGCCGACGTGATTTTGGTGTTTGCGGCACTGGCCTGGACCTCTGCGAGGTTCAGCCCGAGACTGCCGGCTGCCACCGCGCCCCCGGAGATTTTGAGAAATCCCCTTCGTGTGATGTTCATCCTGGTGTCCTCCTTGGGTTAGTATTGATTGCCGTATAAAAATAAAAAAAGCCTGAAGGCAAACGACGCCTGCAGGCTTCCTTTGCAAAATGGCGGGCTGAGCCAAGCTCAACCTTATCGGTCCGCCGGGGGCGGACTCGGAAACCTCATATAAATTATCACAGGGTATTTTTTTCGTCAACTTGTTTGCATCCTAAATAAAAAACTGACAGAGCGGTTAACATTAATCTACTATTCTGAAAAAATTGCGACTTCAGGTGACAGAAGAGAAGGAATGTGATAAGAAAAATCACTAACTGATGATACTTTCGTAAAAAGTCAAAAAACACTATTTTGTCATTCTGAGCGGAGCGAAGAATCTCGTTTTTGCAGCAGTTACGAGACCCTTCACTTCGTTCAGGGTGACAGTTTCGGACTTTTTATGAAACCATCACTGATAACTTGAAATAAATTTCAGCTCGCATTAATTTAAATTTTTTTATAATTAATTTTTATGGGGGAACTATGAAAAGTAAGCTTTGCAGTAAAGTTGCTGCCCGCGAGGCAGTTGTCGGCATAATCGGGCTTGGCTATGTCGGGCTGCCTCTTGCCCGTGAGTTTCTCAAAGAGGGCTTTACTGTTTGCGGCTTTGATGTTGACAGCAGCAAGGTTGAAAAGATTAACAGCGGTGAAAGTTATATCAAGCATATTCAGGATGATTTTTTAAAAAAACATGTTCTTGAAACAAAAAAACTGACAGCTACGACGGATTTTGCACGGCTTGCCGACGTCGACTATATAATCATTTGCGTGCCGACCCCTTTGGGCAAGCACCGCAATCCAGACCTGTCATATGTTCTTAATTCCACCCGCAGCATAGCGCAGCATCTGCGAGCCGAGCAGGTGGTTGTGCTTGAAAGCTCCACCTATCCCGGAACGACAGAGGATGATATGCTGCCGATTCTTGAGGCAACGGGACTGAAGGTCGGTGTGGACTATTATCTCGGGTACTCCCCTGAGCGGGAAGATCCGGGAAATAAGGATTTTTCGACCGGCACGATTCCCAAGATCGTCAGCGGTGTGACGCCGGACTGCCTTGAGGTAGTCGACTGCCTGTACCGTGAAATAGTGACGACTGTCAGGGTTTCAACACCCAAAGTAGCCGAGGCGTCTAAGATACTTGAGAATACCTACCGCGCGGTCAATATAGCCATGGTCAATGAGCTGAAAATGCTCTTTGACCGCATGGGCATCAATGTCTGGGAGGTTATCGACGCGGCAAAAAGCAAGCCGTTCGGCTTCCAGGCTTTTTATCCGGGCCCCGGGCTCGGCGGGCACTGCATTCCCATAGATCCGTACTATCTGACCTGGAAGGCTAAAGAGTATGAGTTTACAACCCGCTTCATCGAACTGGCCGGTGAAATCAATACCAGGCAGCCGTACTTTGTGCTTCAGAAGGTATACGCCGCACTCAACTATCATAACAAATCTCTGCGCGGAAGCCGTATTCTGCTGCTGGGCGTGGCCTATAAAAAAGACATCGACGACGTTCGGGAAAGCCCTGCGCTGACGCTTCACGACCTTATTGCCGAGCAGGGAGGTCTCGTTGACTACTATGATCCGTTTATCCCTGAAACCGGGCCGCACCGTCATTTTCCCGATATGAAACTGCGCTCTATATGCTTATAGCCCTGCAGCCATTGCCTCATATGATTTGGTGCTGGTGGTGACGGATCACAGCTGTTTTGCCTATGATGAAATACTGGCCCATGCGAAGCTTATTCTCGATACACGCAATGTGTACCGGCAGGCCCATGAAAAAGTTTTTAAGGCTTAATGAATTGTAATTAAAAAATATGCAGAGACAGTTTTTTAAAGCCGTCTCTTACGGGCGTATCTGGTCAAATGATAAAAAAATAATGAGGAATCAGCATGCCGTCTTTCGATGCAGTCAAAGAAACAACAGATCAAAACAGCGTTCCTGCCGCTTCAAATTTCATACGCGACATTATCGATGAAGATTTGCGCACAGGCAAAAACGACAGCCGTGTGCATACCCGTTTTCCGCCCGAGCCCAACGGCTATCTGCATATCGGGCATGCCAAGTCCATTTGTCTTAATTTCGGCATAGCCCGGGATTACAAGGGGAAATGCAATCTGCGGTTTGACGATACCAATCCGAGCAGGGAAGACACAGAGTATGTCGACTCCATCCGGGAGGATGTGCGGTGGCTCGGTTTTGACTGGGACGAGCGCGAGTTTTATGCATCGGATTATTTTGAGAAACTCTTCCAGTATGCCGTTGAACTCATCAGGCTCGGCAAGGCTTTTGTTTGCGACCTGACGCCCGACCAGGTGCGGCAGCATCGCGGAACGCCTGCCGAGCCCGGCATTGCCAGCCCTTACCGCGGCCGCAGTATTGAAGAGAATCTGGATCTTTTCAGCCGCATGCGCGCGGGCGAGTTTCCCGACGGCAGCCGCACGCTGCGGGCAAAGATCGATATGGCATCGCCCAATTTCAATTTGCGCGACCCGATCATGTACCGGATTCTGCGGGCCGAGCATCACCGGACGGGCACTGCCTGGTGCATGTACCCCATGTATGATTACGCACACTGCGTTTCCGATGCGCTGGAGGGCATCACGCATTCCATTTGCACGCTTGAGTTTGAAGACCACCGGCCCCTGTATGACTGGTTTCTCGACCAGCTTGCAGAGCTTGCCCATCCGCAGCAGGTAGAATTCGCACGTCTGAATATTACCTATACGGTTATGAGCAAGCGGCGTTTGCTCGAGCTCGTGCAGCAGGGGCTTGTATCGGGCTGGGACGATCCTCGCATGCCGACGCTGTCGGGCATGCGCCGCCGGGGATATACGCCAGAGTCTATTCGCAGCTTCTGCGACCGTATCGGTGTGGCCAAGCGCGACAGCACGGTTGACATGGCTCTGCTTGAGCACTGCCTGCGCGAAGATCTGAATAAACGCGCGCAGCGCGTCATGGCAGTGCTTCGTCCCCTGCGCGTGATTATTGACAATTATCCTGAAGACAAGGTGGATGAGCTGCAGGCCATTAACAATCCTGACGACCCGGCTGCCGGTACGCGCATGGTTCCTTTTTCCCGCGAACTGTTTATCGAGCGGGACGATTTTATGGAAAATCCGCCCAAGGAGTTTTTCCGTCTTGCGCCGGGACGCGAGGTACGTCTCCGGTATGCCTTTTTTATCAAGTGTGATCGTGTTGAAAAGGACTCAGTCACGGGTGAAATTACGGCGCTTCACTGCACCTATGATCAGGCAACCAGAGGAGGCGATGCTCCAGACGGCCGCAAGGTGAAGGCAACCCTGCACTGGGTGTCGGCCAGCCATGCTGTTGAGGCACAGGTGCGGCTTTACGAGAAGCTGTTCACCGTGCCCGACCCCAGCGATGACAGTGAGGGTAAGGACTATAAGGACCATCTTAATGCTGCCTCCATGGAGGTTATTGCAGGGTGCCGCCTTGAGCCGAGCCTGACGTCGGCACGGGTGGGTGACCTGTACCAGTTTGAACGACTGGGTTATTTCTGTGTCGACAGGGTTGATTCGGCTGCCGGCAATCCGGTTTTTAATCGTACCGTTACACTCAAGGATGAATGGGCTAAAATCAAGAAGGGAAAGAAATGAGATTCTGCGCCATGACTGCTGAGCATACAGATGCAGCATTTTAGATATGATGCTGTGCATGTAAGTAAAAAGGAGCTTCGAAGCTCTTTTTTTTTGACTAAAAACTAAAAAATACATGTCCGGTGTTTGTTTTTTTTTGCAGGACAAACAAAAAAGACATCAGCACGTACTATAAGCTAAAAATAAAAATTATCCGTACTAAGATTATATTAGTCATTGTATTCTATTGTTGTTTATATTATTAAATTTATATCCAATGCAATGCTTATGAAAAGCAGATGCTCAGTGCAGTCGGAGGCGCATCCTATGACTACTGGTTGACGAACAAGCATGGCGCAAAGACTTTTTTCTGAGATGGCAGCATGCAGTCTACGTTGCGCTGTTGTTGCCCTGCTGCCAGGTGCCGCCGCCATTCCTGGCTTAACAGAAAAGCCTTTCGCCTGACGTCTGTTTTTTATTGTGCGGCAGAAGGAATCATGTGTCTGCCGGCGGTGCATTTTGCCCGTCGGGGATGATTTTTATGCCTGAAGATCCAAGTACACATCACAAACAATGAGGCTCTCATGACTCAATTTGAAGAAGATCGCGAAATGGTGCAGGGATTTGTGGCAGACGGTCACGAGCTTCTGGATGATCTCGAACCCGATCTTATCGAACTGCATAAATCCTGCGAGGAGGGCGGCAGCGCCGATGTTGATAAGCTCAACTCGGTTTTTCGCCTGTTTCATTCGCTCAAGGGTGCTGCCGGATTTCTCAATCTGCGCAATGTGGCGAGGCTGACCCATGAAGCTGAGGGGATGCTGAACATAGTACGCGACGGCAGGATCATGCTCACGACCGCCCGAACCGATCTCCTCTGCCGCGTCTGTGATTTTTTGCGCACTCTGCTGCAGGCGATTGAAGAGCTGGGCCATGATCGCGGTTTTGAAGACCCGGTCAATTCATTTTCCGATGAACTTGCAGCAGCAGCTTTCGACGAACCGGCGTCCGCAGCTTGTGAACCGGATGCTCCGCAGCAGCCTGGCATGACCATTACGCCCGAAATGCGTCAGAACTACATACAGGAATCCGATGAGATGCTGGACACCGTGGAGCAGTCGCTGCTTGAGCTTGACCGGTCCGGCAACAGGCAGGAGAGCCTTGATACGGCATTTCGCAGCATACACAGCTTCAAGGGCAATTGCGGGTTTATGGGTTTGGCCGACCTCGAGCGACTGAGCCACAGTATTGAAAATGTTCTGGAATGCATGAAGTCCGGCGCGGTTGCGGCCACTGATCAGAACATTTCCATTATCATGCGTACGATGGATTCCATTCGCAGCGCCGTAGCCGACGTGTCCCATGGCGGAAACGGCGTGATCAAGGGCTGCGAGCTTATGGTTGAGTTGCTGGGTGACCTGACCCCGTCTTTGGATATTTCGTCAAAAAAGATGAAGCTGGGTGAGATTTTGATAGCCCGCGGCATAGCATCGGCCAGCGAGGTTGACCGGGCTTTAAATCTCCAGGGAAAAACCTTTGATGAGATACTCCTGGATGATATGCCGTCACCTGACGAAGCTGCAGAGGCCGCCTTTGCCGAACAGGATAAAGCGGGCCTGCAAAAAATTTTTCGGCGCGATATTCGCGTCGATCTTGAAAAGCTTGATCTGCTGATGGATTTGGTGGGCGAGATGGTCATCGCCCAGATGATGGTCATCCATAATCCCGACCTGAGGGACAAGGGGTATGAACTCGAAAATTTCGAAAAGTCGTGCCATCACCTGGAGCGCATCAGCGCCGATCTTCAGGATGTGGCTCTCGCCATCAGGATGGTCCCCCTTACCAGCACATTTCGTAAAATGATACGCCTCGTGCATGACCTTGCTATAAAGTTTTCGAAAAAGGTGCGGCTTGAACTCAAAGGCGAGGAGACCGAGGTTGACAAGACCGTTATTGAACATATTTCCGATCCGCTGGTGCATATCATCAGAAATGCTATTGACCACGGCATGGAAAAGCCTGACCGCCGCCAGGAACTCGGCAAAGATGAAACCGGCAGAATTATATTGGAAGCACGCCATGACGGGGGCGATGTGATCATTTTTATATCCGATGACGGCGGCGGGTTGAACCGCGAGAAGATAGTCAAAAAGTCCCTTGAAAGAGGACTTCTGCGCGGAAATCCCGATGCCGTCAAAGATGAGGATTTATACGGCCTGATATTTGAGCCGGGGTTTACAACGGCTGAACTGATTACAGACGTGTCCGGCCGCGGAGTGGGGCTCGATGTCGTCAAGAAAAACCTTGAAAAGATAAAAGGGCGTGTGGATATCAAAAGCATGCCCGGCAAAGGCACATCATTTATGCTCCGCATCCCTCTTACGCTTGCGATCATAGAGGGCATGCTGGTCAGGGTTGGGCAGTCAAAATACATCATCCCGCTTCTTGCCATTACGGAATCGTTCAGGCCTCAGGAGCAGCATATTACGGTTTTACCCAACGGTACAGAAGTGGTGCGGGTTCGGGATGCTTTGCTGCAGGTGTCACGGCTCTACCGGCTGCATGCAATACAGCCGGATACAGAGAATCTCTACGAGGGGATACTGGTCGTTGTTGAGAATCAGGGCGAGCAGCTTTGCCTGTTTGTGGATGAATTAATAGGTCAGATACAGACGGTTATTAAAGGGCTGCCCGACTATATGGGTGCTGTGAAAGGTCTTTCGGGCTGCTGCATCATGGGCGACGGTGAGGTATGCCTGATACTTGATGTGGGCAGTCTGATCAAGAAAGCAAAGGCCGAGATCCATGCCTGATGATACTCTGCCCAGCCAGATTCATCAGGGTTGTGCAGAATGTCATGTATCCTTGCGCAAAGCAAATCACAAAGGGGCTTGGTCATGTGGGCCAGGTGACGCAGCAGAACACGTCCCTTGCCGAGCAAAGCGCGTCTGCGGCACAGGAGTTGACCGGCCAGGCCCAGTGTTTGAAGGAGTTGGTCAGAACATTCAAGGTGCTTGAAGATACAAGTCTGTACCGTAAAATTTTCAATAAGCACAGCATGATGCTTAACCCCGCGCAGCAGAATACCGATACAGCAGTAAAGGAAGCGGTAGGTGCACCGCACATACCGTGGGGAAAAAAGATTGAGTCTGTGCCATATTAAACACGTCGATGGATTTGAGGCAGCCCTTTATTTTAATAATGCAGTAATAACGGATAAAAAATTTTTAACAGTTTTTTGCAAGGTGATGACATGCTTAAAAATGTAAAACTCGGCATCAAACTAACCGGAGGTTTTGTTGTTGTTGCTTTCATAACACTTATAGTCGGCATGATGGGCTGGCTTGGCGCCCTTAATCTGGGCAGGAGCGCGGAAGAAATTGCCGATGTTCGCCTGCCGAGTATTGACAGCCTGCGCAGTATTTATCGTGAATTTGAAAACATCAGGGCAACACAGTATACCCTTCTTAATCCTCTTTTGTCAGATAAAGACCACAAACAACAGTTTGAGAATTTCATGCAGGCACAGGAGCGCTATAAGGCCGCCTGGAAAGTCTATGAGCCCCTGCCAAAAACAGAGGATGAGGCGATGCTTTTGAAACAGCTGATGCATGCGGTAGATGAGTGGAATAAGCAGAATGCGATATTCATTGATTATGCCAGGCAGCTTGACGCAACCGATCTCCGAAATCCTGTGGAATTCATGCTCACATTGCAGGCATTCCGCAAGGATCATTACAAGCTGTCAGGGCAGGTGCTGGAGCTGATTTATAATAATGTCGCACTGGAGGGCGGTGATGATCCCGCGGCCTGTGCTTTTACTAAATGGGCTACATCATGCACCTGTAAAAATAAGGTTTTAGAGGATTTGATTACACGAATTCTGCAATTTCATGAAACTTTCCATACCCGCATAGGCTCTGTAAAAAAGCTGCTCGAAAAAGGGAATAAAGCAGGAGCTGAAAAGGCATATTTCAGTGAAATGACGGACGCGCTGAACGTCACCTTCGAAGTTTTTGAAAAAATGGAACATGAAGCCGGCAAGGCCGTTAATTTGTATAAAAATATGAATGTTCAGGCTTTGGAGAAGTGTCGGGAAAAACAGGAGGCCGTCAATGCATTGATCGAGAGGCTAATCAAAATAAATGATGATGCCGCTAAAAAGATAAGCAGCAGGGTGAAGAAGGAAGTATCTGCGACAGTCACTGCAGAAGTATTTTTGATGATCCTGGGAACGCTTTTGGCGATTGGCATAGGCCTTTTTCTGACGCGTATGATAACAGGGCCGATTCGTGCAAGCGTTGAGCTTGCAAATGCCGTGGCGGAAGGCGACGTGGAGAAAACTGTCGACATTGACCAGCACGATGAAATAGGGGTGCTTGCCGAGGCAATGGGAAAGATGGTTGAGAATTTGAAGGGGCTTGTAGAGGTTGCAAGGAAGATAGCCATAGGCGATTTGACGGTAAACGTAGAGCCGCTTTCCGATAAAGACGCTTTCGGGCATTCTATGAAGGCCATGGTTGAAACGCTTGCCTATACCATGACTGAAATTAGTACAGCGGCAAACAATGTTGCGGCAGGTGCTCATCAGATGAGTTCCACCAGTCAGGCCATGAGCCAGGGTGCAACCGAGCAGGCAAGCTCGCTTGAGGAGATATCAAGCTCGATGAATGAGATAGCCGCGCAGACCAGGCATACAGCGGAGAATGCCAGGCAGGCAAATATGCTGGCGGGTGAGGCAAAAATGCTTGCCGAGCGGGGCAATGAGAGGATGAGCCGGATGGTTGTCGCCATGCGTGAAATAAACGAGTCGAGCCGGAGCATTTCAAGGATCATCAAGGTTATTGATGAAATCGCCTTTCAAACCAATTTACTGGCGCTGAACGCGGCGGTTGAGGCTGCACGGGCAGGCAAGTATGGCAAGGGGTTTGCAGTGGTTGCCGAAGAGGTAAGAAATCTGGCAGCCCGCAGCGCCAAGGCAGCCCGGGAGACGGCAGAGCTGATCGAAGGCTCGGTGAAGAAAGTTGGTGACGGGACGCAGATGGCTGACAAGACGGCCGAGGCGCTGAGTGAGATTGTAGCAGCGGCGGGGAAAATGACGGGACTTGTTGGTGAGATTGCCGCAGCGTCCAATGAGCAGGCGCAGGGCGTGAGTCAGATAACGCAGGGACTTGGTCAGGTGGATCAGGTAACGCAGCAGAATACCGCCCATGCCGAAGAAAGCGCGTCGGCGGCAGAGGAGCTGTCGAGCCAGGCGCAGCTGCTGCAGCAGCTGGTGGCAACCTTTACAATCGAAGAACATGCCGCTGACAGCATGGCTGAGACAAGGCAGTCGGCTGGTGACAGTCAGCTGATGCTGGGCAGGGGAGAGGCAATGGTTGCCGGCGATGCAAAGCAGGGAGCACCCTGGGGAGGCATGACGGCGGGAATCGATGAGCCCGAGCCGGTGATACATCTTGATGACCGGGAATTCGGGAAATACTAGGCAGACGGCAGGTTGTCTGCCGGCAATAGCCGGTACTTTCCAGGCAGTACATATGATGAATCGAAAATAGTGCTAGAGAGAAGGGATTATCATTATGGCAGAGCAAAAAGGCAGGGAAAGAATAGAGGATGATTTTTATGATGATGACGATGAGGATACGCAGAAGGACAAGTACCTCACGTTTACTGTCGGCACAGAGGACTACGGCATAGAAATCTCTCATGTCACCGAAATTATCGGCATTCAGAAGATAACCGATGTGCCCGATATGCCCCCATATATAAAGGGCGTTATTAATCTTCGGGGCAAGGTAATACCGGTTATTGACGTGCGGCTGCGGTTCAGGATGCCGGAACGGGAGTATGATGATAGAACATGCACCGTGGTGGTGAACGTAAACGGAACGCCTGTGGGACTGGTCGTGGATACGGTGAAAGAGGTTGTCGATATTCCCGAGAATCAAATCGAGCTGCCGCCTGAAGTTGCCGAGAGCAGCACGCAGCGCTATATCAAGGGTTTGGGCAAGATTGGTGAGGAAGTAAAGATACTTCTGGATGTTGAGAGGCTGGTGCGCAATGAGGATATGGCGGCCATGCAGTCGGCTGCCGGATATTGATATTGAAATGTCATACCCGCTTCGTACCGTCCTTCATTTGCCGTCAGGTGAGTATGAAGATGCATTTGGTGAACCACAGAGACATATTAATCAGGAGTGAGAGTCATGATGCGAAAAAGTCCAATGTTTTTGATAACATCCGTACTGTGCTTGTTCAGTTCAATATCCCTTGCCGGTGAATCAGGGCTTCGCCTGCCGGATCATGAAAAGTTTACCACCTGCGATCATTTTTCTGACAATCTCTGGAGCCTGCATTCCACGCTGGAGGAAAAATATGGACTTTCATTTGAGATTCTCTATTTGCAGGACATGTTCTGGAACACACGCGGCGGCATTAATACTCATAACTCAGGTGAGTATCCCCGGCTATTCGGCCTCTATTTGGAACTGGACACGGCACAAGCAGGCCTCTGGGAAAACGGCACCTTCTTTTTGGGCCTGGAGCACATTTCGGGACGTAACCCTTCGAATACGCAAACGGGCGACTGGCAATGGCTATCATGGATAGCAAGTTATGAAAGGCGCAACCAGGTTTCAGAGTTCTGGTACAAGCATACCTTTTTTGACGAAAAGCTCTGGATCAAGATCGGCAAGATGGAAGCAAATTACGATTTCAATTATATCGAGTATTCCATGGAGTTTATCAACTCATCTGCAGCCCTCAATCCCACAATCCCCATACCATCATATCCCAATCAAGATTGGGGCGCAGTCATCGGCGTGCAGCCTGCAGACTGGTTTAGCTGCAACTTCGGCATTTACCAGGGTAAAATTGATGGCAGCCGTTCTGTCGGCAATACGCTCGATGATCTTCGGGGGCCTATGCTGATCGTTGAGCCATCGTTTAAATACAATCTTGACGGGTTGCCGGGTATCGTGAATGTGGGAACCTGGTGGAGCGGACGGCGGTTCGACGCCTATCACAATAATCCCTCCAGCCATGAATATCATGGCAAGGCATATGGTTTTTACGGATTCTGGCAGCAGCTGCTGTGGAAGGAGAACCCCGACACAGAAAACTGCAGCCAGGGGATCGGCGTTTTTGCCGAGTACGGCTGGGCAGCCAAAGACCGCTCTGAGATTGAGGATTTTGCCGGCGGCGGGTTGCGCTGGGCCGGAGCCATACCGGCACGTGATGACGATATAATGGGCCTTGGCGTTTTCAATATCTATTTCAGCGACCAGGCAGGATTTACCGACCATACCGAGACCGCCATTGAACTTTTTTATAAGGCACAGCTAACTGGCTGGATGGCCCTTCAGCCCGACGTGCAGTACATCACCAATCCGGGCGGAGACGGCAAACGAAATGCCGTTGCCGTAGGAGGAAGGCTGGAGTTTGTATTTTAAAAATGCAGCCTTTAAATAAGGTTAAACTCTTTATTTAGTGCAGAAACCTGTTTTCTATACACGATTATCCTGTATTGAAATATCCGCAGTGCATATTGCAAAGATGCAATTTTTTGTTGAAGCCCATTTAACACACATAAAATAAACTTATTTTCATAAAGCATTACCGGAGGATGAATGAAAAACTGGTCGCTGAAGACAAAAATAATTATCATTCTTTTCGCAGTTGTCGGTGTGGGCGGAACGGGCTACTCATTTTTGCAGCTGCAAACAACCACGGGCCTTGTGAAGGATGCAGCTCTGATGGAGGCGCAAAAGCACATAGACCGCACGATCGCAATGTTCATGGTCTCGACCAGGAAATTTCATGATGATTTTCTAAAAGCGCGTGAGGCAGGCAGGATAGACGCACAACTGGGGATAGAAGACTGGAGCCGCATGAAATCAGCACTTGCTGATGCCGTGACGGAGGATTTTGGCAATGATGCGGTGCGAGTCCGCCTTATCGGCGATGCCGACATTTTCGGCATAGAGCCACTGGGCAATAAAGATAAAAGCGGGATCAACACACCCTTTGAGCGCCAAGCCGCTCAGGCTATCAGGCAGGGCGCGAATCGTGTGGAAATTGAGCAAGACGGCTATCTGCGCGTTGCCGTGCCGCTGCCCAGCCAGGCTCACCCGGGATGTGCTGCATGCCACCAGTCATTGCGCAAAGGGATGGACAGCGATCTGAAGCAAAACATCACTCTCGGAACGATCAATGTTTATGTGCCTTTTGAGAAAGCCCTCTTAAAAGAGCGAGCTAAGGCTCGACAGGTTGTCTATGGATTGATTATCGTGTTGTCGCTGTGCGCCCTTGCTCTTTACTGGTTCATGAACCGCGCGGTCACCAGGCCTTTGGATAAAGCGGTTTTTTTCACAAAACAGGTTGCCGAAGGTGATTTAACTGGCAATCTGGCAGTTGAGCAGCAGGACGAAATCGGGATGCTGGCGGGGGCAATGAACAAAATGGCGGGCAACATGCGGGAACTTGCCCAGGCAGCAGAAAAGATAGCAGGGGGAGATTTGACGGTGCATGTTGCCGCGCTGTCGGACAGGGATACGCTGGGGCATGCCCTGAAGCGGATGGTTGAAAAGCTTTCATCAATAATAGTGGAAATAAACATATCCGCGCAGAGCGTTCTGTCTGGAGCCGAACAGCTGAGCGCGTCAAGCCAGGCCATGAGCCAGGGTGCAACCGAGCAGGCAAGTTCGCTTGAGGAGATATCAAGCTCCATGAATGAGATCGCCTCGCAGACCCGGCAGAATTCGGAGAATGCAACGCTGGCGAGCAGGCTGGCGGGGGAGTCGCGGCAGTCGGCGGAGAAGGGGGATGTGCAGACGCAGGATATGGTTGTTGCGATGAATGAAATCAGCGCAGCCAGCAGGAATATATCAAAGATAATAAAAATCATCGATGAGATAGCCTTTCAGACCAATCTTCTGGCGTTGAATGCGGCGGTTGAGGCGGCCCGTGCAGGCAGGCATGGCAAGGGATTTGCGGTCGTAGCCGAAGAGGTAAGAAATCTTGCAGCCCGGAGCGCAAAAGCGGCAAAAGAGACGGAGGGAATGATAGAAGGGGCGGTAAAGAAGATAGAGGAGGGGACTTTGATGGCGGGCCGGACAGCCGAGGCGCTGCAGGAGATAGTAGGCGCGGCAGGGAAAGTGACCGATCTTGTGGCAGAGATCGCAGCAGCGTCAAATGAGCAGGCGCAGGGAGTACTGCAAATCACAAAGGGGCTTGGTCATGTGGACCAGGTGACGCAGCAGAACACGTCCCTTGCCGAGCAAAGCGCGTCTGCGGCACAGGAGTTGACCGGCCAGGCCCAGGCTCTTCAAGGGTTGGTGTCGACCTTTAAGGTTGACGAGTTGGTGATGATAGACAGGTTTGCATCGCAGCCTGTTCAGGGCGAGGGGCAGAGGATGCTGCAAACAGGGAAGAAAGAAACTGAAGCCGCAGGAAAAGTAAGGACAGGCGTGCCCTGGGGCGGGACGACCTACGGGGCATAATTTCGAGCAGGTTACCATCCTGACGGCAGGAGGTTTGGCAAGTACTACTGCTTCGTGATACATATAAAAGAGAATAACAACTAAACAGTTCTTCTCAAACCTGAAATAGGAAATCCTTTTAGTATGTCGTTGAAGTCAAAAATGCAGCTGCCCGCAATCAGTATTCCTGAGGATTTTGGATTCAGGATGATGCAGCTGACTGATGAAGAATTCAATCTGATCCGCTCACTGGTGTATGATCGTTTCGGCATTAATCTGACCGACGCCAAACGAGCACTTGTCGTGGGCCGGCTTCAAAAAACGCTTCGTCAGCTTGGATTTGATTCATTCATGCAATTTTATGAGTACATCGTTCAGGATAAAAGCGGATCGGCCCTGGACGCGCTCATAAACCAGATTTCAACCAACCACACTTTTTTTTACCGTGAAGGGGCACATTTTGTCTATTTTAGAGATACGGTTCTGCCTGAAATGAAAGCACGGCTCCAGCGTGAGCAGAGAAGGGATTTCAGGGTGTGGTGCGCCGGGTGCTCGTCCGGCGAGGAAGCGTATACGATTGTCATAGAGATGATGGAATATTTTCGTGCGGAGTATAACCTGTGGGATGCCGGTGTGCTGGCTACCGATATATCGACAAAAGCACTCAACTAAGGCTGCTGCCGGGATATATCCTCATGAAAATGTCAGAAACACTCCTGCGTATGCTCGACAGTATTTCAAAAAAAAACAGGATGACACATGGGAAGTGTCTGCTGCAATAAAAAAAGAGGTCACATTTCGCCGCTTTAACTTTATGAACAAGACCTTTCCCTTTAAAAAGTTGTTTCACGTCATATTTTGCAGAAATGTCATGATCTATTTCGACCAGGCGACGCGCGCCGGACTTATCGAAAGATTTCATGCCAGTTTGGCGCCCGGCGGATTTTTCTTTATCGGGCATTCGGAATCACTGGGCAGGGAGCAGAGCTTGTTTGAATATATCATGCCCGCGGTCTACCGGAAGCGCGGGCAGTGAGAGGCTTGTTACATACCTGAGAGCAGTACGGTAGAGGTTTAATTGACGGGGCGGAGATGATCAAAAAAAAAATACGTGTCCTTGTCGTTGATGATTCGGCCCTTGTCCGTAACATCCTTTCTCAGGGACTATCGCAGGATCCCGGCATCGAAGTCGTCGGCGCTGCATCCGATCCGTATGTCGCCCGCGATATGATTATCAAGCACCGTCCGGACGTGCTTACCCTTGATGTGGAAATGCCCAGGATGGACGGAGTTGATTTTTTGAGACGTTTTATGCCCCAGTACCCGCTGCCTGTCGTCATGGTCAGCGCGCTGACGCAGAAGGGCAAACAGATCACCATTGAAGCCCTTGAGGCCGGAGCCGTTGATGTTGTTCCGAAGCCGTCTGCGAATATAGCCAGGGGCCTGGGCGATATGATGATGGAACTGCGGACCAAGGTGAAGATAGCATCCACAGCCAATGTGAGCCACTGGAAAGTAAAACGCCTTGATGAAAAGCCGCAGATCATCGATATGAGAAAATCTCTTGCCGAGTCAACCGATAAGGTTATTGCTATCGGCGCTTCCACTGGCGGCACAGAGGCGATACGGATGGTGATCGAGCGCTTTCCCGCCATAGCACCGGGTGTAGTTATTGTTCAGCACATGCCGGCAGGGTTTACCCGGGCATTTGCCGAGCGCTTGAATACGCAGTGCCTCATGGAGGTGAAGGAAGCTGAGAGCGGCGACAGGATTATGCCCGGCAGAATTCTTATAGCCCCTGGCGACTATCACCTTACCGTGAGGCGAACAGGAGGCTTTTACTATGTCGATTGCATGGCCGGAGAAAGAATAAACGGCCATTGCCCCTCGGTAGACGTTATGATGCTGTCGGTAGCCGAGCATGCGGGTGCAAATGCGGTCGGGGTCATGCTCACCGGCATGGGCCGCGACGGAGCCGATGGCATGTTTGCCATGCGACAAGCGGGCGCCCGCACCATCGCACAGGATGAGAAGAGCTGCATTGTATTCGGCATGCCCAAGAGCGCCTATGACCGGGGCGGTGCTGAAAGCTTTGTTCCGCTTGACAAAATAGCTCAAACAGTATTGAGTTATATATAACAGCAAGGTACATATACTGAAGTAAACATGCATGATTCAGGCCTGTTTACTGCCAGAGTGCAGGCCGGCTGCTGATGAGTCTCCGGGCTGTGTCGTGCTGAACACCTGCATTAAAAAAAATTATTAGTAGAGGTCCGCCATGGAACATTTCGGCACATTTCTTGTCAAGAAGGGAATGGTCACTCCTGAGCATATCATACAAGCTCTTGACTGCCAGCAGGAGAAGCAAACGCCGGTGGGGAAGATCGCTCTTGCATACCGCCTTCTTGAAATGAATCACACGTTTAACATACTGAACCGTCAGGCTGATACACAGTTGAAATTTTGCGATATCGCCTTAGCCCTTGGCTATCTTACCCGTGAGCAGGTTGATTTTATTCTCAATATTCAAATGAGCCAACGGCCGAAGATAGGAGAAATACTGGTTGAGATGGGAGTGCTCAGCAGGGAGCAGCTTGCAGAGGCTCTGGATGGCTATGAAAAGTTGAAAAACAGCACGAGCCACGAAGCATAGTCCGCTTTTTAAAAGACAGGTTTGCCGACTGTAGTGCCACACAGCAGATGCATTGAGGTTGGAGTTTTTATTACATCCTGAGCACGGTATTATGGTGCTGATTTTTATGAAAAACGACCTGCGGTGCCGGGGTTGGGTGACGTACTACATGGCTGCAAGGAGGAACCCATGAACCATTTCGGCACATTTCTTGTGCAGCTAGGTCTGGTCAGCACTGAGCATATCCTCAAAGCCCTTGACATCCAGCGGGAGCAGCAAATACCGATAGGGAAGATAGCACTGGAGCACCATTTGCTCAGAATGGATCAGGTTTTTGAAATACTGAACCGCCAGGATGATAAAAATTTAAAATTTGGTGATACCGCATTAGATCTTGGATACCTTACCCGACAGCAGGTTGATTTTCTTCTTGCCATTCAAAAGGGCAAGCGGCCCCCGATTGGAAAAATTTTACTTGAGATGGGCGTTCTGAGCCTGCAGCAGCTTGCAGAAGCTCTGGACGCCTATGAGCAATCAAAATGTAGCACGGGCAGCGAAACGCCCTCACGGCCACAGGAGAAATAGGCTCCTGCTCCGCTATGAAGAAAAGAAGCATGAGCTGGAAGGTTTGGCACTATCGTGCGCATCGCATTTAAATTTTAGCTGCTCAGCAATCTATGTCGACCATAATTCTTGGCGTCGGAGACTTGGGCGTATCAAAAACGCCCGGTGATGTGATCAAGACTCTTGCCCTTGGTTCATGTGTAGCAGTCGTTTTCCTTGAACCACGGACAAGGTCTGTGGGCATGGTACATGTGGCGCTTCCTGAATCTTCCATCGACCGCTCTAAAGCGCTGGTAAAGCCCGGCTATTTTGCAGATACGGGTTTTGCCGCCCTCCTTGAGGCAATGAAGCTCATATCAGGCGTTCAGAACGAAAAAAAATTTCTTGTGAAAATGACCGGTGGCGCTCAGGTTATGGATCCCCACAATACCTTCAATATCGGTAAACGCAATGAGTTGGCCCTCAAGAAGATACTCTGGCATCATGGTATGGGTGTGCAGGCTGAAGATGTCGGCGGGCATACAAGCAGAAGCATCGCTGTGGATGTTGACGCCGGCAGAGTCGTCATTACGTCTGCAGGCCGGGGAATCCGGGAGATTTAGCATGCTGCGGAAAAACAACAAACAGGTTTTTTCTGATTCATGCATGCAGCATAACGGTGGTGCTATGGCAAAGATACTGATCGCAGAGGATGACAGGGCCACGCTGGAAATTTTCAGTTCGGCAGTCGAATCGATGGGGCATTCTGTCATCAGAGCCACAAACGGGCAAATGGCCTGGGAGGTGCTGCAGGCAAATGAAGATATTGCATTGCTCATATCCGATATGTCGATGCCCGAAATGGAAGGCAGGGAGCTGATCACGGATGATTCGGGAGTGCAGCCGTTTTTCCAAACTTCCCATCCTTGTCGTTTCGGGCGCTATCAGGGCCAGGGAAATCGCACACCTGCTCGAAAAGGGCGTCACGCATTTCATGGCAAAGCCGGTGCAGCTTCAGGAGTTTAAGGATGTGATCATGCGGTATGTTTCATGAGCAACGCCGGATGGCAGATGCGCCTTTTCGAGTAATAGAAGTGTTGTTTTTGCAGCAAGATACGGAATATGATATGTCGATTTATGCCGTTCATTCGGGGGATATTATTGCCATGATGAATGGAGTCGGAACGGGATGCGATTCCCTGTGCTATCAGCTGGAAAGCGGGTATAAGGAATTACCGGGCATACGCAGGGATGTTTCCAGCAATTATGATTAGCGTCGACGAGGACTTCCAAAGGATGAAAGCTTTTGTGAATGGAGGTGCAGGTAATGCTGAAAATATTAATCGTTGATGATTCGAGCACAGCCCGGATGTTCATCAGGCGCTGTCTTGAAATTGCAGGGTGCCAGGGCGCTGATTTTCAGGAAGCGGGCAACGGCAAAGAAGCCCTTGATCTGCTGAGGGAAGCGCCTGTTGATTTTATACTCGCCGACCTCAATATGCCGGTGCTCGACGGCAGAAATATGCTGAAGCGGCTCAAATCAAGCCCCGGAACATGCGATATACCGGTGGTTGTCATCTCAAGCGCCAGCAATCCTGCATCCGATGTCGAGCTGATTGCTGAGGGGGCATATGCTGTGTTGAGTAAGCCAATAACTCCACCTGTACTGATTGCATCCATAGGTGTTTTGTTTAAAAAACAGGAGGCCGCGCATGGACCAGCATGATGTTACTATGTGCTTAGCCATTAAAGCTGCGGTGACGGAGAGTATTGAGAATATGGTTTTCATGGCCATTGACACCGATACTCGACGGCGTGTCCGAAGATTTAGGCAGTGATGCTGTCATGGCATCACTGCGGGTGCTTGAGCCGCGGCCGGGCATGCTGCGCCTTGCCATGCCCAGGAGCACGGCGGTTGAAATTTCCAAACACCTGTACAGCATCTCAGATACTGAACTTTCCGATGCCATGATTCAAGATGTCACCTGCGAGCTTTTGAACACGATATCGGGCCGTGTGATGAAAAGAATTCTTCCGGCTGAATGTGCTTTTCATCTCGGACTTCCGGAGATGATCGACAATACGCTTGACCCTGCACGGGTCTTTTGTTCAGTGCAGCTTTCTTGCCGACGGCAATTTGCTTATTGTTTTGGCGCAGATTTAAGATAAGTAAATTGCGCTTGCAGTGAAACATGATTCTTTTGACCATAAAGTTGTACGCAGCAGCCAGTAACAGCGAGCGAGATTTGCACTACGAGCAGTATCGACCTGTGTATGCATAGGCATGAATGAAGATTGAGGAGAACGGTGAAGGGAAAATGCTAGTCGTTATTGATGAGACAAGCCTTCGAGAGACATTCCATGCCATTCTTTCAGAGGCAGAGTATGAGTCTGTGCAGGCCAGTGACTATGATAGCGCCATAGAAGAGCTTTCACAGGGTGCTTTTGACGCGGTTTTTGTCGATATCGTGCATGGGTCAAAGACGGGAATTGATATTTTGCGGGAGGTGAAAAAACGTGAGCTTCCGACACAGGTTGTCATAATTGCCGGGAAGGTTGATATGGTGACTGCAGGAGAAGCGGTTCGCCTGGGCGCATTCGATTATGTGCCCAAGCCGGTGACGAAAACGATGCTGCTGCGCATAGCCGATCATGCTCTTCGTCACAAACATGCGGTTGATTCACGGGAAACATACAGGCGTACTCTTGAAGCAACATTTAAATGCGTGCATGAAGCAATTATCGCAATTGATTCCAGGATGACGATACTGACCGTTAACGATGCCGTTGAAAAATTTTTGCAGCGATCTACCAAGGATATTCTCGGCCGGGATCTCGCCGATGTGGTCAGCCAGTCGCAGAAACCCTTTCTGGTTGATGTGGCTGAAAAGACCCTGCAAAACGCGGCAATGATACAAGAATATCCCGCCGAATGGATATGTCCTGACGGCAGGCCGCAGACGGTTCTGATCAGCTGTACGCCCCTTGTCGATTCAAGAAGCATGGTTCCGGGGGCTGTTCTTGTACTGCGCGACATAACGCGCACTATCGATCTTGAAGATGGAGCTCATGAGCGGCGCAGTTTTCGCGCCATGATCGGCAAAAGTAAACGGATGCAGGAAATCTATGATCTGCTTGAGGCTCTGGCTGAAACGGAAACCTCTGTGCTGGTTACGGGAGAGAGCGGCACCGGCAAGGAGCTTGTCGCCGATGCACTTCATGCCATTGGGCCTCGTTCGGCTAAACCGTTGATTAAAATCAACTGCTCGGCCCTTTCGGAAAACCTTCTTGAAAGCGAGCTGTTCGGCCATGTAAAAGGTTCATTTACCGGCGCCATAAAGGACAAGGTCGGCCGTTTCGAGATGGCCGATGGAGGGACTGTTTTTCTTGATGAAATCGGCGATTTAACCCCTAACGTGCAGGTTAAACTGCTGCGTTTTCTTCAGCAGAAAGAGTTTGAGCGTGTCGGCGATACGCGGTCCATCAAGGTGAATGTGCGCGTTATCGCAGCAACTCATCAGAATTTGATGGACAGTGTTGAGCAGGGCGGTTTCCGCAAGGATCTCTATTACCGCCTCAAGGTGGTTGAGGTTTTTTTGCCGTCTCTGCGTGAACGCAGGGAGGATATTCCTCTGCTGGTTGAACACTTCAGGGCCCGTTTCATCCTCCAGTTTCATAAAAATATTTTGCATATCGCCGAGGATGTCTACAAAACATTTCTGGCATACAGCTGGCCCGGCAATATTCGTGAGCTTGAACAT
Organism: uncultured delta proteobacterium; assembly: GCA_963804955.1. Classification (GTDB taxonomy): domain Bacteria; phylum Desulfobacterota; class WTBG01; order CAIYCZ01; family CAIRTM01; genus CAIWCT01. The sequence goes on along the minus strand of CAWDSQ010000013.1, from coordinate 89,969 downwards.
GTCATGGAGCATGCCTTTGTTGTCTGCGACGGTGCGGAAATAACCGTTGCGCATCTTCCTCAGGAGCTCTGCGTGCCGACGCCGGGTGTCAGGGTTGCTCCGGTTAAAGCGACCGTATCGCATTGCTCCGAAGATGCTGTGCGCAGGGCTCTCGAAAAGACTGCCTGGAATAAGGCTAAAGCCGCACGCATTCTGGGCGTCGGCCGCCAGACACTCTATAGAAAGCTCGTTGAGTACAATATTGCAGAACCGTCTGATACATGATTATCCGCAGCTTTATTGAGCCGATGCCCCCGTAGGGAAACATAGTTGTACTGATGGGGGCGCACATCGTGTTCAGTGCGAAACTGGAAATCTGCGCGCACCCATCTGGCGGTGCAGGAGATGGGTAATGAAAATAGTGCTGCAATCGTTTGCTAACATTAAGGATGTTCTGGGGGCTCATGAGATTGAAATTGAGCTGCAGCCGCGGTCGAGTCTTTCCGATCTTTTCGCACAGCTCATACAACGTTTCGGTTCGGCATTTGACCGTCAGATACGGGATCAACTCACGGGAGAGATAGTGCCGTTTCTTATTCTAATAAACGGCAAAACATTTCGTTCAACCGTGGATATGCTAATTCAGCTACAGGATGGCGACACGGTTGCAATTATGATTCCGTTTGACGGAGGCTGACGGGAGCACCGTCTGGTTTTTTCAACTGATTGATTTTTTTTGTTTCAACGAGCTTTCCGCAGCACCTGCGCATTTTTCGGTTTGTTATGATTTTGACCTGCCGATCCTTTTCCGCATACGGCTGGCGCAGCAGGTTTTTGCCTCTTTTTCCCGAAAATGATTGATGCAGAATGTTGGCTATGAAAATGTTTGCACCCCTTAAAATCCTCAAGCATGCCATGGTAGGATGGCTGCACAGCAGAATAATTCTTTGTGTTGCGTGAGGGATATAAGCATATTATAATGAACACACAATTGCAGAACAGCACTGCTTCTGTTTATCTTCGCCAATCGTTCCAGTAGGTTCAATCTATGACACTGTATCCCGATCAGCCAACGATTCTCGTAGTCGACGATAACCCGCTGAACCGTGAACTTATCATGGCTGCAGCCGAAAGCGCTTCCTGTTGCTGGGAACAGGCTGAGAATGGCAGAGAAGCTCTTGAAAAAGTGCAGGCGCGGAGTTATTCGCTTATTTTTATGGATCTGCTTATGCCCGGCATGGATGGTTTTGAAACCGTCAGGCAGATTCGCGCACGGGGAGTCGACACGCCCATTATAGCCCTTTCAGCCTTAAGTATGAAGCAGGATAAGGAGCGGGCCCTTGACGCCGGCTGCAATGCTTTTGTCGCCAAACCGATTGATTTGGAAAAGCTTAGAGCCATCATAGCCGCTCATCTTGCACAGCAGTCCGACGCCGACCTTTCAGCGCCGGTGGCCATACCGGCGATTGCAAGCCCGTCGTTTGATTTTTCCCGCTATCGGGTGATTCTTGTGGAGGAGGATCGGCAGCGTGCTGAACCCCATATCCGGACACTGCGGCATTTCGGCTTTATCATGCGGCATGCCGCAACCGGCAGTCATGCGCTTGAGATGCTGCATGCTGATCCTGCCTCTGTCGATATTATTGTCAGCAATCTGTATACCAGCGGCATAGATGCCATGGGCCTGCTTGCTATGGTTCGAAGGCTGTATCCTGATGTGCTTGTTTTTATTTATACGCAACAATATGATCCTGATATGTATCAGCTTGCCATGCAGCAGGGGGCAGACGGTATTTTCCCCGAATCGATTCTGGATGGGTCTGCCCTTGGCATGATAGAGTCGGCACTCAGCAGGCGGCAGCAAAGTGCCATACCCGCCCCCGCGCTGGCAGGTCAGCTGCGGCAGGCTCAGGCGGATTTGATTGATTTCGGGTGTGATCCCCCCTGCCGTTTTTGCGATCTTGATTTCAAAAGTCTGCATGATGCGGGCGGTGATATTGTGCGCTGCAGAAAATTTAATCGGGCCGGGCGTTGCGGTTTTGTGCTTGCCGATATCGCAGGGCATGATCTGGCAAGCCTCTATATGAGCGCCGTATTTTTGGGAATACTCACCTCGTGCTGGGATACCTACCAGAATCCGTCCATTCTTTTGCGTGTGATTAATACAGAATTCATTAAACTTGGATATGCCAAATCGCATGTATGCGTTTCCGCCATGCTGTGGGATGCTCCCCGACGCACCATGCATATAGCCACGGCAGGCAATCCCGGTGCGCTGTTGTATGAGCGAACAGCCGACGGCCAGTTTTCCTGCCGGGAGATCGAGGGCGGCGGCATGTGCCTTGGCCTTCTGAAGGACACGGGTCTTATCAGTGCCAGCGCCGTCGCATGCCCGGCGGAAAGCTATGTATTCATGTTTTCCGATGGCTTTGAAAAAGAGGCGATTCAGGCTGTGGTAGCCGCTGACCCGGCCATGCTGCATAGCGGGCCGCCAAAGGGTCTGTGCAGTCGTCTACTGAAGCGTGCCGGTATCGACCAGCGGGATGATATGGTGCTGCTTTCCTATTACATACCCCAGCCGGAAAAGCCGTCCGGGCCATGCTATTCTTTTAAGTCCACGTATGAAGGAGTTGACAGTGCATGTGCTTGGGCTGCGGAAATTTTGACTCCCGACATGGTTCCTTCAGGCAAGGATATCGACTTTATACTGCTTGCGCTGCGTGAAGCCATGCTGAATGCTGTTGAGCATGGCAATCACCGTAATCCGGATACTTTTGTAGATATTATGGTGTACCCTGCGCCACAGCGTCTTGTCGTCGAGGTGTCAGATGAAGGTCCGGGGTTTGATTTGGCCCAGACCCTTGCTGCACCAGCAAAGCCGGAAAGTCTGCTTGGCAAGCGAGGGATGCCGGCAATTCGTGCTGCGGCCGATAGCCTGACCGTCGAAGGCGGCACGGTGATACTGGTGTTTAATGGACAATAATAATTGGTATTTTCAGCTGTTTTGCAAGGCTCACCACTGATTTTCAGGCTGCGAACAGATTAATTCCTGCAGGAGGGAGTGCGCATGAATGTGATTATTCAAGAGAACCGGCTTGTATTGCAGCCTCAAACCGACCTTATTGCAAGCCATATTGAGGCTCTTCGTGAAGCTGTGCTTGCTGAGATGAAAAAATATCCCGGTGTGATTGGCATTGTTGTTGATGCATCGGGCATTGAAATAGTGGATTCACTGGGGGTGAATCTCATTATCGGCATTTACCGCCAGTCGGCTGCCGAATCAAAGACATTCGAGATCATTAATGCCGAAGAGAAGTTTATAAAAGTTGCCCGTTTTTTCCGTTTTTATTCGCTTTTCAGCATTAATGGTGAAGCACAAAATTCATAGGCAGCCTTGACAGAGACCGCAATCGGCCCGGTCAAAAAATCAACATTAATCCCGCCTGATGGAATCATTGCTGAACTGCCTTGAATAATAAGGTCAGTACGTGGTAAGATGTCTTAATATGCAATCAGACACAGGAGAACATATGGAACGTTCAGCCCGAATCGAACGAAAAACATCTGAAACCGATATTGCTGTTGCCCTTGAGATTGACGGCACAGGCTCCTACAGCGTGCAGACACCTGTGGCGTTTCTCAACCATATGCTTGAGCTTTTCGCCAGGCATGGGCTTTTCAATCTGACTGTGCTGGCCAGGGGCGATACGGCCATTGATTTTCATCATACGGTCGAGGATATCGGGATTTGCCTCGGGCAGGCGATTGTTAAGGCCCTGGGCGACAAGGCGGGCATGTGCCGCTATGGTCAGGCTGCTGTGCCCATGGATGAGGCGCTGGCAGATGTAACGCTTGACCTCAGCGGCAGGCCCTGTCTGGTCTATAATGCTCCTGACCTGAAAGGCAAAGTCGGAGAATTCGACAGCGAACTGGTTGAGGAGTTTTTGCAGGCCCTGGTCAATAACTGCAAGGCAACGCTGCATATTAATGTCCCCTACGGCAAGAACAGCCATCATATCATCGAGGCGGTTTTCAAGGCCCTTGGCCGGGCCCTGGATCGCGCCACGCAGCTTGACGGTCGTATAACGGGCGTGCCTTCGACCAAGGGAGTGCTCTAGTCAATGCATGTGTCCATCATCGACTACGGCATGGGCAATCTGCGCAGCGTTCAAAAAGCCTTTGAGAAATCAGGCTGCACTGCCGGGATAGTAACTTCAGCGCAGGCCGTTGACGATGCGCGAGCCCTTGTTCTGCCCGGTGTCGGCGCCTTCAGAAAATGCTTTGAAAACCTCGATCGCCTCGGGCTCATATCATCCATTGTTTCATCCATCAGGTCAGGCAAACCATTTCTCGGCATTTGCCTCGGCCTGCAGATTCTGTTTTCAGACAGCGAGGAATTCGGCGCCTGCCCCGGCCTTGATGTAATCAAAGGCAGGGTCCTTCGCTTCCCTGCTGAGCAGCGCGATGCAGGCGGCAGGCTCTTGAAAATTCCCCACATGGGGTGGAATGTCCTGAACGTCAGAAAACAGGCGCCGCATCTTAGCGGCATCGAAGCAGGGGCCTGTTTTTATTTTGTGCATTCCTATTATGTCGCGCCTGATGACCCGGATGTCATTGCCACCACTACCGGCTATGGCACTGAATTTGTTTCAAGCATCTGGAAGGATAATGTTTTCGCCTGCCAGTTTCATCCGGAAAAGAGCCAGGCTGTCGGGCCTGCAGCTGCTGAAAAATTTTACCGCTTTTGCTGCCCGTGCATAGTGCGGCCAGTCTGTGAAAGGTCTTCAATGATTATTATTCCCGCAATTGATTTGAAAAACGGCCAGGCCGTTCGCCTCTCGCAGGGGCGCATGGAGGATGCCACAGTGTATTCCAGCGACCCCGTAGAAGTTGCCAGGCGCTGGGAGTCCATGGGCGCACAACGGCTGCACATTGTTGACCTCGACGGCGCTGTGTCAGGCGAGCCGCGCAACAGGGAGCTGGTGAAAAGGATATGCGCATCGGTGAACATGGATGTCGAGCTCGGCGGCGGCATACGCGATATCAAAACGGTTGATGAATACCTTGCCGCCGGCGTGAAATACGCAATTCTCGGGACTGCTGCCGTGCGCGATCCAGCGTTCAGGGATGCATGCTGCAAAAAATATCCCGGCCGGATCATTATCGGCATAGATGCTCAGAGCGGCATGGTAGCGGTACAAGGCTGGACAGAGAGCACGCAGCTCAGCGCTGTCGATCTTGCCCGCCAGCTTGATCCTGACGCTGTTGCGGTCAATCGTCTATACCGACATCAGCCGTGACGGTATGCTGACAGGCCCCAATGTAGAAGAAACGGCAAAGCTTGCAGCCTCAATTTCAATTCCCGTTATTGCCTCCGGCGGCATGTCGCGCATCGATGATGTAAAAAATCTGCTATCCGTAGAATCCTCTGGCATTATGGGGATTATTATCGGACGTGCTCTGTATACAGGCGGCATTGACCTTACAGAAGCAATTGCACTAACGCAAAATCATGTTTGATTAGTTTGATTTGTTCGATTAGTTGAATTGGTTGGATTTGTTCAACCAATGAACCAATAAAACCAACTTAACCAATAAAACTTTTTTATGCTTGCAAAACGTATCATTCCCTGCCTCGACGTGAAAGACGGCCGTGTGGTAAAAGGCGTCAATTTCGTCAATTTGCGCGATGCCGGCGACCCGGTCGACAATGCCAAATTTTACGATGCCGAGGGCGCTGATGAGCTGGTGTTTCTCGACATCACCGCTTCCCATGAGCGCCGCAGATATCATTCTGGAAGTGGTTGAACGCACGGCCGCCGAGGTGTTTATGCCGGTGACGGTTGGCGGCGGCATTCGTGATCTTGATGACATACGCAATCTTCTCAATGCGGGTGCTGATAAGGTGTCCATAAATACCGCCGCGGTCAATAATCCTGACTTTGTGCGGGCTGCCGCGGAAAAGTTCGGCAGCCAGTGCATCGTGGTGGCAGTAGATGCCAAGCGGACCCGTGCCGGCAGCGACACCGAAAGCCCGTGGGAGGTTTTCATCCATGGCGGCAGAACCCCTACCGGCATCGATGCAGTTGCCTGGGCCCGAAAGATGGAAGCCTTGGGCTCTGGAGAGATACTGCTTACCAGCATGGACCGCGACGGCACGCAGGAAGGCTTTGATCTGCCCATGACGCAGGCAATAGCCCGGGCCGTCACCATACCGGTAATAGCCTCGGGAGGGGTGGGAACCATGGAGCATCTGTATGACGGTATCGTGCAGGGCGAGGCTGATGCAGTGCTGGCAGCCTCTATTTTTCACTACCGCACGCACTCTATCAGGGAGGTCAAGCAGTACCTGCATGCAAGGGGGGTTCCGGTACGGCTGGTATAACCTTATTACGCTGACTGCTACTGTAAAATTATTCCGCCACAGCGGACACATTAAATATTTTTTTGGAGACAATGGCTATGGAAATTTTGGATGCGGTAAAGTACGATGCAAACGGGCTGGTGCCCGTGGTGGTTCAGGATTATCAGAACGGCGAACTGCTGATGGTTGCCTACATGAATCGGGAGTCCCTTAAATCCACCCTTGAAACCGGGAAAACACATTTTTGGAGCCGCTCGCGTCAAAAATACTGGATGAAAGGCGAATCTTCAGGCCATACGCAGCAGGTCAAGGAAGTTTTTGTCGACTGCGACGCCGACTGCATTCTCATGAAGGTCGAGCAAATTGTAGCGGCATGCCACACCGGGTACCGCTCATGTTTCTACCGCAAGTGGAACGGCGCCTCATTTGACGAGATCGGGGAGAAGCTTTTTGATGAAGAAGCAGTCTATAAAAAGTGATGCCGCAGTTCTGGACCGGCTGTACTCGGTCATACTGGAGCGAAAGGCACATCCCCGGCCCGATTCCTATGTGGCCTCGCTTTTTGCCAAAGGTACAGAGAAGATGCATGCCAAGATAGCCGAGGAAGCCGGCGAGCTGATCGAGGCATCCGAGCTTGGCGGGCGCGAGCACATTGTCCACGAAACCGCTGACCTTATTTTTCATACTATGGTGCTGCTGGGTCAGTGGGAAATAGAGCCTGATGAAGTCTATGCCGAGTTGCAACGCCGCTGGGGCGTTTCCGGCATTGCTGAAAAAAAGAGCAGGAAAGCAAAAGCTGAATAGGCCGAAGTCGGGGCGTCGCCCCGGCTTCTTTTGTGGTGGCATTATGTCTGATAAACTGCCTGTTATCGGCATTACCATGGGCGACCCTTCCGGTATCGGGCCTGAGATTATCATAAAAGCCCTGCTGGAATCGGACGTCACTTCCGTTTGCCGTCCTGTAATCTTCGGCGATAAAAACATCCTTGAACGGGAAGCAGCCCGGCTTGGACTGCCCTGTGCTTTTGAAACTGCCGTCTCTCCTGAAAAAGCCTCTTTCTCACCCGGTTCTCCAGCGCTGATTGAAGTTTCACGCCTCAATGCTTCTGAAATACTGTACGGAAAACCTGTCCCTGCGGGCGGCAAGGCAATGGCCGAGTGCATCATCGAGGCGGTTGCCATGGCAAAGGCCGCAAAGATTGATGCTATTGTCACTGCGCCTATAAATAAAATGGTACTGCAGGATGCCGGCTACAACTATCCCGGCCATACCGAGATGCTTGCTGAACTGACCGGTACAAAAGATGTAGTTATGATGCTTGCCGGCGACACCCTGCGTGTGGTGCTGGCGACCATACACTGCGCCTATGCTGATGTTCCAAAGTTACTCACCACTGAAAAAATCCTCAAGACAATTACGATAACACACGAGAGTCTGAAGAAAATGCTTGGAGGCAAAAATCCGCGTCTTGCTGTTGCGGGGATTAATCCTCATGCAGGGGAGGGCGGGCTGTTCGGTGAGGAGGAGAAAAATGTGATAGCTCCTGCGGTGGCTGAAGCCTGTCGGCTCGGGATCGATGCCGTCGGTCCAATGCCGGCAGACACCCTTTTTTATTATGCTGCCCGGGGCCGCTATGATGCTGTTGTCTGCATGTATCATGACCAGGGGCTGATTCCGCTGAAGCTCCTGCATTTTGATACGGGGGTGAACGTCACCCTCGGCCTTCCCATCATCCGCACCTCGGTTGACCACGGCACGGCCTATGACATTGCCGGCAAAGGTATTGCAAATCCGGCAAGCTTAGTCAGCGCCATTAAAATGGCAGTTGCGATGGCCCGCGGCAGGGCAGGGGCCTGATACACTGCCAGTGCATGGCTTTTACGCGCCGAGCTTTCCTTTTGCCTCAAGTTCATCGGCAACACTTTTCATGCCGAGTGATTCCAGTGCTGCTCTGGTCGGATAGCCCGAAGCCGTATCCCAGCCCTGCAGCGCATAAAATGCCGTTTTAAACTCTTCGAATTTTACCCGGTCAACCGTTCTTCCTTCAGCGCTTATGAAGGTCCATGTCGCCACCGACTTTACCAAGATAGTCCTTACTCGTGCTCATTAAAGGTGTCCGTATAATAATAGTCGGAAAAGTTCACCATGTCGCGATGGCGCCCCTGCAGGGTCCAGATGGCATGATCAAGATTCCAGATTTTTTTGCCCAGTTCGATGCCGTCGGCAAATGAAAATTCATTGCCGGTCACGGCCTTGAGATACGCTGGTTCTGCCTGCCCCGTGGAGCCGACAAAATCATCTGCATACGAGTTCACGAAATCCGGCCAGCGCGAATCACAGAAGAGCATCGACTGCTTCCAGAATCGCGTATAATAACGGTGCCACGAAACAAATTTTGCCATGTGCCCGGAATACATATTCTCCTGGCTGAAATCAAGTATAAGCTCGTCGTCGTCAAATGGAGCCATCTTGGCGAGTAGAATGTTCACAACTTGCTGCGCAGTAATGGGAGCTGAATCCTTGCCGTAAAAAGCCCCGGCGCCCAGGTATTTCAGCCGGTAAATGCAATGTTCATTTATGTCCCGGTCACCGAGAATTGAGCCGTATCCCCACTCAAGCTGCGCGCGTGGGTCATAATGATACGGGTATCCCCAGTAGGGGTAGTTTAGCAGACCTGAAGCGAGGTCCTCATCGAGCCTGCCCCATTTTGCAGCGGCCCGCAGGGCGCCCTGAGCGATGTCCTGACCGAACTGTGAAGTGTTTCCAAGCCCGTCGTCGCCATAGGCCAGCATTTTCAAAAATTGCTCGATAAACTCATAGGTGCCGAAATTATTAAAGGTGATTGGGCAGTCGATAGCAGTTCCGGGGCCGATAATACCCTGATCGAGCAGTGCCCTGATATAATTCATACAATAGAATGCCTCCAGGGAATTGATTCCTAATTTATTCAAAAGGTCAGTGGCGCGATAGGCGATATCAGGGCTTTGTGCTCCCAGACAGATAAAATGCGGAATCCGAACAGACAGCATCATTTCCAAGCCCGTCCGCATAGCGCAACTTGCAGGCAGTGTGACAGCCGATGCAAGCCGAAGGCCGCTTGCCTGAAGTATGGTTGAATCCAGGTATCATCTCCCATACCACCCCGGCGCCCGGCGGGCTTTGAAAATTGTTCGGAATGGAGATGGGAATGGGGTTGTCGGCATGATTGGCATACTTGCGCACATGATCGATGCGTGTTTTTATAAGCGCCTTGGGGTCGTAAACAGGGATGCTTCCCGTGCCGATAACGCTAATGGCCTTCAGTTTTTTTGAGCCCCAGACAGCGCCAAAGCCGCCCTGTCCCGAGGCACAGGCTGCATCGTGGATGAGAGCGGCCGAACAGCTGAGATTTTCGCCGGCAGGCCCTATGGCAAGCACAGCCGGGCGCTGCGTAGTGCGGCCGCCGGAGCCTGACTGCGGGCTGCTCCAGGCACTGGTATTGTCTGTTCCGCGCACATAGTTCCAAATGGTTGCCTGGCAATCCCAGGTGTCCCTGCCCCAGAGGGTCAGGTCTGAGCAACTTCGGATAACGACAGAATCGTTTCTGATATCGATCCACACGGGGCTGGCTGCGGCGCCTTCAATAATCACACCGTCCCAGCCTGCAAATTTCAGCATGGATGAAAACCGGCCGCCAAAGCCGCTTCTGGTAAACCAACTGTAGGGGTAAGCCTGCGAGCCGATGCCCTGCACTTCGGATCGTGACGAACAGCCCGGTGTCAGGGTGCCAGACAGGGGCGATGTCATAATGGTGACGACATTTGCCGGGTCATGCCAGCTGATTGTTTTATCGGGGACAAGATCGAAAAAAATGGCTGAGCCAATTCCATGACCGCCGCCCCACTGCATATAATCGCTTGTGGCTATTTCAGTAATGGCGTTGGTTGTTAAATTAATTCTGAGCAGCTTTCCTGCATAGCCGTTCATATCGAAGTCCTCCACTGTGAGTTGCATTAGGGTATAGCTAAGCTTGCGCTACTGACGCTCGCTCATGTTGGCCTTTTGGATCACACTGCGCGGGCAGCATCAGGTGCCTGGACGGTAGCGTTGTCCAGATCGACATTGTAGCTGTCCGGATCATCCTGCGCGGGTATGATATGTGAAAAGGCGATTGCTCCCATCGGGCATATTTCTACGCAGGCCTTTTTGCCCTTTGGTCCGCCTGTTTCATCCCAGTGTGACGCACTAGCGCACAGGTCGCATTTTTGCGATTTCCCTGTTTCATTGTTCCAGACAGCACGTGCCGGCGCCCAGGAGCAGGCATTGATGCATTTTTGGCAGCCGATGCATTTTGCAGGGTCAATGGTGGCAACATTGCCGTGCTTGTGATCACGGGCAAGGGCACCCGTGGGGCAGGCTTTAAGGCAGGCCGGTTTCGTGCACTGGCGGCATTGCGAGATTGTTATGTCATCGGGAACCTTGCCATAGGGGTCGCTCAGCACCTGTATGCGCGAGGAGGAAAGGCTCAAGGCGCCCTCGTGAACAAGCGAGCAGGCAAGCATGCAGGACTGGCAGCCCTGGCATTTATTCATATCGACAAGGATGAACCCCCATGAGGCTTTTTTCAAGCCCAACCCGGGGGTGCAGCCAGCCACATATACGCCCACGATTGCCATTCCCGAAAACTTGATAAAGTCCCGTCGCGAAACAGCTAGTAGCGGGTTTTTAATTTCATCTGTGTCCCACGTCATGGCGCTCCTTTCTTTAACTTGTAAATAGTTTAATTTCTAATTGTTTAACTCTTAAAGGGCTCTTTGTCAATATCGAGATCATATATCCCTGTATTGGCAGCAAACATTTTTTATGTATACAGGCGAAAGACATGTGACCAACCACTGGCAGAGCCGATACGCAAGCTTTATTGTCTTTCGAAAACCATCGCCTATGAGGCTGTGTCATAAATTGATTGTCGAAAAAACGAGGCCTTTGTTATTTGCCCTACAATCAATTATTTTTGATTTTGAGGGGTCCGACCTCTCCGAAAAACAGAGTCTAACAACAGTTTCATGAATTATGACACAGCCTCTATGGCGAGGGTTCCCTCAAGAAGGCAACTCAAACACGCCGTGTTTTTTGCTTCCGCCCTTTCAGGGCGCAATCAAGCCACCCGCTATGCGGATGTTTGTTGACTTGCGTGTAACAATTTTAACAGAAGAACTTTAGTATTTATTGAGGTGAGTATTTGTCCTCAGTAAATGAAATAAAGTTGAATTTTCAGAAATAATAAACTATGAAAACGAAACATAGGGTTTATCGATTATAGAATCCATTATTTTAATGAGGGAGGTACATATGAAAAAGTTGATGGCAATTGTTATTTTAACAGGGTTTGTTTTTGGGGGCTGCGCATCATATCAGCCGATGGGGGTCATTTACACTAATGTCTCCGCCGGTATTTCCGCAGGTGGCGGGCCTGTGGGGTATTCAAAGGTAGGAAAGGCTGAAGCTTCATCGATACTTGGCATGGTTGCAACCGGCGATGCCAGCATTCAGACCGCAGTGAAGAACGGTAATATCAAAACGATCAAGTACGTCGACTATCATACTGAAAGCATTCTTGGCGTTATCGGTAAATACACCACCACCGTCTATGGCGATTGATTTTTTACGTATGTACAAAAAGAGCCTGCCGGGTTCTGATCGGCAGGCTCTTTTTTTTATATGTTACGTCCCCCGCAGCGTGCAGCGCATCCAGTCATGTCGTCGAAGGCCGGAATCCAGAAAAAAGCAAGACCGCATGCCGGATAAAGTTCGGCATGATGAAATGCCTTCACTGCCCCGCTGCTTGCAGCGTAATTTTTTGCTTAAAAAAAAATAAAGCTATTTCATATAGTTAAAATAAAATTCTAATAATTTGGTGGAGGTAAGCGCCTCTGGCTTGCCACGCTGAGGCCGTCCTCCGCAGAAAATGAAAGCCGCTGCTGCAACAAGCCGCCGTGTTGTCTCCTGGGAGGATTTTGCCGGCTGGGCTTTTCCGCAGAGGGCTTATTTTTCCGGCTGAATAGCGCCATTGGGGCAGGCCGGTATGCAGATTCCATCACCGTCGCATTTTGAATGGTCTATGACAGCCTTGCCGTTCACCAGCTGTATTGCTTTCTGCGGGCAGGTTTTGATGCACTCAAGCGAGCCCTTGCATTTTGTCGGATCGACGATTATTTTCATGCGGTAATCCTTTAGTGAGGTTAGGGTGTGGTGCGCCAGATATCGTTGAAAAGAGCTTTCATGGTTTTTGCAACATAGGGCGAGGTGACTTCAAAGGCGCGTCGAGTACCGGCATCGGAAAAGAAGATGACCGTGTCGTCATAGATCATGAACGATGTGTCCATGGGCATGTCGGGCCTCAGAAATCTCGTCTCGCGGTTTTCTCCGGCATCGCGGTTTTTGTAGTCATATAATTCGGGCCGGTCCGGTATGAGCATCTGCAGGGCGATGCCGCGCTTGGCCCGTGTCGGTATGTAAAAGCCCCTGTCGAACTCTTCATCAAACACAGCGGCAAGGTTCTCAACAGCGCCGCAGTAGTAAATGCATTTTTCCGTGGTATCAAGGCTCCGCACGGCGAGTTCCCGAAACTCTTCAAAGGTGCTGTAGGTTTTTACCGGGGGAGCGCAGCAGCAGGGGGGCATGGCCGTCATAACAGGTCCTTTCAGAAAGCATGTTCAGTTTTAAAAAATTTTTATTCTTTTGGGAAATAGCTACGTTTGCGGGTTTATGGTATAGGAGACACTATACTTTGTGAAATACTGGCCGTCAAGGCTTCAGTACACAGCAGCATGACTACCGCTGGTCTGCTTGACAAAAAAAACGCTTGAATTTATAGTGTTTTGAAATTAAATCGTTAAGGATTTGTACTCATGAGAAAAAAAATTATCGCGGCTGTTTTTTTATGGTTATTGTTTCCATCCGTGCAGAGCGCTTTTTCCCAGCCCTATGCCACTGCTCCCGTCAATCCACCTGCACCCGTCAAGTCCTTAAGTCCCCGGCCGCCTGTGTCCGCGCCCTTTGATGCAGAGCGCTTCAAGGGCAAAACAGTTCTGGTTCTTGCCTATTCCATCGATAATCCCCGCGCAGGCGAGGCTGTGAAGTTTATGCAGGACATGTATCGCATCAGAGGAGAATATAATTTTGAGGTTCTTGGCCTCAATATCAATGACAACCGCACTGATGAGGTTCTGAAATTCAATCAGCTGCAGAATGCAACTTTTCCCCTGCTTCTTGAAAATCAGAAAGCGGCAGCCAAGAACCTGAATCTCGCGGGGGATCTTTCACTGTATATATTTAACAAGCAGGGGGGGCTCATGGGCAGCCTGGCTGCTGCAAATATTCCGCCGCAGAGCAATTTCCCGCAGGCTCTGCATGTCTTCGTCAACCGCAGTATCAAGACCGGCTTTATCCCTTCAGACGAACCGGTTCTTGGCGACAGGCCGATGGCTCCTTTATTTAATCTCCCGAAAGTCGACGGCACGCTGATCAGTATAAAAGATTTTTATACCTTGATGCCCGTCGTCATTGTTTTCTTTTCTCCCACATGCAGCCATTGCCGTGACGAGCTCACCTTTCTTAACAGCCTGCTGGTTGGCGATGAATTTAAGGACAAGTTTTTTGTTGTTGCCGTAAGCCGTCTCAATCAGGAGCAGACCAACATGTTCATCAAAGAGCAGCGCTATGCTTTTCCTGTTGTTCTGGACACGGGCAATAGTATTTCCTCTCTGTTTCCGTCTTTTGTCGGCGTTGTGCCGATGGGGTTTATACTAGACCGTTCGGGCCGTATTGTTGCCAAACATACAGGTTTTTCAGGCCGGATGATGGATTTGTATCTTATGGAGCTGCGCAAGCTGTGTGGCCTTCCGAATAAGCCACTTCTAAATACCAAAGGCTATTCGGGCCAGGACCGGTGCGCGGTTTGCCATGAGGAGGAGCATATACAGTGGAGCCTCACCGGACACCCCTATGCTTTTAAATCGCTGCAGCGTAAAGGCAAGGAGGATGATCCGGCTTGCGTGAGCTGTCATGTTACGGGCTGGGGAAAGCCCGGCGGCTATGCCATAAACGACAAAAAGGATGCACGGGCATTAGAAGGCGTGCAGTGCGAATCATGCCATGGCCCGGGCTATGAAGCCTGCTCGGCTTTTACCGGCACAAAGCCGCAGAAGAAAAGCGCAGAAGAATGGGAAGCCCTGTGCCTGTCATGCCATACGGAAAAGGAATCGCTCAACTTCAACTTTGTCCGCCGCTTTCCGAAAGTGCTGCACAGCGCTGCACCCGATATTGCTTCCATGAGCCGGGAGCAGCGAGTGAAACTGTTGAGCGAGCATAAGCGCAAAAAAGATCTTTTTGGAAATCCGGCATCGTATACGGGGGCGGAATCATGCAAAAAGTGCCATGAGCAGGAATATGCCCAATGGTCAAAAACAGCCCATGCAGCTGCGGCAAATTTACCAGCTGCTGCATCGGCGCCTGCTGATAAAAAATATCGTTTTACCACGGGGTCGGGCAGCCCCGGAGGCTATCCGGCCCCGGGCAGAGCAGGGTGTTCAGTGCGAGGCATGCCACGGGCCCGGCGAGCGGCATGTGAAAGAGCCCCAGAAGAAGGGGCAGGACTATATCGTCAGCCTGGGCGGCTCATGCGACAACTGTGTGGTCGAGCAGATATGCCGCACCTGCCATGGGCCCGATGATGATCCGAAATTCAAATTTGAACACTACAGAGAGTTGATACGGCATAAGCCGAAGCAGTAAAAAAAGCTGCGCGGCAAAAGGGCATCCGTAGCGGCGGGCGCCCTTTTTTTTGTGAGCAGGCCCCTATCGCTCCGGCACGAGGTTAATGAGGGTTATTTCATTGCTCGACCCGATGCGCATGGGCGGGCCCCAGGTGCCCGTGCCCGGTGAAACATACAGGCGCATGCCGTTAATGATGTAGAGCCCTTTTAGGTGACCATAGAGCATCTTTGCAAACAGCGTAAACGGAAACAGCTGCCCGTTATGCGTGTGGCCCGAGAGCTGGAGATTAATGCCGGCTTTGACAGCGTCTTCTATGCCCACAGGCACGTGGAACATGAGTATGGAGGGCCTGGTACGGTCTATCGGCAGCGTGCCGACAACCGGGTTGCCTTTTTCCCCGTCCCGCCTGGCAGCATCGACCCCCACGATCTGCACGCCACGGAAATCAACTATGCGGTTTCGCAGTATTTCAACTCCGGCGTCAGGAAGGATGGACTGTATTTTTTCCATATCGTCATACCGCTCATGATTGCCGATAACAAAATATGTTTTTGCTTTAATTTTTGCCAGAGGCTGCACGGTATGACTGTTAACGGGGCCGATGCCGTCGAACAGATCGCCGGTAATGAGCACAAGGTCGGGGGCAAGAGCATTTGTTTTGTCAACGATGCGGGTGAGAAAACCGGAATTGTGGATAGTGCCGACATGAATGTCCGACAGCTGAACGATTTTGAGGGGTTTTTCAAGCCCCGGCATGGGAATGTCGATGGTTTTAACCGTAAGAAAAAGCGCGTTTACAATGCCGTACACGGAAAGCGCAACTGCGATGCCGGTAATCGCGTAAGCTGCCGTTTTGGGCTGCAGGGGTATGAAAAAGCGAAGCACTTCGTAGGCAAGCAGAATGCTCAACAGCAGAAACACCACGCCCAGCCAGACTGATGCTGCGCCGTAGAGGAGCATGGAAAACGGCGTCGGGTTGAATTTTTCAAGAAGGCTGAATACGGGAAAGCTCAGTGCGGCAAGCGTGAAGGCGCCGATGAGAGCCCAGGTGTTCTGGCATCCGTACAGCCTGCCCAGGCGCAGCCCGACATACAGATGCATGCCCCACAGCACGGTAAAAAAGACGGAATAAAAAGCTATATACTGCATTGTTCGACTCATGCATCTCCTTTGCGGGACAATCCGCAGGTGGTGTTCAACGATTGTTTATGGTAGATGTATAGCACATCTCAGGCATGCGGGCTACCCATGTCCGCACAATGGATCGCAGGCAAAAGGAGGGTCAGGCATGGCAACACCAGGGCTACAGGCGCGAACTTTTTTTAATGCCATGAACACGCGCGATTTTACTGATCTGGAACGCCATCTTGCCCCGAACGTTGCATTCGATTTTCCCGGTGCAGGCGCTATCGACGGGTCAAGGCGGATGCTTCTTTTTTTGAAACTGCTGTTTCGAAAATACTCCCGTCTCGTGTTTACGGTGCAGGAAGTCCTGTCCGATGGCGAGCGAGCCTGTGTTGTATGGACCAATGAGGGGCAGACTGCTGAAGGCGAGCCATACCGCAACCGCGGCCTGACCTTATGCATTTTTCCGGTGGTCGCATTGTTTCCCTTAGCGACTATTTCAAGGACACATCATTTATCACACCAGCCTGAGGTTTTCTGATTATGAACATTCTTGCTTTTAACGGGAGCCCGCGCAGAAAAGGCAATACATCGCTGCTTCTGGCAGAGCTGTCTACGCGGCGTACGTGACGCGGGCGGACAGGCCGAGGTGCTTGTCGCCCAGGATCTGAACCTTAAATACTGCACTGGCTGCCTGCGCTGCAATGTGCTCAGGCGCTGCGCACTGGGCGGAGATGACTGGAAAGCTTTACGTGAAAAGATTGCGGGGGCTGATGCTCTGGTTTTTGCTTCCCCTGTTTACTTTCACCATCTTACCGCCCCGCTCAAAAAAATAATTGACCGCTTCCGCTCATTCATTAATGTGCAGCTTACGCCGGAGAGCATCCGGCACACGCCATGGCAGCCCTGGAACAAGCGGTTTGTTCTGCTGCTGAGCATGGGCTCATCAGACAGCGGCGGACGCTCAGCCAGTGATTGATCTTTTTAAATTCATGACCGGCATACTAGGCCCTGAAAATACTCTTGAGGTTGTTTCAGGCACCAGGCTTGCCATTGCCGGTCAGGTTGCAAAGCCGGTAGGCGATCTCGCAGCCCTGTATGAAAAACTCGGCCTTCCGGCAAACCTTGCTGTGGATGACAGCAGCCGCAACAGGGAATTGCTTCAGCGCTGTTATGCTACAGGCAGAATGCTTGGGAAGCAGGCATGAGCCGATCATCTCCCTGGCTTCATCGAACGCCTGCCGGAAACCTCCAACCCATATGATATATAGTGCCGTGTAGTGAGCGCGGGAGGATATGCTCCGCATTGCCGCGCATGACATCAAATAACATTTTTAATGTCAGAATGCACTCCTACACACTCTGCAGCAGCAAAGGCTGTGATAACTTTTTTGGTAGTTCCATGCGTCTAGATTTTTTCCATGTAAATTTTGGTGATTTGTAATCTCCCGGGTTTTTATCTGTTCGATTAGAGAGACGCAATGCGGAATTGCAGGAAGGCAAACATGGGAACAATATTTTGTATGCTCTTCCCGTCCTTGGATAATTTAACACGAGGAACCTTTAATGGGTGACAGCATTTTCCATCCGATTTTGACCATGGGGCGAATTTAATCGCTACGGGTCAATTCCCCGCAGCTTGCTGCGATTATTTATATATACAACTAAAATGTCCTTGCTGCCCCGTCCATTTGCGGCGGGGTGGTTCATTGCGCCCCTGCGCCAAAAATCGGACTGGCGACCCTGCGATTCTTAAAATATTGAGCCTGCTTCAGGCTCGTATTTTAACTTCTCTTTATGTGTAATTGACACGGTTCGTGATGTCACATTCTGAGCCATGACACATTCTCCCTCTAGGATTTTATCGCATTAATTATTCAGTAAATTATAAATATACTTCATTATTATTCATAGTGTGCCTGTATGAGGGCTTGGCACCAAATTTGAATGGAGTATCTGCAAACCTTGTTGGTAGTGCAGTCTGCCTGCGCGGTCGAAGTATTCCTGTTAGCATCATGCATCGAAACGCGGGCACAGCATTCTAACCACTTTTGCCGGAACGGGCTTTTACGGCAGAAGTATTTTTAGAAGGATTTTTTTATGAACGATCAGATATCTCAGCAACTAATAATCAGACGTAAAACCCCTTTATCGCATCTAATCCTTGCATGGGCCATTGCTATTGTTTTCACAATAGTACTGGAGGCATGGGACCATAGAAATGAGCTCCCCTGGTTCAATCAGTCAAACGTACATCGGCAAGTAGCAGCAGTCAAACGTTAGGTTTTAGCCGCTATTGAAGAACCAACCTTTGTACGCATCCTTCACAAGAGGATTGGGGGTGGAATAGTAGCCACCAATGACTATCTCTCATATCGCACTGAGCGCGGGGAGGATTTAAGACTCTAGCATCAAGAAGGCCTGAATACTCGATTGAGTGTTCAGGCCTTCTTGATAAAAGTCCATAGTAGCGTGACATAACCTGTGAATTGCATCAACTCTTAATGAATGCCCGGATTTGTTTTGTTGTGTTTATTTAGGTAAATCATATTTTACGTGATTTAGCTCTATGTGCTCATTCAATATGATATACCATCCTGAATCTTAATATAAAGCGTATACTTGGGTATAATGAGATGTATCATTTTTTATTTCCTGTTGTATGATCGCTGTGATACCTTTTTTCTTGTTTCAGAGACACCCTCGGGTTGCATGTAATGTGTGTCTAATCGGCATGCGCTCTGGTATCCTTTTATTCTTGCCTTGGAAGTTTAATTAAACTATACTGCATAATTTAATTCATTAAAATTATTGTATTATTCAATAGATAGCCATGAAGATAGTTGCGGTTATACCTGCGCGCTACGCCTCTACACGGTTTCCCGGCAAACCGCTGGCAAGTATTTGCGGCAAGCCGATGATTCAGCGGGTGTATGAAAATACCCGCAGGTGTGCAGTGCTTGACCGGGTGGTTGTTGCAACCGACAGTGCCGAGATTGCCAGGGCTGTTCAGGCTTTCGGCGGCGAAGTGTGCTTGACCTCTGACCGGCATGCAACAGGAACCGACCGCATTGCAGAGGCCGCTCAGGCTATGGAAACGGACCTTATTGTTAATGTGCAGGGTGATGAGCCTTTGCTGCAGCCCCATACTATCGACCTGGCTGTCCGGCCCCTGCTGGCCGATGAACGCATTTTCATGGGGACTTTAAAAGCAAGGATCAAAGCCGAGCAGGATAGGTCGAACCCCAATATTGTCAAGGTCGTTACGGATGCCCGGGGCAGAGCGCTTTATTTCTCCCGTTCCGCAATACCGTTTTTTCGCAGCCGCACTGCAGGAGCCGCTATGTATCGCCATATTGGACTCTATGTGTACCGCAGGGATTTTCTGCTTCACTTGACAGGCCTGCCGCAATCCGAGCTTGAAAAGACAGAAAGCCTCGAGCAGTTGCGGGCTCTTGAAAACGGGTTTGCTATTCATGTTGAAGAAACGGATTATGAGCCTATAGGGGTTGACGTGCCTGCTGACATTGCAACAGTTGAAAGTATTTTGCACCAGCAGGGTATGGCAGTTTGAACCGTAATTCACTTATCTTTAAGCCTCATTTTTATAGGTAAGCGCAATGCCGACACGTGAAGTTAAAATTGGTTCTCTCACTATGGGCGGCGGAAACCCCCTGGTGCTGATAGCCGGTCCCTGCGTTATTGAAGGGGAAAAAGAGGCTTTTGCAAGTGCCGCAAGACTCAAGGCAATTGCCTCTGATGCCGGCATGCCGCTTGTTTTTAAAGCGTCATATGATAAGGCCAACCGCACGTCTCTTAAATCCTATCGCGGCCCCGGCCTGAAGCCTGGTTTGGATATTCTCAAAAATATAAAATATGAATTCAGCCTTCCGGTTCTTTCAGATGTCCACCGGTTCGAAGAAATAGGGCCGGCAGCAGACGTGCTTGATGTGCTTCAGGTTCCGGCGTTTTTATGCCGACAGACCGATTTTATTATCGAAGTTGCCCGTGCGGGAAAAACAATCAATATTAAAAAAGGGCAGTTTCTCGCCCCTCATGATATAATGCCGGTTATTGACAAGGCTGCATCAACCGGTAACCAGAACATCATGGTAACGGAGCGGGGGGCATGTTTCGGCTATAATAATCTTGTGGTTGACATGCGCGGCCTGGTCATCATGCGCACTATGGGATATCCGGTTGTTTTTGATGCCACGCACAGTGTTCAGCTGCCCGGCGGGCAGGGCACTGCATCGGGAGGAGACCGGCAGTTTGTCGCGCCGCTGGCCCGTGCTGCCGTTGCAGCAGGCATAGACGCGCTGTTTTTGGAAGTGCATGAAAATCCTGATGCCGCACTGTGCGACGGCCCAAACTCGGTGCTGTTGAGTGACCTGCCGGAGCTGCTCAGGCAAATTGTGAATATTGATAAAGCAGGGAAGAGGTAAATGGTGCTGGAACGGGCTAGGAAAGTATTTGCAATAGAGGCAGAGTCGATACTGAAATTGCAGGATAGACTCGATGAGAATTTCATTCAAGCGGTGAATATGCTGCTTGCCTGCAGCGGCAAGGTAATCGTCATTGGTATCGGGAAATCCGGCATTATGGGCCGGAAAATCGCTTCTACTTTTGCCTGCTCGGGAACGCCCGCCTTTTTTTTACATCCTGCCGAGGGCATTCATGGAGATATCGGCATGATGTCTCAGGATGATGTGGTGCTTGCCATATCCAATAGCGGTGAGACGGATGAAGTGCTCAAGGTGCTGCCGGTGGTGAAGCGCATGGGGCTGCCCCTTATCGTGATGACGGGCAATGCTGAATCCGTGCTTGCACGCAACGGCGATGTCGTACTTGATATCGGAGTTAAAGAGGAAGCCTGTGTTTTGAACCTCGTTCCCACAGCATCAACGGCTGCCACCATGGCTATGGGTGATGCCCTTGCCATAACCGTGCTTGAGCGCCGGGGATTCAAAGAAGAAGATTTCGCCCTGCTTCATCCCGGCGGCGCCCTCGGCAAGAAGCTGCTATTGCGTGTCGAGGATCTGATGCATGTAAAAGATGCGGTCCCCATGGTGTCGCAGGACGATTCGATGAGCATTGCGCTCATCGAGATGACATCAAAACGGCTCGGTATAACCGGCGTGTGCGACAGCGATGAGAATTTTGTCGGCGTTATAACAGACGGTGATTTGCGCCGAACTCTTGAAAAATGCAGTGATGTTCTGACAAAAAAAGCCCGCGACGTTATGACCCTGTCTCCCAAAACCATAACAAAAAAAGCTCTTGCCGCCACTGCGCTTCGTCTGATGGAGCGGCACGCTATTACATCGCTCTTTGTACTGTCTGAGTCGGTGCCGAAAAAGGTTGAAGGACTTATTCACCTTCATGATATACTGAAGGCCGGTGTTGTCTGATCCGTGAGGATATTTTTCGATGGATATCACGCAAAAGGCAAAAAAGATTAAACTGCTCATACTTGATGTCGACGGCGTCATGACGGACGGTAAGATTGTCTACAGTGACAGTGGTGAAGAGTTGAAGTTTTTCGACAGTCGTGACGGGCATGGCCTCAAGATGCTTATGCGTACCGGTATAGATGTTGCTATCATTACCGGGAGGATGTCAAAGGCTGTAGAGCACAGGGCAGCCAATCTGGGCATAGAAATTGTGTATCAAAAAGCCTTAAACAAGATTGACGCGTATGAGGAAATCGTCGCCCGGAAAAGCCTTGCCGATCAGGAGATTTGTTCTGTTGGCGACGATTTGCCCGATGCGCCTCTGCTGCGTCGATCCGGGTTTGCGGTTGCTGTTCCGGGAGCGGTAGATGAGGTTCGTCTGCTGGCGCATTATACGACACGGCATGCCGGCGGTGATGGAGCTGTACGGGAAGTGTGTGATATGATTATGAAAGCTCAGGGTACCTGGCAGGCCGTTACATCCAGATATTACTGATGAGGAGTTCATCATTTCAGACTAACGGACGCAGCATCCTTGTATGCTGCATTGCGAGAAGACAATGGTAACCATTAAAAGAATACGTTTTGCGCTTCTATTTGTTGCTGCCGTAGCTGTTTCGGTCGTAGTCGGAATGGCTATCGGCAGCAAAAAGCAACAGATCGTTATTAAAACAGACCTTCCCCAGGCCATCAATGCCGCCGGCCCGAGTGTTGCGCTGAAAAATGTTGCATACTCAACCACAAACAATGATAATTTTAAAGAGTGGGATTTGGATGCCGAATCCGCGCAGTATCTGCAAAACGAAAAGCGCGTTATTCTGGAAAATCTTTTCGTAAGCGTTTATCGGCCCAATGGGAAGGTGTTTAAAATACGAGGCCGGCACGGCGAATTCAATACGGAATCCCGTGATATCAAGATGCATGGCGAAATATGGGGTTCCATGCCGGACAACACAACCATACAGACAGAGTCTGTCGATTATGATCATGCTAAACGGCTTATAACGACGCAGGATAAGGTTTTCATCCGGCGCAATAGTAAGTTTGCATTGGAAGGTAAGGGCATGATAATAGATATGGCTAAGGAAAAATTGACAATTTCGAGTAATGTAAAGGCGCTGGGGAGCAAATGAAAAAAAATATTTTGTTTGGTATGGTCCTGGTTGCGCTGCTTGTGCCCTGTACGGCCCGGGCAGAGCAGGATATTGCGGTGAGCGCAGCTGTGCTCCCGTTTGAATCATTCAGCGGAGAGCAGAAAACATCTCTTGGCAGGGATGTCGCGGTGAAGCTCTTGCAGCAGCTTTCTGCCAGCCCGCTTATTGTGACACCTGCTATTGATGATTTGAAAGCGGTCATTGACCGGGATGAAGCCGCCGCACCAAGCGAGGACCGGCTGCGGGAGGTTGCCCGGCAGTTGAATGTAAATTTTGTGCTGTTTGGCAGCGTAACGACGGTGCAGGATGCCGTGAGTATTGATACGCAGGTTTTTTATAATTTTCCTGGTGACAACTATTTTAAGACCTATGCCGAAGGTCCGGATGTAGACAGGGTTATTGATGAACTCGCCCGAAAGATCGAGCAGGAACTGCTTGACAAGGCGCCTCTGATTCCTTCGGCACAGCGGCCGAAAGTGACAATAAGAAAGAAATACGCAGCTCCTGCAGGTGAGACTGGCGCAGCAGACTATGAAAAAGCAGTTGACCGTGAACTGGCTGATGAGCAGGAGATGGCTGACGCGGAAGCACGGCAGTTAAAGTCTTCAGGTGATCCTCAACAGCTCGAAGAGCTGGTGGAAGACAGCCCGCCAAAGCATGCTGTGCCTGAAAAGAAGAAAAAGCAGGGAAGTGATAGAAAAGAAGACGGGAAGTCGTTAAAGCTTGATCAGCCGGTGAATATAAGTTCTGATTCTCTTGAGTACAGCAACAAGGACAATACCGCTATTTTTCGCGGCAATGTCGTAGCCCGGCAAGGTGATCTGTCCATGTTTGCCGATCAGATGGAAGCCACCTATGCCGGCAAGTCTGGTGAAAAGAATGAAAAGGGCGGAATCAAGGAGTTGGCAGCAACAGGAAATGTGAAGATTATACAGGGAGACCGCATTGCTACCGGACAGAAAATAGTGTTCTACGGCGATGAACAAAAAATTGTTGCAACGGGTAATCCCCGTGTTTGGCAGGGCAATAATGTTATTGTCGGCAATAAAATTACAGTCTATCTGAAGCAGGATCGGAGTGTTGTTGAGGGAACCTCTCAGGACAGGGTCAGCGCTACCATCCAACCCAAAGAAAAGAAGGGAAAAAAGAAATAAAAAATACTATATTGTACTCAGTGCAATGGACTCACAGCTAGTTTCCGGATGAGGACTTTGACTTGAAAGGTTTTGATGAGTCAGCTTAGATCACATGGTCTTATAAAAAATTTCGGTAAAAAAAGGGTTGTCGACAATATCTCCATTGAGGTGAACAAGGGCGAGGTGGTGGGGCTGCTTGGCCCAAATGGCGCCGGTAAAACGACAACCTTTTATATGCTCACGGGAATTTATAAGCCTGATGCCGGCCAAGTTTACTTTAACTCGGAAGATATAACCGAATATCCGATGTATTTGCGGGCGCGCAAAGGAATCACCTATCTGCCACAGGAAACCTCAATTTTTCGAAAGCTTACGGTCGAGGAAAACATCATGGCCGTGCTTGAAACCCTGCCGATAACCCGCGAGGAAATGCAGGAACGTCTTGAGGAGAATCTGCGTGAACTCACTATTGCGCATATTGCTAAACGGAAAGCATATCTTCTCTCCGGCGGTGAGCGACGCCGCGTTGAGATTACCAGGGCTCTTGTAACGTCACCCCAATTTATTCTTTTCGACGAGCCTTTCACCGGAGTTGATCCGATTGCAGTTCAGGACATTCAAAATATAATAATGAGGCTGAGCGCTAAAGGCATCGGCGTGCTTATATCCGACCATAATGTACGCGAAACGCTTAATATCTGTAAGCGTGCATATATTATATATGAAGGCCGCGTGCTTGAAGAGGGCGAGCCCGAGAAGATTGTTGAAAGCAGCAGTGCCCGCGCAATATATTTAGGCGAAAAATTCAGCATGTAATGGTTGTCTGGCATGGAACTCAAGCAACAACTCAAACTTACTCAGCAGCTAGTTATGACTCCTCAGCTGCAGCAGGCGATTAAGCTCCTGCAGCTTTCGCGCCTTGAGCTTTCCGATCTTATTACCCAGGAGATTAATGAAAACCCCGTTCTTGACGAAACGCTGGAGCCGGAGCTTGAGGCAAAAGACGAGCGCGGAGATCACGATTGATGAAGCAGCTGTTCTGGAGGATCGCAAGGCCGATCCTGCGGACGATTTCGACTGGCGCGATTATGTCGATCGTTCCTTCGGTCCTTCCGGCGGCGGTTATTTTGATGGAGGGTGAGCGAGAGGAGTATTCTCCGTCCATTACCAAAAAAACTTCTTTTGCAGACCATTTGCTCTGGCAGCTTCATCTTCATGCTCTCAGCGATCAGGAAATGGAGATTGGCGAGTATATCATAGGCAATATTAACAAAGACGGCTATCTTCTTCTGACGCCGGATGAGGTTGCTGCTGATCTTGGTGTCGAGACGACAGCGCGTCGAGGAGGTGCGCAGAAGAATTCTGCGGTTTGATCCTGTAGGCGTTGCCTCCCTTAATCTTGCCGAGTGCCTGCTCGCTCAGGCTGAGCTGCTTCCCTGCGATAGCGGGCTTATAAAACAGATACTGTTGAACTGCATGAAGGCGCTTGAAAGAAAGAAGTATCAAGTTATTGCGCGGGACTTAAAGATGCCGCTCAAGGAGGTGCTTGAGGCCTGTGAGATTATTGCCAATATGGAGCCGCGACCGGGACGGGCTTTTAACGATAATGAAACGCAGTATGTTACTCCTGATATATACGTCTACAAGTCCGGAGACGAATATGTCGTCATGCTCAACGAGGATGGTCAGCCCAAACTTCGCATTAATTCTTTTTATAAAAACATTCTTGCCGGCAATAAGGGCAGTTCTGATAAAACACGGGAGTACATACAGGATAAGCTGCGCTCTGCTGTCTGGCTTATAAAAAGCGTGTATCATCGCCAGTCGACCATTGTGAACGTCATGAAAAGCATTATCAAGTTTCAGCATGATTTTTTTGATTATGGCTCAGGCTACTTGAAACCACTGGTGCTGCGGGATATTGCCGAGGATGTGGGAATGCATGAATCGAATGTGAGCCGTATTACGACAAATAAATATGTGTTGACGCCACATGGTATTTTTGAGTTGAAATATTTTTTTAACAGCGGCCTTTCTTCCGACGACGGGGAATCGATTGCCTCGGAAAGTGTGAAAAACATGATTAAAGAACTCGTCATGAATGAGGATACGCACAAGCCCTGCAGCGATCAGGAAATTGTGAAAATGTTAAAAGCAAAGGGCGTCAATATCGCCCGTCGTACGGTAACAAAGTATCGTGAGATGCTGGGGGTTCTTTCCTCGTCAAAGAGGAAAAAACATATTTATCAACCTTGAGAAAGGAGCCGTTATGGAAATAACAGTAACTTTTCGCCACCTTGAGCCAAGCGATGCATTGAAGGATTATGCCATGGATAAGGTCTCGCGGATTGAAAAGTACCTGGGCAATATAACTGAAGTGCATATTATTCTCTCTCATGAAAAACGCGCTCATATCGCCGAAGTGATCGTGCATGCAAACCGGGCCAAAATTACCGCTAAAGAGAAACATGAAGACAATATGTATGCCTCAATTGATCTTGTGGTGGACAAGATCGAGCGGCAGGTTAAGAAACATAAAGATAAAATTACCAGCCATAAAGAACATAAAAAAGCCCTCCATAATGTATTTTCAGCCGAACAGCTCACAGCATCACGTGAACAGAGCATTGTAAAGTCCGAGAGTGTTTCTATAAAAACCATGAGTGTTGACAGCGCTTTGCTGCAGATAGGGCAGAACGATGACGAGTTTTTTGTTTTTAAAAATATAGATACGGACAATGTTAATGTCCTGTATAAGCGACGGAATGGTGATTTCGGGCTTATTGAGCCGGAAAATATTTAAGAGATTGCATCGTGAATTGACAGGGATTAATTTATGAAAATAAGCGAACTTTTGAACGAAAAACTGATTATTTCAGACTTGAAGGCCGGAACCAAGCAGACTGGCTCTGGAAGAGATGGTGGCATGTCTTGCGGCCAGCAAACATAGTATAGATCTAAAAGATTTATACCATGTTTTGATTGAGCGCGAAAAACTCGGGAGCACCGGCATCGGCAACGGCATTGCCATACCGCATGGCAAGCTTGACGGTCTTGAAAATATCTGCCTGGTGTTTGCCCGCAGCATTGCAGGCATCGAGTTTGATTCGCTTGACGGCAAAGCCCGCCCACCTTATTTTTCTGCTGGTTGCGCCATCTAACTCTGCGGGGGTGCACCTCAAGGCTCTCGCACGCCTTTCCCGGCTTCTGAAGGAGAAAAATTTTCGCGACGATCTGCTTGGGGCGCCAGACGCTGCAGCGCTGTATACTATAGTGGTTGAAGAAGACGAAAAAATAACTGCATGACGGTTGCATGCGTTGTGAAATTAACCCGAATCTTTTGCCATCCCGCCATCTGCATCTGGCGGGATGACTTCCCTCCCAAAGGACTATGGCAAAGAAAATAGATATCATAATCTTGAGCGGGCTCTCAGGTTCCGGAAAAAGTACGGCCTTGCGTACGCTGGAAGACCTTGGTTTTTTTTGTGTTGATAATTTGCCGATTTTGCTTTTGCCAATGTTTATAGAACTTTGCCAGAGTTCTACGTTTGAGATTTCCCGGGTCGCGCTTGTTATGGATGTACGCGAGCGCAATTTTTTAAAGGATTTTAAGCACACCTTTGAAAAGCTTCTCCAGGCGCATCATGCCCCCGTTCTTATTTTTCTGGAGTGCGAGGATACCATTCTTGTGCAGCGCTTCAGCGAAACGCGGCGGCAGCATCCATTGAGCGAAGGCGGCACGGTTCTTGATGGCATCATGCGAGAGCGTTCGATGCTCAAAGAAATTAAATCCATGTCTGATCACATTGTCGATACATCCGAATGGAATATTCATGAATTAAAAAAAACTATTGAAGATTATTTTCACGGTATTTCAAAACGCGACATGACCTTAACCTTCCTGTCTTTCGGTTTTAAATACGGCGTGCCGCATGAAGCTGATATCGTGATAGATGTTCGGTTTATGCCGAATCCCCATTTTGTTCCTGAGCTGAAAAATCTCACCGGCAATGACGACTCGGTTATGCAGTATGTCCTCAGCAGACAGGATGCCCGTGAGTTTGTCGATCGGCTGCGCGATTTTTTATTATTTCAGCTGCCGCTGTTTGAGCGCGAGGGGAAATCGTATTTAACAGTCGCCATTGGGTGCACAGGGGGCAAGCACCGATCTGTCGCGCTCGTAAATATGTTGAAGACCTTTTTCTTAGAGCATCGACCAGGTGTTTATGCTCAACACAGGGATATAGATAAAGAGTAAACACCGCCTCCATACCTGCGGCAACAGGGATGGTTGAAAGGAGTACCTGCCGGATGATTGGAATAGTGCTTGTCGGTCACTGCAGACTTCCCGATGAATTGTACCGTATCGTTAAAAATATCGTCGGAGACATTGAAAATATCTGCCCGGTAAATTTTGAACCTGATGAATCCCCTGACGATTCCATGAAGAAGGTGGCCGCAGCCATACAAAAGGTGAATAAGGGAAATGGTGTTCTCGTGCTGACCGATATGTTTGGCGGAACCCCATCGAATCTCAGTCTATCGTTTTTGGAAGAAGGCAAAGTCGAAGTTCTGACGGGGGTCAACCTGCCCATGCTGATACGCCTGATTACGCTGCGAAGCAATGGCAGGCAGCTTGCTGAACTGGCAAGTGAATTGAAGGCGTATGGCCAGAAGAATATTTGCATAGCCAGCGAACTGCTTCAGCAGCAAAAGCTGACTGGCAAATAACTTTCGCACTACCAATAGCCTGATATGAACAGCATTACGATCACTGCAATGTGCGAGAAGCATCTCGATGCTGTTGTTGCAATTGAGGCGGAAGTTTTTTCTGATCCGTGGTCGCGGGCAATGTTTTTTCAGGATATAACAGCCGACCACGCGTACTGCTATGTGGCTGTTGAAGATGACGTCGTTATCGGGTATGTTGATGCCTGGTTTGTCTGTGACGAATGCACCGTGAATCGTATCGCTTTCAGTAAAAAATATCAGCGCCGCGGCAACGGTTCTCAGCTTCTCTTGTATGTCATGCATGAAGCAACGTGCCGGGGTGTGAAGACATTTTTTCTCGAAGTTCGCGCGTCCAATACGGCAGCCCATCAATTTTATGAAAAAGCGGGTTTTATAAAAGCCGGGCTGCGGAAGGCCTATTATTCCGATACACGAGAAGATGCCGTCCTTATGAGTATGACCGTTTTTAGCCGAAAGCAAGCGTGTCGAAATGATACATAATGCTACTGCCCATACTGCTGAGCTTGTTTCCAAGCGTGAGGTCATTCCCGGCACGTTTCATTTTGTGCTCCATGCACCTGCGCTTGCCCGACAATCACGGCCAGGTCAGTTTGTCATGATTCAGGTGCAGAACGGCACCGATCCGCTCCTTCGACGGCCGATAAGTCTGAGCGGGATCAGCGGTGATGCGGTTGAACTTCTATTTCAGGTGAAGGGCAGGGGCACGCAGTTTATGTCGGCTTGCGAGCCGGGATATAATGTAAATTTGCTTGGTCCTCTGGGCAACGGTTTTATAATTCCAAATACGATTAAGACAGCAGTGCTTGTTGCCGGGGGTATTGGTACTGCACCGCTTCTATATCTTGCTCAATACCTGGTTGCCTTGCCTGATTTAAATCGTGAGTTCATTTTTGGTTCAAAAACACTTGCAGAAACAGCTCTTGTTGGGAAATCCTTTCTTAATGATGATTTTGAATTAGTGGTTGTTTCTGAAGATGGGGCTGCACAATATAAGGGTTTTGTTACTGAAACATTTGCTTACATGCTTCAAAGTGAAAAGATCAATACCCAAAGCACGTACATATTCAGCTGCGGTCCTCAGCCGATGTTAAAAAGAGTTTCAGAGATTGCCAAAAAGTATGCACTTCCCTGTCAAGTGTCACTTGAAGCGCATATGGCCTGCGGCGTCGGGGCATGCCTTGGCTGTGTTGTTGAGACCAAATCAGGCTATAAACGGGTTTGCGCCGACGGTCCGATTTTTGACAGCAAGGATATAATCTGGAACCATGACTGAAACAGCCATAGATCTCAGTGTGAATATAGCCGGAATCAGGATGAAAAATCCTCTAATGGTGGCATCCGGCACATTCGGTTACGGCGAGGCGTATGCCTCGTTTATAGATAATAATTTTCTAGGCGCTATTGTCACCAAGGGCATATCGCTTAAGCCTTCACAGGGCAACCCCCCGCCCCGCATAGTTGAAACTCCTTCCGGAATGCTTAATGCCATCGGTTTGCAGAATGTCGGCCTTGAAGTTTTCATTAAAGAAAAGATGCCGTACCTTCGACAATTTGATACGCCGGTAATTGTTAATTTTTACGGTACTTCAATTGCCGATTACATCAAGCTTGCAGAAAGATTGACTAACGTTGAAGGCATAGCAGGCCTTGAGGCCAATATTTCATGCCCCAACATTAAGGAGGGTGGAATCAGTTTTGGTACAGATGCTGCCATGGCATCAAAAGTCACCGGAGAAATACGAAAGGCGACAACGCTTCCGCTTATTGTCAAGCTGACACCGAATGTAACTGATATCGGGGCCATTGCCAAAAGCGTGCAGGACGCAGGCGCAGATGCCCTGTCGCTGATCAACACATTCACCGGCATGGCAGTGGATGTTGATACCTGCATGCCGGTTCTTGCCAATATCACTGGCGGGCTTTCCGGCCCTGCTATCCGGCCGCTGGCGCTTCGCATGGTGTGGGAAACCCTTAAGCGGGTGACAATCCCCGTCATAGGCCTCGGGGGCATCATGACTGCGCAGGATGCGCTGCAGTTTTTGATCGTCGGAGCTCAGGCTTTTCAGATCGGCACAGCCCTTTTCGTTAATCCCCACGCCCCGTATGAAATTCTGGAAGGGATCGAGAGCTATTTGCAGAAGAGGAACCTCTCCCAGCTTTCTGAAGTGGTAGGAAGCCTGCAGCAATGATACAGCGCAAGAAGACTTATCAAATCAAAGTCGGTTCTATTGCGGTCGGGGGAGGTGCGCCGGTGAGCGTGCAGTCCATGACAAATACCGATACCCGCGATGTACAAGCAACGGTTGCTCAGATCCGGCGGCTTGTTCGGTCAGGCTGCGAGATAATACGGGTTGCCGTTCCCGATGAAACTGCTGCGGCGGCGCTGCCTGCAATTGTCAAAGGTTCTGCCATTCCCGTGATAGCAGATATTCATTTCAATTATCGCCTGGCGCTGGCTGCCATTGATGCCGGCGTTCACGGCATACGCATAAATCCCGGCAATATAGGAGGCAGGCAGCGCCTTGCCGAAGTTGTCAAACAGGCGGGGGCTTATAATTTGTCCATTCGCGTCGGCGTCAATGCCGGTTCGCTTGAGAAACATATTTTACGGAAATATGGCCACCCGGTTCCCGAGGCCCTTGTGGAAAGCGCTCTTGCCAATGTGCGTCTTGTGGAGGAAATGGATTTTAACCAGATAAAAATTTCCATAAAATCTTCCGATGTACTCACAACCGTTAAAGCGTACCGGCTGCTGTCAAAGAAGACGCGCTATCCCCTGCATATTGGTGTTACGGAAGCGGGGACGCTTTTTTCTGGCACCATAAAATCATCCATCGGTCTTGGTATTCTGCTTGCCGAGGGCATTGGCGACACCATGCGCGTATCGCTTTCCGCCGATCCGGTGGAGGAAGTCCGCGTGGCCTATGAGATGCTCAAATGCCTCGGCATACGGCGCCGCGGGCCGGAACTTATATCCTGCCCTACCTGCGGCAGGCGGCAGATTGACGTCATCAGCATGGCTAAGCAGGTCGAAAAAAAGCTGGTTGATTTTCCCTATCCAATCAAAATTGCCATCATGGGCTGCGAAGTGAATGGCCCTGGCGAGGCAAAAGAGGCAGATATCGGCATTGCCGGCAGCCGGAGTGTCGGGGTTATATTCAAGAAGGGGAAAATCGTCAGGAAATGCCCCAAGGACAGGCTGATGGAAGAGTTTATGAAAGAGATTATTGATTTTTCAAAAAGCATATGAGCTGAAACTGTAAAGGAGAACACAGATGCGCTATTCCCAGTTATTGATTCCCACTCTTCGCGAAGATCCAGCGGAGGCGGAGGTTGCCAGCCATCGTCTGATGATGCGCTCCGGCATGATTCGCAAGGTTGCCGCAGGAATTTATTCGACACTGCCCCTGGGGCAGCGGGTCATTCAGAAGACGAAACAGATTATTCGTGAAGAGATGAACAGGGCAGGCGGCCAGGAGGTTTTTCTCCCCTTTATTCAGCCCGCTGAGCTTTGGGAGGAAAGCGGCCGGTGGGAGGTGTACGGCAAGGAAATGCTCCGCCTCAGGGACCGCGGCGATCGCCAGTTTTGCCTGGGCCCGACGCATGAAGAGGTTATTACCGATCTTGTGCGTTCGACGGTAAATTCATACCGTCAGCTGCCGATTAATCTCTATCAGATACACATTAAATTCCGCGATGAAATTCGACCTCGTTTCGGTATGATGCGCGCCCGCGAGTTTATAATGAAAGATGCCTACAGCTTTGACGTCGACGAGAAAGGAGCTGAGGAAAGCTACCGCAGGATGTATGAAGCCTATAGCCGGATTTTCAGCCGCCTTGGGCTTACCTTCAGGGCGGTGGAGGCTGATACAGGACCTATCGGCGGCAATTTTTCTCATGAGTTTATGGTGCTTGCCGACACAGGTGAGGATATTATCGTTACCTGCACCGGCTGCGATTATGCCGCAAATACGGAAAAGGCTGAAATTGCACAACCTGCCGTTACGGATGTCGATCCCGCAGGGTTCCAGGAACTTAAACGGATTGAAACCCCTAATATGCGCACCATTGAGGAGGTTGCCGCCTTTCTGAAAGTTTTGCCTAAGGATTTGATCAAGACGCTTGTTTTTACCAGCACGCAAGGCCCAGTTGTCGCATTGGTGCGGGGGGATCATGATATTAATGAGGTGAAGCTGCGCAATTATCTTAAGTGCGATGGTCTGGAGCTTGCCGAGGAGGAGGTGATCGAAAAAATCACCGGTGCACCCCGGGGTTTTGCCGGACCGATCGGCATGAAAAATGTCCGCATGGTTGCAGATTTCGGCCTTCAGGGCTGCTGTAACATGGTAACCGGCGGCAATGAGCGCGATGTGCATGTCGTTAACGTAAATTTCGGGCGGGATGTATCGGTAGATGAGTTTGCCGACCTTCGCTCTGCGCAGGCCGGGGATAGCTGCCCTCGCTGCAATAAGCTTCTGTCCACCACACGCGGTATCGAAGTCGGGCA
Organism: uncultured delta proteobacterium; assembly: GCA_963804955.1. Classification (GTDB taxonomy): domain Bacteria; phylum Desulfobacterota; class WTBG01; order CAIYCZ01; family CAIRTM01; genus CAIWCT01. The sequence goes on along the minus strand of CAWDSQ010000013.1, from coordinate 56,741 downwards.
TATTTTCAAGCTTGGAACGAAATACAGCAAGGCAATGAACTGCAGCTATCTTGATCGCGAGGGCAGGGCCCAGCCGATGATCATGGGCTGCTATGGTATTGGTGTTGGCCGCACGGTTGCCGCTGCAATTGAGCAGTCGCATGATGAAAACGGTATTATTTTTCCTGAACCGATAGCGCCGTTTTCTGTTATTGTGGTTCCGGTCAATACCAATGATGCCGTGCAGATGGCTCTAGCTGTTAATCTCTACAACGGGCTTGCCGCGAAGGGAGTGGAAGTGCTGCTCGATGACCGTGACGAGCGTCCCGGCAGCAAGTTTAAGGATGCAGACCTGATAGGAATACCCCTCCGCGTGACGGTCGGCAAGAATGCAGTAGAAAAAAAATACGTTGATATCAAGGAGAGAAAAGGCGGAGAGGCCCAGCAGGTGGCGATTGACGATGCGGTTGCCGTCATTGAGCACCGGCTGAAACAGCCAGAGGTATGAACAAGCCGATTGTTGTTCGCATAAATGATATCATAGAGCAGGTGGTCTCGTATCATCCTGAGGCTAATACGGGACTTGTGCAGAGAGCCTATGTCTATTCTGCCAAAGTGCATCATGGACAGACGCGTCTGTCGGGCGAACCTTACCTGATACATCCGCTGGGCGTGGCAAAAATTCTTGCCGATTTGAACCTTGACGAGTATACGGTTTCCACCGGTCTTCTGCACGACACAGTTGAAGATACCTACGCCACTCTTGACGAAATCGAAAAGATTTTCGGCCATGAAGTGGCGTTTTTAGTTGATGGCGTAACTAAAATCAGCAAAATTGCCAGCACAAGCCACGAGGAGCGCCAGGCTGAAAATTTCCGAAAAATGATACTTGCGATGTCCAAAGACATACGGGTGATACTTGTAAAAATGGCGGACCGCGTTCACAATATGCGCACCCTGCAATATGTGCCTGCGGACAAACAGAAGAAGATCGCCCATCAGACCCTTGAGATTTATGCACCTCTTGCAAATCGTTTGGGGTTGTATGAGATTAAAAGTGAGCTTGAAGACCTGGGCCTGAGCTATACGCATCCGGAGGTGTATCTGGATATTGAGCGTAATCTTGTTGTTACGGCAGAACAGCGGGTGAAATATGTTGCCGAAGTGATCGGCATCATCGAGGAAAAGCTTCAGGAGTTCGGGATCAAGGCAGTGGTGCAGGGACGACCCAAGCATATTTATAGCATCTACAACAAGATGATCGAGCAAAATCTGAATTTTACGGAAATTTATGATATCACCGCGTTTCGCATCATCGTTGTGTCACGGCAGGAATGCTACGAAGTTCTCGGTATGATTCACTCGATATGGAAGCCGGTTCCCGGACGATTTAAAGATTATATTTCCATGCCCAAAACAAATATGTATCAGTCCCTGCACACCACAGTGATCGGGCCGTATGGCCAGCGGATTGAAATTCAGATTCGCACAGATGATATGGATCGGATAGCCAAGCAGGGTATTGCCGCTCACTGGCGCTATAAGGAAGGACGCTACATTCAACAGAAGGATGACCATCGCTTTGCCTGGCTCCAGCAGGTTATGGAAACGCAGAGTGAGCTCAAGGATTCACGGGATTTTCTTGAAACGTTTCGGGTGGATATTTTCCCTGATGAGGTCTATGTATTCACGCCAGCCGGCGAGGTGATTCAGCTGCCCAAAGGGGCAACCCCTGTTGATTTTGCCTATCGCATTCACACAAGTATCGGTAATAAGTGTATCGGCGCCAAGGCCAATGGCGCCATTGTCCCGCTGCGCTATGAACTGAAAACCGGCGATGTGGTTGAAATTCTTACTCTTGCAAACCATATGCCGAGCCGGGACTGGCTTAAATTTGTCAAAACCACGCGCGCGCGCAACAAGATTCACCAGTTTGTCAAGCTGCAGGAGCGTGAAAGGAGCCTGGCGCTGGGGCGTGATATATGCGAACGGGAGTTGCGCAAGCATAAGCTGGGTATTGCAAGCCTTCACAAAGCGACGGATCTCTTTGCCTGTGCAGGCCGGGATGTGAAAACCCTGGATGATCTTTTTGCCGCAGTCGGCCAGGGCCGCGTGAGTGTGAAGCAATTGATCAACCGCATTATGCCAAAAGAACAGCATGATGAAAAAAAACATGACAAGGACTATGGCGCTTCAGTTGATAAAAAAGCAACTGACAAGGCAGGCCGGGGCATAAGCATCAATGGCATAGATGATCTTATGGTGCGGTACGGTAAATGCTGCAACCCTGTACATGGAGATGATATCCGCGGTTTTATTACGCGGGGTAGGGGCGTCACGGTTCATACCGCTGAATGCCCCTTCCTTCAAAGTTCCGATCCTGACCGGATTCTCGATGCCCAATGGGATGTGAGTTCCAAACATCTGGCGTCCGTGCCCGTTGAGGTGATCTGTGACGATGTTAAGGGGATTCTTGCAGACATTACAGCAGCTTTTTCAACTACAGGAGTAAATATTATCAATGCCCGTATTCGTACAACGCCTGACAAAAAGGCCATCAATGTTTTTGAGATTGAAATCGGCAGTCTGAAACAGCTTGAGGAAGTCATGACTTCCATCAGGCAAGTCAAAGGCGTTATAAAGGTGACCAGACTGCGCTCCTGAAGCCGTTATGCTGTTGCTGTCTCAGCTTTGGGGGCTGCCTTGCGAACAGGCTTCTGCGCAAAGCCGGATCGTATGCACCGCGTGCAGATATATGCGCGTTTGGTCGTTCCGTTTTGTACGGTGCGTACTTTCTGAATGTTGGGCTGCCAGACTTTTTTGGATTTGTTGTTGGCATGACTTACCTGATTTCCAACCTGACGGCCTTTGCCGCAAATACTGCATATGCGTGACATTGTTCGATAACCCTCCATGTATTTGAATGTATAGCTTCTTGTCGGTACTGGTTGTTTCCAAACACGGTACTGAAGCCTCTAAAAATAATAAAACCTATCATAATAAACAGTTTTTTTCAAATAAAAACTTTTCATTGTAATATTTATTTGCTGCTGTTTTGGCATGCTTAACGTTTTTTTTAGATGGTTTTTTTGCGCAGTACGAGAGTGATGCTGTTGCCGGGGTGATTGAATCTGACCTCGTCAAATATTTGCTGTATAAGAAAAATGCCGCGGCCATGGGGTTTTTCAATGCAGTCTTCGGTCGTGGGGTTAACAAGAGCGGTATAATCAAAGCCTTCGCCTTCATCGATGATGGTGAACTGCGCCATCGTTGCAGTAATGGCGCTCTGGATTGTTACTTTGCGCGAGGCAAATGCCGGATCCTGCATGCGTTGCTCCTTGATTTTTTTGAAAGCTGCCATGCCGCCATTGGCGCTGAATTTAATCGATGAATCCAGCTCCAGATTGCCATGCTCAACAGCATTTGTGAGCGTTTCGTAGATGGCCATTGTCACGCTTTTTCTGCAGGCTGTATCAACCAGGGAGATTTGTTCCAGGGGTTCGGTCAAATATGTCGCAAGGTCGCTGACATACAGTTCGTTTGTCGGGATGAGAAAATGCCTGGCTTCCTGAATAAGGTATTTGGCCGATGTGTGAATGGCTTTTCTTTGCTTGTTGATGTCGATAACCTTATTGATTGTCTCAAAGACTTCATCAAACCTGATGGGTTTTGTAATAAAGTTGATCGCTCCCAGGCGAAGCGCCTTTACGGCATTTTCGATGGTTGCATGGCCGGTTATGATAAGTACGGGCAGGTGCGGCTTTTTCTTTTTTATTGATGTGAGAAGCTCCAGACCGTTCATTCCCGGCATGGAGATGTCGCTTATGACAAGATCAAAAATATTTTTATTTATTTTTTGCAGAGCGTCCTCGCCGTTTGCTGCGGTGTCGCAGCAGTAGCCGGCTTTGTTCATTTGCAGTTCGATAAGTCGGGTGATTGTCGGATTATCGTCCACAACCAGAAAATGAAGAGGAGCTGATTGCTTGGAGGTGTGTAGTGATGAGTGCATTATGTGCTATGGTCAGTATGCCGCGTGCGCAGCACTTTTTGGTCAATTATGTTTATTTATACAGCAGATCAAGAGCCTCTTTTTCAGTATCGCATATGAGCAGCCGTTTGTTAAGATGCGTACGGTCAAAAATATCTTTTACAACATCCCTGATGCCGTAAATGACCAGGCGCCCGTTTTTTTCCTTTATATCACGGTAGAGTGAAATAAGCGTTCCGATGCCCATGCTGGAGATGTATTCGACATTTTCTAAATCAACAAGGATATCGACATTGCCGGGAAGAATCTTTTGTTCAACAGCGATCATCAGCTCATCGGATTTCTGACCATCGAGGTTCCCTTCAATTTTGACGGTGGAATGGGAGTTCTTTGTGCTTTTAGTATCCATGTACACCTCGGCATATGTGTGGGGTTGCATTTATAATAAATAACAGTCCTAGTGCTCCTGTAATAGTATTATTTCAGGACTCTATTAATATACAGTGCCTGTTTCTATGCACTCTGTGCGAAATAACAACTCCCGTGAGCTGTCTGATTTATCATTGACTGCCCTCAATCTTTCACTTATTATATCATGGAATTGTTACGGTCAAGCCTGATGTTTGTCATGAAAAACCCTTACCCTCAGATAATGGTTGTGTGGAGACAATGTGCTTAAATTGTATGTGGGCACGGCGTTCAAACATATCTTAGATTTTTTTTATAGAACAACGAGAGCCCCTCAGTATGTGTAATGTTTGTTTGAAGTATATCACAAATAGCAACACCTCAAATAATTTTTATGGAGTATAGAATGGGTAAGGATTCACGAGAAAGCCCCCGTATAGCAACAAATATAGAAATAAAGTTCCGGGAAAAGGGTTCTTTTGTAAGATCTTATATGCTGAATGTTAACAATGGCGGCCTTTTCCTGAAGACGGATAAACCCCTGGCTATCGATGCTGAAGTTACGATGCATATACGGTTGCCGGATGATCAGGATACCATGACTATTGAAGGCCGCGTGGTATGGACAAATGCAAAATCAAAAGTTTTTCCTGCAGGTATGGGCATACAGTTTACTAAAATCCTGCCCGAGCATCAGGAAAAAATAAAGATATATGTTGAGGCCAACCGCAAGGAGATCAAAAGCCTGTCAATGATGTAACGAGTATTCATAGCGCAGGTCGTATATTATTACCGCATTGTATAGTTGTACGGAGAGGCATTTTAATAGGGTCGTATTTCAAATCTGTTCGTCTTGTAATCCATCGGTGCGACAAGATGTTCAGGCCTTAAACATGTAAAAATGTGCAGGTATCCTGATAAAGCGGTGGTGTGTGGCAGTTGAAAATGTTTCTCGGAAAGTCAGTGTTGCAGGCGCTTTTGCGCTTGTGATCGCTAATATGATAGGTACGGGAGTTTTTACTTCCCTGGGATTTCAGCTTGAAGGCATCAAGCACCCCCTGTCAGTTCTGTTCCTGTGGGGTATAGGAGCGCTTGCCGCACTGTGCGGAGCAATGGTCTATGGCGAGCTTGGGGCAAGCATGCCGCGCTCCGGCGGGGAGTATCAGTATCTCTCCAGAATTTATCATCCGTCGGTTGGTTTTCTTTCAGGCTGGGTTTCGGTTTTTGTCGGCTTCCCGGCGCCTATCGCACTTGCATCGATGGCTTTCGGGGCCTATTTTTCAGGCGTATTCCCTGTAGCATCGCCGCAGACGCTTGCTGTAGCGGTGCTCGTGGTTATTACGCTTATACAGGTAGCGGGTTTCAATATCGGCACATCTTTTCAAAATATCTTCTCATCCTGCACCATCATTTTGATTCTTTTTTTTGTCATCAGCGGACTGTTCTTTTCGCATACAAGCATTTCCGTGCCCTCTTGTCTTTGACAAGAGCTTTCTCAACGACCTTGCATCTCCTGCTTTTGCTGTCTCTCTCGTATATGTATCGTATGCATTTTCGGGTTGGAATGCATCGGCCTATATTGCAGGCGAGATTGACCGGCCCCAGAAAAATTTACCGCTGTCATTATTGCTTGGAACCGCAGTGGTAGCAGTTCTGTATCTGCTGCTTAATTATACGTTTCTTGCAACAGCAGCGGTCACAGAGCTTGCCGGTCAGATCGATGTCGGCTATATTTCTGCCGGCAATATTTTTGGCCCCCGTGGCAGGGATATTGTCGGGTGCATTATTTCTGTGCTGCTGGTTTCATCCATCAGCTCATTTGTTTTTGTCGGTCCGCGGATAACGCAAGCTATAGGTGAAGACTATCCGCTCCTGAGGCCTTTTTCTTTCCGAACCAGACGGGGGGTTCCTCTGACAGCGATGCTGTTTCAATCTATGGTCAGCCTGGTGCTTATACTTACCTCGTCGTTTGAAACAGTTCTCATTTATGTCGGCTTTGCGCTTAACTTATGTACGTTTCTGGCCGTAATGGGAGTCTTTGTCAGCCGCAGGCGATTTATCGATTTGTACCGCCCGTATAAGACCTGGGGCTATCCCGTGGTGCCGATTATTTTTCTGGTGATTATGGGATGGAATCTTGTTTATCTGCTTGTGGAACGGCCCATAGCTTCGCTGGCAGGACTGCTGACCATGGTTTTCGGTCTTGTGTTTTATTTTATAAGCCGGGCTGATACTGTACGCAATGATGCGGAGAAGGGGCTTTTATGAAAAAAAACAAAATTTTTTCTTGCCTGATGCTGATAGCGCTTCTCTCACTGTCTGCTGTGCCCTGCGATGCGCAACAGGTCATGCCGGTTGCTCCGGACAATAGCTCAACCCCACAGGCCTCTGCTGAAGTCAAAACACCAGAACCGCCTATTGGCCGGTTTAATGACGTTGCTCTATATTTAGCCGGCATGAAGCTTTCTGATACAAGCGGGCTGTACAGCCTGACTAAGAACGCGACTTGGATTAATTATGCCTCAGTTACCAGCGGTACATGGAAGCATTTCTCTGCTACAAAAATTAAAAAGATCACAGACTGGGCCCGGGCTGAAATACCGGATATCACCAGGAACTGCCGCACGCTTTTTTATCCCTTCAGCGGCCCGGATTTTCTGTACGCCCATTCATTTTTCCCTCATTCCGACACGTATATTTTAGTGGGGCTTGAGCCGGTTGGGTATGTTCAGGATCCTGAAAAGCTGCAAGGAGCAAATCTCGGGGCTTTTTTTAAAATGCTTGATCTCTCCATATCAGATGCTCTCACCCTCAGCTTTTTTCGGACAAACGATATGGCCGAAGAGATCAATCACAAACTTATCACCGGGACGGCGCCGGTGTTGATGCTTTTTCTTGCCCGCACGGGCAATCAAGTAGCGGATATGCGTTTTTTTGACCTGAGTGATAACGGAACAATCGCGTATCGTGATGCCGGACCCGGGAATACCGGCATAAATAAAAACGCTGCCCGGGGAGTTGCGTTCACGTTTAAAGGCAAAGGTGATACGCATCTGCGCAGTCTTATATATATCAGCGCCGATATTTCCGACAAGGGCCTTGCACGCAGGAAGAATGTGCAGTCTTTTCTGGAGCAGCTTCAGCCGGGCTGTACTACCTATGTGAAATCAGCCTCCTATCTGATGCACAAGAACTATTTTTCAAAAATACGCTCCCTTATACTGGAAAAAAGCGCAGCCGTTGTGCAGGATGATTCAGCCATACCTTACCGGTTTTTTGCTGCAGGTGCATGGGATATCCGGCTGTATGGCGCCTATTCCGGGCCCATAGAGCTTTTTAAGGTGCATCTTGAAGGCGATCTGAAGGAAGCCTATGCCCGGGATTCAAAAAAACTCGGCTTCCGTCTGGGCTATGCAAACCAATCAAATGTGCTGGTTGCCAGAAAAAAAATACAGCCGCAGCCGTGAATATGGTCATAAAGAAATTGTTTACCGGTATAGTCCTTTGTTGTTTTTTGGCAATCGCACTGTGTGCCTGCAGATCCTCCGATATGCAGAAGCCTTCGCCGGACGTAGCTGTGCCTGCCAATGCCCGATGCTCAGCGGCATTGCCACTTGTGCATGACACGCCCGGCCTGCTGCCTGAACTGCTTGCCTCGCGGCCCGGAAAATTCAAGAATATTCTCGACAATGCCGGCATCTATGAGGTTCAGATACTCTATACACAGATCAACCGCGACCGGGACAACAGGCCCTCTTTCAAGCAGTATGCGTATCGGCTGAACCCCCGCGCATATTTCAATCCTGCGAGCATGGTAAAACTACCCGTCCTGTGCCTGGCTCTGCAAAAACTCAATCAGCTGAATATACAGGGCCTTGATAAGAGTACGCGCCTTACCATCGGCAAACAGCAGGCTTGCCAGACTGCCGTTGCACAAGACCCCACCGCCCCCGGCGGCCGGGCAAGCATAGCTCACTATATAAAAAAAGTACTGCTTGTCAGCGACAATGATGCCTATAATCGTCTGTATGAATTTCTCGGTCAGGCATATATTCAGGAAAATCTTCGCGCCATGGGATACCCGGATGCGCGCATCATCCGCCGTTTCTGCAACTGCGACTATGATGAGAACAGGTTCACCAATCCGTTTTTCTTTTATAATGATCTCAACCAGCTGGTTTATTCCCAGCCCCAGCAGGTCAATCTGAAGCCCTTTGTCAATCCGTTGCCGAATTTAAAACGGGGCAGGGGCCATCTTGACTGCAGGGGCAGATATGTAGCCGAGCCTTTTGATTATACCTATTCCAACAACCTGAGCCTTGCCGACGTGAACAGCATGCTCATGTCGGTTATGTTTCCCGAAATGTTTCCCTCTCAACAACGCTTCGGGCTGACCACCGATGATTATCGTTTTATCTACCGCTATTTGTGCATGCTGCCCGGAGAGTCCGACATACAGTCCTATGCTTCAAGCGGGAAATACCCCGACAATTACAAGAAGTATTTTGTTTTTGGCGATGCATACGGCTCCCGTATCGATATGCGCTCAGGACCAGTGCGAATTTTTAATATTGTCGGTAAATCTGACGGGTATCTTTCAGACTGCGCCTATATCGTTGACTTTGAGTGTGGCATTGAGTTTTTCCTCAGCGCTGTTATCTATGTGAATAGCGATAAGGTTCTCAAGGACGGCAGATATGAGTATGAGTCGGTCGGTATGCCTTTTCTTGCCGAGCTTGGACGAACAGTTTATGATTATGAACTGGCACGGCGACGGAAGGTCTCTCCAGACCTCACCTGTTTTAAATTTTGTCGATAATTAGTTATTTTTTTATTTTTTAAATTAAATAATAATATTATGACAGCCATTATTAAAAGATTTTAAGTTGACAAGACTTACTAAGGTGGCTTATATTTACCCTTAGTAAAAAAACAGGCCAAACGGACAAGCATTCTTGTTGTGCTTGCGCAAGACTCAATCCACCACTGATTGCGATACTGACTCTAGTGCTGTATTCTCGCAAGATTAATGTAAGAGAAACGGGAGTATTGGTGCAGGTAGAAAGAACGTGCTTAAGGATTGCAGCATGGCAGAGTAAACGTTGCATGCGGCTGACAATCCAAATAGTGGTCCTGTTTGCTTGTGTTGCCTTTATGGCTACAGGAGCAGAGGCTCGCCAAAAGACCGCGGTTCCGAAGCAATCTGCCGTTAAAAAGCCTGCTGTAACCACTAAAACTAAAACACAATCAAAAGCAAAAAAACAATTAAAAGTAAAAGCAAAAGCAAATAAATCCGTCAGGTTGGGGGATTTCGAACTCCCCGCCCCACCCCCCAAACATTTCTCATTACATAATAAAAAGCCAGCCTCAGGCGCTTCTGTAAGCAACCCTGCTGCTGATCATCAGCTTAAAGGTGAGCTTGAGAGATATCTGGGCACCCGTTATAAACGGGGCGGTACCGGTGGCGACGGCTTTGACTGTTCGGGGTTTGCACGCAGCATGTATCGGAAACATTTCGGGGTTGATCTGCCGCATAATGCGCAGTCTCAGTTCCAGCTTCCCATGTTTGCAAAGCTCAATGAAAAAGCTCTTAAAACCGGCGACCTCGTGTTCTTTGCTTCCACGGCAAAAAAGAAGAGAATCAATCATGTGGGGATTTATCTTGACGACGGACAATTCATCCATGCCCAGTCAAAGCGTGGTGTCGTCATATCAAACATGGACGACGATTACTGGCGCAAACGTCTGGTGTCGGCAAAACGGCTTGAACACACGGCCGGGGTGAGGCCCGGATCTTTTGATGAATTCTCGGATTGGGAGGATCAGCAGGATGAGCAGGATGAGGAAGATACTCCCGAAGCCGGCATGCACGTGCGCTACTCCTCGAAAGAAAAGAGCCCCTTTGCCGCTGATCGCGGTGCTGTGAAAAAAAGCCCAGGGAAAAAGCCCCAGTCCGTCGAGGTTGATTATGTGCGGCCGATTTTGGGAAAATCCTTCAACCTTCACATCGGTACCTTTCGAGACGAATTTGACCTTTATGGGGATGATTCAGAGGCGGCTCTTTCTGTGTATGATCCGTTTAGCGCGTATTCAACCTATAGCTACAGCCAGGGAATTCGCATAGCCAGCGATATTAAACCGTTTCAATGGATGAGCATTACGCCATCATTCATGTATTACAATCATGGGCCTGAGCTGGACGCTTTCGAAATGCCAACCCGCTCCCTTGGTGTTGATGTGAGCCTCGGCTCCCTTGCCGATGCCGGCTGGTCGCTTTCGACAGGGCTGAAATACGCTTCACTGAGCAGTGCAGCTTTGGGGCCCGCCTCCCGTTCCGGCGATCCCAGCCTGCTTGATATGTCTCTTACCTATTCACAGCGCGTGACAGACAGTATGCAGCTTACCCTTATGGGGCTCCGCAGTTCGGTCACTGATATGGCAGCCGACCTGCGCGCAGGCAGCAGGGCAGACCAGCGTGTGTTTTTCATGTTGAACTACAACTATTAACCTGTTCGGCAACCCCCTTTTTTTATTCCTTGTACATCAAGCCTCCCCGCATGCTATAGCATCCTTTATTTTCCGTATTGCTGATCTTGCTGCGCAGCAAGGCAATGACCTTGCCTTTCCTGGGCGTGGAAAATATTAAATGAAGCTCGAATGAGCAGATTTTTAATTGCCTCTATGCAATAACTATTCAGCATATGGTATAATTACTTACATTCAAAGAGAGGACTGTGTATATGTATACGATAAAAAATACACTGCTGCTTTTGATTGCTGCCGGCTTATGGGGAAGTTTTTTTTCTGACGCTTGTTGCGCCGCGGGTGAAAAAATCGGCGTGCTGGTGCTAGGCGCCGGCATGGATGAAACCTACAAGCCCGACTGGATCCCAGGGTATACCGGGCATTTCTACCCTGCCTTTACCCCTGGGCATGCTGACAGGAGGCCCTTTTGAGGGCGAAACCTGCTACAGCCTGATCCACTACGCAAACGAGGTCGAGGCGGCCGTCTGCAGCCAGGTGCGCGGTGAAATGGTTTCGGAAGGAACGCCGATTGACATTTTCTGCAATGAGTATAAAAACACGGAGCAGTACCCTGTTCATTCCATCATGGATGAGCGCCTGCTTGGCGCAAGCGGCTATTTAAGCTCTTGCTACCCGGGCATCATCCCGTATTTTATCGCCTCGGGCCACAGCACCACTGACCCGGCTACCGGCCAGGTGATCATCGGTCCTCATGTCAATGACCCCGACGGCCCCGGCATCGGAGTCGCTGACTTTATTGAAATGTACGCGTTTTATTACATGACCTACCACTATGAGTTCAGCGCGCAGGATTTCCGGGACCCATACCGCAGGCAGTACCTGCGGTATGTTCTCGGCAATGAAATTCCGGATATGTACGGGTACGCACCCGATGTCGAAGAACTGGTAAATCTCAAGGACGAAGTCGCGAAAGTCATCGACAATGATACCTCCATCGTGTACCGCATGGGATGGGAAGCCTATATGCGTAACCGCGATATCTACGGCGCTGATGCCCCCATTGCCGACAGCACGGAAACCGCGCTTCGGGAGCTTATCCAGGATGAAAAGGTCGACCGCATCATCGTGCTGGGCACGGGCGGTCACTATTCCAATGTCACCAACTGGGGCTACTGCTGGCGCGACAGCGCGGGCCATGGCGTAAGCAGCATTGACAACGCCACGTATTATGGCTGCATCAATGACCTTGCCGACGGCAGGGGTCCGGACAAGACCAGGGATCTCATGAACCTGCTGTCAAAGAAACCCTGGCGCCAGTTTGAAGCGACCTACCCGGTCATTCACGGCATGGCTAAAGCGCTGAAGCCTGAGCTACAGGTAACGTTTGCAAACTCTTTTGGCGACTACCCGGCCTTTGGCCAGGCCGTTGTAGACATGCTTAAACATACGGTAGCAAAATACAGCATCAGCCCGGCTTCATCCCTGAAAGTGATTCTTGCCACCCATGGCTACGGAAAAGGCTATAAGAACGGCGCCGAGTGCGACTCCTATTTCAACCGCTCCGCCGCATTTGCGCAGCGCGTCATGCCACCGGTTGAAAGCTGGCTTGTGCAAAACTGGGCCGGCAGGCATGAAGTTGCCCACGGAGAAAATGAATTTGCCGAGCCGACGATGGAGGATACCGCCGCAGACCCTCCCGACAGGCACAACCCCAGGGGTGGAATTACCGGCACGGGCGAGCACATAGACATCGCTATCAACGGCAGCTATGTGAACGGGCTGGGGCAGACGGTTGATAACGGCAATAATAATTTTGATTATGTGGTTGTCATCCCCATTCTCTGGGATGCGGAAAATGTTGATACATTAACGGACTTCCGCGAGCTGACGCTCGGCAACCATGAGCTCCAGAGCGCGGGGGGAGGGAAGGCCTGGTTGCGCCAGGAGCATGATAGCGACGGCAGCGCCTATCGCATAGCCGAAGATTTTGACAGCGAATTTTTTACCGTGAAGGTCATGGATGCCAGCGGCTGGGAAAGCACCCCGAAACGAACCGGCCTGCGCAAGCCCAAACCGGTCAAAAAAGGCAGCGCTGAAAAGCCCACAACCGTCATTCTGACGGGCACGCTGCTGTCGCAGGGCAATGGCCCGATCCGCAGCAATTTTGTTACTGCCGCTGCTGCGAGCATTCTTGAGGCTATTGCTGACCCTGGCGTCGGCGGCTATCATGACGAAATTTGCGAGATGCAGGCCCTGGGCATGGTAACCGGCTTTACAGCCAGGCCGCTTTTCAGGTCGGTGCGCCTTGTATGGTTCGCTGTCGGAGAGAGCCAGGCCGCTGACTTTACCCTGCAGCGCGCCTCCGCCGAAGCCGGGCCGTATGAAAAGCTGGACAGCTCTGGCATTGTCACAGGTAAAAAGCGCGAATCATACACAGAGTACCGGTATATGGATCGTCAGCCTGAAAAGGGCACTGCCTGGTACTACAGGCTGGAGCGGTCGCTTGACGGCGCAGACGCATTTTACGGGCCGGTCAGCGTCACGCCGTGAGCAGAGAACCTCATAGCTAAGGGGTTAAAAAGCCGGTACAACGGTTCGATTGAACATACCCGGAAAACTAAGGCCGAAGCCGGCACGAGCGGATATAGAGTTAATCAGGCGGCAACTGCCCCCGGTCTGTGATCTGGTTGATACGGATACCGTCGTACTGCCGATGGCGACGGAATTGGCAGTGTTTGCAACATAAAGCCGGCTGCGGCCGGCAGCCAGTGCGTATGACAGCGTGTACGCCGTACCGCATCAATTTTATAAATGTTTAAATTTTTTTTCATGTTCAGTCCTCCGTCCGTGCCTGATGTCCTTATTTCACCGTTACGGCCCTGAAGGCTGAGCTGAAGGAGCTCTGCATGGCAATTGAAGATAGTAACTTCTTCAAAAGAATTCCTCGAAAATATTGTCAATATGACCGCAGACGGCATTTACGTCACCGACGAACTGGGCTGCATCATGATGGTCAACAGGGCGATGTGCGACATGACCGGCTTTAGCCCCGACGAGCTCATTGGCAGATACGGAGCCGAGCTTATCTCTCCGGATTCCTTTGCCCTTTTTGAGGCCTTTTTCACAAATGCTTTTGACGATGAAAAAAATACGTTTGAGGCATCATATTTTAAAAAAGACGGCACGCAGCTTCCTGTGGATTTAAAAATAGCCAACATGTGCGGCACGGCCGAACTTGCGGCCGGCATTATTGTGTCGGTGCGCGACATCACTGAGCGCAAAAAGGCTGATGATGAGCTCAGGAAGGCCCATGATGAGCTGCGGCGTTCACGCGATTTTTTTGAAAATGTGTTTAATATGGCAGGCGACGGCATCTACGTGACAGATGAGATCGGCAATATCATATTTGCCAACAGTTCCCTGCTGAACATGCTCGGCTATTCTGCCGGCGAGCTTACAGGCAAGCCGGCCATTGAAATCACGCCAGATTTATCAGGCTCCGATGAGTACGGGCGTATGATTCAGGAAATGTATGCCATGGACTATTCTAACTATTTTGAATGTCTCTACCAGTGCAAGGACGGCTCCATATTGCCTGTTGAGGCTAAAGTAACCAATATTCAGTATAGCAGTCAGGTAAACACGTCCATTATCGTATCGGTGCGCGACATCACCGAGCGCAAGCGTTTTGAGCGCGACATAAAATCGGCTAATGATTATCTTGAGCAAAAGGTTGAGGAACGGACCCGCAATCTTGAGGAGGTCAATACAGCTTTGCGCGTTTTATTAAAGGCACGAGATGAGGACCGCCTCGCCCTTGAAGAAAAAATGGTCAGCAATGTCAGGGAACTGGTATCGCCTTATATTGAGAAAATGCAGCAGCTGCGGCTTGATAATACACAGAAAATGTATCTTGAAATCATTTCCGATAATGTAAATGACATTATCTCGCCTTTTCTTAAGAAGGTTAAATTATTCAATCTTACCCCCACGGAAATCAAGGTGGCAAATTTTATCAAACATGGTAAAAACACAAAAGAAATTGCAGAGTTGCTCAATCTTTCCACGCGCACTGTAGAAGGTCACCGCGACAGTATACGAAAAAAACTCAGCCTCAACAAAAATAAAGCAAATCTCAGATCCCACCTTTTTTCCCTCGATTAATACCTATTTATATTACGTATTAATTGCGTAATTTAAGGGTGTTGTAATCATAGTATCCCTCTGCCATACTTGAAGGTAATTGCAAAAACAACTTTTTCTTCAATTCCTGGGCATGAAAGGAGGTGTTAATTTGCAGCGGTATTATTGTGAAAGCCGCAACCCGAAAGGCGTTCCATTTATTATAAAATAAATTTTAAGGCGGGGTTATTATGAGTAAAAAAATATATTTTATTGCATTAATTTTCAGCTTTATGCTTACAGGTGCGGCTTTTGCCCAAGGTGCCTGGGAGTTTATGCCCTCGGGCACAACGAACAACCTGAACAGCATTTCAGGAATTTCCGATGAGATCATCTATGCAGTGGGAGCCTCGGGAACGATCCTGAAGTGTAACGGAACTACCTGGAGCGCTCAGGCATCGGGTACTACTTGGAATTTAAATAATGTCTGGGCTGTGCGCACAAACAATATTTATGCTGTCGGCGACTACCGGGGCATCTTCAGAAGCGACGGCAGCACCTGGAGCAAAATTCACAGCCAATCAACCAATTATCCGCTATATGGCATCGGTGGCCCTGACTCGGATAACGGCAAAATGATAGCCATCGGTAAAAACAACACTATCTGGGTGCTGTTTGTTCCGCAGTATTACAATATACTCGACGGCAACGAGAGCAGCTTCAGATCCCAGGAACAGCATGAGTACAGCAATAATCTCAATGCCGCCTGGACATCACCTGCGGGCGAAGTTGTTGTTGTCGGCGATAAAGGGTTTCTTGCCTGGTATGAAGGCTATGATTTCTGGGGCCATAATAATCTTGACAAGTGGACATCCCCTGTTACCAACAATCTGCGTGGCATTTGGGGCCTTGACTATAACAATCTTTTTGCTGTTGGCGACGGCGGCACCATCCTGCGCCGCGTAAACGGCGGCAACTGGGCAAAGATGACCAGCAATACCACGGCAAACCTGCGCGCTGTGTGGGGAACGGCCATGAACAACGTGTACGCGGTCGGCGCAAGCGGCACGGTGATGCGCTTTGACGGCTCCACATGGTCAAAAATAACCGTTCCCACCACCCAGCAGCTCAACGGCATCTGGGGCGTGTCGGGCAATGAAATCTATGCAGTCGGCAATGCCGGCGCCATCATCAAGTATGTGGGCAGCCAGGCCTGCTTCTGCCCCGACGGCGGCACCAGCGTTCAGTACCGCAAAGCTGATAATTCCGGCTGGGATGCCTGTCAATGCACCTACTATAAGCCATGGTGTGATCCCGCAACCAGCATTTGCTGGCAGGATCCGCAGAAAGACGCGCTCGCCTCGAATTACGGCGGCATTGTATCCTATGATGCCGTTCGTTATTGCGAGGAGCTGGTCACCATGGGCTATGATGACTGGAAACTGCCCAATATTGACCAGTTGAGAAGCCTGATCAGAGGAAATACAGCCACCATGACCGGCGGCGAGTGCCCCATGGTTGACGGCAGTACTTTTGAAGCCGGACAGGATTCTGACTGCCTCGGCTCCGTTGATGCCGGCGGCCCCGGGGTAGAGGGCTGTTACTGGCCCGCCGAGCTGACCGGCTCCTGCCACAGGCCCGATCCCGGCACGCAGGGCATTCACGCTCTTGAGTACTGGGCTGAAGGCGCTGCCTCCAACCCGGACAGGCAAGACTGGATCGCGAGCGTTCTGTTTGACATCGGCGGCGTTACCTATAACCATCTGAACAGTCTTGCAGAAGTCCGCTGCATCCGCGAGACCGCCACGACACCGGTAACCTGTTTAGAATCAGCAGCCTGTACGCCGAACACCACCAGGCAGTGCGCAGCATCAAACGGTAAGACCGGCGCTCAGGTTTGTAATGTTGAAGGCACCTGCTGGGGTCCGTGCGAAAGCACGCAGTTCACTGCGTCTCCCCCGCCCACGGATGTGTGCGACCAGTGCGACCAGCTGACAGTCACGATCCGTGTGCCCGAGCATCTCACCACGCCTCCGGCGCAGCTCATGGCATTCTGGTACACGGCTGACGGCTGGACAGGCATGCCGGCCGGCCCGCCCGACGGAGGAACTGATTATAATGTTGTGCAGAATCCTGCCATCAATGATGATCAGCCCTACACCATGGCCGTGCCCGGCTGTACCTACTATCGCGAAAGCTGCTTGGCCGGCGATTACCAGCTGTATGTGGGCTTGTACTACTCCACAGCATGGCCGCCCCTGCCGCAGGATGGCGACTATATCTGGGGAACCACGGCGCCGCCTGTTACTCTTGGCGGAGGACCGCAGCAGAATATCACCATGGATGTAACACTCGACAAGTGCGAAAACGGCGAATGCACACCTCAGGCCTGCCCTGATCCTGCATTTCCCTATGAGTGCCCGAGCAACGGAGAGTGTGTTGCCAACTCCACCCAGTGCTGCCAGGCTGATACGCCTGCCCGCTGCGCCGACGGCTCCTGTGCGGCAACTGCTGCCCAGTGTCCGACCTGCGGCACTGGTCAGCCCATCCCCGATGACAGCACCGTATGGGGCTGCCGTTTTAGCAATGATTATGCCGCAGACTCCTGCGCCGACTTCCCGGAATGCAATGGCTGGCCCAATGACCAGGCAGCCATTCAGGCCGCCTGCCTTGCAACAGGCAATGGTGCTGCCAACTGCGTGTGTACCCGAGGCAACAGCTGCCAGGTTGAGCGCGCCATGATCAGCGGTTCCACCCGCTGCACGTTCTCGTCAAGCGGCAAGAACTGGTATGCCTTCGGCATGCCGTCTATCGGCTGCACATTTGGCGGCGGCAGCGGTTTTGTCAATAGCCCGATCTGTACCGGGTACTGTCAGTAATTGTTAGACAGGACGCTTCCCTCATCTGAGGGAAGCGTCCTTTTTTTTAATTCAACAATGGACCATCCGTCCATTTTACAAAACGCCTGCAGCAGGTATGCTGCGGGCGTTTTTTTGAATATATTCTTTAATCAAGTGACAAAAGTTATTTTGATGAGGGCCTTTGAGGCCCTTTTTTATTTCCGTTTGGAAAATAGTATTGAAAAAAACTGAATCTACAATATATATTGATTGTTACTTCTTGTCGCCGGTTGATGCTTAAAAAAGTATGCTTACATGAACGGACACTTATTTTTTTTGGTGTGGCTGCTGGCATAACGAGTCGTGAAGTGTTAATTTCATATATGAGGTGAAATATGAAAAAACTGGTCGTAATACTCCTGATGTTAACAGCTTTAAGCGCGCAGGCCCAGACATATGACTGGGAAATAGAGCCCGGCCTGAGCACTTCCTGGACGGTTTATACTGACCTTATAAGAGTTTCTGTGAGGTCCGACAACCAGGGTTCTTTCTGCTTGCAGGACTTTTACATTGTTCAACTTGATGGCGGGGGAATGGAGTTGTCAGGGGGCAAAGCAAAGCCCGGCGACGATACGGTGGCATATATAATGTACCGTCCCGGATATGAAAACTGCAATCCCCTGTATACTGGTATGGTGGGTGAAGCGGTTATCTACCAATTTCCCGGGCTGGTTTCATCCGGAAAAGGCTTTTCGCATATTTTATAAGCCTCTCGTTCACCGAGCAAATATTTTTTGATATTCCGCAGGAGCCCCGGCTTGCCATGCCCGAGCTTTCCGACAGCGTGCCCGACAATGCTACCTGTGCCTCCTTCAGGACAAAAGGATTTTTTGGATTCCTGACTCACAACTCGATGGACTTCTGCGCATGGATCGTAAACTATGGTGAAAAAAAAGCCGTTTATTTCAATGCGCTGGTTACTAATGGCGCCATTACGCTTGTTCCTGAAGATATTACTCTTTTCCAGGGTGTACATACCGTGACCTCGCTGTCCTATTGGGCCGACAATAGCACTTCCGCAATACTTTACTGCCCGGACTGCAACAGGGAAATACAGGCTGGAGGCGCTATCACAGGCGCCATCTATGAACTGCCTTTGTCGTGGGACTTGTCGCTGCCTTTTACTTTGCGGTTTCAGGGACAGGATATCACCATCATTGACCGCAGCACCTGCGCGGCAGCCTATGTGCTTGACGCCGATGATGCCGGACTTGCGGCACTGCGGAGTTTTCGCGACAGGCATCTGGCAGGATCTGCCGCAGGCCGGAAGGTCATATCGCTCTATTACCGCTTGAGCCCGCGGCTTATCGCAGTTCTGGAGCAGCGTCCGCTTCTTCGCAAGGCTCTGCAGTCAGGAGCTTCATGGCTGGCGGTATTGATTCAGTGATGCAGCCAAACGGCCTGTCCTGGTAATTGCTTCAAATTCTGTAGCGCGGATTGCGATCAATGAACGAGACTACAAACAGACTCATCAACGAGCAATCGCCCTATCTTTTACAGCATGCCCATAACCCGGTTGACTGGTATCCATGGGGAGATGAAGCATTTGCCGAGGCCAAACGTCGGGATGTTCCGGTTTTTTTAAGCATCGGGTATTCGACCTGCCACTGGTGCCATGTCATGGAGCGGGAAAGCTTTGAGGATGACGAAGTTGCCGGTCTTTTAAGCCGTCATTTTGTCAGCATCAAAGTCGACCGCGAGGAACGGCCCGACATCGACCATTTCTACATGAGCGCCTGTACCGCCCTGACCGGCAGGGGAGGGTGGCCCCTTTCCTGCTTTTTGACACCTGATAAAAAGCCTTTTTTTGCCGGCTCCTATTTTCCCAAAAACGACAGCTATGGCATACGCGGCTTTATGTCAATTCTCGACACCTTAGCTGATATGTGGCAGCAGGACAGGCAGCGGCTGCTGGCTGCATCTGACGACATAATTCGCCACCTGTTACAAAGCAATACACCAACGCTCACGGGATCTTCAGAAAATCTTTCTCACCTGGCCTTTCAGCAGCTTGAAGCCTCTTTTGACAAAAAATACGGCGGTTTCGGTGGTGCACCCAAATTCCCCTCAGCCCACAACCTGCTGTTTCTCATCCGGTATCACCTGCTGTACAAAAAACAACAGGCGGCAGATATGGTTGCAGCCACACTCAAGGCCATGCAGCGCGGCGGCATCTGGGACCATATCGGCGGCGGCTTTTCCCGCTACTCGACCGATGAGCGGTGGCTGGTGCCGCATTTTGAAAAAATGATGTATGACAATGCCATGCTGACCATAGCCTGCTGCGAGGCCGGTGCAGCCATTGAACAGAGCTTTTTTGTAACGGCCCGACGGATTCTGGATTATTGCTTCAGGGAAATGGCTCATGCCGGCGGCGGCTTTTATACGGCCCAGGATGCCGACAGCGAGGGGGAGGAGGGCAGGTACTATGTCTTTACGCCGTCTGAAATAAAAAAAGTTTTAGGCCCTGACGACGGCCGCCGCTTCTGCGCTCTTTTTGACATTACCCCGCAGGGCAATTTCGAAGGCAAAAGCATCCCGAACCTTCTGCGCTGCAACCCGACGGCAGACGATGCGGCTTTTGCGGAGCGCTGCTTCCCTGCTTTGCGGCAGTATCGTGAAAAGCGCGTACCGCCGCTCAAAGACGACAAAGTGCTCGCCGCTGTAAACGGCCTTATGCTTGCTGCCCTGGCTACCGCGGGCCGCCTGATGCATGATCCCGAGTATATTGCGGCAGCTGAAAAAACAGGCCATTTTGTCCTTGAGAACATGTTTCATGATAACCGCTTGCACGCCAGCCTGCGTGACGGAGCGCTGCGGCATCCGGCCACCTCTGATGACTATGCCTACGTGCTCTGGGGGGTGTTTGAGCTGTATCAGGCAACATTGCAGCCGCGCTGGCTTGCTGCTGCCATACAGCTTGCAGGCAGCATGCTGGGGCTGTTTCACGATGATACCGACGGCTGCCTGTTTCTTTCCGGCCACGACGTGGAGGACTTGCCTGTTCGCGGGAAAAACAAACATGACGGGGCTCTGCCCTCGGGCAATGCCGTTGCAGCCCTGACGCTTGCCCGGCTGGCTGCCGTGACCCATAACGAGGCTTTCGGCAGCGCTGCGGAGCGGATACGTGAAGCACTGTCCGGAGATATGAACGCCTATCCCGCTGCCTATACGGGCCTGCTGTGCGCGGATGTCTATCTCAGGCATGGCGGCACTACCATTGTACTGGCAGCCGGCACTGGCATAGCTGAGCTGCTGAGAGCTGCGCAGGGCTTTAATCCCTTTGCGACTCTGGCGCTGTGCGGAAGCGGGCATAATGACATGACAGAGCTTGCCCCGCACATGAAAACCTGCAGAGCTCTTGACGGGCGTGCTGCAGCATATATCTGCACCCCAGGCAGCTGCCTGCCACCGGTCACTGACCCGGCTGTACTTGAACGGCAATGCGTCTTATCCTGAAAGGCCACAGGGGAAGCTTATAACCGGCTTTGGTCAGCAGGCCTGCCCATAGCGCTCATGTGAGCATCCAGACCACCGCCTCTCACGAACACGCACGCTCCGTTCTGATCATACACAGAATAGTCAAGGTTTGTTGGATACTGCAGGTTGGCAGCCTGTCTGCACTCGGGGTACGCCGCTGTGAGTATTATTATACCAGCAAGCACCAACCCCCAAAATAGATACAGATACTTTCTCATACGGCCTCCATATAGGGTTATTGTATGCTTCTTTTATAGCCGCAGGTTTTGTCATATAAGGTCAAAAACTAAATAAAATTTATTTTTAAGTTCTTTATGGCTGCTGTTTTTGGAAATTAATGTTTGAGTATATGATTTACAGCGGAGGAGGGGTGTTCAACCTGTGGTATGAGAAAACCTACAATTGAATGATAGATAGCCGACAAATAACACATTACGGCTCTTATATGCAAACTCTGGATTATTACGTAATTATTTCATAAGATGATTAGCCAGCATATACCCGTAAATATTGACAATAAAAGCCGTTCCTGTTGCTCGTTTTGATTGCGCACCTCTGGAGGTTGGGGGTGCAGCACTTCTGATGCCTTAACGCTTCAATATGGTCCCCTTTACCCATGAAGAGGAAAGACGTTGTGCTTCTGCAATCTGAGATTGTGTCATCCCTTTTGTAAAATAATTACGAATATCAGCAACTCTTTTATCTTGCCTCTCGGCCATTGAAAGGTTAATCCATGCATAGGCAAGAACTGTATCTTTTGGCACAGCATCCCCAATTGCGTAATATACGGCAAGGTTACTTTGGGCGCGAGAGTGTCCCTGCGCTGCTGCCTTTTTACACCATTCGACAGCTTTTTTCATATCCCGGAGAACCCCATTGCCATTCTTATAACAAACAGCAAGACTATTCAGCGCAGCAGGATTTCCCTGGTCTGCGGCTTTTTGGTACCATTCGACGGCCTTTTTCATATCCTTGGGAACCCCATCTCCATGAGCATAACAAAGAGCAAGACTATACTGCGCGCCTGCATTTCCCTGATCTGCAGCTTTCTGATATAACTCAATGGACTTAGGCATTTCCTCAGGAATCCCATCGCCATACTTACAAAGAGAAAGCATATTCTGCGCAGCAGGATTTCCCTGGTCTGCAGCCATCTGATATAACACAATAGCCTTAGCCATGTCCCTGGGGACTCCATCTCCATGAGCATAACAACGAGCAAGACTATACTGTGCAGCAGGATTTCCCTGGTCTGCGGCCTTCTGATAGAGTTCAATGGCTTTGGCCATGTCCTTGGAAACCCCATCGCCATACTTATAACAAATTGCAAGCATCAACTGCGCACCTGCATTCTCCTGGTCTGCGGCTTGCTGATAGAACTCAATAGCCTTGGCCATGTCCTTGGGGATGCCATAGCCAGTAGCATAACAAAGAGCAAGACTATACTGTGCACCTGCATTCCCCTGGTCTGCGGCTTTCTGATAGAATTCAATAGCTTTGGCCATGTCCTTGGGGATGCCATCTCCAGTAGCATAACAAAGAGCAAGACTATACTGTGCATCTGCATTCCCCTGGTCTGCGGCTTTTTGATAGAGCTCACTAGCACGATGCATCTCCTTAGGAGCCCCGTCGCCATACTTACAAAGAGAAAGAATATACTGCGCATCAGCATTTCCCTGGTCTGCTGCTTTTTGATATAATTCAATAGCCTTAGCCATGTCCTTGGGAACGCCATCGCCATTAGCATAACAAAGAGCAAGACTATACTGCGCAGCAGGATTTTCCTGCTCTGCTGCTTTCTTAAACCATTCCAAAGCTTTCTTTGTATCCTGGGTTGCACCCTCTCCATTGTAATATGCATCACCGAGTCGGCATTGTGCATCTGCATTACCAGCAGCAGCTTTTTTTTGCAGCTCACTAAATGCAGCTATGTCTGCAGACTGTGCCGTAGCTTTTTTCTCAGATGCAGTGGCGGGTGTCGCCGCAGGCGAATAGTAGTATCGTGAACAGGATTGAAGTAAAAAAAATCTTTCGATACAGACTGATGCTCATCCAGAGCCCCTTAATTGCAAATTTTATCAACAAAATGTTGTGTATCCTGGCTGTTGCTAAGCATACAGAGCAAAACCTGCTACCCTTAGTTGGCTTTCGCAGAAGTGGCGCCATGATTTTTGTAAAGCGTGTATTGATACTTGAGTTTCCGCTTAAATTAAATACCAGTATGTCTCAACCCTCACGGTGACAGTTTTCAGTGATGCTGTCTTTGCCTGTGAGGTCTTCAGGCAGTATGGAATCTTTTCCTCTGCGGTGATTTTACGGAGGGTGTTTTTTTTGAGTTTTTTGAAAAAAGATTCCGGGTTTTGCCTGGTTTCAGGTTGCATACAGTTCTTTTTCGTTAGGATCATTATAACCTGCAACCGTCTTGTAGCTATTTCCTCTATCCGTCCACTTTCCTTTGAACCTCTGCAAGCCTCAGAAAAGTAGGATTATCAATTATTTTGCTGAAATGTATGGCAAAATAAATCCTGTCTTTTTGCTTGGAGACTCTTGTAATCTCCCCATAAAAAGTTATTGTTTCCATTGACCCAAGAAGCGGGTATACATCAACATACATGATTTTATTTCTTAAGCCACTTACATCAAACTTAGCAATTTCTGTTCTCACAGCAACTCCGGTTTTTGGTTCTTTTAAATTAAAACTGAGAGTTGTAGTCTTCAGAGCAATTCCGGTCCGTGACACATTAATCATTACGCAGTCTTCATATTCTATGTTTAATCCCTTGATGAAGAATCTGCCGTTTAAACGAACTCTTGTACGTTCATTATGTCGTCTGTCTCTTGTTATAAAGTCATTAACTGCCATTTTTAATCCACCTTTTTACAGAATGTAGAGTTTATTGATGTGAACTCGATTTGTGCTGTTAAGAATATAAAATGAGGGCGATTGGGTGTCAAGGTTGAAATAGGGAGCCCTGCTGGGCAGACGGTCAACCTGCCACGGCTGCTGAAATGGAGGTGAGGCGTGACACCTGACTATGAAGTCTATGATCGCACTATCTTGCGCCTATGATTGTCTGCCCGAAATTCCATAGTACAGCGCTACATGTGCAGTTCAGCATTCATAACACTTCTATTTATCAATTGTGTAGGCAAGGGCCATTTTTTCAGCTTCCTGCCGCATTCGTACTTTCAGCGACTCTGGTTCAAGCACCCGGGCTTTCGCGCCCCAGCTGAGCACCCAGTTTTCAAGCTCTTCATTGACTGCCACAGTTGCCTCGAAAATAATGGAACCGTTCTTATTGCGGTAAATCTTCTGACTTTCATGCCAGATTTTTTCTTCAATATAACCAGCTATTTCCGGAGCGAAGCTTACTTTTACTTTTTCGGGTATGCCGCCGCAATATGCTCCGAACCCGCCGCTCATGAAGTCATTGAAATTAAAATCATCGGGTATGGTAAAGCCGCTGTCTGTGATTTCTATATTCCTGATGCGGTCAAGGGCGAAGGTCCTGACCTCCTTGCGCAAATGACAGTATCCGACCAGATAAAAGGTTCCGTTAATGAACCATATCCGGTACGGGTCGACTATGCGTTTTGTTCGGCTTTTTTTGCTTAGGGCAAAATAGATTATGTCGATTGACCGGCTCTGCATAACGGCGTCATTGATGGCGGTTATTATTTTTTTAAGCTTGCCGTACTGACGGTACTGTTTTTGATCGACGCAGAGGGCCTTTTGAAGATTTTTCAAAAAGTCGGCAGATTCAGGGGGCAGGGTGGCCTTGATTTTATGAAACAGCGACTCCAGCGACTCGTAAAAAACCGTGTCGTGCATAGCCCTGAGCATATCAAGGCTGAAATACAGTGCCATCAGCTCGGGCATGTCAAGGGGAATCGGGATGCTGTGCTTAAACGTTTCCATGACAGCCCAGACCTTTTTCCCATCCGCCTTTTCATTGTAGATGGGGAATCCAGCCGTCTGAAGCACTTCCAGGTCTCTGTAGACACTGCGCAGATTTCCCTGGACCATGTCTGCAAGCTCATGTGCTGTTTTACCCCGTTTTGAGGCGATCAGGGCTTGAATAATTTTCCACTGCCTCTCGAGCTGGTCTCCGCGTGACATTGCAGCCTCCAATTTCGGTTATCTGGTGTTCAGAGCATTTTTAAAGTATGAATTGGCACCAGGCAGGCTGGATTAACCTGTTGTATCCTGGAACCGCTTTGCTTGTTTTACTTGGAAAATGTTCCCTGACTTTATCTATGCCCTATGTCAGAGCTTATCCCTTAAAAAAATATGATTTTTAAAAAAAGCTCTGAAATAAAGGAATTAGCGGTTTTACGCTTTGATTGCAAATGATTTTTCATGCTATTAAGAAGCAATAACTTTAAAATTGATCATATATCTGATACTATCAAAAGGAGTATGTGTGAGCGCTCCTCCCGGTAATAGAGCATATGAAAAAAGCACTTATACTTTTTGCGCATCCCCGCTTTGAAAAATCACGGTCCAACAGGGCGCTGCTTGCAGAAGTCAGGGGTTTGGATTTTGTCACGGTGCACGATCTTTACGAGCTGTACCCCGACTTCAACATTGATGTTGACCGCGAAAAAAAGCTGCTTGCAGCACACCAGCTTATCATCTGGCAGTTCCCTTTGTACATGTACGGCTCCCCGGCCCTGCTGAAGCAGTGGACCGACCTGGTGCTGGAGCATGGCTGGGCACACGGCGAAGGCGGCTGCTTTCTTGACAACAAGCAGCTGTTCATTGCCGTTACCACCGGCGGCAGCCGCGAGGCCTATGGTGCGAACGGCTTCAACCGGTTTTCCCTAAGCGAATTATTACGACCCCTGGAACAGACGGCATGCCTATGCAGAATGCTCTATCTGCCGCCCTTTGCCGTTCAGGGAACGGCCCGCCTGACCGGGGCGCAGCTTTTCCGGTATGCAAACCTGTACCGGTTGACGATTCAGCATTTATGCGCAGGCGAGTCTGATGAGGCATGTATACGGCGCTACGAATTTCTCGATGCGTGGGCCGCAGCAGTTCAGGAACAGGGTGCGCCATGATTGACGGTTTTTTATATCAGGCTCTTATATATCTGGCTGCGGCAGTAGTGTGCGTGCCGGTTGCTCGACGGCTTGGCATGGGTTCCGTGCTGGGGTACCTTCTTGCCGGCATACTCATCGGCCCGTTTGCTTTTGGCTTTATTGGCAGAGAGGGGCAAGACATCATGCACTTTGCCGAATTCGGCGTGGTCATGATGCTGTTTCTTATCGGCCTTGAGCTAGAGCCTGCGCACTTCTGGAAAATGCGCGGCCGCATTCTCGGCATGGGCAGTCTGCAACTGGGGGCAACGTCGCTGCTTGCCGGGGGCGGGCTGCTTCTGCTGGGGTTTAGCTGGCAGGCGGCCCTTGCCTCGGGGCTTGCACTGTCCCTGTCATCGACGGCCATCGTTCTGCAGACGCTGCGGGAAAAAGGTCTTAGCAGCTTTGAATCAGGCCGCAGCGCCTTTGCCGTACTGCTGTTTCAGGATATTGCCGTCATACCGGTACTGGCGCTGCTGCCGTTTTTGGCAATGCAGACGGTTGCCGGTGCACCGGGGGGGCATGCAGGCATGCTTGACGGGTTGCCGGGCTGGCTGCAGACAAGCTCGGTGATGTGCGCGATTCTGGCAGTCATTGCCGCAGGACGTTTTATGATTGCCCCGTTTCTACGCATAATTGCCGGTACCGGGCTCCGCGAGCTGTGCGTAGCCGCTTCGCTGCTTATAGTTTTCGCCATCGCTTTCCTTATGAATGCTGTTGGCCTGAGCCCAGCTCTTGGTGCTTTTCTGGCCGGAGTTGTGCTTGCCAACTCCGAGTTCAGGCATGAGCTGGAAAGCGATATTGAGCCCTTCAAGGGCCTGCTGCTCGGGCTTTTTTTTATTGCCGTCGGCGCATCCATTAATTTTAGCCTCATTGCCGATGACCCGCCCCGAATCATCGCCTTGGTGGCGGCGCTGCTTATCGTCAAAGCCTTGGTGCTGTATCTGGCGGGCAGTCTGTTTCGTTTGAGCTTCGACCAGAACTGCATTTTTTCCACCTCCCTGTCCCAAGTCGGCGAGTTTGCCTTTGTGCTGTTTGCCTTTATGAACACTCTGCAGATTCTATCCGGCCACTGGTTCGACACCATGATGGCTGTTACTGCTCTGAGCATGACAGTGACCCCCGTGCTGATGCTTGTAAACGAGCGGCTGATTCTGCCCCGTTTCGGCACACGGGAGAAGGAGGCACGGCCCGGGGATAACATTGATGTGCACAACAAGGTCATTATAGCCGGCTTCAGCACGTTCGGGAGCACCGCGGGAAGATTTTTGCGGGCAAATGGCATCGAAGCGACAATACTTGATAATAATTCCGACAGGGTTGATTTGCTGAGAAAAATGGGCTTTCGTGTTTTTTACGGCGATGCGACCCGCCTTGACATGCTGCATTCGGCAGGCGCTGCAGAAGCATCCATACTGATTATCGCCATTGACGATCCGTCAACCAATTGCGCTCTTGCTGCAACCGCACACAAACATTTCCCCAATCTGACCGTTATGGTTCGCGCCCGCAACAATTTCGAAACCTTTGAGTTGCTGGATATCGGTGTGGCACATGTCTACCGCGAATGCCTGGATGCTTCTGTGCGGCTGGGAGTTGATGCGCTGGTACAGCTCGGTTTCAGGCGCTACAGCGCAGCGCGGGCTGGCCAGAATTTCGTTAAATACGATGAGGCTGCCGTGCATAAACTTGCTCCGCACCGCCATGATGAAAAAAAATATATTTTTACGACCCGCGAACAGATACGGCTTCAGGAGCAGTTGCTTGCCAATGACAGCCAGAGCAGCCACGGGCTCACTGATCACGCCTGGGAAAATGAGAGCGGCGGCTGCGGCTGTCCAGAATGATCACGGCTGCACCCGCCAGCCGTGGCATGAGGCCGGGTTGTTTTGTTAAGGCTTCTTACCATGGCCAATGAACTTTATGATATCCACCGGCTGTTTCATAAAAAGCGCATGCACGCCACCGTCTGCGTCAGGGTGAGCTGAAGCATTCTTCCCTGAAAGTCCCATGCGCGCGTGGAGCCTCATGAAAATCGACGGTGAGGTCTATGAATCAGAGTTCTTCACGCGCATTATGTGCTGAGGGCTAGACTTGCGGCTCTCCCGCTGTTCGCGTTACATCTGTGACCGCGTCCGGAACTGTATCTCCCCGTTTTTTCTTCTGAGACAATACTGCTGGGCGACAGACTTTTTTTCTTGTCGATATGTATGCAACGGTGCGTCCTGAGCGCTGGGCAGTCCTCGATGTTGAGCAGCGGCTACACGACATTCGGGCCAGGTATGGAAAGCTGCTAGCCCGGCCCCGCGCCATGAAGGGAAGGATAAAAAACGATATACTGTCTCCTGTGTACCTGTATGTAGACGTTCCTCCTGATCGTGACAGCAGAACCCTTGCCCTTTTCAGCCAGCAGCTGGATTTTTTTTGATCTTGCCGATGCGCCGTCGGATGTATTTTGTTTGTAGTTGTTTTTTTATGTTTATGGTGTATATAGAAAGAAGAAGTAAAGGTATATCTGTTACTTGATGTCGAAGGGGTTTTTATGTCACACAGTAAAAAAAGACATGGTCATAAAGAGGGAAAAAAGCCCCATAAGGATATAGCTCCTGTGTCCAAGCCCGAAAATGATGAATCCTTGAACCCGCAGCAGACGGATTCCTCAAAAACAAAATCCTTTGATGAAATCATCAAGGGATTTAAAGAAATTGAGAAAATTGATAGTACGGAGTCTCCGCCTGCCCTTCAGCCCGAAAATGATGAATCGGGGAAAACGAAGCAGAATGGTTCAACCAAAAGTAAATCATATGCCGAAATTATCAAGGGTTTTCAGGAAATAGAGAAAATAATTTCAAATTCTCAAAACTCAGAATGAAATGGTAAAGAGCCAGCCTGTGCACAGCAAAGCTTCTGAGAGTCTCATTGTTTTGTATACAGGCATGTCATGCCGGAAGTTTAGATTCCGGATTTTCTCTCCTTCCCTGAATAATTGACTAGAGCATTTCAAAGCGCAAACTCGTTTATGCCCTTGTGTGAAAAATTCCCAGCCAACCTCTGTCCTTTCCGCCAAGAAACATTGAATCAATGAATGTCCGTAGCAAACTTTTGATATTCTCCCGTGCGATGTTACGGATCGGGCCGGTTTACATACGGATTTTATAGCGGCTGACGAAGAGATATGATTCTGAGCAGTCATCATCATTTTTGCAAAAGCTGTCCTGCACCTTGGCCGATCAAACAAGTCATCTGTCCTCTGCAGTGTTTTTTTCGATATGTAGTACCCTTACCAGGAATGTTTTAGCCGTTGTTACGGTTTTTTACATACAGGGATTTATGCTTTTAGTGTGATATTTTATTTGCAGAATTGACAAGTAGTGGTATGATCTAATTATTATTTTATACAGTAATCATTGAAAGCTGATCAGAAGGTATGCTTCATGCGAGGCAATTGAACCCGCAGTGGCTTTTTCCTTCATAACACGACTATTCCGAATACTTTGAACCGGTATGTTCAGAAAACGCACGCAAGAATTTGTACTGTTTTGTAAGATTCGATTCAATTGCACAGGTGCACTGAAATGCGCCAGGGGATGACAGGAACGTGAATACAATTCTGCTTGTAGATGATGATGCTGTATCCCGTAAAGCCTTCCGCGCAGCGCTCAAACAGGCACGGTGTGTTTTTCTTGAGGCAAATAGCGGACAAGAAGCCCTGTCTATTGTGCATAGCAGGAAAATAGATCTCATAATTCTCGATATTATGATGCCTGAAATATCCGGTTATGAAGTGCTTAGCCGGATCAAGGAAAATGCAGCCAGTAAAAACATTCCGGTCATCGTTGTGAGCTCACGGAATGATTTCAGCAGCGTTGAGCAGGCACTTACTGCAGGTGCCCAGGATTTTATCTGTAAACCACTTGCTAAGAAAGAAGTCCGTATTGAGTTGTATTTGAAAGTAAAAAACCTCCTTAGCATGAAAAATGTTATAGACCTTCTGGAGCAGAATCTAAAGAGCTCGCAGCTTCTCACGAACCTTGATGATGTGACCAGCCTTTTTAACTACCGGCATTTCAGGGAAAGGCTCCATGCGGAGTATGCCAGAAGTAAGCGTTATCACCGTTCGTTATCTTTGGTCATGATCGATCTTGACAATCTCAAAGCTATCAATGATGCGTTCGGGCACCAGGCCGGCACCATGCTGATCAGCATGGTGGGAGGCATTATCGAAAACCAATGCCGGTCGACAGATATACCGGTCCGCTACGGCGGTGATGAGTTCTGTATCATTGTTCCGGAGGCGAATCTTGAAGAGTCGGTCATTTTGGCTGAACGGCTGCGCATGCAGATTCAGGCATTCGGTGAGGGGATTGATTTTGATGGTACGGCTGTGACCGCGAGTATCGGCATTGTGACGCAGAAGGACGCCGCACAGTTTTGCAATGAGGATGCTTTTTTGAAAGCTGCTGATGACGCCTGCTATGAGGCTAAAAAGATAGGCAGAAACCTGGTGTGCTGTCATATCGATGGCAAAATTATTCCGGCAAAAGAGGTTGTGAATCTTGATGCATCAGTCGGTCTGCCTGAGTGACAGACAGTTTGATCATGTGATGACAGCTGTTTTTTTCCCTCAGCTCAGTGGGGCGTCTTATTTTGCACGTGCACATGTTCGATAGGTGCTTTGTTTTGTAACAAAACTGTGCCCCCCGCCTCACGAGTACTCCAATAATGCGCAGAACTAACCTGACAACCATGTGCGGCACGTACTGAGCAAACTGATACAGGCCTGCACCTGCGGATAGCACAGTGTGTCTCATAATGAATAATCCGGAACAGTATAGCTGCTGTGCACATGTCGATTCCCGTTCCGTGTAAAATAAATTAAATATTCACCGGTTTTTTTATGGACATCCGCGCGTCGATTGAAAAACTGATTCATTTAAAAGCACCAGGCATGGCGGTAAAGTTTTTTCTGCTGCCGCTGACACTCTGTTCCTTCGTGTATGGCACAGTTATGCGTGTGCGGGCCTGGCTGTACAAGGCCTGTGTGTTTGAAAGCTTTGCCATACCCTGCGGGGTCATCGCCGTTGGCAATATTACCGTGGGCGGCACGGGCAAGACACCGACCGTATGCCTGCTTGCCCAGAACCTGTATGAAAAGGGCTTTAAGGTTGCAGTCGTCACCCGTGGTTACCGCGGGACAAAAACAAAAAAACCGCTTATTGTTTCCGATGGGAAACAGGTGCTTGCATCGTGTGCTGAGGCCGGTGATGAGTCCGTAATGCTTGCAGCCAAGCTTACCGGCATTCCCGTGATTGCCTGTCGCGACAGGGTTGCCGCAGGCAAACTTGCCTGCGATATGTTCGGCGCTGACACCGTGCTGCTGGACGACGGCTTCCAGCACATGCGGCTACGGCGCGATCTCGATGTCGTGCTGGTGAATACTTCCGACCCCTTCGGCAATGGAAGCCTGCTCCCCCGGGGAACTCTCCGCGAGCCGCTTTCTGCCCTGGAGAGGGCCGGCATAATCGTACTCACCAAGGCTGATGGTACTGGAAGCGCCGCTGCAATTGCTGCTCATATTCAAGGGCTTAATCCTGATGCCAGACTTTTTTCGGCATCATACAAAGTTGCAGGTTTTCGCGATTTCCAATCCGGCCATCCGGTCGAGGCAGACGAGATTTCAGGTAAAAGCGCTGGAGCCCTGTGCAGCATCGGCGACCCTGCAAGCTTTATCGAGATGCTCGCTCAGGCAGGCATGCACGTTTCAGCTACGCTGGTCTATCCCGACCATCATGCCTATGTCACCGATGATTATACGGCCATACGTGATGTTTCAGCCCGGGTTGATACCGTTGTTACTACGGAAAAAGATATTGCCAAGCTTGATGCCGGTATGCTACAACTCGACAACCTGATTGTAATGGAAATTGAGCAGGTTATCGAACCTCCAGAGCGATTTCTTGATGAGGTTATCATGTGTGCAGGCCTTCGGTAGACTGAAGCAGGCTTTAGTCTGCCGGTGCGGGGGGATTCAGTTTTGAATCCCTTTTTTTGTATCTGCGAGGGATGATACTTATGCTTCAGCGCTTAATCGATTATGAGAGTGAACTCAACCCCCAACAGCATGCCGTTGTGACGGCGGGGCGGGGGCCGCTGCTGGTCATTGCAGGAGCTGGCTCGGGCAAGACACGGACCCTTACTTACCGCGTTGCCCATCTTATCGAAACCGGCGTCGATCCGCACCGCATTCTGCTTCTGACGTTCACCAACAAGGCAGCGCGGGAAATGCTTCACCGCGTGGATATGCTTGCACCCTCCACTGCCACGCGCATATGGGGCGGAACCTTCCATCATATTGCAAACCGTATACTGCGGGTGCATGGGGAGCGGGTTGGTCTTGCGCAGAATTATACAATTCTTGACCAGTCCGATGCCTACAGCATTCTTGATGCGACCATGCTTGATCTGGGGCACAAGAAAAAAGACGGTATCATCCCGCAGGGAGGGGTTCTTTTTAACATTTTGAGCCTTGCCCGCAATACGCGCATCGACATTGAGCAGGTTCTCCAGGAACGCTATCCTTTTTTTCTTGAGTATGCCGGGGAGATCGAAAAAATCTACAGCTGCTACACGGAAAGAAAGCGCCGGCAGAACCTTGCCGACTTTGACGATCTTCTGTGCCTGTGGCTGGAGCTTATGGAGAGCAATGAAAATTTAAGAAATTTTTATGCCGACCGGTTTGAGCATATACTGGTTGACGAGTATCAGGACACCAACAGGCTTCAGGCAGATCTCATAGATGCACTGGCATCACGCCATCGAAATCTCATGGTTGTCGGTGACGACTCCCAGAGTATTTACTCGTTTCGCGGAGCCAACTTCGAAAACATCATGGCATTCCCCGAGCGCTATCCCGATGCCCGTATCATCAAGCTCGAGTATAACTACCGCTCAACGCCCGAGATCCTGGGTCTGGCAAATGAAAGCATTCTGCTCAATGCCCGGCAGTTCCGCAAGATTCTGCAGCCCATGCGCCAGACAGGTGCGGAGCCGCAATGCCTGCGGCCCGGCGATGTGTATGAGCAGGCGCAGTTCGTGGCAGGCAAAATACAGGAGCTCATCTATAGCGGTACCCCGCCGGGCGAGATAGCCGTGCTGTACCGCGCGCATTACCACTCCATGGAGCTTCAAATGGAGCTGACCCGCAGGCGCGTGTCGTTTGAAGTGCGCTCAGGGCTGCGATTTTTCGAGCAGGCCCATATTAAGGACATCGTGTCGTATCTCAAGGTGCTCGTGAACCCCCGGACGAAGCGGCCTGGAAGCGCATTCTGCAGTTGCTGCCAGGCATTGGCTCCAAAACCTCGGACAAGATGTACAGCCGCATGATCGTCATCGGCTGACCCGCTGGAAGCCTGCATCGATCCAAAGATGGAAGCCATAGTGCCCAAAGGCGCGCGGCCCTACTGGGGCGGCCTGAGGCAGATGCTCTCCGAGCTTTCTCAGACCGGAGCCGGTGTGTCTCCTGCTGCGCTTATAAAAACAGCCCTTGAAAGCGGCTATCGGGATTATATGCGCACCAAATATATTGATGCAGACAGCCGCAGCGAGGATATCGAGCAGTTTCTCTCTTTTGCCTGTCAGTACGAATCGCTGTCTGATTTTTTAAGCGAGCTTGCGCTTATGACCAGCACTGAAACCGAGGATATTCAATCGGGGGGCATGCCGGCTGAAACAGTCAAACTGACAACGATTCATCAGGCCAAGGGGCTTGAGTGGTCAGTGGTATTTCTTATATGGCTGGTTGAGGGCCGTTTCCCCAATCCCAATAATTTTACGAGCCTTGATGATGAAGAAGAGGAGCGCAGGCTTTTCTATGTTGCCGTTACGCGCGGTAAGGACCGTCTGTATCTGTGCAGCCCGCTCCGGCAGAAGGAGAGTACGGGGTATATGTCTGTGCTGAAACCGTCGCGCTTTCTTCGTGAATTGCCTGATACCTGCTACCGGCATGTTGATACCTCCGATTATTATGAATTTTAAATGGCAGACATGTATACGGGAAAAATAATCAGATTTTTTGACCACCGCATGCTTGTGGCTGCGATTTGCATCGGCCAGGATGGAGAGCGCCTGCGCCTTCTCCGTACTGACGGCAGCGAGCTTTTTCTTTCAGCGGTGCGCATTGTTCATGCATCACATGAAATGTTCGATACCTCTGTGCCTCTGGAAAGCCTTTTGCAGAAGCTAAAAAATAATATGGCCGAGCAGGAAGAGTTTACCCCGCAGGTCGATCCCTGCAGGCTGTGGAAAACAGTTGGAGTCCCGGGCGCTTTTTTCGAGATCCCTGATCTTACCCGTGCCGCTTTCGGTGAAACAGCAACCTCAGCCCATGAGGCTGCCGTTCTTGCTGCGCTGGTTGAAGATCATATCTTTTTCAAGCTTCATGGCCGCTTGTTTTTGGCCCATACTCCCGAACAGGTCCTGGCTCAGCAGCAGAAAAAAGCCCGTGAGGTTGCGCGGCAAAGTTTCATCAGGCAGTCAAGGGCCTGGCTGCAAGCCTCGCTTGCGGGCCGGGAATTTATTTTTGAAGACAGCGCTGCCTGCATTGAAATTCTCAAAGACTATGCAGCCCTTGGCCGGGAGTCGCCAACCTGGAGTCAGGTCAAGGAAATAGTACAGGCTGCGGGTATTTTTGACCAGCGTCAGTGCTGTGCTGTACTGGTGCAGCTTGGCGTTTTTGACCCTGATGAAAATATACTTCTGCGGCGATACGGCATACCGCATCAGTGGCCAGCTGAAGTGCTCCGGCAGGTAGAGTCTTTGGGCGCAGGGGCTATTTGCAGCGCTGTTAACGATCCCGGGCGTCAGGATCTGACGCAGCTGTACGTGTGCTCCATTGATGATGCCTTCACCCGGGATGTGGACGACGCCATAAGTTTCCGCTTTGACGGTTCTTTGCTGGAACTTGGCATTCATATAACCGATGTTGCCGCTTTTGTTGAGTCGGGAACGCCCCTTGACATCGAAGCTGCGCGACGGGGCGCTTCACTGTATTTGCCCGAGGCTAAAATTCCCATGCTGCCGCCTGCACTGTCCGAGAATATCGCGAGCTTCAGGGTCGGTGAGCGCAATCCGGCGGTGAGCTTCATAGTGCGGGTCAGCCCGGAGGGCGAACTCCGGGACTATCGTATCGTGCGCAGCGTCGTTCGCATAGCCGAACGTCTGACCTATAGCGATGTAGACGGAGCTATTGAACAGGGGTTGGATATGGCCAGGCTGCACCGCTTTGCCGCTGCTCTGCGTGCCAGGCGCTTCAATGCCGGCGCTGTGTTGTTTCTGCTGCCGGAGATGCAGGTTCGTGTAGACCGCAGCCATGATATCAGCATGATGCTGCGTGACCGTGAAACACCCAGCCAGATGCTTGTGTCGGAGTTCATGATACTGGCTAATTACTGCGCCGCGCTTTTTTTTTCAGAACAGCGGCAGCCAGGCCTGTTCAGACGTCAGGCTGAGCCTTCGCAGCGGTTCATAGGGAAAGACACTCCGTCGCTTTTTGATATGTTCCTGCAGCGCCGCGCCATGAGCAGGGTCGAGATAAAAACATCAGCGGGACCGCACAGCAGCCTTGGCCTTGCCTGCTATACGTCTATCACCTCCCCGCTGCGCAAATATTTAGATCTTGTCATGCAGCGTCAGCTGGTGAGCATGCTGCACGCCGGGCCCCTGGCTTATACCCGTCGAGAGCTGAGCGACATTGCCTTTGGAATTCAGCCGGTGCTGACGCGCCTGGGCCGGGTTGAGTATGAGCGCCGGCGTTACTGGGTGCTCAAAGCCATGAAAAACCGTGAGGGCGAGATCATGACTGCCCTGGTGCTTGAACGGGGCCATGGGCTCTACGAACTTCTACTCCCCGATTTTATGCTGGACGTGCGCATTAAGGAGAAAGACACAGGCATGCTGAGGCCCGGCACGGCGGCATCTGTCAGGCTGAAGAGCGTCGATCCCTTTGACGGAAGCCTGGTGCTGGAAATTGTTGATGGCGGCCCCTGTCATGGGTAGGTTTCTCATTGCCGCAGGCGTTGTTTTTATCGTGCTGGGGCTGCTTTCCTCTGTGCTGCCGCTGTTTCGCCTGCCCGGGGATATCCGGTTTGAGGGCGAGCATTTCAAGATATATGTTCCGATAGTGACCTGCATCGTCATCAGTATTATTTTGACACGGCTGTTTAATGTTTTTAGAAAATAAGCCTGCATGAAAATCCGAATTCTTGCCGTCGGTCGAAAAGCATCAGGCTGGGTTGCCGATGCCGAGAAGGATTATATGAAGCGGCTCAGCCATGCCGCAGACATTGCCTGCGAGCTTGTCTCACCTGAAGATGAGCACTCGCTGGGAGCACAGGCTGCGGCAGCCAAAGAAAGCGCCAGGCTGCTTGCCAGGTGCAGGCCCGGTGATGTTCTCATCGCCTGCGACCGCCGCGGCAAGCCGTGCTCGTCTGAAGAGCTTGCCGCGGAACTGCGAACTTTGCAGGACAGAGGCGCTAAAATCTGCTTTGTCATCGGCGGCAGTCATGGGCTGACAGAGGAAGTGCTTGGGAAAGCAAACCTGAAAGTTTCTTTTTCACACCTCACATTCCCGCATGAGCTTTTTCGCGTCATGCTGCTCGAGCAGCTCTACCGGGCCTTTACCATTATCGCCGGAAAAAAGTACCACAAGTGATAAGATGTAATAAGTGTATCGTTATATGATAGGTTTAGACATTTGTGTCTCGCGGCGTATTTTTTTGATACATATTTTTTGCAGAGAGCAGGTTAGTTTTTCTAACTATCTGAAAAAACTTTGCTTTAAATACATTTTTTTTGGTTCGTTATTTGCATATTAATAATTCAATCTTCTGCAGGAGCTTGAGTTTCTTGCAAATTGTTTTATATAATTGATTATATAAACCCTAAATTAAAGGAGCGGATATATGCTGGGAAAAGAAACAGGGAAAACAGCCTTCGTTATGTTCTGTCTGGCTGTCATACTAAGCTGTAGTTTTTTTTGTGCCGGCACAGTCCTGGCGCAGTCAACTTACAGCGTATCAGGAACTGTTGAGGACTGCTGCGGTCATCAGTTGGAGAACATTCAAGTAAATCTGTATGACCCGCATTACAGGCTCCTGCTGACGGCATATACCGACGTTAACGGTTATTATCTGTTTGATGTCACGTCACAAATGGCAGAACTTCAGGACGCAGGGCAGACAAAAGGCATATTCAAGGTCGAGTTCGTTGATATGAACATACGGCCGCTGCGCTATGTTACAGAGTGGTACAATGACAAATTCACATATCATGATGCCGACAGGTTTCTGGTAACACATGCTCAGCCCGATGTGGTTAAAAATATTAAACTGCTTGCGGGCGGCACTATAGCGGGCCGGGTTACCGATACGCTTGGTCAGGGAATCGCCCAGGTTCAAGTCTCTGCTGAAAGCCTGTATGGAGCCACGTATTACGCCGACACGGTTGATAACGGCACCTATGCGGTGGCCGGGCTGCCCGTCGCGGCATACAAAGTTTTGTTTGACGGTTTTTATTCTGAGGGCAATTTTGCCTGGGAATGGTTCGATGATACGGCATCGAAATCGGCGGCTCAGACCCTGCTCATCTCCGCTTACGGCCAGGCCATTAACGGCATTGATGCCTCTCTTGATGCTGCGGGAAGTATTTCTGGCGCGGTAACAGATCCTGACGGCATCCGCCTGGCTGGCATCGGCGTGCGGCTGTATGCTGCCGATGGCGCCTGCGACGAGCCCATCGATACGGACCTTACGAAAGATAACGGAACCTATAGCTTTGATTTTCTTCGACCGGGCAACTATAAAGTGTATTTCGAGCCCAAAGAGGGTGCCGAGCAGTATGCCGGGGAATGGTACAATAATAGAAATTCGTATGCATCGGCTGACAATATTACGGTGACGGCGGGACAGGAAACTTCGCTCATCAATGCCCAGATGGCAGTGTCGGGAACGATTACGGGCAAAGTTTGGAGCTTCTGGCGCAGGGGCATACCTGATGCGGAGGTCGTAGTATACGACGCTAATGCGCCAGCTTTCGGGCACGAGGCTGCGGTTGTTCTCCTGAAGCCTGCCATGACGTCCGACAATGGCACCTATACGATTACGGGCCTGGCGCGGGGCAATTACAAGCTTTTTTTTGACGCCTACGCAACCGGCTACAATTCAGAGTGGTTCAGAAACCGGAAAGATTTCCAGGGGGCTTCAAAGATTGTAGTCTCGCCGGGCAAAACGGTAAAAAAAATAAATGCCAAACTCGACCGCGGCAGGATCGGTTTTCCCTACCCTGGTCTTGCAAACTGCCCGGCTATCATGGCGCTTGACAATAATTTGCAGCAGCTTTCGATTCTTCGGCAGTTCAGAGACGATATTCTGTTGAAGACCGACAGAGGACGGCAGTATGTAGAACTGTACTACACCTATGGACAGAGGATTTCGGAGCTTCTGGACTCTGACAGAGGCCTGAAGATTCAAGTAGCCGCTGTGTTAGTGGAGGCGCTGCCTCTTCTGAAAAGACTTCTGGCCGGCGGTACTGATGTTGAGGTGCCGGAGAATCTTGTACGTGCCGCGCAGGATGTTGCAGACGGTATAGGCGCCAAGGCCGGAGCTGATCTGCGTATCGCCTTTGACAGCGTCATCGCTGATTTACAAGACGATGCCGCTGTCAAGCCGCTTGGGCTTAAAGGGCAGGCTCGTTAGCTCGACGAATTTTCGGAAAATGTTAATAACACTCTATTTTTTTGGCGCCAACATGCGAATTGCATTGGCGCCTGTTTTTTGCTTTATGTTAAACAGGCAGTCAATTTCCAGAGTTTGGCCTTCATATTTAAAATTTAATGTATTGAAAAATAAAACTTGCAGCTATATGTAAGGCACAATAGCCTGAACTACTATCAAACAGTTCATGTACTGTGTTCTTGCTGAATGAAGCAGGGTCGTTTAACCGGTGAAGAAATAGTATGAAGAAAAAAGAAGATAATCCGGAAAAGCTTTCAGAGTTGAAGAAGAATTTTCGAATTGCTGCGCTGCGCGCAAGAGATGCTCTTTCTGAGCAGCAGCGCTTGCAAAAAAGCAGCCTTATTCTGGAGCGGCTTTGCAGCATGCCGGTTGTCCAGGAATCTTTTTCATTTTTTGTCTATGTTTCTTTTGCGAGCGAGGTGGAAACACACAACCTTATCCGCATTCTGCTTGCGGACGGGAAACGCGTTTCTGTGCCCTGCGTTGACAGGGCATCAAAATATATGACGGCATCGCTTTTAAAAAGTATGGAAGATGACCTTGCGCCCGGCTGCTTTGGCATACTGGAGCCTGCGCCCGGTTGCCTCCATCCGGTGGAAATCAAAACAATAGATGTCGTCATTGTGCCCGGGGCGGCTTTTACGATGGAGGGTTTCCGCATCGGTTATGGCGGTGGATATTATGACCGTTTTTTAAACAACTGCCCAGCCGTTACCATAGGAGTCGCATTTGATATGCAGGTTGCTGACGAGGTCCCCCATGATTCGAGGTGGGATGTTCCTCTTGATTATGTCGTAACGGAAAGCCGCATTATCCAACCAGCACATAGCAGAGTTGGCGGGGCCGGCAACAGTGGCAATAAACAGGGCGGCTAGTCCTGCCGCAGATAGGAAAGTGCAGGGGGCAAGGGGGTGCTGGTACCGATTGCGTCCTCGCCGTAGTTGGCGCCGGCAAGCAGTGCAATGTCCCGGATGGCATTTTTATCACCGCGGAATTCTATGGATGCAATGCCTTCTTTTTTTATCATGCCGCCCGCCCACATAATATCAATGACGCTTGCAGCATCGAATTCCTTGCCGTTGACTATCATGGATATTTTAGATCCGTAGTGATTTGCCACTTTTGCCACGAGTGTTGAAGGGCGCAGGTGGAATCCCAACCCTTCCGGAACTCTGACGCTCACAGAATCAACAACCGTGAAACTTGCCTGTATCTCATTGGCAAGATTTTTTCCGTCATTGATAAAAACCGTATAATAGTACAAGGCAAAGTTGATTATAACGTCAAGCAGCTTTTTGCGCTTGATTATTTTGGATGACTTCCTGCGCTTGAGCTCCTTGCTTACCCCGGGTTCATGGCGTTCGCAAAAGTGGCTCAGCTCCTTGGCAACGCCCAGCAGATGCAGCGCCACCGAGATATGCCCGCGAAGGCAGAGCAGATTCTCGTTGCCTGCCTCAAAGGGTGTTTTCTGAATATAGGTGTCATAGATCGA
This sequence comes from uncultured delta proteobacterium, assembly GCA_963804955.1. GTDB lineage: Bacteria > Desulfobacterota > WTBG01 > CAIYCZ01 > CAIRTM01 > CAIWCT01. Next base: position 16,016 of record CAWDSQ010000013.1, on the reverse strand, counting down.
CTGGGCATTGTGAACGTTTGCCTCAAGATCACGAAGCGTTTCTTCGTTAATTCTCTCAGGGATAATGTTTGAGTCGAGATTGCGGGCGTTCAGCTTTTTATCAAACAAGACGCCCCGTGATTTATCGTGGGCATTGATGAGCTCGGTGGCAACACGGGCAACTTTTTCTTCAATATCTGTGCCGCCTTCATCATTGATATTATTGGGGAGCATCCTTGAAACAATATTTTCTTCAAATACATTCTCATCCAGCAATAAAGGTGTGCCTGTCAAGCACAGGCAGGTGGCTTCATCTGTAAAATGCGAGCACAGGACGGTGAGCGATGAGTGTAAAAACTCAAGAACGGCTGCTGCGTCCTTGATGAATGACTGCGTGCTCTGCGTGTTGAGGCAGTAGAAATTGACCCGGCTCAGCATGTGACTCACCATGTAGGCCGTGCTGGAAAAGTTGCGGATAGAGGCTACAAGTTCGCGGAGATAAATCCACGTTTTGTTGCTTCGCGCGCCGTGATCATCAAGGAAATCCTCGAATTCCTGAGATTCCTTGATGCAGGTCACGTAGAAACGCTTGCTGAGCCTGGTAGCATTTTTGTCGGGGAAATTTAAAGCGATGCTCAGAAGTGTGCCCGCGGCTTTTTGTGCCATGGGAACAAAATGTTCTTCTTTTATGATTTGGATTGAAAACTGCATTAGGTGCTCCGTTGGTGTTTAGTAGGCCTGCTTAGCGTGGGTCATAAGGCAAAGCTGATGCTGCAGCACTGCAGCGGCACAGGAAACAGGGGATGAGGTCGATTGTAAGAGTAATAATTTCGACGTCTCCGGCTGAGGATACCCTGCGCCGGGTTTGAAAAAATCCGTTGGCGCATACGGTCAGGGTAGCTGTGCATGACGGTATGGTCAGGCTGAATGCTCCCGTGTCATCGGTCAGTGTTACGCCTCCGTTATCAACCGACACCTGAGCCTCTGCAACAGGCGCTCCTGTCAAAAGGTTTTTTATGGCGCCGGTGACGATGCAATCGGTCAATGGGACCAGGGCGATGTTAAGATCAGTTGTTGCCCCCTGTCCTATCGTCACATTTGTCGTATAAGGCTGAAAGCCTTTGCTGGTTACCGTGATCGTGGCTGCGCAGGGGTTTGCTTTCAGAATGTATGAGCCGTCCTCGTTTTCGCTGAAGCTGATATCCTGGAGGTCGGTTGCAATGCGCGCGCCCGAGACCGGCTCACCACTGGCTGCATTCGTGATAAAGCCTGTAACTGTCCCCATGCCCCGATCCAGGGGAGCAAGGGAAAAGTTTGCAGCGGCTCCCACGGGGAAAAAACCCAGCGTGGCAGTCTGCCATGCGCACTGATATCCTTCAGCGCTTGCAAGCAGGGAGGTGCTGCCCGGGGGGGCGGAAATTTTGAAGGAGCCTGAGCTTGTTTGCACAAATGATCCATATGAAGACGTTATATTGACGCCTGCCAGCGGAGATTTGGTGCAGGCGTCGCGCACGATACCAGACACGGGGCCCGTAGTGGTCTTGATTGATTTGCTCAGACGAACTGGAAGGCTGCGAATACCCGAAGGCTGGATTTTGACATTTTTAATAATTTTACTTGAATAGCCTCGTGCTGCAACGGTTACGGTTGCCGTACCGCTCGGGCCGACTGCGGTAAAATAACCGTCAGTATCAGTCGAGGCGATAGCGCCAAGGTCTGTAAAAACCAGCGCTCCTGCTATCCCTCCCGATGTGGCGCCTGCTGCTGCAACCCGTCCCTGAAGGCGGCCGGTTCTGGTCGAAGCCGGCGCCAGCCACATGTTGACCGTAGCTGTCTGCCCCGGCCCGGAAAAAATGCCGGTAGCCATATTTGAACGGAAGTCTGGCGCCGACACGATAAAATCATACACATTGGGCGGAACATTCAGGAAATAAAAACCGTTTTGAACATTAAATGAAAGGCCCGTGGTCGTTCTTATTGTGGCAGTGCGAATGGGGGAGCCTGTGGCTGCGTTATAGATCGTGCCGCTAATGAATGAAGGCTGAAGTTCTGCATGGCAGGGTCGAAGCGGCAGCAAGAGAAGTATGGCTGCGCAGACCGCTGCCCTGCACATGAAAGCACCTGTTTCCTGGTGGCTGAAAAACATGCAGAGTGCCTTTTCGCGTTACAGTTTCAGCTAGTACAGGCATGGCAGCCTGTCAGCTCTCGGTTTTAGCTGCGGCATCAAGGGACTGCTCCGCAAGACCCATTTTTTTCTGATACAGGCAGATGGGATTATGCTCAATTTCAGTTGTTTCGTATTTATCTGCAGCATCAGGTGTATGGCGGGCAGAGTCCTTAAGGTATTTTTCCTGGAAAGCCAGGTCTTTTCTTTCAACAAGCCGCTTGTCAATTGTGGTGAATGTCATAGTGCCCTCATATATCAGACAGTAGTTCTGTTCAGCATGCGCGATAGCTGTACGAGTTCCGCGCGTATTTGTTTCAGAGCCGTTGTGTAACGCTGATCAGGCAGGTTGAGCGAAAGCTGCTTCTGCTGACGCGGTTCCTGCTGCGGCGTGGCTTCTTTCAGCTTTTTTTTTGCGCCGGCAATGGTGTATTTCTGCTCATAGAGCATCCTTCGGATTTTCAGCACGGCTTCGACATCTTTTTTCCGGTACAGGCGCTGATTTGACTTTGTCCGGTAAGGTTTTATAAGCTTGAATTCGGATTCCCAGTAGCGAAGAATATAGGGCTCTACATCCGTTATTTTGCACACCTCGCCGATTTTGAAATAAAGCTTGTCGGGGATTTCTGTGGCCATCGTATTCTCCTGCTGCGAGTCCGCGTCTGTTCAGCCGGGCTGAGCCGTCAGCCGTTCAGAACTTTTTTCAGCACCGGACTTGCTTTAAACGTGAGGACGCTGCGGGCTGAAATTTTTATTTCATCACCGGTCTGCGGATTGCGGCCCCGCCGGATGTTTTTTTCACGGATATTAAAATTGCCGAAGCCGGAAATTTTAACCTTCTGATTTGTTTCCAGAGATTTACGCATGAGCTCGAAGATGAGCTCGACGATCTGCGTGGATTCCTTCTTGGAAAGACCCACTTTCTCATAGATTGCATCGATTAAGTCAGCCTTCGTCATTAGTGACTCCCTTCATCGCGAACATGCTGCCGTTATTGCCGAAGCTCCGCCCCTGTTTCCTGCGCCAGGTGCGCCACGAGCCGGTCATGTATTTTGTTTACTTCTGCGTCAGTGAGTGTTCTGTCATTTGACTGGAATTTCAGTCTGAATGCAAGACTTTTTTTACCCGGCTGAATTGTGCCGCCACGGAAACTATCAAAAATGGTCATATCGGTGATCAACTTGTTTTTGAAACCTGCAACGGCGGAAAAAAATTTTTCAGCCGGCACCGTGTCGTCAACTATAAGAGCAATATCCCGCAGTATGGCCGGCTGGCGTGAGAAGGGCGCAAACGATACAGAATCCTTCCAGAACGATGCAAGCAGATCGACATCAAGCTCGAAAACATAGGCCGGTACTTTTATATCAAAGTGCTCAAGCACGTCGGGATGCACCTCCCCAAGGCTGCCGAAGCAGTGATTCCCGGCGCTGATGCTCAGCATTTTGTGCGGGTGCAGATAGGGCTCACGACCGTCCTGTTGAAACTGCGTGCCGTCTATGCGAAGCCGTTGCAGCAGGGACTCTACTGCAGCCTTGATGTCATAGAAATCAACCATGGCGTTTTGCAGGTTCCATCCTTCGCCCTGCTGCATGCCTGCCATCAGGCCTGCAAGGCGCCGGGGTTCCCGCGGCTGGGGTGAGCCACTCTGTGGTATGAAGACCCGGCTCAGCTCAAAAAGCTTGATGGCAGAGCTTTTATTATTGAGGTTTTCCTGCAGATTCAGAAGCAGGCTTGGCACGATGGAGGTGCGCATGACCGACTGCGAAGATGCCAAGGGATTCAGAATCGGCAGCGGGGCGCTCCTGGCATCTTCCCTGGCCAGACGCATGCCGGCAATATGTTCGGGTGCGCAAAAGCTGTAGTTGATAACTTCAAAAAAGCCGCGGGCAATCATCAGGTCACGTATGATGCCGGCAAGTTTAAGATTTCGGTTTTCTGGGCTTCCCGAAAGCGCCGCCCGCGGGTAGGTTACCGGTATACAGTCATATCCTGTTAAACGGGCAATTTCTTCGATAAGGTCGATGGGCTCATTAAGGTCATAGCGGAAGCTGGGGGCAGTTGCCAGCAGCGTGTCGGCATCAGGAGCCTGCGTGTCAATCTGGAGTCTTTCCAGCACTGACTTGACATCATGCTGCGAAAGAGTAAGGCCCGTGACCGCATTTGTTTTTTTGACGCTCAGGCGAACGGGTTGGGGGGGGGCAAGTTTGGCCGGATAGGCATCGATACAGCCCTTTGCTATTTTTCCGCAGCCAAGCTCGGCCATGAGCTGCGCCGCCCGGTGCAGTGACGGCAGTACGCCGTTTATGTCAATGCCCTTTTCAAAGCGCAGCGAAGCCTCGGTTTTCAGATTAAGCGCGCGGCTTGTGCGCGCAATGGAGTGGGGCGTGAAATAAGCGCTTTCAATGAGCACGGTGTCTGTTGCCGGGAGAATCCCTGAGTTTTCGCCGCCCATAATGCCGGCAATGGCCACGGGGCGTCTGCCGTCGCAGATCATGAGGGCGTTGTCCGGCAGCTCACGCTCGATGGCGTCAAGAGTTGTAAATTTTTCGCCCCTGGCTGCCCTGCGAACTATGATTTTTCCATCCTGTATGAAGGAGTAATCAAATGCGTGGAGCGGCTGGCCCCATTCAAGCAGGATGTAGTTGGTAATGTCGACAAGATTGTTGATTGCCCGGATGCCGCAGTTGACAAGCCTTCGCTGCATCCACAGAGGAGAGGGCTTGACCGTAAGACCGGTGACAAGCCGGGCGGTATATCGGGGGCATAAATCGGCATCAGCTATTTCAACAGCCACGCGGGTTTCAATCCCGTCGTCTGTTTCCTCAAAACGATACTGCGGAAGCTGAAGGGGGATATCAAAGAGGGCGGCGATTTCGCGCGCAAGCCCGACAACGGACAGGCAGTCGGCGCGGTTTGGCGTAATACCGAGATTTAAAATAGTATCTGAAAGCTTCAGATAGCTCGCAAGGGACATCCCGAGGGGAGCATCCGGCGGCAGCACCATAATGCCGCTGTGATCCTCTCCAAGACCGAGTTCGGGCTCCGAGCAGATCATGCCTTCTGAGATTTCGCCCCTGATTTTTGATTTTTTTATAGTCATGCCGCCGGGAAGCTGCGCGCCTTCCACAGCAAGGGCTATATGCTGCCCGACTGCGATATTGGGAGCGCCGCAGACTATGGGCAGAATTTTTTCACCTGTATTTACTTTGGCCAGCTGCAGCTTTTCGGCATTGGGATGCCTGGTTATTTCAAGGATTTCGCCTACCACGACATTGTCCCATTCCGAGCCGGAGCGGATAATCTCCTCGACCTCGATGCCGGACATGGTCAGGCGGTCGGCAAGATCCTGCACGGGAATTTCCTGCGGAATGAAGTCGCGTAACCAGTTGATGCTGAGATACATAGGCGCCTTTACCGTAGAGTATTAATTAAAACTGGGATAAAAAACGCAGATCGTTTTCAAAGAAAAGCCGGATGTCATTGATGCCGTATTTCAGCATGGTGACGCGCTCAACTCCCAGCCCGAATGCAAAGCCTGTGGTCGTATCAGGGTCATAGCCGACATTGCGGAATACCGCCGGCTGCACCATGCCGCAGCCGAGAATTTCGAGCCACCCCGTGCCCTTGCAGACGCGGCAGCCTTTGCCGCGGCAGATAACGCACCGGATATCCACCTCGGCGCTGGGCTCCGTGAATGGGAAAAAGCTCGGGCGGAATCTGAGCGAGGTTTTTTCGTCGAATATGCGGTGCAGGAAGAGAGTCAGAAGCCCCTTGAGGTCTCCAAATGAGATAGCCTCGTCAACCATGAGCCCCTCAATCTGGTGGAACATGGGCGTGTGGGATACATCGGAATCGCACCGGTAGACCTTGCCCGGGCAGATAATGCGCAGCGGCGGCCTGGTCTGCTGCATGGTGCGGATCTGCACGGGCGATGTGTGCGTGCGCAGCAGCACTTCGGGAGAGATATAAAAGGTATCATGCATATCCCGTGCAGGATGATCTTTAGGGATATTGAGCGCTTCGAAATTGAAAAAGTCCAGCTCTATCTCAGGGCCTTCGACCATCTGAAATCCGAGCTCGGTGAAGACGGCGACAATCTCATCAGTCACCTGAGATATGGGGTGCCGGCGTCCCAGCGGAAGGCAGCGGCCGGGCAGGGTGACATCAATATCGACCCGCCCCATGTCCTGCTGCTTTTTTTGTGCGCGCGAAGCCTTGAGAGCGTCTTCAACACCTGATTCGATGCTTTTTTTGATCTCGTTTGCAAGCTTACCGACAACAGCCCGCTGCTCCGCCGGAATGGTGATGAGATTTTTTATCAGCTGAGTAAGCGAACCGCTGCGGCCGATATATTTGCTTTTGACCTGATAAATTTCAGACTCCGAGGCCGCAGTGCTCAGGTCTGATGTGCTTGCATCTCTGATTCTATTCAGCTCTTTTTCCATATTTCGCAAAAAGCAGTATCCATCAAGCGGTGGAGGGATACTGTGAGGTTGAACTATTTCGGCTTTACGCCTCAGGCTGCGGCAGTTTTATTCGTATTTGCCTTGGCGATTTTTACAAGCTCAGTAAACGCGTTGAAATCATTAATAGCCAGCTCCGACAGCGACTTTCTGTCCAGCAGGATATGTGCGCGTTTCAAGCCCAGTATGAACTGGCTGTAGTTAATGTCCAGGCTGCGGGCGCCTGCGCTGATGCGGGCGATCCAGAGCTGACGGAATTCGCGCTTTTTGACCCTTCTGTCGCGATAGGCATAGTTGAGCGCCCTGTCGACGGTTTCCCTGGCTATACGGTACAGTCTGCCCCGCACGCCCCGGTATCCCTTGGCGAGCTTGAACAGTCTGTTCCTGCGTCTTCTTAAAGTAAATCCTCCTTTGACTCGCGGCATTGCTAAACCTCACTGGTAAGAATTAATAAGTATGTTCATGACTGCTGGCCGATCCGTGCTTGAACCAACGGATGATAGATTTTACGCCGGCGCAGCTTACCGCATTATGCGTACGGAATCAGCCTGCGCACATTGCGCTGCTCGACGGCGGATATGGTCGAGGTTTTGCGCAGTTTGCGTTTTCTTTTCGTCGTCTTTGACGTGAGAATATGGCTCCTGTATGCTTTTCCCCGTCTGACCTTGCCTGTCTTGGTCACCGTAAAACGTTTTGCGGCAGCTTTGTTTGTTTTAATTTTCGGCATGGAAATCACATCTCCTGATGGTGGTTCTGTTACGGTGTTGTTTTTTTAGGGCTGATCATCATGATCATGCTGCGGCCTTCCATGGTTGCGTTTTTTTCAACGCTTCCCTGTTCGCCGATCGCCTCGGTTACCTTTGCAAGCATCACCTCGCCCTGTTTTTTAAACTGCAGTTCCCGTCCCGCGGAAAACGACGGTAATTTTTACCTTGTCGCCCTTTTCCAGGAACTCACTCACATGTCGCATTTTTATCCCGAAATCATGCTCGCCGGTAAATGGCCGAAGCTTGATTTCCTTGGTCTGCACCGTATGGTGCGTTTTTTTTTGAGTTTTTTTGCTCTGCTGGTATTTGTGCTTACCGTAATCCATCATACGGCACACTGGCGGGTCAACATTCGGAGACACCTCAACGAGGTCATAGCCCTGTTCGCCTGCCAGCTCAATTGCCTTCCTGGTTTCGAGAATGCCCAGCTGTTCGCCTTCCCCGTCAATGACTCTGACGCGGGGGCTCTTGATAGCGCTGTTGATCCTTTGCCCGTCGGTCTGTTTTTCTATGTCCGGATCCTCCTTACAGGTTAATGCTACATGCCCTGCAGCTCGGTTGCGCAGGTATCCTTGATTTTTTGAACCGCTGCCTGCAGCGGCATAAAGCCAAGGTTTTCACCGGAGCGGAGTCTGACGGCGACGCCGCCCTGTTCGATTTCCTTATTGCCCACGACCAGCATGAAGGGGGTTTTCTGCAGCTGGGCTTCGCGGATTTTCAGGTTGAGGCTTTCATTGCGCAGGTCGATGCCTGCCCGGAGGTCATTGCCCCTCAGGCTTGCAAGCACCTGCTGGGCAAACTCGTGCTGGGCGTCCGAGATCGGTATTACCACGGCCTGCACCGGCGACAGCCAGACAGGGAAGGCGCCGGCAAAATGTTCGATCAGTATGCCCATGAACCGCTCAATGGAGCCCAGGATGACCCTGTGCAGCATGACGGGCCGGTGCTTGCCGCCGTCTTCGCCGATATAGGTCAGATCGAAGCGCTCGGGCAGGATAAAGTCGCACTGAATGGTTGCGCACTGCCATGACCGCTTCAGGCAGTCGCGCAGCTTGAAGTCGATTTTCGGGCCGTAGAAGGCGCCGTCGCCCTCATTGACATCATAGGCCAGGCCGTTTGATTCAAGGGCCTCCCGCAGGGCAGCAGTGGCAAGATCCCAGGACTGATCATCGCCGATTGATTTTGCGGGCCGCGTGCTCAGTTCAACCTCGAATTCAAAGCCGAACATGGCCATGACATCTTTTACAAAGGTGATGATATCGGAAATTTCCCCGTGCAGCTGCTCGGGCATGCACAGGATATGGGCATCGTCCTGGGTGAATTCACGAACGCGCGTCAGGCCGTGCAGCACGCCCGATTTTTCATGCCGGTTGACCGTGCCAAGCTCGAAATACCGCAGGGGCAGATCCTTGTAGCTCCGCAGGCGCGAGCGGTAAATCAGCATGTGGGCCAGGCAGTTCATGGGCTTCAGGCCGTATTTTTTGCCTTCCACCTCGGTGAAATACATGTTTTCAAGGTAGTTTTGCAGATGGCCTGAGCGCTCCCACAGGTCGAGCTTCAGTATCTGGGGGCCCTTGACCATGTCATAGCCGCGCTTGAGATGCTGCCGGACCTCGAAATCCTCCAGAATGCGGCGAACCAGGGCTCCTTTGGGATGATAGACGATAAGGCCTGCGCCCGCTTCGTCGTAAATGCTGAACAGGTCAAGCTCTTTGCCGAGCCTGCGGTGGTCGCGCTTTTTTGCCTCTTCGATGCGGGCAAGATGCTCTTTCAGAGCCTTTTTGTCGGCAAAAGCGGTGCCGTAAATGCGCTGCAGCATCTTGTTGCGCTCATCGCCGCGCCAGTAGGCACCCGCGGTGCTGATGAGTTTGAAGGCCTTGATCATGCCGGTTGAGGGCACATGCGGGCCGCGGCACAGGTCGGTGAATCCGCCCTGTTCATAGAGTGATACGGTATCGGCGGGTATTTCCGAGATGATTTCCACCTTATAATTCTCGCCGAGCTTATTGAAGAAATCAATGGCTTCCTGCTTCGGGAGCTCCCTGCGGACAAAAGGCAGATTGCGGCCGGCGATCTCTTCCATCTTTTTTTCTATTTTTTCGAGATCTTCGGGGCTGAAGGTGCCGTCGTAGTCGAAATCGTAGTAAAAGCCGTCTTCAATGGAGGGGCCGATGGTAACCTTCACGCCGGGATACAGCTCCTGAACGGCCTGGGCCATCACATGGGAGGTGCTGTGGCGGATAATATCGAGCCCCTGCACGGAGTCGGGCCGGATGAAGGAGACACAGCAGTCTTCTGCCATGTGTGCGCTCAGATCGACAGCCAGTCCGTCAAGTTCGGCAGCCGCAGGCTTGAACGGGAGCTTGAGCTCACCGGCAACAGCCTGAAGCGTCGTGCCTGCTGCTGCGGTCTTTTTTGTTCCGTCGGGTAGCGTTATTGTTACATCTGCCATAGTGGTTGCTTCTTGAAATGCTAAAAAGGCACCACAAACTGCTTCATGATGCCGTCACGGTTTCTCTGCGCTTTGCGGCTAAGGCATTGAGAAGTACGTGGTAGGCGCGGGCGGTTTCGAACCGCCGACCTCTACCGTGTCAAGGTAGCGCTCTCCCGCTGAGCTACGCGCCTACTGAATAAGACATGAATTGATACCAATCAATTTAAATTTTGTCAAGGAAATTATCAAGTTAGACAATTTAACTAACCAGCAGGCCAGCGATGCTTGATTACCATATTTGAAAAGGTGCAGACTGCCAGTGCAGCAGAGGCGTAAAATGTTGAAATCTGGATTTGAAGCGGTATTTTCAATAGGTGATTTTGATTTAATCGGGCAGTGACAACATTACCAAAAGTATCATGGAAAAATCCGGTGTTGTGCTGAGTTCAAGTCGATGACACGTAGTGGTGGCTTTTTCAAGAAAAGGCCCAACCACTATATACTAGTAGTTAGGCCTTCTTGATGACTCCGTTTCAGTTTTAGTTCTTACCCACCATCGGGGCAATTGTTTCAAGAACCCGTTTTGTCAAAGTTCTTAAGGCTGGACTGCGATCGAGAGCTGCATCGATGCTGTCAGCATTGTGGTAATATATTTGGATTAACTTCCGGCCAACTGCGCTTTGGGCAAGGGTGCTGTCACGAAAGAGGCGCAAATTTTCAAGGTCAGGGTTATCATCTCCCAAAACCTTTTGAGCGGGGCATAGCACGGTCGTTGTTGTGGTGGTGGTATTGTCGGGCGTCGTCGTGGTGGTTGTGCCCGTGCCGGTCGTTACAAGGAACTTCTGGATGCGATTGTTGCCGCTGTCCACTACAAATACATACGCCGACGTGGCGCTATTATTACGAACGTAAATGCCCTTGGGTGAGTTGAACTGCCCATCGCCTGTTCCATATGAGCCCCATGCACCGATAAACCCGCCGTTGGCGTCGAACTTCTGAACCCGGTGATTTTGGGTGTCCGTTACATACACTGCTCCGTTCTCGTCTATGGTCATGTTATACGGTCCATCGAACTGACCGTTTCCTGAACCCGGCGAACCCCATGCAGTAAGAAAAGTTCCATCGGGGCTGAATTTTTGCACCCTGTTGTTATTATAATCAGCTATATATACAAACCCTGTTTTTTCGATTGCTATACCGCGAGGGGAATTAAACTGACCGTTTCCTGAACCCGAAGAGCCCCATGTGCTATAAAAACTAGCGGTCTTTCCATCGGGTGACAATAAGAATGTCTGTATCCGGTTATTGTCGGTATCGGTTACGTATACTTTACCCTGGTATGGACCGCTGATAGGAGGCATTCTGGCTACACCATAAGGATGATTAAACTGACCGTTTCCTGAACCCGAAGAGCCCCATGATCCAATAACAGAACCGTTGAGATAAAGTTTTTGAATCTGATTATTGTCCTTGTCGGCGACATAGAGCCTGTAATTTCCGGCATCACCGAATATGCCGGCAGGGCTATTATATGTTGCGCCGTCAGATAACACGGCCTCAAATGTTCCGGTCAACGAGAACTTCTGCACTCTGTTATTGTTTTGGTCTGTTACGTAAATGTGCATGTCATAATTATCGATCCCATCCGGATTATTGAACTCTTTATCCCCTGACCCTGCCGTGCCCCACTTTAAAACAAACTCAAAAGTATCCGCAAAGGCAAAAGATCCTGTCAAGGCACTGGCAGCAGCACAGATGCCGAGAAGAAAAAACACTAAAGTGACTCTTTTTCTTGTGTGATGCAACATGGTTATTCTCCCTCCTTTTTAAAAAAACTCCGATTAATTGGGCATTATGCGCTTATTTGTAAAGGCCTGCAAAAGCTGCGAAACATTCAACACAGTGCATACCGGCCATCATTCCTGCATCAAGCAAGAGTGAAAGCTTTTTAAAAAAAAACAAGGGGTTACCGTGCAAAGTGAAGGCAGGCACGCCTTGCTGCTTGCTAATTTGCTCTCTCAGCAATTAACATTACACCCTGTTTTTTTATATTTAGCGCCTGAACGAAAAGTCATTTTTTTGTAGGTTGGTTTAAGCCCGAAAGAACCCGCTGGGTTTCGTACCTCAACCCAACCGCAAAAACAAATGCTTAGAAAAAGCACTGTCATAAGGGCGAACCCAACAAATTTATGATTCAGGGTTTTCGTTCAGACACTATTTACAATATAGCACTAACAAAGGCTTTTTTTTAAAAATTAATGATTATGGATCGAAGGCGGACGCAGGACTGAGAGGTAACAGACTATAATTTTTATTCTTGATTGATTGGGTCAAGAGTCGGTTTATTTGGAGGTTTTAATAAAGAAATAATGCAGCGCTTAACACAATATCTACTGACCATGATAGTTTCAAGCAACCGGCTTTAATTTATTCCAGGAAGGATAGCTCATACCATATCTTGTGTCCCTGCTTGGCCTTCAAAACTCCACACTACGGCTCTTAATATGGAATGCGGCCCATGCCTTGACTATTCCACATTATCAAAAGTAATCTTTTCTCTGTCAGATTAAGTTAAATCTAATTTCTGTGAGTGTAGTACGAAGTACTGGCTGCTACACATAAAAATTAATCCACTAAAAAAGTATGGTAACTTTTTGGTAACTTTTCTGCATCAGGGCAACAAAAAAAGCACTTAGAAAGTTCTAAGTGCTTTAATTTACTTACGTCCCCGACACGAGTCGAACGTGCGACCTATTCCTTAGGAGGGAATCGCTCTATCCTGCTGAGCTACGGGGACTTATGGTGTGAAACGGACTCATTTCATAGCTTTTTCGCCGTTATTTTGCAAGTGATTTGTGGAGTGCAAATGCAATACTTCAATTTTATATTTTTTTCAATGTTATTGGTTATTGGAAAAAATTTATTCTCTATTTAAAAAGCCGGCAAGCCATGGTGCTTTACGTGCATATTTGAGCGTTTTGCCGAAGAGCAAACCAAACTCGCCGGTAATGCGCCGGTTGGTGGAAGGGTTTTCGATCCAGCGGTAAAAAAGCGCGGCAGCGGCGATGCTTGCGGCCCATGACGCCAGCATCCCGAAAAGTGCGGCAACCGGGGCCAGGAGGCCGAAGCGTACAAACAGCGCATTGACGATCAGTGAAATCGGGAAATGAACGAGAAAAACCGAGTATGAAATCCGGCCCAGGAAGGCAAGCACCCCGGTGTTTCGATAGTGTTCCAGCAGTCCGCTGCGGCGGCTGAAGCCCAGCACCAGTGCCACCGCCAGAGCAACCGCAATGCGCAGGCGGAAATCAACTATCAGAGCAGTTCCCGCAACAGCGGCCATCACACCCAGCCAGGCTGAAGCCTGCTTGCGGTCCGAAGCCCACCAGGCAGCGGCGCCCAGTCCGTAAGAGCCGAAAAAATAAAGCGCCCAGTTGTCCCAGACGGCGTCGCGGTTAAACCAGAACAGAGAGCAGAGCCCTATGCTCAGGACCAGCATCGGGGCGACGGGCCTGACGCGGCCAAGCCAGAGCAGCAGAGCCATGAGTGAGAACGATTGGAAATCAATGGCAACGTACCAGATGCCTGCCGACAGCGACTCATAACCGAGGAGGTCCTGCAGCAGGAAGACATGGGCCAGCCATTGATTGAATGTGGCGCTGGCCTGAATGGACTCATCATTCATCCAGCAGCCCGCAAGTGCTGAGCAGGCAATAGCCAGACAGATTGCGGCGATGTTGGGGAGCGCCAGCCGCCGGTAGCGCTTCCAGATCAGGCCAAGCGGCGATACCCCAAGCGCTCCGCCGTCGGGAGAAAGACTTCGCGCCGCCAGAAAACCGCCGAGCACCAGAAACACCTGTACGGCAATGCGCCCGTAGCCGTAGAGCCAGTTGATAATGTTAGGAGCGATTTCATGCGCTGCAAGAGCAAGCGGTCCGTAGGCCGCCAGATGGTGCAGGACGATTAAGTGTGATGCAATCGCCTTGAATCCGTCGATCAGCGGTATGCGGTCGGCATGGGTGTTCATGTTCTGGATGTTACACGAGATTGCCTGTCTGCGCAACATTCAGTGGATATATGCGGAAACTTGAAATGCGGGGTGTTTGAAAATTTCGGTTTAACCGTGTATAATAAAGTAAATCATTATAGCTTGCGTGTTTTTGTTGTTTACCGTTACCTGTGTGGAGTTTTACAGAAAACATCAGCTGAATATGCTGAAAAAGTGAGGAGCCTATGAAAACTTTTTTTTGCTTGATCAGTGGCCTCGTCTGTCTGTTATTGTGTTTTTCTTCCAGCGCCAGCGCCGCTTTCGTGCCTGACACGGGGCAAAGCATCTGCTACGATAACACTACAGACATTGCCTGCCCGCAGCCAGGTCAGCCGTTTTACGGCCAGGATGCCCAGTACGCCGCGCATCCCCATTCCTATACCAAGCTCGATGCAACCGGTGCAGCGCTTCCGGCATCTGCAGTCTCCTGGTCCATGGTGCGCGATGAGGTGACCGGCCTTATCTGGGAAAATAAAGTCAGCGCTGACAGCACTAAAAACTATAATGACCCTCATGACCCAGACAATACTTATACCTGGTATGACAGCGACCCCCTTACCAATGGCGGCAATGCGGGCACCCCGGGCGACGGCACCGATACCGAGGACTTTCTTGCCGCGCTGAACGGGGCCGATTTCGGCGGGTATGACGATTGGCGGCAGTCCACGGTGAAAGAGTTGGCGGCACTTATCGATGCCGATTTTTCCAGCACCATGCTTGATCCTGATTATTTCCCTTCAATAAAATCAGATGCTTACTGGTCGTCAACCACCTGGGAATTCACTAATGCAAATGCCTGGGGTGTTTTTTTTCTTGATGGTGAAATCGGTAATCTTGCCAAGTCATATCCGTCGGTTTATGCTCTTGCTGTGCGCGGCACGCAGACCGCAAACAGCTTTGCCGACAATGGCGACGATACGGTTAGCGATACGACTTTCGGCCTTATGTGGCAGAAAACCAGCGTGCCGGACAAAAACTGGCAGGAGGCTCTTGCCTACTGTGAGAGTTTGGATCTTGGCGGGTATACGGACTGGCGGCTTCCCGATAGAAATGAGTTGCACTTGATTGTGGATTATACCCGGCATAATCCATCTATTAATATTACGTACTTTCCCGATACTCCCTCGAGTCTGTTCTGGTCATCGACAACCAAATTGCCTAATCCGGCAGAGGCTTTTGTGGTGTGGTTTGAGCACGGCTATTCTTCTGGTGTAAGTAAAAAACTGCTTCAGCATGTCCGTGCCGTGCGCACCATCGGCAGCTTACCTTCGACCACAACAGTACCGACCACAACAGTACCAACCACAACAGTGCCAACCACAACAGTACCAATAACAACCGTGCCGACCACAACGACAACAACTGCCGGCGGCAGCACAACGACGACAACAGTTGGTTCGACAACCACAACTATAAAGAACTGCCCTTTCAGAGGTTCTGAAGCAGGCGCACCGGGTGTTCAGCCTCTCCGGCAGTTGCGCGACTCTCAGATTGACACAGCCATCGGAGCCGTCATCGCTTCGATGTATTATCAGAACATGGATGAAATAAGCGATATTCTGCGTGACAACCGCCGGTTGCGCTACCGTTTCAACCGCATCACCCGCGGCACTATGCCCGTTGTGGGCAGGCTTCTGCGGCAGGGCACTGCCACCATAGCGGAAGATGAGCTGTTTGAGATGCACGGGTTTTTAATCGACCTGCAGGCTAGGGCAGGCATTAAGCTGGGGATGGATATTGATTTCATTGTGCGCGGCCTTGAATCCGGCTGGCTGCTGCAGTGGCTGGGGGTTTCAGTTGAGTAGAAAAATAATCTGAAACAAAAGGCGGAATTGACAACGGTTCCGCCTTTTTTTATTATTATTGACAAAAAATTTTTATTCTTTATATAAAACATAGAACGAGTCATCTCGTTTTTTTTTGAACATGTAAATCGTTTGAGAGAGATCTATGAAAAAAACAATGATGAAAAAATTTTTGTCAGCAGCTGCTTTTTTTATCTTTATCCTGTCAGCAAACCAGGCTCATGCGCTCAGCTGGCGCCTGATGGACAGCCCAACAACCAACCAGCTTAATGGTGTCTGGGGCAGTTCAGCCAGTGATGTGTTTGCCGTGGGACAAGTCGGAACTATTCTTCATTTTAACGGCACAGAATGGTCGA
>CAWDSQ010000012.1:0-18738 GCA_963804955.1 uncultured delta proteobacterium | reverse complement strand
GGAAGCCACGGCAAGAAAAAGAAAAAAGAAATAATCAGGCTAACCGCCAACAGTTCGATGCGTCTTTTTTTCTCTACAGCGCACAGCGCAACTGACATTAAAAAAATCGTTTCATAAGCGATCACAAAGATCCCAAAATAATGAATGAGAAGAAGGCATCCGTTTACAGCCCCCAATACAAGGCTATACGTAAAACTGTTTTTTTCGGCTAACCTTAAAGCTGCAATAAAGCTTATCAATGAGAGGAATAAAAAAAGCGAGTACATCCGGGCTTCTTGCGAATAGTATAGTGCAATAGGTGAAAGCGCCAATAGGGCTGCTGCAACCAATGCTGTTTTTTGCTCTACTAATGTTCGGGAAAAATAATAAAAAACCGGTATAGAAGCAACCCCGAACAAGAAAGCAGGCATTCTGAGAACCCAGTCGCCTTGCCGAAACAAAGAATGACAGTTTTCATTAGTGCATAGTCCAGCGGCGGCGAGCTATGATTTGCGATTAAATAAAATAGATCTTTCCATTCTGCAGATGCAGCTGTTGCCTGCATCATTTCATCGCACCACAAAGAAACATTTATATTATATATACGGAAGGCAAATCCAATACAGCAGATAATGGAAAGGGCAACGAGATAATGATGGTTTTTTGAAACCATAGGGTTTTGCAAGCTTGAAAAATCAGTAAAAATGATAGTTATTGTATATAGACGCCTATTGAAGTTATTTTACCTTTTCGACATCAATATTCATTTTCCATTATAAGAAACCCTTTAATTTCTTAACCCGGGTATAGCAAATTTTAAAACAGGCTTTCACAAATGCTTCAGTATCCTTTTAAGATGGTCTATGACCTGCAACTGAGTCGGTTCATCAAGGCCGGGATACATGGGCAGAGAAAATATTTCATTGGCAGCTGCTTCAGTATGGGGGAAATCGCCCGCTGCGTAGCCAAGAGACCGATAGCCCTCCATAGTGTGAATGGGCCAGGGGTAGCTGACATTTACCGATATGCTGTTCTCCGCAAGTTTCGCAATGATGGCATCGCGCTTTGCATGGCGGCAGACATACAAATAAAAAGCATGCATGCCGTCGGGATCCCGATAAGGCAATGTCAGAGACGTATCTGCAAGCATGTCATCATAGAGGGCCGCGATTGCTCTTCGGCGATTGATATAGTCATTCAAGTGAGCAAGCTTCTTTAAAAGAATGGCGGCATGCAGTTCATCAAGCCGCGAATTATACCCGTGTTCAAGCGCATAGTAGGTCTTTTCCATGCCGTAAAATCTCAGGCGCAGAAGCTTTTTGTATATGCTCTCATCGTTGGTTACAACCATGCCGCCATCACCGTAGCCGCCCAGAATTTTTGTCGGATAGAAGGAAAATGCAGCAAGTGCTGACATCCCGCCTGCGCGCTTCCCCTTATACTCTGCCCCGTGGCTCTGGGCACAGTCTTCCAGAACAGGTATGCCGTGTTTTTCAGCCAGCGCGGTGAGCTTTTCCATGTTGACGCACTGGCCATACAGGTGGACGGGGAGGATACATTTGGTCTTTTTCGTTATTGCCTGTTCCAGTAAATCAGTATCCATCAGGTATGTCCGCGGATCAATATCAACAAAGCGGGGAACAGCGCCTGTAGATACAATTGCAGACACTGTCGGGACGGCCGTGTTGGATACCGTAATAACCTCATCGCCACTGCCGACACCGATTGCTTTCAGAGCAAGGAACAGCGCATCGGTTCCGGAATTGACCCCTACCCCGTAGGATACGCCGCAATATGCGGCAAAGGAGCTTTCAAACTGCTTTACCTGCTGCCCGAGAATCAGCCAGCCGGAGGTCAAAACTGCTTCAATAGCCTCTTTGATTTCATTCTTTTCGTCTTCATATTCCTGAAGGTAATCCCAGACTTTTATCATACGGCATCTTCCTTGTGCGTGGCAGACTTAAGCATCTCAAGAGATTTAGCGTGCAAGAGCACGTGCTCATACCAGTCTCTAAACTGACTGTTTTTAACCGCACTGAAAATCCTATTAAAAAAATTTACAAAACAGTCCGACTGAGGCACGGTTATCTCTTTAAGGGTATCTGACGCCCGCACCTTCAGCGTGTTTCTATAATCAGCGGGTATTGTGAACACACGATCAAAGCTGATACACATCGAGGGACCCAGTATGGAAATTGTATTCTGGTATTCGGTGTTAAAGCCGAAATGACCGACCATAGCACGTCCCCCGGAATAAAGAGCCGCCATGCTGAATGACAAATCAACCCCCGCGCTGGAGCGATCCGTCACCTGGCAAAAAAGCTTCTGCGGGTGCTCGTTAAAAAAAACCGTGCCGGCGCTGATAGCGTAGGGGCCCAGATCATTGAGAGCGCCGCCGCCACAATCGGCCTTATAACGGAAGTCCTCTTTTTGAAAGCCAGGAAATGAAAAAACAGAGGTTATCTTGAGGGGAGAAGACTTAACGGCTTTGAACTCTTCACATACACATTCAATTTGCGGATGAAACGGAAATACATTTGCTTCGGCAAGAAGCCGCTTTTTGTCTTGAGCCAGAGCCACTAATCGTTCGGCATCAACATATGTTAGAAAAGCCGGCTTATCCACCACAACATGACGGCCGCTTGCAAGCGCCATTTCAGCCCAATGGGCATGATCGCTGTTTACCAGGGAAATATAGACCACCTCAGCCCTGCTTTCATGAAGCGCTGAGCCATAGGAATCAAATATATTTCCCGGCAGGCACTGTTCAGCCCTGGCGGCACCTGCTGAGCTTTTTGACGCAATATCCAGATGAACAGCCGTACCGAAGGCGCTCAGGGCTGGCATGATGCGTTTGCGGGCAATGCGCGAATACCCTAACAACAGCACATGCATACCACTCTCCCGGACATCATAATCATGCAGTGCCATGTAAAAAACCTATAAAAAATTGAGGCAAGCGATTAAAGTTCGCGCCTCGACATTTATATAATTGGTATGCTTAATAAATTTCATTAAATGGCCCAGGCTCATCCAGATATAATTGGTAGGGACCTTCAGCGTCTCCGGGTTGTCTATTTCAACAATCATATACCGGTTTTGGTAATGGTAAAAACGGCCGCCCTCCTCGGAAAGTATCGTCGAAAAATGCGTTCTTTTCTCATCCGCTTCGTAGAAATATTCAAAAAAAGGCGGCGCCATATTGGTTTGCACCCGGTGCTCAACCTCAGAGCAGGAAACTGTCGGCCCCATTTCTATCAGATCCAGATATCCGGGGCACATTCGGGCCTCAACAAGAAAATGCAGTACGCCGTTTATCTTCGCCACTAAAAAACCGACTATGCCATGGGAAAAATGTTTGAGCAGCGGCTGGGTCCAGGAGGAAACCTCCCGGTTGTGCGCCTGGGCTTCAACGGCAATCACCGAAAAATAGTGGTGCGAATCATGCCGTATTTCATAGGCGTCTTTGCTCCATTTCTGTACCGAATTCAGGGGAATTCTTTTAACCAGCACGTCACAACTTGATTTTAAATGGGTAAACCAGCTGATCAGATCATCAAAGCTGTGCAGCGTTTTATCCTTCTCCACCAGGGATATATACAGATCATACTTAAACCCCTCCAGCCTCATACCAAACAGCTCAACTGAAGAGCCATCGATCACATGACTGACAGCGCCCAAATTTTCCCAATCAAAAAATTGAATGCCGGCCAGAACAGTCCGCGAATCCATATTGACAAGATTGTCATAGCACAATAGTTTTTTTATCTGGCCAAGGGTCAGCCAGCAGAAATCCTCATGCACCTCGATATCATCTTCAATGGCCACAATCATATTCCGGTTTCTCTTGTTAAAATACCGGGCGCCCTGTTCGGACTGCAGCTGGTCAATAATAATCTTCCCCCTGGCTCTGTCCTTAAAATATTCAAAATACAGCGGCAGCTTTCCCTTGTGAATCTGCGTATAATTGCTTTTGGTTGCCTGAAGCGTCGGGGACAGCTGAACCATGTTGATATTGCCAGGCTCCATTTTCGCCTGCATAAGAAAATGCGGGATGCCATCAAATGTTTTTGTAAGTATTCCCAGGATGCCGATTTCCGGCTGATATATTATGGGCTGTTCCCAGTACAGGTCTTTAGGGTAGTTGGTCTTTATGGAAATGCCATGAACGGTAAAAAATTTACCTGAGTCGTGGGCTAAATCACCCGTGTCGGGGTTGAAATGCCAGTTCTGAAGCTCTGAAAAAGGGATTTGCTTAACGGCATAGGAGCCGTTTATAGACTTGGCATTAAACCATGCTAAAAATTGGTCTTCAGTGAAAAAAGCGCCGTTTGTCGTTAATGCCGACAATATAAACTTATGGTGTAGATGAGTGGTCCGCATATAGATGCTTTGAGTTACTGATTTAAAAAACCCAGATACGCTTCTTGTGTCCGAAAAGAGCGCGTTATGTCATAATAGCTGTTTGCAATTACAAGACAGACGCTGTCATGAGTAAAATCAAACATCCTGATAAATATCATGCGCGGAATATAGACCCCTTTGGTCGGGTCATTCATAGCAAAGCTCTTGTACTCTTTGCCGTCAAAAAGCTCTAAAGTGAATGAACCGGAAGCGGCTATGACTATCTGGTCCGTGTCGCGGTGGGCATGCCCCCCCCGGTCGCTTTTAATATGGTGCATATAAAAAACCCGTTTCATTTCAAACGGTATATCCCGGGTGCCTTCTATTGCAGTCAGCACACCACGCGCATCTACAACCGACGGCAGCGAAATAATGCGCACCTCATCAAGCTTATTGCCGGACTGTTCCAATTTTTCAAGTCCTTTCATTTGTGTGGCGCTCCCTGCTTGTGTTGCGTTTATCATCTGGCGCGGCTGGATTGGCGTTCTCTCCTCGCCCTGCAGTAACATGCGGGTGCTGTGCTGATGGGGATTTGACTGTTTATCCCTCAATAACTTTATCAACAATATAGCTGGGACGTTTCCGGTTTCATCAAGGATTCGCCATAAATATTCTCCGATTATTCCAAGCATAATCATGATGAGTCCAAGCAGAAACGTGATGATTGCGACAATGGAGGCCCATCCCCGCACCGGCAGAGCTACCGTAGAAAAAAACCACAAAAACAATACAAGAACACCATAGCTGAAGCTAAGCAGTGCGGTTATAAATCCGACCGAAGAGATAAATCTGATAGGTATATATGAAAAATTGATGAATGAGTCGACGATGAGCTTTATTTTTTTGGAAAGGGTCCACCGTGATGTGCCATATTCTCTTTTTTGCCGTATATATGAAATCGAACTGCGGTCATGCCCCAACCAGAATATGAGATTCATGATATTGGTGTTTTTTTCAGAAATTTTGTTTAGCTCATCAACTATTTGCCGGTCAATAAGAACCAGATCAAAGCCGCCCTTCGGATACCCTTTAAGAGCAAAAGCATCTAATAAAAAATAATAGGCATTTGAAAAAAAGCTTTGCAGCTTCGAGTCCTCCCGTCCTTCTCGAAAGGCCATGACTACTTTGTTGCCTTGTTGCCACTTTGCCAGCATCTCCAGAAACAGCTCCGGCGGATCCTGAAGGTCTGCGGTGATAATGCCCGCGCAATCACCGGTTACATACTGCAGGCCAGCCTGAATGGCGGACATAGAGCCGAAATTTCGGCTGAGTTTAATTATTTTTATTCTTTTGTCCTTTTTTATGCTCGTTCAGAAGCACCGCATACGAGTCATCCCTTCGAACCATCGTCAACAAAAATGAATTCAAAATTATAATCCGGAAGCCTTTCCTGCAAGGCCTTTAAGCCGGGGGATCAAATGAGGGATGTTTAACTCATTGAAATAAATCGGAACAACAATGGAAAATGTTTTCATGGGGCTCAATAGTAAATGGCGTTACGTTCAGGTTAAACTAATGGCATGTTAATATAACCGTACTTATTTGACAACAATTTTAAAACAAGCAGGGTTTTCCATTTTCAAATCTATAAAATAAATCTCTATTATTTAACAATCCTTCTCATTCGTTTGGCAACTTCTTTATATCCGAATGCGGACCATGCTGCATATGCAGGTGCCGCTTGTGCGTTTACACTAAGTTCGATATATTTTATTTTTTTTGTTTTAAACCACCCAAGTAATGCTTTATGAAGATTTGAACCAATCCCTTTTTTCCGTTCTTGGGGAATAATGAATAAATTTGAAAGGTATCCTGTTTTGTTAAGAGAGTATATCGGCGGGCGTTCTTCTATCCAACCTGAAACATACCCGACGATTTCATTTTGTTCTTCTGCAATAAAAAATCCTATCGATTTGTTTTGGAGCATCTTTTTTACCCATTGCGTCCATTGCTCTGTTGCGTCACTGGATAATGCATAAAAAACACTGTCATAAAGTTGCGCATGCTCTTGGATAAATTTTTTGTGGAGTTTACTCAGAGCATAAATATCTTTTTCTTCAGCTTGGCGAATCATCATAATCTTATTTAAAAATAATTATTTTAGAACATCTCAATAGTGTTAGAAACTGGATGACCGGTTTTTCTGATAGTACGCTTTCTGTGCCGACTCTCAGATCTATACTATTTACCATGACCAATTATTATTTATTTGTACAAAGTCGATCAAAATATTTTTTGATATTGCCGTCATCTACAATACAAAAAGCAGTCATTTTGCACAAGATATTTCCCTTTTTTTTCCACATCTCCCCCAGGGAACCATGGGGTCTATGGCTTGCCCACGATTCAATCCGACATGGCTTTTTATTTGTTTTCGAAGCGTTTCAGCATGGCTTCATAATCCTCGTCGGTATTGATGCTTCTGAACGCATCCTCGTCATCGGAGCGTATCACAAGGGTATCGAGGGTTGGAAACAGGTCGATAATGCGGTACTCGCCGTGGTCGATCAGCTCCTCAAGGGCGGGCAGACAGGTGCGGCGATAGATGGCGCACAGCGGCTGAAAGCGGGAAGTCTTGAATATGGTGATGTCATGGCCGGGGTAGCTGCGGTGCAGCAGGCTAAGGTGCTCCGGCCCGACGAGCGGAATGTCGCATGATTTCACCAGCACATACTCGGTGCCGCTCAGGCTGAGGGCGGCATGAATCCCCGAAAGCGGGCCGCAGCCCGGGCGCAGATCTCCGGCTGTTGCAAGGCCCAGATGCTTGTATTCTTCGGGGTTGTTGGTAATGATAGTGACCGGCGTGGCAATGGCCGACACGGTGGCAATCACATGCTCTATGACCGTGGCGCCGCCAAGCGAAAGCAGCGCCTTGTTGCGCCCCAGACGGCTTGACTTGCCTCCTGCCATAATGGCTGCAGACAGCTGGGGCTTGAGATAGCGGGCTTCAAGAAAAGCGCAGATGCCGGCACTGTCATCGGCAGCAAAACAGGGTATGCAGCTCATGTCCCGGGGCTGGCCCACATACGCGCGCAGGCTGGCATCATCGCGGCACAGAGGCGCTTCCCCTTCGGGCACCACCTCGATCTTTTCAAGGCCATGCTGCAGGCCGCCTTCCATAAGAACAAGATGGCACCCGGCAAAGGCACTGCCAATGGCGGCAATTTTTTCACCCCATGTCGCTGCAGGGAGAAACACTGCCGTTTCCTGCGCTGCGGCAAGGGCTGTACCGTCAGCCCCTGCGTCGGTGAACAAAGCTGTGTCTGCCCCCTGCCTGTCAAGGCGGTGATTGTGGGGCGTGTGGCGAACAGCGGCAATACGAAATCCGCGAGCGGTCAGGTGCGTAATAAGTGCTGTCAGCAGACGGGTTTTTCCCGAACCTTTCCGGCCAACGATATGTACAAGGGGAGGCATGTTTTGTATCATACATCCCCCGCCGGATGCATGCCCGGAGCGCTGGTGACCTTACAGTTCCTGAGTTTCATATTTTATTCTCTTCAAAAAAAGCTTCTTTTTGGAGCATTTTTCTTTTTACTGTTGACCTCTCTTTTTCTGTCATCTCGACCGTGGGGAGGTATCTTCAAAGATTTCGATCCCCTGCGGCGGATCGAAATGACCATTCGGCTGCAGAATTAAGAAAAAGGATCATGCTCTCTGTATACAGCAGGATTGGCCTTGAATCAAAGTGTTTCCATGGAATGCAGGCATCCGGCAAGCGGCCTGTCTGACCGCACTATACATGGTTTCAGGGGGAAGGCACTCTTCAGGAGGCACTGCACGTGTCTGCGGCTGCACTTCTTTATGGGCGAAGGCAGGCCCTTACCGCCGTATAATTGATTCTACAGCATCCAGCAATGCATCCATCTCAGCATCAGTGCCGATGCTCACGCGCAGCCAGTTGTCGATGCGGGGGAGCTTAAAATAACGCACCAGCACACCGCGCGCACGCAATTTTGTGAAGATCGTTTCTGCGGCATTGGCAGGATGTGATATGAAAATGAAATTTGCTGTCGATGGAATAACCTTGAATCCCAGAGCCTCCAGCCTTTTGGCCGTTGCCTCGCGGGTTTTGATAATGCCGGCCGTCGTCTCCCGAAAATAGGCTTCGTCTTCAATAGCAGCCTGTGCTCCCGCAAGCGCAAGCCTGTCGAGAGTATAGGAGTTTATCGAATCCTTCACGCGGCAGAGGCCTTCTATCAGGTCTTCATGCCCCAGTGCAAATCCCACGCGCAGCCCTGCAAGCGAGCGGGATTTTGACAGCGTCTGCACGACGAGCAGATTCTCATATTCTTTTATAAGACCAGCCGCCGACTCACCGCCGAAATCGACATATGCTTCATCAACTATAACGACGGTGTCCGGATTGCGCTGCAGAATGGATTCGATTGCCGGCAAATCGAGAAATCGCCCGGTGGGGGCATTGGGGTTTGCGATAAGTATTCCGCCATTGGGTTTAAAAAACGCTTCCACCGGCATGCGAAACTCGTCGTCAAGGGCCGCGGTCTCGAAGGGGATGCCGAAGAACCTGCAGTACACGGGATAGAAGCTGTAGGTAATATCGGCAAAAAGGATCGGCGGGCCTTCGGGATTAAAAAATGCCGGGAAGCAAAAGGCCAGCAGTTCATCGGAGCCATTGCCCACAAACACCTGATTTTCGGACAGGCCAAAATAGCGTGCTATCGTCCGGCACAGGCTGCTGCAGCTCGGGTCGGGATAGAGCCGCAGAGTAGTCATCAGCCGCAGCCCGGATAGCCTCAATCACCTTCGGCGAAGGCGGGTAGGGGTTTTCATTGGTGTTGAGCTTAATATATTTTTTGTCTTTCGGCTGCTCGCCCGGCACATAGGGCTTAATCGTTGCCGCAAGTCTGCTCCAGTATCTGCTCATCTGCACTCTCCATTTCTGCATGACCAAGCAGTTTTTTGCAGGTTGGGTTAAGCCCGGAAAAAACCGTTGGGTTTCGTACCTCAACCCAACCTGCGAAAAACCAAATGCTTGCAAAGAAGCACCTGCATAAGGGCGAACCCAACAAATCCGTGGTTCAGGACTTTCGTTCCGCCTGTAGACTAGTATAAATCCGCAAACCTTTCTATGAAAAAAATTCATGCAAAGCGCAGGTGCGCAATTTTTTTCTTTGTTTCAATAGAGCGGGCCTGGAGCGGATAGAGCAGTGTTTCCGGTACTTTTTTAAGCTCTTCAATCGATATTTTTTCGAAGGTGTCCATCATTGTCCCCTTTGAAATAATGGTCTTTCTGTTTCTGCCGTTAACGCCACCCGATAAGGATCGTGGTGCTGGGATAGCCCAGCGCTTCCTGCGCGCGCAGATCGAAAAAGAAGTGGCCGGTAAAATATTTTTCCATGAGGGGACGAATTTGAGAGTAGAAAAGCGGCTTGCCGCCGATTTTTTCAGAAATAGAGTCGTAGGCGTACAGCTCACCCGTGTAATTGAACATATCGCCGAAGACCACGATATCGGCAACGGAGGCCATGTTCTCCAGTGCCGGAATGTTTGAATACATAATGGACGCCCGCTCATAGATGAGGCAGGGCCGCTCAATTGATTCAAGCAGGGCCTGCGGCGGCGGCTGGGTGATATCCCAGGGCATGGTGCGCATTGCAATGCCTGGATGGCCTGCGGCGAGTTTGTCAATGTTTTCCAGCACAGCCGGCGCCACATCGGTGACAACCAGAGGGAGGCTGCAGTCTTTTTCTTCAATCTGCTTCATCATGATGCCGGTCATGTGTCCGCGGCCCGCGCCTATCTCCACGAGTGTTTTGACGCCAGCCTCTTCAGCCAGCCGCAGCGAAATCCGGGCGATTGTTTCACCCCACAGTATATAGAACGGCGATGTGGCAAAATGGGCAAAACTTTCCCGCAGCACGGGATTGTTCCAGTCAAAGGAGCCTGTTGCATCCATGGCAAGAACTTCCTTAAGCATTCTGAATTCATGCAGGTATGACTCGGGGCAGTCTGTCTGGTTCACCTCTTTGCCTTCGATCAATCGCTGCGTCGCATCAGCAAAGCCTCGCCACCCGGCAAACTGCTCGCAAAGAAATGCAACATAGGGCTTTTCAAGATCTGCGAGTTTATTCTGCAATGACTCTTTCGACGTTTTCATGGGCTACCTCCTTCTTAAGGTCACTTTTTTAATTTATGTTTCACTTAAGCCGGCCTTTGAATTTGAATTCTTTTTCATGGGTCATAAAAAAAAGCGGGGCTCTGTGTCCCGCTTTTTTTATTTGCAGATAAATTTTTCAATCAGCCGAACGATCGACTGATGCGCATCGGTTTCATTGTAGCCGATGCTCTGGTCGCTGTAGGAGCTGTAAAACAGCCCGTAATGCAGCCGCTCAATGGCGCCGCACAGTACCTGCCGCATAACGGCAGGGTTTAATGTTTCATCAAAAATATTTTCCTTCTGGCCCTGGCAGATAATAGTATCAAATGTTTCCAAAAGCTTTTTGTTTTCCGCGATTATTTCACGGCGCTTCTCCTGCAGGTTTTCTTCTTTAATCATGACAAGGTGCGGCAGGGCTTCATTGAGGACCTTCACCGTGTGCAGAGACTCTTTATTACGGAACAGCATATTTTCGAAATTATGCAGCACGGCATGAAGGCTGGCAAGCGGGCCCTGTGCAGCGGCGACCTGTTCTTGATTGCCGGCATTGAGCGTCTGCAGAAAGTTCAGAATAATTGACAGCAGCACATCAAGCTTGTTTTTAAAATATGAATAGATGAGGCCGGTTGAAATACCTGCTGCTTGTGCAATATCTGAAATCGTGGCGTACTGATAGCCCTTTTCAGCAAAGATTCTTGTTGCCGCTTCAAGAATAAGGGCCTTTTTACCGTCTTCCATAGAGCACTACTTTCCCAGTGTGGTTAACTTTTTGAATATGAATTCAAATTCATCTTAGCATTCCTTTCAGTTCTGTCAAGGCTAAATATGGAAGGCTCACCAGGAAAAAAGGAAGCCGGGCTTCTGCCCGGCTTCCCTGAAATGCTCTATGGCTCTGAAACATTTACTGTTTGGCAGGCAGAGAGGGCGGCGCTGGCTGTATCCCGCCGGCAGGCTGTGCTGCCGGGGGGGTAGTAGCTGCCGCTGGCTGCTGCGCAGCCGGCGGCAGCACGCGGCCGGCGATGGGCACTTCGATGATGCCGTCGGTCACCAGATCCGTCTTAATCGTAAGCTTGCCGTTCAGGGAATCGCCGGCAAACGTATCGCTGAGGGTCGAACGCAGCTTATATTCCTTTCCGGCAACAACCGTTTCCAGGCTTGTGGTGACTTCCGGAATGGACGATGTCACTTCGAGTATCTTGAAAGTCACCTCGCCGACAGCCCTGATCGTCATAAAGCGCTCAGATGGCTTTTTACCTTTCTGGAACAGGCCGAAATGCACTTGATTGGGCGCAATGCTTACATCTCCGGTTACATCCCCGATTACATTGAGCTGAATGTCCTTCATGGTTTTATGGTCGGTATGAATCGTGACCCGTTCGAAAAACCGTCCGGCCTTCATGGTCGGCATCAGTATAATCTTAATCTGCTGATATTTGTCACCTTCAAAGCCCTTGGGGTTTATTTCTACTTTTATATTGGGATTTGGCGACTCGGAGCCGGTGAGCTTCGTTCTATCTTTATCTTCGCCGGACACCGAGGTATACCGCACATGCTCCTGGCCTCTCTTGACCTGATTGAAGTTGACGCGCACTGGCGAAACACCGAAAGCCTCGATAACCTCGGTGCTCACCGTCAAACTGACCGTTTTTTTCTCCGGGTCGTTGGTGGTAACGGTAATGTGTTTTTCCCGCTTGCCGCCTGAGCCTGTACCCGTCTTGAAGGTTACATCGATTTTTCCTTCCCCGCCCGGGGGAATTTCTTTGGCCGAAGCCAAAGCAGCGGTGCAGCCTCAGCCTGCTTTGACGTCTTGAATTATCAGCAGCGCCTTGCCGGTATTTTTAAACGTAAAGGAATGCTTCAGCTCCATGTTGGGAGCCGATTTACCGAAATCATGGGATGATTTAGCAAATTGAATCTTTGGCTGTGGCCCGACCGGATCTGCTGCCTGTGCCGGAGAGAGGCAGAAGCCAAGCAGTGCTGCTAAAGCAACCGCAGCGGGCCATGTTCTTCGTGTAGCTTTCATGTAGGTCGAACCTCCTTCTTTTCTATACGAGTTAGTAACTGCAACACCCATTATAAACTTGGTACTTTAGCACTACATTTTTATTTTGCAAATTATTTTATCGGACAGTGCCCGGGGGTTTTTTTACTGCCTGTTCGAAGGGAGCTGAACAGGTCATATGATCCGGCCGATTTTCCGCGAGAAACAGCTCTTTACCTGTTGCAAAAGGCGCTGTTTCGTGGCTAAATATTGCACTAAGCAATACTTCATTCCGAGGCGGCATATTCATGAAAACAGCCCTGGTTATAGACTATCTGGTGCACTGGCTCACTGATTACTGCGACAGCTCACGCATGAACGGTTTTGTCGTGGGTATCTCAGGCGGCATTGACTCGGCGGTTACCTCGACTCTGTGTGCAAAAACCCGCAGGCAGACGGTTCTTATGAACCTGCCCATCTACCAGGCCCCTGATCAGTTCGACCGGGCAGCGCAGCACATACAGTCACTTGAGCGGCAGTATCCGTCTGTGCAGGGGGTGACTGTTGACCTGACACAGGCTTTTCACGCTATTGAGCAGACATTTCCGGCGGATATTCAGGACGGGCTCACCATGGCAAACACCCGCGCGCGGCTGCGGATGCTCACGCTGTATGCGCAGGCTTCCCACAGCCGGCTGCTGGTTGCCGGGACGGGCAACAGGGTTGAGGATTTCGGCATCGGGTTTTTTACCAAATACGGCGATGGCGGGGTTGACATTTCGCCCATTGCCGACCTTATGAAAACCCAGGTGTATGAACTGGGCCGCGCACTGGGCATTGCCGGGTCCATTCTGTCCTGCCCGTCAACCGACGGCCTGTGGCATGATAACCGCACTGATGAAAGCCAGATCGGAGCCTCCTATCCCGAGCTTGAAAAGGCCATGCTGTTTGAAGAGTCGCAGCAGGATGAAAAAATGCTCAGCACCCGTGAGAAGGAGGTCCTTGCCATTTACAGAAAATTCAACCGGGCAAACCGGCACAAGACAGAGCCCATACCCTGCGCGAAAATACCGCCTGAGCTGAGCTGACAGAACCAGCCTTCTTCTGCGGAAATTATTGTTGAAAAGCTCAGGCAAAACAGGCATAGTACTGAGCACTTTTGGCGCCCGTAGTTCAATGGATAGAGCGTCGGACTTCGAATCCGAAAGTTGGGGGTTCGAATCCCTCCGGGCGCGCCAGAAAATTCAAGCACTTAGAAACTTTCTCGATTAGGTTTCTAAGTGCTTTTTTGTTGTGCTACCCTATTGCTACCCAAAAGAAAAAAACAGGCCTCTTTTCCACAGATAAACAATTCGGTTTTAGGTTGATAAATGGTAGGGGATAACTGTAGGTGCGGCGACTGTTCAAGCCCGAAGGGCAAGTTGCTGTCCGCTTAATTTCCCATATGCATATGGCATTCTACAAAAGCGTGGATACGCTCCTTATCAAACTGCGGGATATTATCAAATTGCACCCCTATTCCGGGGAGCGCATTGGCTGTATTTTGTATCCATATCGTCCGGCCTTCAACTTCTAGTGGTTCAGGGTCGCCCGGCAAATAAAAGCGCAGGGATAGCGCCTCATCAACAGGCGGCTGAATGTCAGTCCTGACGAAGATACCGCTTCTGCTTAAGTTCAAAATATCCCCCGGAACAAGAACTCCTGAGAATTCAAATATTGTTTTGATATTGGTCTTTATGCGTGGGCATATCTGTTTATTCCCGTCCATATCTCCTCTCTTCACATAATCAGCGGCCATATCCTGAACAAACAACATTTATTAATTTATCGAAACGATCGCCGAAAACTTTAAAAAGAAGATTTATGCCCAAATAATGAACGACCCCGCCGCAAGCGGACGGGGTATCAAAGATATTTTAGTTGTATACATCATTCGCAGCAAACTGCGGAGAATTGACCCGTAGCGATTAAAGCTGCAACATACTTCTGACCATCTTGATTTTTCTGGATTTTGTTTTGTCCAGATAGAGCCGTAATGTGGAGTTTTTGACAACAAATCAAAAGGGCACAAGATATGGTGTGCTCTCCTTCCTGAATTAATAGGACTCTACTTAATTCCCCAAACACTTCCTTTGTTTTTTATTCTACTATCCGACCCGCAGAATAGCGTTTTTTTGGCTCCGACTCTTATGGGGCAGTATTCCGCTGCGTTTGCGGCGGAATGCCTGGATTGCGGCGCAGCACTGCCGGCTGAGTTCTGCCTTCGCACTCGGCGCACCGATAGTTAGCCAGGGCGCTTTCATTCACCGTAATGGTTTTGCCCTTGCGCAGGCCAGCCTTGATCCCGGTAATCAGCTCTTGTTCCTGTTGGCTCCTGAGCAGCGCCTTAAGACTTGCGCTGACAGACTCCAGTGACCGGCTGCCGGCCGGCAGTCTTTCCTCGACGCGCACAAGGCAAAAGCCGGAGCTGACCGGAATAATGCCGCTCAGCTGGCTGCCTGTCAGCTTGAAAGCGGCGCTTTCCATGTCCGTAGCATTGTCGCGCTGCTGCAGCCACAGGGTATCAACCTTGATTTTGCTCTGCTGATGCTGCTGCTTATACTGCTCAAATGTCGCGCCTTCCGTGATGGCTGGCAGGGCCTGCTGCGCCTGCTCCCTGCTGTCAAAGATGATTCGCTGCACCCGAATCCTTGCGGGCTGCGCGAACTCTGCCGGGTGGGTGAGATAATACTTTTTTATCTGCTCTGCGGTCACGGCAGGCAGCTGTTTGATGCGGTGGAGAAGATAGGCGCTGCCCAGGACCTCCTCCCGCTCGCCGGTGCTGCCTGATGTGTTCTTTAAAGCAGCCTTGACAGTCTCGTCCTTCTCAAGCCCGGCTTTGACAGCCTCCTGCGACAGCAGCTTCCAGTCGATCAGCATCTCAATCAATACCCGCTTGCCATCATCTGACAGGTATTCGAACTGCTGCGTCTGGGGCATCGTCGTTAAGGGCGCGAGCCAAATCTTCCGTGGTCAGCGACGCGCTGCCGATTGTGGCGACAATGCCGGCAGGCTTGGCCGGTGCTGTGGTGCTGTCGTTTTTCGAGCAGCACGGCATGGCGATAAGCAGTATCCCCAGGGCATACAATAAAAAATTCCGTTTCATGGCACTGTCACCTTTCACCGAAATTGAGCTGCGTTCTTCGCCTTATTCTTCATGAGGCTTGATTCTTACCATCATGGGGGCTTCAGTAAAACTGATTTTTTCTGTTGCAGACACGATCGCCCGCGCCATCGGTCACAGGCTGGCAGAATGTAAAAAAAGGGGGTCCGGCTGGTTAGTGCAGCCCAGCCGGCCACCCCCGGTTAGAGTGTTATTTTTATGTGAGCATCAGAGCCTTTAGTTGTTCAGCGCTCCTTCAAGTATCCATGCCCGCTGTTTTGCCTTTACGTCGTCATTGAGCCGTTCTCCGCCCACATCATGAGCATGAATCCGGGGCGGGCCCGTAATAATCTCAATGGGGCTGTTGTCCGGATCGCCGGGGATAACAATGGGGACAATGGTCCCGTCAGGCATTGTTCTGCCTGCCATGATAGCGGCATAACTGCTCAGATTGACGCCTGCGCCGACATTGTAGGGAGCGCCCGTGTAATGGCACACCTTTGCGCAGAAAGAATTATATGCCGGCAACAGATCGCATTTAAATTGAGCTGTGACGCCTGCAGGGTACGCTACGTTAATATTTACTGTTGCCTCAGCGATAAGCCCGTCATTGTCGATAACCGCACAGGTCGCGGTGTAGGTGCCCGGGCAGGTATAGGTGTTTGATGCATTCTGCAAAATGCTGTTTGCCCCATTGCCGAAATCCCAGTAATAGGACAGGACGGTGCCGTCAGGATCGGTGGCCGTTGCGGTAAAGCTGACCGCGAGAGGCTGGTCCCCGCTGGTCGGAGCCGCCGTAATGGTAATCACCGGTGGCTGCAGAATGCCCAGTATCTCATCAAGGGTCTTGAGAAGCCGCGTTGCAACCGCATACGGTTTTGCCTGATTATTGCAGGCAATGATCCAGTCATCAGACGCATTGCCGCCGGCGCAGCCGTCAAACCGGGGAATAACGCACTGCACGAGCAGGTCTTTTGCCTGCTGCTGCTTCCCGTCGCATTTGAGCAGGTCGATAATGGAAGCAACGGCGTCTTTCAGAGCTTCTTTCTGATTCTTTGTTCTTGAAGGCGCTCTTGGGTAGATCACCAATTACTTTTTTCAGACCCTTTGCCTGGGACAGATCACTGGGCGTATAAATTTCGCCATTGTTGAAAAATTTGGGCGAGCCTGCGGCTGTGAGGCCGATGCCGCCGCCGGTAACAATACGTCCGTCAGTGAGCAGGGCGGCCGTGCCGTAGCCCGTGGTTCTGGGGAACTGAACTGAACCCGCCATTACAAAATCGTCTTGATTTGGCCTGTATACGGAAGTATCCGGCAGAACCTGAATATTTGCATTGCCGCCGGTCGGAATGACAACCGTATCATCATACAGCCGTATGGCAAGATTGTCGACCTTGCCGTGAAACGGCAGTGTCCCGGTGATGGGAATTATGGTATCGGTTGCAGGATCATACAGTTCGCTTTGAGGCGTCACCACCGAACCGTTCCATTCAAAAGCCAGCAGCACTTTGCCGTCGGCAAGCAGGGAGACCGCGCAGGTCATCCGCGGATTGGACATGGATGCAGCAGGGGTGAAGAGGTTTGTTGCCGGATCAAAAATTTCCATGGACGCACAGAGGGTTGGCAAGGCCGGGGCCTGCGCCGCCGCCCACAACCAGCACTTTGCCGTCGGCCAGTTTTACCAGATGATGCGACTGGCGGGGGCTATTCATATTGCCAACCAGCGTAAACGTGCCGGCTGCCGGATCATAGACTTCGGCGCTGTTAAGGCTGACCGAGGTAATATCGCCGGCCAGTGCGGCAGTACCGCCGGTAATAAGGACTCTGCCGTCATCAAGCAGTATGTCGCGGTGGCTGCGGCGGTTGGCGTTCATGGTGCCGGCCGGCATAAACGTATTGGTCGCGGGGTCATAGATTTCCGCGGTGTTGTAGGCTACTGAACCGGGCGCGCCGAAAAGCTGCGGGCGTCCGCCGGTGATGAGCACTTTACCGTCAGGCAGCGTGGTCTGCATATGGCTCACGCGGGTTACCGACAGGGGAGCAACAGTGGTGAACAGCCGTGTTACCGGATCCAGGACTTCAACCGTTTTGGTTGCCCCGAAGGCGGGCGGTGTTGAGCCGCCGGCCACCATAAATCTGCCATCCTGCAGAAGGCTGGCTGAATTATAGAAACGGGCTATGGCCATGGGCCCGGTCATTGACCACGTGCCAACGGCACGGTCCATTTTTAGCTTGCCGAAAGAATGATTGGTATGGCAGGCATCGCAGCTGATGTCGGTAATGGTGGTCACGTGATCATGACACGGATAACAGGAGATATTAAGGGGTTTGGGCGTGGAAAAAATATTTTCATTGTGATACGTTATGATGTGCGAGGCATGGCATTGGTTACAGGATTCGGGGTTTCTCGTAATACCGACCGTTTTACCTTTTTCACAATCTTCACCTTCGCAAGCCACGGCATTGTAAGCAAAGCAGATTAGACCAAGTGTTAAGAAAAAAAGTGTCAATTTCTTCATAAACGCCTCCTGGTAGGATTTATAGTTGGGTTGGACGATTTTGGAGACCGGATTATTTAAAATTTTTAAACAAATGAACCTCCTTTCTATATTTAATTAAGACCCTGAAATCTCCAAAAAAATAATAATTAGCATTAGTTAAGCATAAAGCATGCCGTAATTTTTTTGAGGGTTACAAAACTAAAATATGAAGCTAAACAAGGTATTTATTAAGGTTTGTGCTGCCTTGCCCCTGTGCCCCGCACATTCTCTGCTTGTGCATATCTGCACAAAAACTTGCAAATTTGCACAATTATCCACTAAGCCAATTTGTGGATTTTGTTAAATATTTTGAATTACTGTTATTGCAGCCAATGCCTTGAAATCTGCCGCGGGCATATCACCTTTCTGATGCCATGTTTTGGTGATGGTTATCTTAAAATAATATAAAAATAATATGGCATGCAAAAAACAGCCCGGCTCTTTAAAGGAATCGGGCTGTTTCAGTCGGATATGACATGGCGGGGCTAGCCGAATAAGGGTTAAGGGAACGGCTAATTTTGTGAAGAATCATGCAGGCGTGACTACTACTTTTATGAATCTGCTATGAGCTGAA
>CAWDSQ010000011.1:0-158398 GCA_963804955.1 uncultured delta proteobacterium | reverse complement strand
GAATATTTGTAGAAAAATGCTGCCAGGCACCGGCCGAATCTGATTTTATTGAGCACCTGATCTCTGCATGCGCGGCGAGCATTGAAGCTTTCGTTATTATAGCCAAGCGCAGCTGAAGCTGAGCAGCTTTTTTGTGCAGAGCTTACGAGCTGAACAGGACGCGCTGCCAGCGGCACTCTTTTTTTTCATATAGTTACTTCTTATATAAAAGAGGGGGGTCCTGCTCATCATGTCAAGCGGCAGTGTTATCAGCTACGCACAGAATGGCTCAGTTTTTCCTTTTCATTTGAAAAACGTCGATAGAAAAGCTTTTTGACTAAGCAGCGCATATAAAAAACCGGCTGCCTGAATAAACCCGGTTCTCGCGTGCCACCTTCCCCATAGGTGGAATTATAATAGCTGCTGTAGTGATAATGATAATAGCTGCTTCGATCACGAGGCGCCTTGTTTAAAACAACGCCTGTAATATGCGCGCCTGAGCGCTCCAGCTGCTCTTTGGCGTGCCTCACATCTGAGACACTTGTCTTGCCCGCCTCG
Source organism: uncultured delta proteobacterium (assembly GCA_963804955.1). GTDB lineage: Bacteria > Desulfobacterota > WTBG01 > CAIYCZ01 > CAIRTM01 > CAIWCT01. The sequence goes on along the minus strand of CAWDSQ010000011.1, from coordinate 157,861 downwards.
ACGACCAGCACGACGCCATCAACCTTTTTGGCAAGCATGGCGGCATCCGTCAGTGCCGCAATAGGCGGTGAATCAATAACGATAAAATCCTGCTGCGCGGCTATAGCGTCCAGAAAAAGCCCCATTTTATTAGAGCCCAGCAGTTCAGCCGGTTGCGGCGGAAGCGCCCCGGCGGTAAGCAGTCTGAGATTGGGAACATCCGTAGGGAACAAAATATTTTCAGGATTGAAAGTCTCCTGCAGTATGATTCCCGAAAGGCCCGGCCTGTTAGCCCTGTTAAAATGCCTGTGCTGGGAAGGGCGGTGCAAATCGCAGTCAAGCAGCGCTACCGACTTGCCGGCCTGGGCAAAAACAACAGCAAGATTTGCAGCCACAAACGATTTCCCCTCCTGAGCATTAATGCTTGTAACGAGAATCCTGCGTACAGGTTTATCGACGGCTGACCAGAGGATATTGGACCGTATAAATCGAAATGCCTCGGTGATGGGTGCGCGGGGCGTCGTATGAGCAATCGGTTTGGCCTCGACCTCCTTAGCCGACTGAAGAACAGCCACCCCAATCAGCGGAAGCCCGAGACAATCCGTAATCTGTTCAGCGCACTTAATGGAATCATCAAGATAGTCAATAAAAAAAATCAGCGCAACCCCGAGCAGAAAACCAATTACAACACCCGCCAGAACACTGCGGGGAATGTTTGGCCGAATCGGAAAACCGGGCACATTTGCCCGGTCTACCACAAACACATTGTTCTGAGTTTGGGCTTCTACCAGACGTTGATTTTCATAACTTTCCACCAGGTTGGACCGGCTCTGCCGCAAACGCACCAAATCAGATCCCAAAGAAGCCCTCCTGTTTGATGCTTCAGGCACAGTATCGCTCTGTAAAGCAGCAATCCGGGACTCCATCTGCATAATCTGCTTTTCAAGGGCGGCAATTTCCCTGGTCAGGCTTTTCTTTGATTCATCAAAACGGCTCAACTGCGTGCTGGTATTATATGAGCTGAAGATTTCAGGAATATGGTTGCAGAGCGCTGCGGCGCGAACCGGATCCGTATCGTCGACACTCAGCTTGATAAGCTGCGTATCCCGCACTAAACGCACCTGAAGCATGCCGGCAAGCGTTTTGGCATCGAACGGACACTTCAGATGAGAAACAACCTCAGACAGTATCGCCTCTGACTGCAGCAGCTCAACATACGTGCGCGCAAGCCGCTCACTCAGCTGAATTGAATTTATATCGACGCTCTTTGTGCCGGAAGCTTGATTGATCAATATTGAACTCACAGCCTCATATACCGGTTCCTGCATGGAGCTCCTGAAATACGAATAAGCGCCGGCCACAGCCATGCAAAGCAGCAAAAGCCACCACCATCGTAAAAAAAAATCGATGTCCCTTCGCAATTCCACCCCGGATCCTTTCACAAAAAAAACCGCGCTGCAGGCTACTCTGCACTGCAATGCAGCCGGATATATTTTCACCTAACGCCCCCTGCACAATGTAACGCGCACCTAAAAGAGTGTGGGTTCAGATGAAGCAAGAGAGGGAAAAAGGCGTATCCATTCATCATCAAAACTGTCAAAAGCCGGTCTTGACGCTACAACATTACTCGTACAATGGAGATAGTCAGGAAGTGCCGATAACGCTACAGCCGCTTGGCCCTCTGTTGCATTTCTTTTTATTGAGCGGGCCTGCAGCGCTTGCATTTTTGCAAATAGTCAGAACCGACTCCTCCGGATTGCTGCGCACCAGCACAATCAGTTCCGGCTTCTGCCACGGCTTTTTATCAGTTGGATTCTTGTTGCCCAAATTTCTCCAGCCTCCTTTGCTATTTATAATTATTCAAGAAAAGAACAGGGGCTTTTTAATTGACGCCTGTTTACCAAATCAGTTCAGTGTAATCACTCAACTGCGGCGCCTTTAATCTTTCTAATGGTGACTCCAGAAGGCATAGCCGTCCTTCTAAGGGCAGGCATTTTCCCTGATTGTCAGAGCCGGGCTCTAATAACCTTCGATTATTTTTACAGGCCTCGCAATCAAATTGCGGGCTTTTAGCGATCTTTCTATTCATATATATTTTGCCTTCCATAAGAAAATTACATTTTCCAGTTAGTTTGTTTCAGTTTCGTTCACGGCGCCATTGGCCTTCCTGCTCAGGTGATACGGCGAGACACAGACCGGTGGTAACAACCGGTTCAATATGCAATCACGCACTCTGCCGGGCATCAATTTCGTGAGCAGAAATATGATAACAAACCCCGTATCGATTATTAAGCATTAGCCTGATCATCTAAGTATGAAAACGCCGGTTATGACGACCTCCTTTTTTGCTTATATGCCATGAAGGCTGTGAACAGATGAGTGTTGATTTCGCCATTGCCTTTCCTGCCATCTGCTTTCAAGAAACATAATTTAGTAATGGAATATTAAATTATATTATCGGATACAACAATAGCCCCAAGGGCTATTTTTTAGGCACTATAGTGCCTTCGGGTTTGGTTGAAATCAAGCCACCCGAGCGGCGCTTGATTTCGCCCTGAAAGGGCGTCAGCAAAAACACGCAGTGTTTGAGGTGCCTGCTTCAAGAAGTATCGCCACAGGCGATGATTTTCTGAAGACAATGAAGAAAGCCGGTGCAGGGATTGCTGAGCGTTGACATGAGCAGGGGATGGATGATCCTGGATGTCGGGAGTGAAAACGCCTAGATAACAATACGTTTATCCCGTATCGTGCTGATGAACTCAAGGCGGTTTCCCACCTTGAGCGTAGCGTAAATGTTGGTGATATGGTGCTTGACCGTATTTACTGAAATGCAGAGCTGCCTGGCTATTTTTTCGTTGGTGTAGCCGTGGTATATCATGGCTGCAACGCGGGTTTCCGTGGGCGACAGGGCATAATCGCACAGTGATTTAGAATCGGCTAACTGCTGGCCGTCGGGCAGAGTTTCGGACAGTTCCTGCAGCTGGAGATAGAGTCCCTTTATGTTTTTTATAATGTTCACATTGAACAGATTGAACCGCTTGGTGTCGGTTATATCCTCGATGAGCACAACAATAAACCGCAGGTCTCCGTCGGGGCCGAAAACCCCCTGTATGTGCTGATTGGTATACATGACGGTGCCGCTGCCCATGAAATAGCGGCTTTCAACGACCATATGCTCACGAAGCCGCTGCGGGTCGGCAGCAAAGCCCCGGATGCTTTTATCGCGGTCCTCGTAGTGCAGAAAGTGATCCAGCCCCTGCTCCTGGAGCTCCTGCAGCGTGCGGTTGAGGCACTGCTGAAAGGCGCTGTTTGCCCGCATGAGCGCTCCGCTCCGGTCAAAAATGGCAATGCCGACGGGCGCGTTTTCAAAGCTCAGCCGAAACAGTTCCTCGCTTTCATACAGTCTCTTTTCAATCTCCTTTCGCTGCGTTATATCGCGCACAATGACGGTGAAGTAGGCCTCCGTTCCTACCCACTGAGTATTGCAGGTCTGTTCAGCAATGAACTCCGATCCGTCCTTTCTCAGCCCGATCCCTTCCATCGCGGCGCTGCTGGAAACAGCCACTCCCTTTTCAAGCAGCAGAGAAAACATTTCATTGTGCCGCGCCCGAAAGCGCTCCGGAATCATACGGCTGCAGTCCCGCCCGAGCACCTCTTCGGCCTTAAAGCCATAGATTTTTTCCGCGCCGCAATTCCATGCCACGATGCGGCGTTTACTGTCAGCGGTAATGATGGCATCGGGGGCTGTTTCTGTAAGCCTGCGGTAGCGCTCTTCGCTCTGGCGCAGAGAATTTTCAGCTTCTTTGCGATCGGTAATATCGCGGTTGCTGGCCCGGTGGCCCCGGTAGCGCCCTTCAATCATGACGGGCTGACTGGTGAGCTCTATCCAGCGAATCCCGCCGTCGCGGCGCCGGATACGAAACTGCAGGGTAAGCTCCTTTTTCCCCTTAAGGGCTTTTTGATACCTGGCTTTTACTGCCTCGATTTCTTCGGGCAGAATAATTTCTTTGAGCAGGTTCGCATTTGACAGGAACTCTTCTGCTGAGTAGCCGGTTATTTTTTTGCAGGAGGGGGAGATATAGTTAAGGTTTCCGAGAGGATCCACCCAGGTCTCCCAGTCGCAGGTAAAATCGGCCACGATGCGGTATTTTTCCTCGGCCGCTTGCAGGCTCTGTGCCATCAGGTTGCCTGCCGTGACATCGCAGATCCTGCACAGGCCGCCGAGAATACTGCCGCTCCGGTCCTTAATCAAGCTTGCCTGCATTGAAGCAGTAAAAACATTATGGTCTTTGCTTCTCAATTTCGCTTCGCAGCGTTGAGCATCCCCACAGGCCAGGAGCCTGCTCATTATCGAAGGCTCATTTTCTTCATAATGGTCTTGGGCATAAAAAGACGACAGGCATTTCCCGACAAGCTCCCGCTCAGTATAGCCCAGTACTTTCTGTGCGGAGGCATTTGCCTTTTCTATGATGCCAGTGCCGTCGAGAATAATCAGACCATCTTCGAGGGTATCGAAAATATTCTCCAGGAGCTGCTGTTTGCCGGCGACAGATTTAGCCATATTAATAAATTTTAATAATTGTTATTAGGAATAATAAAATAAATTATTTGATTGGCACAATTTTACGGGATTTTTAAGAATGATACAATAGCCCTAAAGGCTATTTTTTTGGCACAAAGGTGCCTTAGATACAAAATTCTCATAGCCGGGGAATGGGGAAGGTTAGAGCATGTACCTTTTTTCTGTAGTGGTGGATTCGACATGACAACCCGTCTTCGTTGAGTTACATGCTCTAGCTGACTGTGCAACTTAATTTTGATGGCCTTCGTACAGATATCCGTCGAGGCTCAGTGCGCGGAAGGAGCGAAGCCGCTGACGCGGCAATCTTAATAAAAACGGGATTGCTTAACTTCGTCCGCAATGACAGTACATGGTTCATAATAGAGTTTTGTGTCATTGCGCATACTCTCTAACAAAATGTCATTGCGAGGCCGCAGGCCGCGGCAATCTCACTACAGCAGGATTGCTTCACGTCGTCCGCAATGACTGTTTTTTTTGACCCTTTATGACTTCATTGGGTTTTCTTTTTCTAAGTTGCGCAGCACAGCTGGAATCCGGTGGCCATATCATTTTCCGGGGTCTTTTTTAACAAGCTGCCGGATCATGCTGTCGCTGAGCATATCCGTAAACCTGATGCCGCTTATCAACTCATTGAAGCGCTGCTTGGTCCACATGATTTCCGCCTCAGTGGCAATGCGCATGATCGTATTGGGTATGGCTATATCCATAACAACAACAGCCCCTCTCTGCAGGCTTTCTGTGCGCGGAAAACAGGCTGTCGCGCCGCTTGAGCTCAGATTGGCGATCCGGCATTCCTGATGCTGAGCGCCCTGACCCTTAATACTGTAGGTGGCTTTGAGGTTGGCATCGAAGCGTGCCTTGGCGCGCATCTTTGCATAGAGAGATTCTTCCATGTTCTGCATGACTCCTGTACTGGTTGATGGTCCCGCACAAAACAGCCGGATTACGCGGGTACGGTTCCCTGATTACCTGTTCTATTTTCCGCGTCCCCTTTTTATTTATTGTCTACCGGGCAGGCACTGCATGGTCGCTTGAATCAGATCCGCTTTTTTGAAGGGTTTACACACATACCCATCATACATGCCGCTTATCCGCTTCTCTACCTCCCTGCGCTCCTGACCGGTAATAACAAGTATCGGAATGTCTTTAACAGCTTCGTCATTTTTCAGTATGGCTGCTGCTTCATATCCGTTCAAAACCGGCATCTGTATGTCCAGCAGAATCAGGCTGGGGTTACAGTCTCGGGTCCGGGCAACCGCCTCCTGTCCATTAACCGCCTCGATCAGCTCAAAGTCGTATTCCTCGTAAAACTCTTTGATCAGAGAACGTATGACGCAATCGTCGTCGGCAATCAGTATGCGCGGCTTTTCAAAATTCACAGTCATAGTAATCCCCGGATAAGCGTTTGATGCAATCGTTTCAAATGCTGTGCGCGATAGGAGTGCCGGTTTGAGCAAAGCCCAATGCCTCTTGCAATAAAAAGCCCCTCCTGATTGCACGGAGGGGCCGGACTGATATGTATATCATTTCCCTGTCCGGCTGCCCCGCTATCCTTGCATATATGTAAGGACCGGTGGTTTTGCGTCCCAATCTTACGACTGGTTTGCCTTTTTCGGCTTGCTGCTGATATGTCTTTCTGTGCCTGGTTTTTAATACATGTGTCTTGCTCGACACCTTGTCATATTACACATACTGTGCCAATATGAACGCATTCTTTGCTGGTTCCTGCATTGAGAGAGAAAAATTTAAAAAATGTTGCACATGAAATTTAAATTTTCTTACGTGCTTACATAAATAAAGTTTTTTCACTCCTAAAAAACCATATTTACAGCTTGTGTGTATTCAAAATGAGTAACAATTAGCAAATCAATCTACTCATAATGAGCACAAGGGGCTGCCATGCGCTACTAAAGCCCTTGTGCCTGTACGCCAGCAAAAACAGCTTTGCAAAAAAAAGGGGCTTGAGGAGCGGAGAGGAGGTTCAGCCTTTAGCTCAACATACTACTTGAGTAACCATGCCTGCCTGAAATGCCGTATAACGGCTCTCCGGACAGCTGCATGGCATGCCAAAAAATTACAGCTTACCAACCCCCTATAATGGAGTACAAGAAGAGGGGGCGGTGGGCGCCATGCTCTTTTTTTGCTTGCAACAAAAAAGAGCATGAAACTAAATCCCTTGACAATATCTATACAATTTGAAATAAGCGTTCATGGCTCGGTCGAATACATGAGATAGTATCCTTTAAAATTAAGGTTGGGGCTTTTTAATCCGCTGAGAGTATCTGCCGCTTATCGCGCTTCATTACAGAAAAGCAGCGCGGTTCCTAGGCAAGCTCCTTTTTTTCTCCTACAATGGTGGCAAGGTGGCAAAACCGAATTATCAATATGAAAAGCGCCAGAGGGATTTGGCAAAGAAAAAAAAGCAGGAAGAAAAAAGGCGCGTCCGGTTAGAGAAAAAAAAGCTGCAGCCGGAAACCGATGCGGATAGCCCCGGAAGTGCAGAGGCAGACTGAATGTATTCTTTCCGGCAGAGAGCCCGCGCTCTCCAGCCGAAGAGGTTAGATGCCAGCCTCGTCGTGAGGCTTGCGTTTTGTAATGCCAATTGAAGTTGGCGAACTTTTAAGTGAAGAGGTTTGTATGTCAGAATTAGTTACCGGAACAGTGAAATGGTTCAACGAAGAAAAGGGTTTTGGTTTCATAGAAAGAGAAGGCGGCAAAGATGTTTTTGTACATCACAGCGCCATTAATGGAACCGGCCGCAAAACGCTTTCCGAAGGCCAGAAGGTTACCATGGAAGTCACCCAGGGTCCGAAGGGTCCTCAGGCGGAAAATGTAACACCTGCGTGACACGACAGGGTGCGCACACCGCACCATTTCTTTACCAAACAAAATCAGCAAGCGGTTGCGGCCCTGTGCCTCAACCGCTTTGTTTTTTTTCGCTCCTTCAGCCGGTCAGCCGGGGCCGATGCCCCTGCTCTCATCCTACTCGACATATAAAGTTGAAGACAGGTTTGGCGGGAATGAGAATTTCTCCGCAAACTCGGCTGCATCAAGGGCATAGAGGGGGCTGATTTCAATGGTCAGATCATCAGGCACGGCGGGAAGCTTGCCCGAGCCCTGCAGCCACGAGCGGTGCTGGCTGATCATGGCCGCGCGGGCTGTGCCGGGCGAATCGGCGCCGGTGCTGTTTTTTACCGGAGAGAACTCCTCCTCCCGCGGCACCTCCAGTGTCACCGAGCGCTCGGCAAAACCCAGGGCGTCGAAAATAAACATCTCAAACTTGAGGCCATCGATCTTTTTTACCGTGGCCATGTCAGGTGCAAGGCAGTCAATGCCCTTCACCGCGATATGATAGGGGAGCCTGAATTCAGGGTCGCTGGTGAGCTTTTCAACAAAGGCGCGGCTCAGCATATGGATGGCCATATTGGCGCTGGAGAACCGCAGCCTGCCGTCAGGGAGCCGCTCGGCTATTTCGGCCTGCGACAGCTCGCTGTACTCAATGCAGCCGAGCCTGCCGTTGACGCGGCCTATGATGCCCACCTTTTCAGACGGATCCACCTTGCGCACGACCTTGGTCGACATCTGCGCACGGTTTTCCACATGCGCGCCTATAAACAGGGGGTCGGCTATCTTTGCCAGCGGATTGTCTACCTGGAAGTAGAATATCTCGTCGATGCCGAGGGCTGCCATCTGCGCAAGAGCGCCGGAATCTTTCATTGCATAGAGAGAGCCGCCGTGGCCGTTGGGGTTTTTGAAAATCTTTTTATCCGGCGATACGATCAGCCGGCCGTCAAGGTCAAGAGAGGGGTTTTCCTTCTGGATGATGAACTGGACCGTGTCGGCGCCCAGGCCGAAGAAGCCGTGCTCTTTGAAGAAGGCGCAGGTGGCGGCATTGTTTTCCTGAGAGGTCATGATATACCAGGGCAGCGCGGCGTTATAGCGGCGGCGCAGGGCCATAATGCTTTCGGCAAACAGCTGAAACAGGCTTTTCCGCCTGACCGGCGAAACCGGAAAGCAGCCCTTGGGGCCGTTGTACCCGAGGCGCGTGCCCTGGCCGCCGGCAACAAGAAAAATCGCCACGCGGCCCTGCCGCAGCATGTCCTGCCCGAGGGCTGTCAGCCTGCCGCGCTCGGCGGCAAACACGTCAGTGGGCGGAAACGCAAGCACCTCAGCTGCTTCGAAGACTTTTTGCTCATGCCCCTGCTGCCGCGATGAGCGGTAGGAGCTGAAAAGCCCGGCTATCTGTTTGAGATCAATGTGTGCCGCATCCTCCAGCAGAGACTGCCGTTCACAGGTGTTCATGCGTTCAAGATAGTTGAGAATGTGTTCCTGTCCGTAGGTGTTGAGTTGGCCGGAGATATCATTTCCCATTGCAGCTTTCACTTTCACAAGAGATTATGATTCTAGATATGCAGCATTATCGCAGGTGGTTTTATTAGTCCGCCCGACGCAAGCGGCGTGCCACTGAGCAGGCTGGCACCGCTTAAAAAGTCAGTCAAGTTGAGTATACTTATTGCCTGAACGAAAACCCTGAACCATACATTATGTCGGGTTCGCCCTTATGACAGTGCTTGTTCGTAAGCATTTGTTTTTGGTTGGGTTGAGGTACGAAACCCAACGGTTTCTTTCGGGCTTAACCCAACCTGCAAAAAAATGACTTTTCGTTCAGAAGCAGGTATGTGCGGTTATGTTCCTTTAGAAAAGAATACAGGATTCCGTATTCAGAATTCAGCACAGAAGAGCACATCAGCTTCTAACTCTTCAATCCTCCGAAATCCGAACTCTGAACAGGTTTGCAACCAGCCCCCACACTGTGTCTTGAATCATGAATCCGGAATCTTGAATCATCCTGCTCCGAACTCCGAACTCCGAACTTTTTTCCGCACCTGCTGGCTCCTGACTTCTCTCTTAGTATGCCCCCCGGATATGCCTGGGAAGATTATTTTATCAGCAGCTTTTCAATTTTTTTCATCAGCCCGTCGAGATTGGCCGATTTCACCACATACTCATCAGATGCCCAGGTCTCAAGGTTCTGCTTGTACTCGCCATAGGCGGTGCACAGGATGACCGGCACCTGGCGCGACTGCTCGCGCACGCGCTGGAGCAGCTCGATGCCGTCCATGCCGGGCATCTTGATGTCGATGACCAGAAGGTCGGGAGCATGCAGGGAAAACAACTCGAGAGCCTCATGGCCGTCTGCAGCGAGAATGACCTCGTAGCCCAGCTCCTCGAATTCTTCCTTGTACAGCAGCCGGATGCTTTCCTCGTCGTCTGCAAAGAGAAGCTTCTTCATGGTATCCTCCTTGTGCTGCCCGGCGCTGCCGGGTCAGCCTACCTGCGCTTCGCGCAGATACTGGGCCGCCTGCTCGGGCGGCGTGGGATTGATGTAAAAGCCCGTTCCCCATTCAAAGCCCGCGACACGCGTCAGGCGGGGCGTTATCTCTATATGCCAGTGGTAAAACGCGCCCACGTCCGTATTGAACGGAGAGGAATGCAGCATGCAGTTGTAGGGCGGAGAATTCAGGGCCGCGTTGATTTTTTTCAAAATCGTATTCATCATATCTGCAAGGGCGTCGATCATGGCCTCGTCGGCATCCTCGAACGAAGCGGTATGCATTTTCGGGATAACGCAGGTCTCAAACGGAAAGCGCGAGGCGAAAGGCTCGAAGGCCAGAAAGCGGTCGTTCTCGGCGGCAATGCGGCGCGTGTCGGCCAGTTCCTGGCCGATGATGTCGCAAAAAACGCAGCGATCCCGTTGGGCGTGATAGGCCTGGGCGCCTTCTATTTCCTCCACTGCCCGCTTGGGAACCACGGGCAGGGCGATGAGCTGCGAGTGGGGATGCTCGAGCGTTGCGCCGGCAATTTCGCCGTAATTTTTAAATATGGCAGTATAGCGGAAGCGGCTGTCCTGCCGGTAGGCAAGAATGCGCTGCCGCCAGGCGATCATGATGTTTTTGAAGTCATCAACCGTCATGGTTGTGGCGGTGGCATAGTGGTCGGGCGTTTCGATGATGATCTCATGGGCGCCAAGGCCGTTCATTCTGTCGTAGATGCCTTCGGTTCGCTTGTTCAGATCGCCCGTAGTCACCAGCGCGGGAAATTTGTTGGGCACGACCCGCAGCTTCCAGCCGGGCGTGTCGGGCGGCGTATTGCCGTCGCGCACGGCAAAAACTTCATTCGGGGTTTTATCTTCATTGCCGGGGCACAAGGGGCAGAATCCGACCCGGCTGCGGGTCTTTTCGACCAGCAGGTCCGAGGGGCGCTTGGACCGTTCAGTGGATATGATAACCCATCGGTCTATAATGGGGTCTTTGCGCAATTCAGGCACGGCAGAATCTCCTTTTTCTAATTGATTAAAGAGTAGCACAGACTGCCGCCCGCATCAAAGCAATTCCTCAAAAGGCTCAGGCCCCAAAAAGAGCCTTGCTCATAGCAGCCGAACCCTGTATGATGGCAATTACTCAACACTGGCAGCATATCCTTCACGTTTTACGGTTCAGCAATTGAAAGGCTTGTTATGAAATTTACGGAATTAAATCTTACGGAAGAACTTCAACAGGGCATCAAAGATGCAGATTTTACCGACTGCCTGCCCGTACAGGAAAAAACCTATGTCTACGCCCTGGAGGGCAGGGATGTGCTGGTGCAGTCGCAGACCGGCTCGGGCAAGACAGCGGCATTTCTCGTGTCCATATTTCAGCTGTTCACGCAGGAGCATTTCAAATTTCCCAAGCGGGCCCTCATCATAGCGCCGACCCGGGAGCTGGCCATACAGATCGAGGATGAGGCAAAACTTTTGGGCGCGCATCTGCCCTTTTCTACCGGCTGCTTTTACGGCGGCGTCGGCTACCACCGCCAGGAGGAAATGCTTCGCAAAGGCGTTGACGTGATTATTGGAACGCCCGGCCGGCTCATCGACCTCAATCAGTCGGGGAAGCTGCGATTTGACGATATAGGCATCCTTGTTATCGACGAGGCTGACCGCCTGTTTGACATGGGCTTTCTTCCCGACCTGCGGCGCATGATTAAAAAGCTGCCCCCTACGGGCAGCCGGCAGACCATGCTGTACAGCGCAACCCTTTCGGGCAAAGTGCGCGATCTTGCCGCCGAGTATATGACCGACCCTGCCGAGGTCGAGGTGGCCCCCGAGCAGGTCACTGTCCAGACGGTCACCCAGATGCTGTACCATGTCGACAGGGACGAGAAGATGAAGCTGCTGCTGGGCATTCTCAAGAAGGAAAACCCGGGCAGCGCGCTTATATTCACCAATATGAAAAGCAGGGCCGCAGAGGTGGCAAAGCGGCTTGCGCACAACGGTTTCACCTGCGAGTACATCGTCGGCGACCTGCCCCAGAGCAAGCGTCTCAGCATCATTAATGCCATGAAATCAGGACAATTGCATATCCTGGTGGCCACAGATGTAGCAGCCCGCGGCCTGCACATCAATGACCTTGACCTGGTGGTGAATTATGATTTGCCGGAAGATCCCGAGGCATATGTGCACCGGATCGGCCGTACGGCGCGGGCGGGCAAGTCGGGCAAAGCCATTACCATAGTCTGCGAGCGCTATGTCTACGGTCTTGAGGCAATTGAAGCTCTCATTAATGTGAAAATCCCCGTAGCCTTTGCCACAGATGATGATTTTATCGAGGATTCATCGGCCGGCATACGCTTTCACGACGACAGGCGACGGCCCGGCGGTGACAGCAGGGGCGGCCGGAGCGCCGATAGAGGCGGCCGGACCAGCGACAGAGGAGGCAGAGGCGCCGGCAGGGGCGGACCATCCCCAAGGCCCAGACATGCCGAGAGGTCCGCGCCGGCTGAGAAAGCGCCGCCCTCCCGGAGGCCCGCGGCTCAGGCAGGCAAGCCTGCGGCAGCAGGCGAAAGAGCCGCTGCTGCCAGGCCTATAAAGCCCGAACGGGCACCTGCGCAACAGCCATCCGGCATCACGGCTGCTGCTGAAGGAGATGCGCTCAAGAAAAAGAAACCGCGCAGGCGCCGTCCCACCAACCGCACAAAATCACCAGAAGCTTCGACAGGCAAGGTGGTGGAATATTACGGCGAAGAATCCGCTCCGAAAAAGAAAAAGGGCGCAAAGCTTGTCAGCCTGATCAAGGGCATTTTTTCCCGCAAGAAGTCCGCATCAAAATCCTGAGGCGGAACGCCTCGTGCTCCATGCCGGTGAGTGCAGGCGAAGCCTGCACCGCCGGTGCGTTTTCGGCCAGGACGCATGCCTGCCCGCTGGCCTTCACCGACGCCATTCATTATCACCTTTCGGCCCCCCCCCGTTTACGACAGGCATACCCGCCGACCGGGGCTTCAGGCCATGACGGTCTTCACAAACCCGTAGACACCCAGCTGGCGAAATCCCTTGCAAAAGATGGTTATCAGCGCAAAAAATCCCCTGTATCCCCTTTTTCACAGGGGGATGAAATGGGCATATTTTTTGTGTATAATTGAATAGGGCCCCTTTGTTGACAGTTTGATATACCCCCGGATTCTCTTATTGGTTCGACCCGGCCGGCTGACTGTCCGGCCACACGGTATGCAACTCCGGAAAACGTCTGTATGCGCTCCCCGCCAGGGCTTGTTTTTTGTTTCGGGCTTTTTCTCATGGCCGACAGCAAAAATTTTTGAAAAAAAAGGCCGGAAATTTACAGACGTTCTTTTCCAGTATCAGCCACAGGATAGTAAAGGCGGGCAAAAAAAAGAGCTTTTTTATAGATTTTAACAGACTGACTTTGCCACTGATTTCGATAAAGTTTCCCTTGAATATGTCGATGCTATTAACTGTTCGCAACATGATTTGTTAAAGGGATAACGGCACAAAGTATGAGCAAACAAAAGGATAGAGAACTTCTTGACGAACTTGAAGCCCTGGGAGAAATAATCGAGTGGCTTGAAAACAGTGAGCGCTGTGATCTGGGCCAGGCCCCGGAATCAATAGCTGTTGACGAACACGAGCTCGAACAGTGGCTTAAAGCCCCTTCCCTTTCCCAGGCCCGTTCGTGGCTGAAACGATAACCCGCCGTTTCACACTTCGCCTCTCTTCCGTTACAGCTTCAGCTTTAAATCCAGCCCGTCTCGCAGCTCGTCGCCAAACAGATTATATGGAAGCACGGTGGGGGTATGAGCGCCTCCCGGGAAGACAACCTAAGCTTTTCGTAGGGGCTTTTCGTAGGGGCTCAAAATTTTGAGCCCCTACTCGGAGATCAAAATGACAGAAAAAGGCTTTAGCCCTTGCTGATGACCCGCACAAGCGCGTCCCGGAATGTCTCAAGGGGCTGCGCGCCCACAATGGCAAATTGTTCATTGATGATGAAGGTGGGTGCGCTGTTGATGCCGCTTTGGTGTGCCGCCTCAGTCACGGCCGACAGCCGCTGCAGGTAGCGGCCGTCATCAAGGGCTTTTTTCAGCTCCGCCGTGTCAAGCCCTGCGGACTCAGCAGCCTCCCGCACAGCCTTCCAGTCGCCGATGTCGCGGGCCTGCGTGAAATAGCTGTTGAATATTGCCTCGTGGTAGGAATCGAATCTGCCGCAGTCGCGGGCGAACTCCCCTGCCGCAAGCGACATGCGCGCGTTTGACAGCAGCTGCACAGTGCCGAATTGTATGCCGAACCTCTCGCCGGATTTCCGGAGATTGCGGTACATGCCGTCCCAGTCGATATGGGGAAGGCTCACGGTCAGCAGCACGCCTTCAGGCGGTGTCTCGGGATGAATCTCAAAGGGAAGCCATTCATCCTCGATGGGAAATTCTTTTTTCAGCTCGTCGACAATGCCCTTGCCGATATAGCAGAAGGGTCATATATAATCGGAAAATATGCGCATCCGTATGGTCATGGTATGTGCCTTTCAGTTATTGCACGCGCCCGGCCTGCAGCGTGCTTCTGATGAGAAAAGTTTACCGCTTGCGGGTTTTTTCCGCCGCCAGGACCTGCTTGAAGGCATAATCCAGCAGCATTTTCCTGTCTTCATCTTTGACAAATACAATCACCCCTCCTGCCACAGCGTTGAACTGATCATCATCCTGAATCATGCCAACCCATTTCAGCTTGACGATAACATCGACGGGAAGCTTTCTTCCCGGAAACGCGATCCCGAGCATGATGTTCTGTCCGGCGGCGATTTCTTCCTGAACGAGCAGATTCATGGAGGCGCCGCTGTGGCTGATGGTATGAACCAGGCACCTTTGAATCGGGGCTTTATTGCCGACCACGGCTGTTGCCTCAAGCCCGAGCGAATAGCGAATATACTGTCTTTGATCCGTGCTTTTTTCCATGCTGGATTCCTTTTAGCCGTTTGGGCGCCGTATCGAGCGCTCAGCCATTACTCTGATGTGTGCAGTGCCCTATTTATTTATGCAGTTAGCTGCGGCACATGCGCCAATGCAGCACCCCGCTTTTTATCACAAGCAGGGGCGGGTTTGCAACCGGCCCCCTATTCCTTGTAAAACTGCGGGTACAGTTTTTTTGCGCAGTCAGGGCAAATACCATGCGTGAATTCCGCATCTGACCGCTCGCGGATATAGGTTTCAATCCGCTCCCGGGCAACCAGATTGGTAATTATGATAAGCGTTTTTTTAAGCATACATAAAGCTGCCGGCAGAGCTGTTGGGCTGTGCACATAAGTTCGTATTTTGTCGGTGCAGCATGCACATGGATCGGCGCATCCTTGAAAAATCTGCACTTACAGGCTCTTTATATCATATTATCGCATTATTACAGGCTCAACAAAAGCATAAAAACAGATTACATATGATTGCAGCGCATCCACCCCAGCAGAGAGGGTTGCATCGAAAGAATATTGCAAGCCGGTTGGGGCGCAATGAATGATTTTTGGACTGCTGAAATAAATGTCGCGGGGGTGATAGAATTGCAGCGGGGGTGAAACCAACTACGGAGAAACGACATGGTTTGCCTGAAATGGTTAGGATTTTCTTCCAAACGCATAATCGAAATCAGATCAACAATCGGACCGCGGTATAGCGGAGCAAAACATATAATAAGCATCTTCCGTGATATGACGATTTGAATCCCTTTCGCGAACCTATCATCAATCACCCTGCACATTGGCCGGATAATTAAGAGCATCTATTTTGTTTTATTGCTTTCCCTATTTTTTTGAGACGGATATATTTTTTTCTTAAACGGTGCAAAGGCGTGCATGTCAGCGGCGATATCGGCTGCACGGCGAGCAACATAGGGGCTTGGTTTTGCCGGCGACCAGCGGCGCGGGTTGGGAAGAACCGCGGCAAGCAGGGCCGCCTGCTGCGCCGTGAGTTGTGCAGCCGGCCGGTTGAAGTACGCGCGGCTGGCAGCTTCCGCACCGAAAACGCCGCTGCCCCATTCGGCGATATTCAAATATACCTCCATGATGCGCGCCTTGGGCCAGAAAAGCTCCAGCATCAGCGTGAAGTATGCCTCGATCCCCTTGCGCACAAGGCCGCCACCCTGCCACAGAAACAGGTTGCGCGACGTCTGCATGGTTATGGTGCTGGCCCCCCGGGGCCGCTTTCGCTTAAGGTTCTCCTTCATGGCCCGGTCGATCTGGTCCCAGTCAAACCCGAAATGGTCGGGAAACTGCTGGTCCTCGGCCGCCATCACGGCCTGCTGCAGCGCCGGCGACAGGTCCTTCAAATCGCGCCATTCATGGCGCATACCCTCGCCCGCCGCCCAGCGCCAGAGCATCAGGGGCGTGCAGGGCGGATCAACAAACCGCAGCAGCAGCACCCCTCCGATTGAAACGATCAGGAAAAGCAGCAGCAGTCTGCGTATAGCCCTCAATAATTTTTTTAAAAATTCGCGGCATCTGATTTTTCATTTGACACTTCTGTTTTCTTTTTTGGGCGCGCAGGCACCTGCGCCCCTACCCTGTTAACCCCCGAACCCTGTTCCCTAACCCCCGGCTCTTGCCTTCTGGCTTCTGATTTTCGGCTCTCGTCTTCCGTCTTCTGGATCTATTCTGACTTCTGACTTCTAATTCACGATTCTTCAATCGCCCTACTTCACCCTTCCATTTTACAGGGGAAAGTGTTATGAACCATCACATATTCAACAGTTTTCAACGATTTAGCCGTTTGCAGCAGCAAAGGCAATCAAAAAAATCACCTTAACTCACAGCCAGGAACTATGTCCCGTCGAGCAACCAGATCGCTTCTACTGGCGGCCATGCTGTGCATGCTCCCTCTGCGGGTGTTTGCAGCCGATGTGGCCATTGTCTCCTCAAGCGACATAATCCCCTACACTGCATGCATAGACGGCATCAAAGAAGCGCTTTCGGCATATGCACTTCAAACAACTGTTCTACCTGAGGATACTGAGGAGGCCCTTGAAGCCGTTAAAGAGATTAAGGACAAAAACCCCCGGCTGATGATAGCTGTCGGACCGCAGGCCGCTTTTGCGATGACAAAGGAGAAAGGTTCACCGAAGCGCCTGTTCTGCATGATACTGAATCCGGAAAAGCTTTTCGGACAGGCCGAAGCATTCCCCGGCGTGAGCCTCAATATCTCCCCGGCCTTCCAGATGCAAAAGATACGGGACACATTGCCGGGCCGCGCTCGCATCGGAGTTTTTTACACCCGCGAGGCAAATCAGGCCGCGATTGACACCCTTGCGGCTGAAGCAAAAAAAAACGCCCTCACGCTCATGCCCTTTCCCGTGACCTCGGCAGGCCAGATATCAACCACCCTTGAATCCAAAGACTTCGCCGTTGACGCGCTGCTGATCATTCCCGACGAACTGCTGGGATCGACCAAAATCGTCGAATACATCATCAAAGAGGCGCTGCGCAGAAAAATACCCGTCGTGGGGTACAACAGCTGGTTTGCCAAAAACGGCGCCGTGCTTGCTTTTGCCGTTGACTACAAGGGCGTGGGGCAGCAGGTGGCGGCCCTTGCCCAAACCTTTCTTGCGGGCGGCAGCCAGGAAACCGCGGTCTTTGCCCCGCCGGCAAAAATAAAAATAAGCATCGATGCGAAAACCGCTGAAAAACTTGGCGTGCGGCTTGCCCCCGCCTCCATCCAGCAGGCCGATGAGGTGATCAAATGATGAAATGGGGGCTCAATCTCAAATTCATCTGCTATACGGTATTCATCGTCGTGTTCATATCGCTCGTGTTCAGCGCGGTCTTCATCTTCCAGTCGCGCAAGGCCCTGCTGCAGGAATTCAGAAATACCGCAGAATCGCTCGTGAAAAATCTGGCGCTCAATATTGAGGTGCCCCTTTTCATCGAAAACCAGTCGGCCCTTACCTCGCTGGCGCAGAACCTCATGAAAGAGGCATCGGTGCAAAGCGTGAGCATTTATAATGAATCCGGCAAAGCACTGGTGTCGCTCAGCAAGGCCCGCAGGCTTTTCCCCTGGCAGAAGGAGCTTGTTGTCTATCAGGTGTACTTCTCCGCCGACACGGGCGATGCGATGGCCGATGAGATGAAGCTGTATTCCCGGCAGGGTGCAGAGGGCGGTGACGGCAGGGGCAAGGACCGCGCCATAGGCAAAATCGAAGTCCTTTTTTCGCGCGACAGCATCATCAGCGCCCTGAACCGCATGCGGTGGTGGATATTCATATCGGCAACCATTGCGGCCTTTATCGGCGGAGTTGCAGCTCTCTATTTCTCGCGCACGCTGATTCTGCCCGTTCAGCGGCTTGCGCAGGCCACCTACTCGATAGCCCGCGGCAACTGGGAAGAGCGGCTCTCAGTATCGGGAACCGATGAACTCGGTCAGCTGACAGAATCGTTTAACCTCATGGCCCAGTCGCTCATCTCCAAGCGCGACGAGCTTGAGGACACCTACCGGGCCCTTGCGCACCGGGACAGGATGGCCGAAATCGGCAAATTTTCAACCATCATCGCACATGAGCTGAAAAATCCGCTGGGCATCATCAAGGGCGCCGTCGATATCATAGCCAAACCGTCAACCGCGCCCCAGCTGAACGAAACCATGACCGGCTATATTCAGGACGAGGTTCGGAGGCTCAATAAAATTATCGATGATTTTCTGGCCTTCGCCCGCCCTGCCCCGCCGCAGAAAGCAGCTGTGCGATGTCAACGATGTTGTCCGCAAGCTTGCCGGCCATTTCAGCGTGCCCGACGAAGCACAGAAAAACATTCGGCTGCAGCTGGACCTGTGCGCCCGGACGCAGACCGAAATCGATGAAGACCAGATATACCAGGTGCTGCTGAACCTGGCCAACAATGCCCAGCAGGCCATGGAGCACGACGGCACCATCACCATCCGGACCGACTGCCATGAAGGCCTGGTCACCCTGCAGGTCCAGGACAGCGGGCCGGGCATACCGTTCGAAATACGCGAGAAGGTGTTCGAGCCTTTTTTCACCACCAAAACGCAGGGCACGGGCCTTGGCCTTGCAATTGTAAAAAAGTTTATTGAAAGCCATCAGGGCGGCATATCCATCGCAGAAGCACCCGGAGGAGGCGCTATTTTTAAAATCTATCTGCCGGGCGCCGAGGCCTGAGCATGGCAAGGAGCATCATATGAATAAAATCCTGATCGTCGATGATGAAAAAAAAATGCGGCATATCCTGCAGATCATTCTGGAGCAGAAGGGATACCGCACCGAGCAGGCCTCAAACGGCAGCGAAGCGCTGGAGCTCATTAAAAAATATCACTATGCCATGGTCATCACCGACCTGAAAATGCCGGTCATGGACGGCCTGGAGCTGATCCGTGAAATCAAAAAAATCGACCCCGATTATCCCGTCGTCGTGCTGACTGCCTACGGCTCCATCGATTCGGCCGTGGGGGCAATACGCGAGGGCGCCATCGACTACATCACCAAGCCGTTTGAGGAAGAAAAAATCCTGCTGACCGTGCAGCGCTCGATCCGGTTCTCCGAGCTGGTGGATGAGAAGCGCATTCACCGCGAGGAGCTGTCCGAGTTTTTCGAGTTCCACAATATCGTTACCGAATCGCAGCAGATGCTGCAGATCATCAAGCAGGCGGCCATGGTTTCCAAAAGCCCGAGCACGACCGTGCTGCTGCTGGGTGAAAGCGGCACCGGCAAGGAGCTGCTGGCGCAGGCCATTCACTACAACAGCAGCCGTGCTGCAAAAAAATTCATGGCCATCAACTGCGCCGCCATCGCCCCGACGCTCATCGAAAGCGAGCTGTTCGGCCATGAAAAGGGGGCCTTTACCGGCGCCGACCGGCAGCGGCAGGGCCGCTTTGAAATCGCCAATGAAGGCACGGTGTTTCTCGACGAAGTCGGCGATCTGACGCTCGAAGCGCAGGCAAAGCTTTTGCGCTTTCTTCAGGAAAAAGAGTTCGAGCGGGTGGGCGGCACCGAAACCGTTCAGTCCGACGTGCGGGTCATCGGGGCAACCAATAAAAACCTTACGGAGCTGGTTGAGCAGCAGAAATTCCGCGAGGATCTTTTTTACCGCCTCAATGTCTTCCCCCTGTATCTGCCGCCCCTGCGGGAGCGGCGGCAGGATGTTACCGCTCTGGCGCTGCATTTTCTGCGGCGTTCGGCAAAGTCAATGGGGAAAAACAATCCGCAGATCAACGACGATGCCATGCGGGCGCTCACGCGTCACGGCTGGCCCGGCAATATCCGTGAGCTGCAAAACGCCATCGAGCGGGCCGTCATTCTTTCCGCCGACGGACACGATACGCTCGGAGCATCTCGGTTTTTTAAACACACCCGGCATTGCGGCTCCGGCTGC
Organism: uncultured delta proteobacterium; assembly: GCA_963804955.1. Classification (GTDB taxonomy): domain Bacteria; phylum Desulfobacterota; class WTBG01; order CAIYCZ01; family CAIRTM01; genus CAIWCT01. The sequence goes on along the minus strand of CAWDSQ010000011.1, from coordinate 137,617 downwards.
GCCAGGCCGATCCCGGGCAGTTCCGCCTGCCGCCCGACGGCATGAATCTTGAAGAATTTGAAATAAAGCTCGTGCGCGACGCAATCGAGCTTGCCAATGAAAATCAGAGCGAGGCTGCGCGGCTGCTGGGCCTGAGCCGCGGAAAATTCCGCAGCCTGGTGAACCGTTTGCGAGGTGACAATGAAGAACTGTAGTTTTTTTATGGCGCTGGCGGTACTTGCCGCCTGCGTGCTGCAACAGGCCGACGCACGAGCCCAGGATTCTCCCGCCGCGCCGCCGCTGGATGAAACGGGGCTCATGTTCATGGGCGAAGACCTCTACACGGTATCCATCGCATCGCGCAAGGCAGAGCCCCTGCGCCGGGCGCCTGCGGCGGTTACCGTCATACAGGGCAAAGCCCTCAGCAGCTATCGCACTCTGGCCGAGGTGCTTCGCCACGTGCCCGGCTTTTTCGTCGACCGCAACGAGTTGCATGAGCGCATTTTTTTGCGGGGCATTCCCAACTCATTTCTGGTCATGATGGACGGCGTGCCGTTTGCGAGCGACGCGTCCACCGTAGCGTACCCGCGCGGCATGGAAATGTCTCTTGACTATATTGAAAAAATCGAAATCATCCGCGGGCCGGGGTCGGCCATGTGGGGCCCCGATGCTTTTTCAGGTGTCGTTAACCTCGTGACCAAAAAGGGCGAAAAGCTTCAGGGCGCGCAGGTCTCAGCCGAGCTGGGCTCCGACGATACGCGCGGCACGAACATGCAGTGCGGATTTGCAAAAAACGGCTGGGACACATTCCTTTTCGGTTCATCCTCACAGAGCCACGGCTTTGAAGATGATCTTCCCGGTGGCGGCCAGCGTCTCGACGACCGCTTTGGCGAAGTATACGGCAAGGTAAGCTATAAGGATATTTTTGAAATATCAGGGCGCTACTCAAAGTACAGCGACTACTATAGCGAGCCTGTTTTTAAGCTCAATGGCGAGCAATCCAAGCCGTTCTCGTTTATTCAGGCGACCCTCAACAAGTCCTTTGAAAAATCCTCTGTTTCGCTGCAGGGATGGTATCAGTTCTTTAACAGCTTTGAAGACTACGACCCGACACGCTACCGCCAAAAAAACAGCCAGTACGGCGCTGAGCTCAAATACGATCAGACGCTCTTTTCAAACAACTATGCCACATTCGGGTCATCCATCCGCTACAACGACGGCAACTCGAACCAGGCTGCGGGCCTACGGCGAAGAGTTCACCTATTTCCCGAGTTATGAAACGCACCTCTATTCTTTTTACTTTCAGGACAAATGGAAGCTGACCGACAACCTGGAAACGACCTTCGGGCTGCGGTATGACGACCATAGCATATATGAAAACTTTTACAGCCCCCGTTTCGGCATCAACTATCTCTTCTGGGACGACTTTGATATAAAGCTTCTCTACGGACGGGCATTCCGCACCCCGACCCTTGCCGTTCTGATCGAAGAAACAGGTTTGAATCCCGAGCAGATCGACAGCTACGAGGCTGAGGTCGGCTATCACTACAAGAATATTTTCGGCATCGAGGTCAACTACTTTTACAACAAGTTCAAGGATCTTATAGAACGAAATGCTCTGGGCAAAATCAGCAATAGCGGCAAGGACAACATCAAGGGCGTTGAAATTTCAATAACCTGTCAGCCGGTCAAGAACGTGTCGCTCTACGGCAACTATACACGGCTTCTGGGAAGGCATCAAAAGGGAGCCAGCGCAACAACCGTGATTACCAATCCTGATAACCCTGAAGAAACAATCGAAAACACCATCGAAAGCTTTTACAATGTTGCGCCGGATCACATCATCAACTGCGGCATTGAGTACAGTTTTCTGCGCCACTTCAGGGTTGATCTCGAAATGAATTACGTGGACAAGCGCAAGCTTGGCCAGATCGACAACGATCAAAAAACGCGCCGGCACCTTGGAGGATTCGCCACCTTTGATGCAAATCTGTTCATCACGGGACTGCCGGTCAAAAACATGGAGCTTGCGCTCAAGCTGAGAAATATCACCGACCGGTCCTACACCACACGCGGCGTTTACGGCGAGGTTAATGGCGAGGGCAGCAACGCATACTTTATAATCAAATACAAATTCTAGAGCATTGTTTTCTACTGTTGCAGTCGATCTAGTAGACCTGCATTTCGATCAGGTTTTAATAGATTAGACCTCAGAAAGTCAGTCTATCTGCGGTCAAAAGCCGCTGGGATTCGCAGCTTGTAGCCGCAAAAATGATCGCTTGCGAAGATGACGGCATAAGCGGCAACTGAACAAAAGCATGGTTCTGTCATTCAGCAGGGCACGTGCATCGTGCCCCTGCATGAAAACTCCTGGATTGCCGGCTTTCGCCGGCATGACAATAAAGAAGACACTGCCTGACTTTTTGAATGTCTAGTTCGAGCTAACATGTCACAAAATGCTTTTAAATTGAAAGTTCGGCGATTTCCGAATTCCCGCTTGCAGGGTATGGTATTTTCATGATTCCAATCTGCTGTTTCGCCTCATACATCATCCGCCTGCTGCTGTGGCTGCGCTATCGCATAACCCTGCAGCGGGCTTGACCGGGTGCGCGGCCGGGGCGCAACCGGCGTGCTGTTTCTACCCAATCACCCCTCCCTCATCGATCCCCTCATCATCACCACGCTGCTCTATCCGGCCTTCCGCGCACGGCCCCTTGCTTTCGAGGATCAAATCAACCGGCCGGTGCTCCGCTGGCTGTGTGAGCTCATCGGCACGATACCGATTCCCGACATCAAGCGCGCGGGCAGAAGGGCTAAGGGAATCATAGAAAATGCTCTGGCTGAGGTCATCACGGCGCTCAACCAGGGCGAAAATGTGATACTCTATCCCGCAGGCCGCGCCTATCGCAGCCGCTTTGAAAATCTGCGCAGCACCAGCGCCGTGGAGACCATACTGCGGTCCTGCCCTGATGTGCGCATCGTGCTGGTGCGCACCACGGGCCTGTGGGGCAGTTCCTTCAGCTGGGCTTCGGGCCATGCGCCGGGCATTGACACTGGTTTAAAAAAAGCCCTGTGCTCCGTCCCGGCAAACGGCATTTTCTTTTCACCCCGCAGGAATGTCAGCATCGAATGTGCGGAGCCGGATGATTTCCCGCGCAGCGCCGACCGCAGGACCATCAACCGCTACCTTGAGGCATTTTACAATGCCGGGGCGCCGCCCAACACCTATGTGCCCTATACCTGGTGGGAACGCGGAGACGTGCGTGAGCTGCCCGACCCGGATGCAAGAATACATACCTAAAACCCGGGAGCTACGGTAGTTGTTTTCAATACAGTCTCTTCCAACCAAACATCCTGAAGGGAGACACGCGCCATGAAAATATACAGTGTACTGACGAGCCTGTTTTTCGGCCTTGCCGCAGGCAGTGCATGTTGTTCGTCTGATGCTGGGCTGGCAAATTACGGTTGGCGGCTGGGCTGTGCCCATGGAAATATCGACTGCCGCAGTGCTTGTCTGCGGCGGGCTCAGCCTCTGGGGTCTTTCTCTCTTTCGCAGAGTCTAACCTCAGCAGGCCGACAATATAAAACGCGGGGCTGTTTATGCTTTGCCCGGCTTGCATCAGCCTGGGCCTGGATGGCTGACATGGAGGCACAAAGCGGATAGCCGGCAGGTTGCAACAATTATGCGGCCATCACATTTTGATATTGACCTCTGAAGCTGCACTGCTGTATTTTGCAAAAAAACCATCAACCTTCAGCAAAGGAAACCATATGAAAAATAAATCTAGCGCTATTCTTCATCATCACCATACTCTCGGCATCACTGTGCCAGGCAAAAGAGATAGCCGGCATCAGTATGCCCGACGCGCTGCAGGCAGACGGCGCGGCCCTTGCGCTCAACGGCGCGGGCGTGCGCACGAAATTTTTCATGGATCTGTATGTGGGCGGGCTGTATCTGAAGCAGAAGCAAAGCGATGCGGAAAAAATCATTGCAGCCGATGAGCCCATGGCCATACGGCTGCACATTATTTCATCGCTCATCACGAGCGAAAAAATGGAGGCGGCAACGCGTGAGGGATTTGTGAACGCCACGGGCGGCGCTACGGCTCCTCTTGCCGACAGGATGGAGAGCTTTATTGCCGTATTTCGGGAGAAGATAAATAAAGAAGATGTGTATGAATTTGTCTATGCACCCGGCGCCGGAACGAAAATCAGCAAGAACGGCAAGCTCAAAACGACGATTCAGGGCATTGATTTCAAAAAGGCGCTGTTCGGCATATGGCTGTGCGCAAAGCCCGCGCAGGCAAGCCTGAAGGAGCAGATGCTGGGGAAGTAAGAGATAATTAGGATTTGTTGGGTTCGCCCTTAGCCTGTACTTCTTCGTAAGCCCATGTTTTTCGTAGGTTGGGTTGAGGTACGAAACCCAACGGTTTCTTTCGGGCTTAACCCAACCTGCAAAAAATGCGCAAGCATTAGCGCTCGGAAAATAGCGGCCGCATTACGACCAGGTCTTGGCCGCTCCGGTCTGCCATTTAAATGCTGTTTCAATAATTGCGGTGATATCCGTAAACTTCGGCTTCCATCCGAGCTTCTGTTTTGCCTCATGGGAGCGGGCAATCAAAATGGCCGGATCGCCGGGTCTGCGCTGCTCGGCCTGCAGAGGTATTTTTTTGCCCGAAACCTTCTCGACCGCCTCAACAATTTCCCGCACGCTCACCCCGCTGCCCCTGCCGAGATTGAAAACAGCCGAAGGCTTACCCGCGGCCAGCCAGTCAAGCGCCCGTATATGAGCATCGGCAATATCGCATACATGAACATAGTCGCGAACGCAGGAGCCGTCGCGGGTCGGGTAGTCGGTGCCGAACAGGGGAATATAGTCCCGGCCGCCCATGGCCGCATCAATTGCCAGCGGAATCAGATGCGTTTCACGGGCATGCAGCTCGCCGATCCGGCCTGACGGATCAGCGCCTGCTGCATTAAAGCAGCGCAGAACAACACTTTTCAAGCCATACACCGTATCAAACCACTCAAGCATCTTCTCAACGCACTGTTTCGTATGGCCATAGACGCTGATCGGGCTTTGCGGATGATCCTCATCAATGGGAATCCGCTCAGGCTCGCCATAGATTGCACCGGATGAGCAAAACACAAGATTTTTTACCCCGGCAGCATGCATGGCAGTCAGAAGATTAAGCGTACCCGAAACATTGGTTTCATAATATCGCTCAGGCATCTGCATCGACTCGCCAATCAGCGAACGAGAGGCACAGTGCATGACCGCATCAATTGCATGTGACTGAAACACCTTCCGCACATCGGCGGTCTTGCGCAGATCTCCTTTAAAAAAAGGCGCGTCCCCAATTGCCTGGCTGTTGCCCTGTTCCAGATTATCGAAAACGACCACATCCCGCCCTTTTTCCCGCAATTCCCTGACGGCATGCGATCCTATATACCCTGCTCCGCCAACAACCAGTATAGCCATATCTGCTCCTGTCTTAAGACAATCGGTTTTTATCCTTGTGCTATATATACCTAAAACACCGTCAAAAAACAAGTTGGTTAAACAACCATTTTTTGCCAGGGTCTGTTTTTAGACATGCTTAGGCCGGCTGCAGGTAGTGGATTGTTGACTGTCGAACGTGCGGATCATCCGGGAAGGCCACTCAAAAGTACTACGCCAGTGCCGAATTTCCAGAAAAACCAATAATTCGCCACACAGTGCATATATCTATTTTGACTGCACCTGTTTAGAGAGGAGATCAAGCAGAACAGAACACTCCCCGGGATGCCCGGCTGTGAGCACTGGCAAAGCGTTGAAAAGTCAATACCTTGCAGGCCGTTCAAAAACAGGGCGTTTTTCAACAGTCTGCAAGGTATTCCGGGGCCTAAGCATCAGAAGGGGATATCATCATCGGACGGCATGTCGGGAACGCGGTCAAAGGGATCATCACCCGGGGAAGCGCTCGAAGCGGCAGGCCGGTCCCCCTTGCTGCCCAGCATCTTCATCTGATCGACGAGTATCTCTGTGGTCCAGCGCTTGTTGCCGTCTTTATCCTGCCAATCGCGTGTCTGCAGGCGCCCTTCAGCATAGATCAGGCTACCCTTATGCAGATACTGCCCGCAAATTTCGGATAATTTGCCGAAGGTGACACAGCGGTGCCATTCGGTTTCATCGACCTTCTCGCCCTGCTTATTGGTATATTTGCGGTCGGTAGCCAGCGAGAAACTGCAGATACCGAGTCCGCCGGCAGTAAAACGCACTTCCGGGTCTTTGCCCAGCCGCCCCACAAGAATCACTTTATTAACTGACATGAAATTCTCCCCGTCTGAAATTTGAAAATACAGTGCTTGAGTGCTCTTCAAAACTATACCGGACGCACCTGCATTGTCAAGGCTTTTGCCATGGCGGCATTTCCACGGTCAAACATGCCAGAATTTCATATTTTTCTTATTTACCAACATAGTTCTTCTTTATATGATATACTGTATTAAATTAAAAAGGCCATTACGATTGCACTGCCAGCCCGAATATACAAAATCCCCCGGCAATCACGACGATGACCTGTCAGAGAACCTTACGGCTGGTACTCTCGAACAGCGAGCAAACAGCTTTATCCTGAAAGGAATCACATGAGTCAATCTTACCCCGTACATCCCCGCGGCGCAAAAGCCCGTATCCTTTTGACAAGCGTTTTCGGGCCCTATGCCCAGGATGATGAATACGGCAGCCGCGCCATGAACCCCATGGAGCTGTATCACAATCAGGTAACGCGCGAACAGGGACCTTTTTCCCTGCGCATGTTTCACCGCTCCTTCGGCCTCATGATGATCGAGTCCAATATCGACGCCCCCTGCACCCTGCTTGATTTTCCCACACTGGAGCGCTTTGTGGCGGAAGTCCGGGAGCATGACTACGACGTGATCGGCATTACCTCCATCATGCACAATATCGGAAAGGTGCGCAAAATGTGCGACATCATCCGTGCCGTGCGCCCCGGCGCCGTCATAGTCGTCGGGGGCCATATTTCCAATGTGCCCGACCTGGACAAAAAAGTCAGCCTTGACCATGTGGTCAAGGGCGACGGCGTTCGCTGGTTCCGGCGGTTCCTGGGGCAGGATGAAAAAGCCCCCATTAAACATCCCCTTGCGGTTTCGGGCTTCGGCACCCGCAGCCTCGGGATAACGCTGCCCCAGAAACAGGGCGACACAGCCGCAACCCTGATACCGTCGGTCGGCTGCCCCATGGGCTGCAACTTCTGCTCCACCTCTGCCCTGTACGGCGGCAAGGGCAATTTCGTGAATTTTTTCGAGGGCGGCGACGAGCTGTTCAAGGTCATCTGCGGGCTGGAGGAAAAGCTGCAGGTCGGATCCTTCTTCGTATTGGATGAAAATTTCCTGCTGCACAAGAAGCGCGCCCTGCGCCTGCTTGAGCTGATGGAGCAGCACAACAAAAGCTGGACTTTCTATGTGTTCAGCTCGGCCCGCGTCATCCGGTCATACGAGATAGACCAGCTGCTGCGCCTGGGCATCGCCTGGATATGGATGGGCCTTGAGGGCGAAAAGAGCCGGTATGAAAAGCTCGACGGCATCGACACCTTTCATCTGGTGCGCGAGCTGCAGTCCCACGGCATCTGCGTGCTCGGCTCAACCATCATCGGCCTTGAAAACCACACGCCGGACAATATCGGCGCCATTATCGACCATGCCGTGAGCCACGCATACCGACTTTCACCAGTTCATGCTCTACACGCCCCTGCCCGGCACGCCCCTGTACCAGCAGCATCTGGAAGACGGCTCCCTGCTATCCGAAGATGAATGCCCCGCGGCAGACTCTCACGGCCAGTACCGCCTGAACTACCGGCACCGGCACATACCCGCCGGGATGGAAACCGGGTACCTGCGGCGCGCCTTCACCAGCGACTTTGAAATAAACGGCCCCAGCATCGCCCGCATGATACGCACCATGCTTACCGGCTGGAAGCGCTATAAAAATCATCCCGATCCGCGCGTGCGCGACCGCATCCGCCGGGAATTCGAGGGCCTGCGCTACAAGTACGGATCTGTGCTGTGGGCCACGAAAAAATGGTATGGCGGCAATGCCGCGCTGAGCGGCGGGCTCGACCGGACGCTGAAGAATCTGTACGCCGAATTCGGCTTAAAGGCGCGTCTCACCGCACCGCTCCTGGGGCGTTTCCTGCACTATACCATCAGCAAGGAGGCGCGGCGCCTCGAGCAGGGCTGGACCTATGAGCCCATGACCGTCTATGAAAAAAACGAACAGGCGCGCCAGCTTGAAAAGCACGCTCTTGACCTGAACTGGATCGAGCCGCAGCGCCGCAGGCTTGCCGCTGCCTTCTCCACGGCCTGCGAATTCGTGGCCAATCTCAAGCGCACCTATGCCGTGTACCCCCACAGCGGCTATGCCCATTACCGGAGCAAGGTGTCGGCATGGCTGCTTGCCCAGGCCGACATACGCGGCAAGGGGCTCTTAAAAATACGGCTGAAGCCCTGCCTCGACTCACGGCACCCCCTCATTCTTGAACTCTCGGGGGCCTTTGACCGCATCAATGCAAAGCAGCTCAAGAAAAGAATCGCCGCGTATCTCAAGGAGCATGAAGGGACGCTTGTCCTTAACTTCAACGGCCTGACGGCAGTTGAAATCAAAGCTCTTGAAAAATTCCTGAAAAAGCTGAAAAGCTATCGGGCACGGATCAAGCTTGTGAGCAGCGATACCCTGCGGGCGGAAATTGCCGATGCCCTTGCGGGCGCCCGCAAATATTTTGAAGTGCTGAACGCTGAGGAACTCCTGCAGGGCGCATAAAGACCTGTCAAGGGCAATAAAAAACCGCCGCTGTCTCCACAATATGAGGAAACCGGCGGTTTTTTTATTTCTATGGCAGGGGGCACACGCAGGTGCGAACCTACTTGCGCTGCGCCGGCAATTGCCTGCGGGCATTAAACCCCGCAGCTGCAGGCTTTTCCCTGGCGGGTTGTTGAAAGGAATCGGCAGAACGAATATCCCGGCCCCCGCCGATAAGATTTTTAAGCACCCGGATCACTTTATCAAGCTCGACTGACTGATTTTTGAGATCATACCCCGAGGCAACAAACTCCTCCGCATTGGCCGCGGTCCTCTGCGTGAGTTCCTCCATATGATCAACCGCAACGCTCATCTGATCGATGCCCAAAGCCTGGGCATTGTTCGCCTCAGTGGCATTCTTCATAAGATCGGCGATCACGACGACGCTGCCGATGATCCCGCGCGTAAATTCCTGCACCTCTCCCGCCACAGCAACGCCGTTCTCGGCGCTGCGCTGTGCTTCCTCGATAAGCTCTGCGGTGCTTCTGGACGCCTCTGCGCTGCGCCGTGCCAGATTGCGCACCTCTTCGGCCACAACGGCAAAGCCACGGCCCGCTTCACCTGCCCGGGCAGCTTCCACTGCAGCGTTGAGGGCCAGCAGATTGGTCTGAAAGGCAATTTCATCTATCGTCTTCATTATTCTGGCGGTTTCGACGGAAGCGGATTGGATTTTTGAAATCGCCCGGCTCATGTTCACGATAGACTCGGTGCTGTTTTCGGCTATATCTTTGGTGCCCACAAGAACTTCGTTGGCATTTTTCGTGGTGGCCGCTGTCTCCTTTGATGTGGCGGCTATCTCCCGCACGGTTGCCGATATCTCCTCTAGACTTGATGCATTTTGACTGGCTGCATTGGCTATATCCTGGCTGGCTCCGGACATATGCTCTGAAGCAGCCATGTGCCTGATCGGAATTACGAGTAAGGGTTTCAATCACCTCCCGCATCTGCCGCAACACGGGCCGAAGAACAAAAAAAATAATCATCAAACCGATTATGTGCGCCGGCAATCGTTGTCCAGCCCACTGCCCACTGCATAAAAATATAGCGACCGAAGAGCGCATCCCGCGAGGAAAGAGCGCGCTCGTGAAACCGTTCCCGCAGTTTCTGCAGGCTGTCCAGAGTGCTGTTGAAGGCAGGCTACACATCAACTGCGATCACCTGCCGGACGGCCGATCGCCCACCGGATTCTGAGACGCAGTAACAATCTTTCTTTTCAGCTGAAAGCAGCCGGATGCGGGCAGCCGCAATTCCAGTAATGAGTGCAAGCATCTGCGATCCTGGCCCGAAGTGCGCTTAATTTCCCACTTCATCAGAAAGAAAAGCTGTATTTTTTGCTCCTGTGCTTTTGCCACGAGTGCCGCAGCTTCACTCCGGCATATTCACACGTTTCTCAATGAGACACATGCGCTCTGTACAGGTCAATTTCCGTCTGGCTCAGCACCCGATTGTAGCCGTTTGAATCCACCAGGCTTGTTGTCTCTTCTTTTATATAATGGAGTATGCGCAAGACCACCGAGGTGAGGATCAAGAGGAGAATAATTTGCAGTATAAAACCAAAATTTACTTTTACGCCAAAACCGAAACGCTTCATCGCATTCCTCATCTGTTAAAAAAACTATTTTTCAAGATATGCATATTTCCCTTTTATAAATAGCATATTTTAAAAAAATTACACGGTTTGAAATTATATTATTGTAGATGCCGGCAAAATGAATTATGTGATTTTCATATGAAAGAAAATCCTTTTTCTCAGTACGTATCGCTGCTTGCGCGTATCGATGATTTTTGTATGCTGCTCAGGCACATGCATGGCAGGCATATCGCCTGCAGCCCGGGATGCTCGGCCTGCTGCGGTTAGGTTCTTGATCTCCTGCCGGTTGAATTCTATTATCTGCAGGCCGCGGCTCAGGGCTCAGCTGAAAAAGCCTGCAACAGCCAGGGGGCTATGCCCGCTCCTGCATGAAGGACAGTGTGTACTGTACGAACACCGGCCTGTCATCTGCCGCACGCACGGCATGCCTTTGGTGGTGGAAGAAAACGGCCTGCAGCGAATTGACTGCTGCCCTGAAAATTTCAGAGAGGGAGCATTAAACACCCTCTCCGGCGACAGCCTCCTGCACCTGGAGAGGGTGAATCTTCTGCTGGTATCCGTCAACCATATTTATGCAGCATCCCGAAACATTGATGCCGGACAGCGCATATCCATTGCGCGGATTTTTTCACCGGTAACAACACTCCCATGAAACACGTGTATGGCGCATATGCCTGAAAACAAAAAATCCGTCTGGGCCTGGGCGCTCTATGATGCGGGCAACAGCGCGTTTGCCACGGTTGTCATGGCAGGCTTTTTCCCGGTATTCTTCAAGTCCTTCTGGAGCGCAGGTGTCGATGTAACTGTTTCCACAGCCCGGCTCGGCCTGACAAACGCAGCAGCCGGACTTGCCGTGGCGCTGCTGGCTCCGCTGCTGGGCGCCATAGCTGACGGGGGCTCATACAAAAAACGCCTGCTGGGGCTTTTTACCTTTGCCGGCTGCGCCGCAACCGCCCTGCTGTGCGCGACAGGCAAGGGCCTGTGGCCGCTGGCGGTTGTGCTCTACGCGGCAGGCTGCGCAGCTTTCGAAGCCTCCAACATCTTCTATGACGCATTGCTCCCCTCTGTTGCCGGCAAAGACCGCATGCACAGCGTATCGGCGCTTGGCTACTCGCTCGGATACCTGGCCGGCGGAGTGGTGTTTGCCCTGTGCGTTCTGGCAACGATGTACCCTGCTCTTCTGGGCATGCAGCCGGAGGAGGTGGTCAGAGCATCTTTTCTGGCAGCAGCTCTCTGGTGGGCTGTTTTTACCCTGCCCCTGCTTGTGTATGTGCCGGAAGGAAGAGCCGCATTCCTGAAGCCGGCTGCGGCATACCGTGCCGGCCTTACCCAGCTGCGGGAAACATTCAGGCAGGTGCGGCAGATGAAGCCGGTCTGGCTGTTCCTGCTTGCCTACTGGTTTTATATCGAAGGCGTCAACAGCGTTATCCGCATGGCAGTTGATTACGGGCTGTCGCTGGGCTTTGCATCCCGGGACCTCATCCTGGCGCTGCTCATTACGCAGTTTGTCGGTTTTCCCTGCGCTATTCTGTTCGGGTATCTCGGCCGGCGCTGGGGCGCCCGGCGCAGCATTCTGCTGGGCATAGCGCTGTACGGGTTCATCGTGCTCTGGGGCATGCTTATTCAGGATACAAAAGAATTCTATATGCTTGCCGTTATGGTGGGGCTGGTGCAGGGCGGCGTCCAGTCGCTGAGCCGCTCCCTGTTTGCAGGATTGGTTCCTCAGGACCGCTGCGGGCAGTTTTTCGGTTTTTACAATATGATCGGAAAAAGCTCGACCATCCTGGGCCCGGCCCTGGTCGGCATTACCTCCTATGCAACCGGCAGCCCGAGGCTTGGCATAGCATCTCTTGGCCTGCTCTTTATCGTTGGCGGGCTGCTGCTTGCGCGTGTCAGGCCGGCAGATGAAAAAGCAGAAAATTTTTAATGCCCGCCTTTGTGTATGCGGCGCGTATGGTTATGCAGACTGTGCTGCCGCAAGCGGCCGACCGTATTTTGCCCGCAAGCCTGTATGCAGAACAGTTAAAAGAAATGATAGCAATCCCTGCCATGCCAATAACCTCCCGGCAACCGGATGCGGCGCCGGCACCAGCGTCTGTCAATTATTTGCTTGTCTTCAAAAGCGCTGCTGTGGCATGATCGATTGAATTTTCATCCAGGACTTGCCCATGAGCGCAGACCCTTCGCAGACCACTACCATAGCCCGTTCAGCAGGAACGGTGGGCATCGCCGTTTTTGCAAGCCGCATTCTGGGGCTTGTCCGCGAGCAGGTTTTTGCGGCTTTTTTCGGCGCCGGGTTCGCCTTCGATGCCTTCGTGGTGGCCTATCGCATACCCAACCTTCTGCGGGATCTGTTTGCCGAGGGTGCGCTCAGCTCTGCCTTTGTGACCGTATTCACCGACTACCGGACAAAAAAAGGCCCGGAGAATACCTGGCGGCTCGCAAACACGGTTATTACTGCTGCGCTGGTGATTGTGGGTGGGCTGTCGCTTATCGGCATGTTTTCCTCCGGTTTTATCGTGCGCATCATGAGCCCTGATTTTGCCAAAGTTGCCGGCAAAATCGAGCTGACGACCTTCATGACATGGATCATGTTTCCGTTTCTGCTGCTGGTAAGCCTGTCGGCCATAGCCATGGGCATGCTCAACAGCTTCGGCCGTTTTTTCATGCCGGCTATGGCCTCGAGTTTTTTCAACCTCGGATCCATTGCCTCAGGCATACTGCTCAGCTTCTGCATGCCGCTGGTGGGGCTTCATCCGATTGTCGGCATGGCACTCGGCGTGCTGGTGGGCGGCTTTTTGCAGCTGTGGGTTCAAAGGCCGTCACTGCGCAGGGAAGGGTTTCCGCTACCGGCCGGTACTTGATTTCACCGATCCCGGCCTTGTTCGGGTCGGCAAGCTGATGCTGCCGGCGGTTATCGGCCTTGCCGCAGTTGAGGTCAATATATTTATAAATACATTTTTTGCAGCAAGCTGTGCCGAAGGCAGCGTTTCGTGGCTCAGCTACGCTTTCCGCATCATGATGTTTCCCATCGGCCTGGTGGGCGTTTCTCTCTCAATTGCGACCATGCCGGTGGTCTCGCGTTATGCCGCTCAGGGCGATATACAGGGCCTGCGGCAGGCCTATGTCTCCTCAACCATTCTGTCTTTCGTATTTTCAATCCCTGCCACGGTGGGCCTCATCGTGCTCGCCGAACCCATTATACGCGTCATCTATCAGCACGGCCGCTTCACCGCCGCCGACACGGCACAAACTGCAGGCGCCCTTGCATTGTATGCCATTGGTCTGTTTGCCTATGCAGCCCAGAAGATCGTGGTGCCGGTCTTTTATGCGCTCAACAAAACCAGGTTCCCCGTCGTCGCCTCTTTTATTACCGTGGCGCTGAACATCTGTTTTGTCCTGACATTCCTGGGGCCCTTCCAGCACAGGGCCATCGCGCTGTCAACCTCACTGTGCATGATGGCCAATTTTTCCTTGCTCAGCTTCATGCTGTACCGTCAGGTCGCAGGGCTATGACATCAGGCGCATAGCGCGGAAGCCTGGCAAGGATTCTGCCCGTGTCGCTGTGCATGGGCATTGTAGCCTATGGCGTCAACCGCCTCTGCTCAGGCTGGGCCGGCACCGGCGCAGTGGGTGCAGCAGTTGGCCTTTTTGCAGCCATTGCGGCAGGCGGGCTTTTCTATGGGGCAGCCCTCAGTGTTGCGGGCATACAGGAGCTGGCGCCGCTGCGGCGCAGGCTGACAGGCCTGTTGGTCAAAAAAAGCCGGTAAGCAGCATCCCGCGCCCCGCATTAATCACTGCCACTGCTGATTTCTTATTGCCCATTTCTATAAAATAGGATATGTTCCTGTCCATTCCCGCATATCATATACCCGCCAACAACACACGACACAGGAGGATGGAGGATGAGAAAAAAAGGATACAGCTGTACCGTTTTACTTGTCTGCTTGAGCCTGCTTGTACTGAACGGGCCGGCATTCGCCGGAGGATTTGCGCTGTATGAAGGCAGCGTGCGCGCCAATGCTCTTGGCGGATCGGTAATCGCCAAGGCCGATGATCCCGGGGCGGTATTTTTCAACCCCGCCGGCATCACGCAGCTGCCGGGCACGCAGACGGCAATGGGCGTTTCCATCATCATGCCGTCAACCCATATGACCACCGAACGGTTCGGCCGCAGCGATGACTCCAAGCTGAAGTGGAACTATTTCGCGCCGCCCTATGCCTATCTCACCTATCAGCTCAATGACCGCCTGTGGCTGGGCGCGGGATTTTTTGCCCGCTTCGGTCTCGGAACGGAGTTTGAAGAAGACTGGCCCGGCGCTACCAACAGCTACAATGCCTTTGTGCGCGTGGTTGGAGTTCAATCCCGAACATAGCCTGGAAGGTGGATGACAAGCTGTCGCTCTCGGCAGGCGTGAGCCTTGCCCGCATGGACCTGAAGCTTGAGTCCAAGGCGCCTATTTTCGGCTATGACACAAGCCTTACCGGCAACGGCTACGGCGTTGGGTATAATTTCGGCGTGCACTACAAGGCGCTGGACTGGCTGAAGCTCGGCCTCTCCTACCGCAGCAAGATACGCGTCAACCTCAGCGGCCGCTCCGACTTTATTCAGCCCGGCTGGGCCAGCTCCAGCGGGCTTTTCCGCGATGGCGCGATCGACTCCCATGTGACGCTGCCCGATGAGCTGATGATGGGCGTCAACTTCCAGCTGCTGCGCAACCTGAGCATCGAATTCAGCGCCGTGTACACCCGCTGGAGCAGCTTTGACCAGATGAGCATACAATTTGACAACAATGTTGCCGGCATGGGCCGTGTGACCAAAGCCAAGGACTGGAACGATGTATGGCGCTGGCAGGTGGGTGTTGAGTATGGCGTCACGGACTGGTGCGACCTGCGCATCGGATATGTGTATGATAATGGCCCGATTCCGCGAAAAACGCAGGACTATCTCGTTCCGTCCAATGACCGCCAGCTGTACTGCATCGGCACGGGCTTCAAGTGGCGCGCCTGGACCCTTGACCTCTCCTACACCTATCTCGTCGGCGAAAACTGGAGCTACAATGCCCGTCCTGCAGACGGCGTGCTGAAGGGCCGTGCGCATGAGGGCATAACGCATATTGTCGGCTTCGGCGTAGGGTATAAGTTCTAATTTTTGATTTTGAAATTTAGATTTTGGATTAAACCGGGCATGAGTCGTAAAAAGGCGCATGCCCGGTTTTTTTCACTGCGGTGAACGATGAACTATAAGCTCATCATTTTTGATCTCGACGGCACGCTGGTAGACAGCAAGGCCTCCATCATGGCTGCCATGGCCGACATGGCCCGTGAAATGGGGCTCACGCAGGAGCAGCTTGCGCAAAGGCCCGTTCACATAGGTCTTCCCATGAGCGATATCCTGCGTGAACTGGGCATTGCAGGATATAGAGGCTGCTCGCGCAGCCTACAGAAAGCATTATCACAAATACACGCACATGGAGCTTGCCTTCCCCGGCGTGCCCGAGCTTCTGGAGCAGCTGCGCGGCAAAGTGCCGCTTGCCATTGCCACCAACAAGGCCTATGAAGGCAGCCTGCGCACGCTCGGCAATGCCGGCATCCGTGACTACTTCGACTTCATCGCCTCCCTTGACCAGGGCATACCCAAGCCCGACCCCGATGCCTTCACCCGCATCTGCGCCCACTACCGCAGGCAGGGTAAAGAGTTTTCGCCGGAAGACTGTCTCATGGTGGGCGACAGCCCCATCGATCTTGAATTTGCAAGCCGCTGCGGCATCGACAGCGCTTTTGCCGGGTGGGGCTTTCACGACGGAGCCGGACTGGCCGCGAAAGCCGGGATTTTTCCTTAAGCTCACCCGCAGATCTCCTGCACATGCTGCTTTAGATCTAATGCTGTCGCATGGCTTGACACAACGCCGTGTTTCCCTGTATTCTTTCCGGCGACAGTAAGGGGTTTGCTCGGCTTTCACGTTACTGCCCTGCATTGACCGTCGATTCCGATAGCAATTAATTAAGCCACAGAAAGGGGAAGCTATGCTGAAAATCGTGCCGCAGGAAGTATGGGCCTTTGATGTGGAGTGGGTGCCTGATCCCCAGTCCGGCCGCAGGGTGTATGGACTGCCTGCTTCCCTCAGCGACGATGAGGTCCGCAGGCATATGTGGGAGAAAGGAGGCGCCACGGAGGAGGACCCGCAGCCGTACCTGAAGACCGTGCTGTGCCGGGTTGTTTCAATTGCGTCGGTGATCCGCAGGCAGGGCAAAGACGGCTCGGTTTCGCTCAAGCTTCATTCTTTGCCGATGCAGGATGCCATGGAGGCCACCGAAGCCGACATTATTTTTCGTTTTCTGTCGGCACTCGGAAAAGCAAAACCCCAGCTCGTGGGGTATAACTCGCAGTCATCCGACATTATCATTCTGATGCAGCGCTCGCTTGCCAACAGCCTGTGCCTGCCCGACTTTTGCCGGCGCCCGGCAAAGCCATGGGAGGGAGTTGACTATTTCGCCCGCGGCAGCGATTACAATATCGACCTCAAGGAAGAGTTCGGCGGCTGGGGCAGGGCTACTCCCAGCCTGCATGAACTGGCAACGGTGTGCAGGATTCCGGGCAAGATCGGAACCGATGGCCAGGATGTTGTCGATTTATGGATAAAGGGAGACATTGGCCGCATCGTTCAATACAATGAATGCGATGCCCTCACGACCTATCTTGTATGGCTGCGGGCCGCGCTGATGGCCGGACACCTGACCACGGACATTTTTCTTCGGAAGAAGCGCAGCTTGAAGACATGCTCAGGGAAAAAGCAGAAAGCCCGGAGAATGAGCATTTGAAACACTATCTGGAAGTATGGCAGGAGCTGCGCGCCAGCTAAAAACAGGTGTTTCATCATAATGTTCGCATAGTACAGGAAAGCCATTTCTGGGTTGGGTTAAGCCCGGAAGAAACCGTTGAGTTTCGTGCCTCAAACCAACCTGCGCAAAAACAATTGCTTACGAACAAGTACCGGCATAAGGGCGAACCCAACAAATCCTGGATGCCGGCTTCCGCTAGCATGACGAGCAAAAGACTTTGTCGGACTTTTGTATGCTTTATTTTTTTTGGCTATTGTACAAGGGGAAATGAACTACTGCTGCAATCCGCACTATGTGTGCTCCCGGATAATACAATTCGAGAATGGCCCGATAGTCAGAGCCTTTTTTTGCCATGGCATTGGCGCCCCACTGGCTCATGCCTGCGCCGTGGCCATAGCCGTTGCCATTGAATACAAACTGCCCCTTCTGCTTCGCACCTCGAAGTTTGCTCCCTTTATCTTCCCCGGACCGACAATAAGCCTGAAGCTGTTGCCCGAAAGAAAAAATGTCTGGCTGTCAGTCACTACTTTCAGCTTTTGTATTCTTCCTGATGCAGAGCGCTCCACCGGCGCAATCTCTTGTACTGCTCCGGCGGCAATGCCGAACTGCACGCATGCCGCTGTTATCTCCTCTGCCGTCAGCGTCTTTTCCCACGCATCGCCGGGGACGTTTTTTGCTGAACGGATCTTCAACGCTGCTGAGATAGGCAAGCCTGCCGCCCCAGATATTTTCAAACGACTCGGTCCTGCCGCCGCTGTTGGCATGAAAAAGCGTGAGGGCGAGCCTGCCGCCTTCGGCAAGCACCAGCCCCCGGGTTGCCTCCACTGCACTGTCGTACCGCCGGATAGTCTTTTTCGCTGCCGCCATACACCTGCGACGAGGTGGTGGAGAGCACATCATAGGCATCAGCGCGCCGCAGCAGCATATGATACAGGGCATAGGTCCGCGCTGCCACGGCCTGCGCCTTCAGTGCCTCCAGCGGCCAGGAGGGCGCCATTTCCCGGGGCAGCACGCCGCAGAGATAGTCCTCAAGGGGAATATGATTGACCACAAGCAGGCGCCCCTGTGCTGCCGAGAGCGTGAGAAGCCCCCGGTAGGCTTTTCCGTCCATGGAAACGCTCTGGCCATCGGCAGGAGTTACCCTGACCGGTCCGTCGAACCGGTGCGCCATTATTCACACTAATGCCGTTGTGGTCGGCGGAGCAGACAATGGCCGGGCCAGCGCTGATGGTTTCAGCCTTGCCGCTGGAAATCTTCAGAGGGGAGCCGGAGGCGATGCGCACCTGGTCTGAGCTGTCGGCAAGAAGAATCCGTATACAGGCCGGCATGGGCTGATCGGCTGCGAGAACCCTTTTATCAATGGCCGGTGCAGCCGGAGCTTCCGGCGCATGTGCCCGGTAGCGGCTGTACCAGATATCCGCCTCGGCCGTATCGCCAAGATAGTCGCGGTACATACCTGCCATGCTCAGGTACAGAGGCGCTCCCGCGCGCTCCGCCCAGGCGGGATTCATGGCAATGTCGCGATACAGGGAAAGCGCTTCGAGATAGCGGCCAGCCGGCCTTGTACGTATCCGCCCGCTACAAGCAGAGCATCCGAAAGCACTTGCCCGGCAGAGGAAGGCAGGCGGTGAGCGCAGCAGGCGCATATGAGCAGAACCAGTACAAGGCTTTTTCGCATAGAGTAGTACCTCCTGAATAGCAGAGCGGTTTGCCGGTTTATATAGCATCCTTTCAGGCTTTTGTTGACAGAAAACCCGCAGGTTCAGGCTTTAAAATCAAGGCGCTGCCTGTGCTCATGTGCAAAGTTTTTTCAAACACTTAAAGGCCTTGGAGGCCTCTCCTCTTCATGCCCCAATCACAAGACGGCATCTCTCCTGCCGTATTGACTTTCCGCCTGTCGTACTTATAGTTTAAGAAAATAAAACACTGGAGTCAGGGGAAAGCCCATGAGATTTGATAAATTCACCATAAAATCGCAGGAAGCGCTGACTGCCGCGCAGCAGATTGCCGAGCGGCATGAGCATCAGCAGATAGAGCCCGAGCACCTGCTGCTTGCCATTGTGCAGCAGGATGACGGCATTGCAAAAACCATACTCAAAAAGCTCGGCGCAGAGCCGCAGGCCGTCATCTCAAAGATTGAGGACTCGCTGAAAAAGCTGCCCAAAGTATCCGGCTATGGCGCGGGCGAGGGATACCTGTCGCCGCGGAGCAAAAAGATACTGGACACGGCAGTCAAGGAGGCTCAGCGCCTCAATGACGACTATGTGAGCATCGAGCATATACTCGTGGCTATTGCCGAAGCCCATGACACGCAGGCCGCAAAGCAGCTTGCCTCGCTGGGTGTCACCAAAGACGCGCTTTTCAAAGCCCTCACGGAAATCCGCGGGACGCAGCGCGTCACCGACCAGAACCCCGAGCAGAAATATCAGGCCCTGCAGCAGTATGCCCGCGATCTCACCGAGCAGGCCCGCGCGGGAAAGCTCGACCCGGTGATCGGGCGCGACAGCGAAATCCGGCGCGTGGTGCAGGTGCTGTCGCGCCGCACCAAGAACAACCCCGTGCTTATCGGCGAGCCGGGCGTGGGCAAGACCGCCATCGTTGAGGGCCTTGCCCAGCGCATCATAAACGGCGATGTGCCCGAGGGCCTGAAAGACAAGCGGCTTGTTTCCCTTGACCTCGGGGCCATGCTTGCCGGCGCAAAGTACCGCGGCGAGTTCGAGGACCGGCTCAAGGCCGTGCTCAAGGAAGTGGAGGATGCAAGCGGACAGATCATCATGTTCATCGACGAGCTGCACACGGTGGTGGGCGCGGGCGCTGCAGAAGGCGCGGTGGATGCCTCCAATATGCTGAAACCCGCCCTTGCCCGGGGCGAGCTGCGCTGCGTTGGCGCCACCACGCTCAATGAATACCGCAAATATATCGAAAAAGATCCCGCTCTGGAGCGCCGGTTTCAGCCCGTGCTGGTGAAGGAGCCCTCGGTTGAGGACACGATTTCAATTCTTCGCGGCCTGAAGGAGCGCTACGAAGTGCATCACGGCGTGCGCATTCAGGACTCGGCCATCGTGGCGGCTGCAACGCTTTCAAACCGCTATATCTCCGACCGGTTCCTGCCGGACAAGGCCGTTGACCTGATCGATGAGTCGGCATCGTCCCTGCGCATGGAGATCGACAGCCTGCCCGCCGAGATTGATGAAGTTCAGCGCAGGCTCATGCAGCTTGAAATCGAGCGCGAGGCGCTGAAAAAAGAAAAAGACAGCGCATCAAAGGAGCGGCTTGCAAAACTCGGCGGCGAAATCGAAAGCCTGAAAACCGAGTGCGAAGAAAAGAAAAAGCACTGGCGCAAGGAAAAGAAAAATATCCAGACCATTCAAAGCCTGAAGGAGCAGATCGAGGCTGCCAAAAACAATGAGGCGCAGGCCGAGCGCAGCGGCAATTTCGAAAAAGTAGCCGAGATCCGCTACGGCACCATCGTCGAGCTGCAGCGGCAGCTTGATGAAGAAAACCAGCGGCTCATGGACCTGCAGAAAAGCGACAAGATGCTCAAAGAGGAGGTCGATGCCGAAGACGTGGCGGAAATTGTTGCCAAGTGGACGGGCATACCCGTGTCGCGCATGATGGAAGGCGAGATGGACAAGCTGGTGCACATGGAGGACCGCGTCACGAAGCGCGTTGTGGGGCAGGACCATGCCGTCGAGCTTGTGGCCAATGCCGTGCGCCGCGCGCGCTCCGGCCTGCAGGACCCGAACCGGCCGATTGGGTCATTCATCTTCCTTGGGCCCACGGGTGTTGGCAAAACCGAGCTGGCCCGGGCCCTGGCCGAGTTTCTCTTTGATGACGAGCAGGCCATGGTGCGCATCGACATGTCGGAGTTCATGGAAAAGCATTCCGTTGCGCGGCTCATCGGCGCGCCTCCGGGGTATGTGGGCTATGATGAAGGCGGGCATCTGACCGAGTCGGTGCGCAGAAAGCCCTACTGCGTCATTCTTTTCGACGAAATAGAAAAGGCGCATGCCGATGTATTCAATGTGCTGCTGCAGATACTTGACGACGGCCGCCTGACCGACGGCCATGGCCGCACGGTTGATTTCAAGAACACGATCATCATCATGACCTCCAACCTCGGCAGCCATGTGATTCAAAAAACCCAGGGCGATGAGCGCGACCGGCAGGTCATGGAGCTTCTGCGGCAGGCTTTCAAGCCCGAGTTCCTGAACCGCGTCGATGAGATCATCATCTTCAACAACCTGAGCCTTGAGCACTTGAAGACCATTGTCGACATACAGCTCGCGCTGCTGCGCCGCCGGCTTGCCGAGCGCAAGCTTGCAATTGAGCTCAGCGACAAGGCCCTCGAATTCATCGTCAACCACGGCTATGACCCCGTGTACGGAGCGCGGCCCCTCAAGCGGGCCATACAGCGCCATATTCAGGACGGCCTGGCCCTCAATATTCTTGAGGGAAAGTTCAAGGAGGGCGACACGATCAAAATTGATACAGACAAGAAGGGTGCGACCCTGGTGTTTGAAAAAAAATAACCCCAGCACCTATAGATATGCATAACGGCGGCTAAAGGATATGCCCTTTGCCGCCGTTATTTTTTTCTACAGGGATACGGATAAGCACACCCTGCACACTACATAAAAAAAGCTGCGAGCTCAGCGGCTACGTCTCCCGGAAATTGCTCAGGCAGCCAGTGCCCTCCATCAAATGCCCTGCCCCGCACACTGAGAGCCCGGGCCTGCCATTCAGCCTGTACATCATAGAGCCTGCCCATGGCGCCTTGAGCTCCCCAGAGCACCAAAACCGGGCATTGCATTTTCTTCTTGCACTCCTTTTTTTCATGCTCCAGGTCAATCGTTGCGCTGGCGCGGTAATCCTCGCACATGGCATGGAGCGTCGCAGGATTTGTGAAGCAGCGAAGATAGTGGGCAAAAGCTTCAGCGCTGATCACCCCGGGAATCAAGCCGCTAAAGGCCCAGTTTCGCAGAAAAAACTCTGCGCTGTTCCCGAGAAGAGTTTCCGGCAGCGGCGGAGGCTGGATCAGGAGAAACCAGTGGTAGTACACAGTTGCAAATTCTTTTGTCAGATGGGTGTACAATTTGTATGTCGGAACAACATCTATCAGCGCAAGCCTTTTCACTGCAGCCGGATGGTCAATTGCCATGCGCTGCCCGACCCGCGCGCCGCGGTCATGCCCGGCGACAGCGAAACGCTCAAAACCCAGACTGCGCATGACCGCAATCTGATCACGGGCCATTTCCCGCTTGGAATACCCTTCATGGTTGACGCCGTCGGCAGGAATGCTGCTGTCGCCATAACCCCGCAGATCAGTGGCAATAACGGTAAAATTGCGGGCCAGCAGCGGCGCCACCCGATGCCATTCCACATGGGACTGCGGCCAGCCATGCATGAGGAGCACCGGCGGCCCGCTGCCGCCGATCACGCCATTGATCTCGGCGCCTGCCGTTGCAATGCGGAACGGCTCAAACCCCGGAAAAAAACTAAGCGTCGAACCAGTGCGTTTTTTCATAATTCCCTCTTGCCTGTATGCTCAATTTACGCAAGGCAGCGGTTTATCGCAATGCATGCGAATTAAGCAAAATGCCTCCTCGCCCCCGCAAGGGGGAGAGGATCGAGGCTTAGCCCAACCCCCGCTAATACACATGTCTTCTGTGCTTTATGGTAAGGATGTAGACCGTATGTTTCTTACGGTCAATTTCGTATACAATCCGGTAATCGCCAACTCGCAGGGAATATTCACCAGCATGGTTGCCGACAAGCGGCTTGCCTGCCTGCGGGCTGTCTTCAAGAGATGTCAGTTTTTTGATTATCCGACCGCACAGCTTTCTATCAGCCCTCTGCAATTCGTCAATATCGCCGGCAGCCTCGCGGGATAACTCAATGCTGTACTGCATTATTTAAAACCGTATTTGCTTTTTACCTCATGCAAAGAAACGGTCTGCCCCGAGCGCACCTGTTTCTTTGCCCTGCCAATGGCTTCCCGCTCTTCCTTGCAGGAAAGAATATCAAGGGTTTCCAGAAGCCCCTCAAACTCGTCGCTGCTCAGGATAACAGCTTTGCTGACACCGTTTTTCGTAATGGCAAACCGGTCATATTTTTCATCAACATCTTTGATGATCGCCGAAAGGCTTTTTTTCGCCTCGGCAAGCGGAATTGTTTTAGTCATGGGCAAACTCCTTTTGCGCTTTCAAAGTGACTATAATTATAGTCTAAACCCACAAAAGCGCAAACACAAATTCCAATCGTGGTTTTTTCTTTGCATGGGGATCGGAATCAGGGGGCAGTATCTATTACATGCAGAGTTTCTGGAAAAGCTTCTTATTGCGGCCCGATCCGCTGGTTGCTGCTAAAGCAATTCTACTAATGCATCTACGTCCCGGAATTTTCCACCGCCCGACAACCGCCCTGCAGGCTCGCACATTCATAAGTCAAACGTAGACCTGACCCCTTGTCCAGCTGAGCATTAACAGCTGTCCCCTTTTCATACTCAATCATAACAATCAAATTATAAAACCCCATCAACAACCCGGTTTTGCACACCCAAGGCATATCAACACAAAATCCCACACCCCGACCGTCAATGGTGCGCGCGGCGCATCCTACGAACTGGTGGGTTGCACCCACCCTGCTTAATATTATTTTCAAGTAGATTTATTGGTTTCATGTTTTTTTATTTGCAGTTAAAACTGCACCGATTGCTTTAAGTTTGTCGATGTATATATTTCCATCGAATTTAACATTAAAACTTGTTGCCCAAAAATCAAGAATGTGAATAAAAAAACCCTCTGATATAAATAATGCTTTGTTAACTTCTCTATCGCTCGCACCAACATCCGTTTCATAATCTTTCGCTTCTGGATCTAGCGCACGACTTACACTAAAGCTATTCACATGGGAGGATGCGGAGGTCACAAAAAAAACCGTATCATAGTATTCTTTTTCATCAACGAAAATTGAAAGGTCACACAGGGTTTTTCCCGTCCATTCCCTTAAATCAATTTTGTTTTTTCCATTTTTTCCGCCAAACGAATAATCATCGTTGAATTTTTTGTATTCATCATCGTAGGAATCTAAAATCTCCTTATGCTGCTCATAATACATTTTATCTTCAGCGGGAGCGGCATATAATTTTTTTGCTACAACTTTTTCATATCTAATAAAGCGCAAACCCAACTCATCCTTGTTACCCGTCATTATGTACTTGCAATATATATAATTAATAAAAAGAGACCTTAATAAAATTAACGCATCAGTGCCGTAACCATTTTCGCAAAGCAGTAGTATTGAATTAAAAGTATCGAAAGCCCTTACAAACAGCAAATCAATCGCCGCATTATGCCAGCTCTTGATTCTCCTTTCCGTTGCGAGAAAATTTTTTGCCTCTGTTAACAACTGCCTATGTAACCCGAATGCATCTTCATATTCAGCAATTCGAAAGTTATTATGGATTCTTTTTATTTTTGGTTGTTTTCGAATTTCATTTTCATATTCTTGTCTCATATAAAGTTGCCTCTATTATAGACATTCTTTTTTTAGCAGCCCTAATAATGCAAAACTCCTCGGCTGTTTTATTTTTAAATAAGCGGAACGTGTCTTTCTGGATTTATCGGGAAACTACTCAATAAAAAATTCACCCCACATTTTTATTTCATTACACCGCATAAGCCGCGCGTTTTTCTTTTACGGTGAATCCTCTTTTTCGTTTTGGCCGTTGATCAACTGCCGGCAGATGATCAAGCGGAAATTGGGCGTATGCCATACGCCCCTACGAAGCGATCATTGGCCTGGCGCTTAAGGTACCAAACTGGCACCTTAAAGACTTCTATTCACTCGATGTCAACACGAACATAAAATAATCGGGGACAACAGGCCACAGGTTTAGCTCTCTCCCCCGGCTAAATCGCAGTCAATTCGGAGGCCGCTGAATACGGAATAATAGCTCCTACGGCTGTTTTTTTCCAGATTGCTTCCCGGTGAGCAGCGTTATAGACCTTTTTGCCTGAGGGGAAGGCCCTGGCGATTGCAGCAATAATTTGTTGTTCTTCCGCAGCAAGGGGCTCGGTTTTTTTTGTATCGGATTTTTTGATCAAATCCAGCAGGTCTTTATAGTTGTTTAATTGCGGCCCATAGGGCAGAGCGGCATAGGTTGCCCCGGTCATGCTTGCACCCAAATCCCTGCATGCCGCCATGTCCGCATACCACAGATACTTTGCTGCAAAAAGCATCCGGTCGTTTCCCTCGATAAGCCTGAAACCAAGGCACGTTTCAAAAAGCGTCAGCACAAGCTTTATTCGGGGAATCGACAAGTCTCTGTTGCCGTTGAGATCGCTTGCGGGCCTCAATTCAACCAAAGCTCTCCGCAGCGCCTGATCCATTGATTTTGTTTGAATCTGGCTGCCCTCCCAGCGTTTTATACTGGCGATTCCGACACCCATGCGCTCGGCAAGCTCGTCCTGGGTACTATGTGCTTTCTTTCTCAAAGTGCGAATGTCATCGCCTGTCAGGAGCCCAACCTTTTTACGATAGGCATCGGCAATGGCCTTCTGCAGTCCGGCGGTCTGCTCAACAGTGCCCGCTTCCAATTCACACACAGGACATACGTGCAGCCGTGACGCAATGGATACAGCAACATCGCGAAACGTTATTTTTTTTTCAATTTTTTTCAGCGGCATAACGCCGTGTCCATTGGGGCAATTCATGATGCCTGCTCCTTACTTTTTTCGGCTTTTATGCAACGACACAAGCCAAAGGCAGCCCTCTTTAAGGGCAAATTTAAAATAAATTTCACCGTTCAATACGCTGCTCTTCCATTGAAAGGCAAAAAGGTCAGCCCCCTGTATGCAGCTCTCATACGAGCGCTGCGGCGGCCGGTGCCCGGCATAATGCTCGGGTGTTATTTCATCCAAAAGGATATGAAGAATTTCTGAAATTGACTCAACCGGATAATCAAGATCGAGAGCATCGGCAGCAAAACTCATGGGCTCGACAATAGCAATCTTCTGCCTTGCCGCAGCCTCTTTTGCTTCACTGATTTTATTGTGTATCTCTTTATGCGAAGGCCTGATCATAGATATAGTATCAATTGATACCTTTTGCAAGTGCTTTTTTATGCAGTAACAGGGACGATTGTATTAGAGCATTTAACAAATTACTTAACCAATATTCATGAGTTGATGAGCAACACAGTCCTCGGTCATTCCGGCTTGCCCGGAATCATTTTTCTGCACACCAAAAAGGATTCCCGTCAAGCGGGAATGACAAGTAATGAAGTCATACAGCTAACGCATTCAACTGTTTTCTGATTTTCGGTTACAAGATTTAGTTAAATGCTCTAAAATCACAACCCCCCGATTTCATTTTATTGTCTTCAGAAAACAATGGCCTCTGGCGTTGGCCCCTGAAGAAGGCAACAGAAACACTCTGTGTTTTTAATTACGCCCTTTCAGGACGCAATCAAGCAACCCGCGATGCAAGCTGTTGTTGACTACGCTGCATACTTTGCGCGTATTTCTTTGGCAGTTTGCAGGGTGCGCCCTACGGACTATCTCGCGCTCATTCTGAAAAAGACAAGCAGCCCCCCGGTTATATATGCGCCCAATACCCACAACACATAGGCATACCGCGACAAAACATGCAAAGCCCGGGGCACTTCCTGATCGCCGTATTTTAATCGGTGCCGCAAAACCAGGGCGGAGTCAACCGCCATTGCCAGCAGGCAGGAATACCCCAGAAAACCGTGCTGTGAAATAAAGCCGCGGCCGGAGCCCATTATCATGCATACGGTTGCGGTGAGGTCAAAGAACAGCCCGCATCCGAGAAATATAAGAATGGGCCGGGTTACCCGGTGCTTGATCTGTTCGGAAATAATACCGATACCGTAGGATATCAGTGCCAGGTGGACGATGACGGTGCCGACGATAATAATTGGTTTCATAGGCGCTCCTGATTTTTCCGCCTGCAGATGTCCCCGCATCCGGGGAACTGGGGCGGCGTTGTTGACAAACTACACAAACGTACTCACACTGCTTCTTGTTTTTTACTTCACCGCATACGCTACGCGTTTTTCTTTTGCAATAAACCCGATTTTGCTTTTCGGCCGCTCTTCAACTGCCAGCAGATGATCAAGCGGAAATTGGGCGTATGCCATACGCCCCTACGAAGCGATCATTGGTCTGGCGCTTAAGGTACCAAACTGGCGCCTTAAAGACTCCTATTCACTCGATGTAAACACGAACATAAAGTCAGGAGGGAATCGATCCATTTGTTTTGAATCCTTCATGGCAGTCTTCTATCATATTCCGAAATTTTAATGGCGTGGTCATTGCGTGCGGCTTGGTTCCCCCCGCTTAGAAGAGCATGCAGGTTTTAAAGATAAGTAATAAAATAAAAAATATTTGTCAAACTTTAAAAAACAGGGTTCAGGGGTCAAAAATAAAAAAGCGGAAGGGAAGAGCAAAAGGCAGAAAAAATTCACCGCAGAGGAGCAGAGACCGCAGAGGTAAAAATGTTATTTGTTTTTCGCTGAGAGGGCGAAAAACAGGCGAATTAAGGATCGCATTGATCTTTTTTCCTAAAAATTAATCCATGCGCTTTGTAAAAGAGCGGATGCGTAGAACAACGCATCCGCTCCTGTTGTTTGCTGCAGCCACGGTCATTTCATGCGCCAGCCCAGTACCGCGACGATGCAATCGGCCACTGTTTTTGCCGCAACCCGTGCAGGCCGGCTGCGCTGCATGAGTTCGACAATAGCCGGGCTGCACCGGTAGTAGAGCGCGATGCCCCTGCGGCCGACGGCCGTGCCTGTAAGCACAGAATCCCGAAAGTTTCGCAAAAGCGCGGTCTCCGGGGCCTGGTCACCGTAGAGAGAAGCGGCTGCGCAGCCGCCGGTTGAGGAGGGCTTAAATCTCTGAACGCGGCTGTTGCCTTGGTCGCACACATAGACGCGGCCCTCGGCATCCACGGCCAGCGCATTCGGGTTGGAGAGTTCGCCGTCGTCGGTGCCGTTGGAGGCCCATTTGGTGATGAAGTTTCCATTGGTATCAAATTTCTTCAGCAGGCCCAGCCCTCCTTGTGCAACATAGACATTGGCGGCCGCATCAACGGCCACGCCGGTGGGCCAGTAGAACTGCCCATCGCCATCGCCTGCGCCGCCCCATTCAGTTATGAAGGCCCCGTCATTATCGAACTTTTGAATGCGCTGGTTGAAATTATCGGCCACGTACACATTTCCCGAGGCGTCGGCAGCCACGCCGGTCGGGGAATCGAACTCACCCTGGCCGGCGCCCTTGATGCCTCCCCATTTGGCTAGAAACGCGCCGTTATTGTCGAATTTCTGGATGCAGTGATTGTCCATGTCAGCCACAAATACATTGCCCGAGGAATCAACAGCTACGCCAACGGGATATTCAAACTCGCCGTTGTCGTCGCCCTGAATGCCCCACTCGGTTATGAAGTTTCCGTCATTGTCGAATTTCTGGATCCGCTGGATGAAGCAGTCGGCGACAAACACATTGCCCGATGCATCAACGGCAATGCCGTCCGGATTGTGAAATTCTCCCGCATCGGCGCCTTGTGACCCCCATGCCTTAATAAAGGTTCCGTCGGCGTCAAATTTTTGAATGCGATCATTTTGCGAATCGGCCACAAATACATTGCCCGATGCATCAAGGGCTATGCCCCAGGGCCCCTCGAACTGCCCATCTCCTGAGCCATTCGTGCCCCACTTTATATCAAATACGTAGGTCTCGGCCGGAGCTGCGACGGCTGTTGCTGCAACCAGCAGCAATGCAATACAAACGACACGGTAACTTTTTTTGTAATACACCACGATTCTGTCTCCTTTCCCCTTCTAAAGGATTAAGTGTGCGCGGATGCCCGCATGTACCTGTATACATAGCATAAAAAGCAAAACCTGCAGAGGTGGAAAAGGCGGCGTTGTTGAATTAGTTGAATTGCTTTCCCCTTGATTGTGGTTGTAAAGGTCTAAACCCAGTTCTCCACCCGCAGGTGCGGCACCAGTTTAAACTCCTTTGGATTGTTGGTGACAAGCGTTACGCCAAGGCTTTGAGCATGGGCTGCAATCAGCATATCCATGGAGCCAATCAGCTTTCCTTTGCGCTCAAGACCGGCTCTAATGCGTCCGGGCTCAAGAGCTGCACGGTCATCAAAAGGCATGATCTCAAACGGTGCGAGAAACGTATCCAGGGCATCGCGGTTTTTATCGGGCAGCGCGCTTTTTTCAACGCCGTATTCAAGCTCGGCAAGCTTCTTTTTGATGAGATAGATGCAGATAGTGGTGTCGAGCATGCAGTGCACTTACATATGCCTCCCTGCTTTGTGCTGGAGGTTGCTGCCGCTCTGCTATGAAATCGCTGGAGAATGTATCAAGACTTTCAGCAGGGGATGCCCAGGGATTGTCTTTCGGGATGAGCAGGACATTGCGGCCAATTCGTTTGATATAGACTTCAGCCCCGGAAAATTTGTATTCCCTGGGCAACCGCACCGCCCGGCTTTTGCCATTGGTAAAAAGTTTTGCTGTATGCATGGAGCCCCCTTAAAGTATATACCTAAAAGTAGAGACTAACCCCAGCTGCATGTTAACTGCTTTTTATTCGGACATTTTAAAATAGGGGCATATTACGCTTGTGCAGCGAATTTCGATTACTTGAAAAACGTTTTCAAGTCCATTTCTGTCAGATAAAGGGTTTGGGGGAATTCTATCGCAGCTGTTTCCCGGGCACTTGAAGTAAAACCCTGGGGGGAATTAATGATCAGGCAATCGAGACCGGAAATATAGTATTTTTTGAATAGAGATCGAACCTCTCCAGGTGTAAGCGGATCATTTTTTTGAATTAAAACAAATCCCTTCATCTTTCCCCGGTCAATGAAGACGAACGGGTTATTTGCTAAAAAAGCTTTTACACCTTGACTTGGATTGAATACCTTGAGACCTAAAACGCTTTGCATTCGGTTACTTTTCTTAACCGCCATCCCCCAATTTTTTTTATAAATAAAAACACCATCATTAAGAAAAGGACGGCAATGGCCAAAGTCTATATGTTCATATCCTTTTTCTTTTGCCCATAGAACCGTGAAATAATATGAGGCTGAAACAACCCCCTGTTTTAAGAAATTGTGGTTCCCGGTTCTTATTCCTAATGAATGTACCCAGGCATCTTTTCCATGTGTCACGATTAAGGTTCCAGCCAGATGGTCATTGTCTCTCTTAACAAACAGAATTTGACCCCTTTCAAAGGTTCTCTTTAATTTTCGAAAACCGTAAGTCATTGAAGCGTCTCCGAACCGCTCCAGTGCATAAGGCACATACATTTGACGATACCAGTCATTATATTTTGCAAGATCTCGTGTCATTTCGTAAACATATTGATACTTCCGAACTATTCTCAGGTTGTCCGACAGGCTTTTATTTTTTATCTCTCTCCAAATTTCAGATAATGGCCTTGAAATTTCAAGGATGAATAAAATCCACTGTGGGATGATTTTAAATCCGCGCTGCCTCAGGAAAGGGGAAAATATTTTGTCCGTTTCAATAAAAATCAAATCAGCAGTAAATTTTTCTGAATTAAATCTGGATTCGACCTGCCATATAAAACACTTCCCAAGACTTTCTTTTTCAGGTTCCCCCGAATACAGAATACTGGAAAGATAGGTCACCATCTGTTCTGCGGCACAACATAAAACTGTAAGATTCTCATTGCTCCATTTTTCTTTTCCCCTGAGTACACAAACAGGCCATCGAATTTTATCGGCCAACAAAACACATCTTTTCAGGAAGGAATAGGCCGGCTCTAATACGGGAGAAATAAAATTTCTCACGCCTTTTGGCATCCAATCATAGATAATTGAAGGTAGTTCTTTCATTTTTCCAAAAGGTGCCGCGATCTTTTTCCAAACCGGCAATTGACCTTTTGCTGATAGGATAAAGATACGAGCTGATTCGTCTCCAAAGACAGCAAATCCTTTTTTCTTGTCACATGAATTTTATTCGGCTCATTCAATGATTTAATTTCATTGGTAAGAATATTTGCGTGTTGAAAAAATCTCCGATAACAAGAAACTGTCTCATACGCATGCGAAACGATCGATTTCAAAAGGCCGAATTGAATTCTTTAAATCTCTTCTTTTGATCGGAATGTGCCGCGCAAGCCCCGCTTTGTAAGCGGGGTCAAGCGGCACGTCTCAAAAAAATCAATCTTATCTACCGGGATGCCCCGCCTTGTAGGCGGGGAGCATCACTTACACTGATTCTTATATACTTACTCAAAAAATATATTTTCTGAGTTTCATTCTGATTATCTCTGGTTTAACGCAGAGTTCGAAAGGACCTCCACAGTTATTCCGGCTCGCCAAAGGCTCATATCAAAAAAAGATCTGTAGTATCATGAGAAGTCTTTTTCCCATTTTACAATTTGATATTTTCCTGAGCGCTGTGGTTTGATATTCGAGACGTAAATAAGTTCAACTTTAGTCTCCGGGTCAAAGTTTTTCTTTATTGCTTTTTTTAAATAAATTTCTGTTTCATGCGAATAATTATCGTTTCTGACGATTTTTATAGATATATTTCTTTCCTTTGTATAAAGTATTTGAAACCTTTTAATTGCTCTTGCCAAAGCATCATGCATGAATGTTTGGTCCCAAAAAATGGATGAAATCATTCTGCCGTCTTTTGTTTTAAATATTTCTTCAGTTCGGCCCAAAAGGTTTTTCAATATTTGAAGCGTCCTTCCGCAAGAACATGTGGATGATGCAACTTCTCCAATATCACCCAGACGATAGCGCATAAAAGGCATTGGTGATTCGTACAGCGTTGTGATCAGAATATCTCCCGGACCGTTACCCTTCATCCCTATGAATTCTCTTTCACTTTCAACGAGCAAATTTTCCTGGTTAATATGAAACTGCCCCTCAGGACATTTGGCTGCGATATGACCTACTTCCCTTGCACTGTAAAGATCACCTACCGGGCACTTGAAGACGCTTTTTAGAAACTTTTCTTCATGATCATAAACGGGTGCGGCCCTTCCAATAATCAGTTTTGGACGGTACATACCCAATTCCTTTTTATTTTCTTGGATATATTCGGCTAAACCGACAAGAGCTGATGGAATACCCCAAAGGATTTCCGGCCTGAATTTTATTATACCCTGAAGGCACACTTCATAATGCGTGTCTTTCAAATTGAGGCCCGGTAACATCATATTGTTCCATAACAATTTTCTCAATTGCATAATTTTGTCATTTGGCATGTGCTCTGCCGATACATTTACTATTCTGGCTTCTCGTGCGCCCTGTTGAATGCCATACCAGTTTTTCAACCTCAATTCATATACCCAGTTCAGGGCGGATTTAGAGCCGTTTTCATAAAAAATTTTAGGAGTTCCCGTGGATCCGCTGGATGTATCTCTTACTAATTTATGCTTTCGAAAAAGCGCAAATGGAATAGGGGCACCGGGTTCTCCTTTACGACAATCTGCTACTGGTATTGAAGAGGAGAATCGTCTATCAACCATGTCTTTACGATGTTCAATAAGTTCCTCTCTGTTGAGCGGTGGAATTAGTTTAATATCCTCGAGCTGTTTTATATCTTCAGGCTGAAGGCCTATTTCTTTAAATTTTTTTTGATAATATGGCACGTACCGGTTACTGTATTCTATGGTCCTTTTAAGCCTTTTCAATTGAATGGCTCTTAGGCTCTCTTCAGTATAATATTCTGATTTAATTAATTTTTTATAATTTGTTAAAATATTTTTCCTATTATAAAGGTAATTAGACAGGGGAAAAGTTATTTTGCTTATAAAATAAGCGTGTATTTTATTAAAATTTTTCATCACTTATCTTTTTATAATCCCATTTTTTCGAAAAAAATAAATGAACCACCCCGCCGCAAGCGGACTGGGAATAAACCCGCAGTGATTATATTAATTAAATCACTCCATGATTGAAAAAAATATAACAAAAGCGATATTTTATGTCAATATAGAATAAATACCGTGTGTTGTGTATGCAACACAAAAAGGCCTCCAGGAAGGCCAATCTTGGTTTAACAATTATCGCTTTTTATAAATACAGGGAATATCCGTCAGCGATGATGAAGCGGCCGACACAAGGTCTTCAATCAGCTTGTCAACAGTATCAATATGTTTCAAAAAAACCGCGAGCAACAGATCATCCTGTGATGCGAAATATCGGTAGGTACTTGCAACCGAAACATTTGCTTCATCCGCAATATCTTTCATGTTTATCTGACGAAATGCTGCACGAAAAAAAAGCATCTCTGTAGCATCCACAATAATTTCACGCCGCAATTACTGCTCTCTTTCGCGCAGCTCCTGAAATGTATATTTTTTTGCCTGCCATGCGCGCCAGCGCGTATACCTGCTGCTCCGGTCTTGTCGCAAGTATGAGAAGGGCATCGGAGCCGAAAAACCGCATCAAGACGAGCTCGCGGATCTTTTTATACCCGAGTTTTTCGGCAATACGGACGGGGACCGAATTATCTTTTTCGATAAAGCGGTTGCAGAACCTTAGGCCCTGTTGTTTTGCCGTTTGGAACTGAAGAAAATGAAGCGCCGCCCCAAAGCCCCGATTGCGGAATTCCTCTTTCACGAACAGGGCCCATCCATATCCGTGCCCTCTGTCGAATGGGATCATGCGCTCAAACGGATACCCCAAAAACCCAAGCCCATCCACGTTCAACAAGGTACAGGCTATAGGGACATCGCCCTTGACGATAAAACCGCATACCGTCTGGCTGCTGATATGCTTGAAAGCAAAAGCATGCAATGATAGAGCGAAAAAACTATGGTAGGATTCAGAAAGCCGGTCTCCCCTCTCGATATAGACCTTACAGCCGTTGCGCTCGACCGCTTCAAAGGCATCTGCAGGCAGTGAAAAGCCGTCAAGATCCTTGCGGAAATGGATAAGCGGCTGACGGATCGTCAGGCACAAACGCAGATATTTTTTTAATCGTTTGAGGATATTCGCCATCCTGATCCTTGTAGGGCGCATCTTTGACACCCTGCTGCCGGAGCTTGTTCTATCCCTCTTCAACTATACTGATACGCTTAAGCACTGTAGTATGTACCCATATTACGCATGTGCCTTGTTGAATGAGTTGCATTGCTTCCGTATTAATTCGGAACAGCAGTCAACATCCTGACTCCTGTGGATAATAGAACAGGTAAAGGTTCTTATGCCTTCTCCGTACTTCACCCTGAGCTGTTTGGTTTCAGAGCCTTTTTCCCCCAGCACAATTTCAAAGACAAAGTCTTGTGCCGCCTCATCATACAGGGCAAGGCTGCTTGCTTCGGCATCGGTAATGTCCTGGCTCTCCAGCATGATCTGCTCCAGAAGCTGCTTCAGATCCGAGAGCGTGCTCATAAAGGGGTCGACACGATACAGTACATCCAGCTGATGCTTGAGTTTTGATTATTCTTCCCTAACCATCAAAGGATCCTTTAACATTGTTCAGCAGGCAGTTTCTTTCCCATTTTTACAGTGATTTGATCTTTGTGTAGTTTTGTACCCCGCTCTTCAAAGGCATGCAAATTTAAATGATAAGTAATAAAATAAAAAATATTTGTCAAAGGAAATAAAGGCAGTAGTCAAGAGTAGCAGTGATGCTCCCCGCATACAAGGCGGGGCATCCCGGTAGATAAGATTGACTTTTTTGAGACGTGCCGCTTGACCCCGCTTACAAAGCGGGGCTTGCGCGGCACATTCCGGTCAAGAGCAGGAGTCAGAATCCAGAATTCAGAAGACAGGAAAATTGCTCAGCACAGAGGACGCGGACTGGTAGGAAATTTATTTTTCGCCTGAGTTGCGAAAAACACGACCCCCTCACCTCGCTCCTCTCCCCCTGAAGGGTTGCGAGGAGGGTTAGGAATGTAAAAGCAGCGCAACCAGGGGGGGGGCCCCGCCCCTGCGCCGCTCCGTGCAGGGAAACGAGTATATTCTGAAATTTATTTAAAATTCATATGCTATATTGTTAGTATCATTTTATTCCCACAAACCACACAGCAGGAGGGATAGCAATGGACGCGAAAGAATATTTCAGCAATACCAACGGCAAGGGTTTTCTGGCCACGTCGAATGCCCAGGGAGAAATCAACATTGCCATCTATTCCCGGCCGCAGGTGCAAAAAGACGGCTCATTTGTGTTCGGCATGACCGACCGGCTCACGCACACCAACCTGCAGGAAAACGCCAATGCGGTGTATGCTTTTGCAGAAGAGCGCGGCTTTGGCGGCAGGCGGTTCTATCTCCACAAAACAAAAGAAGAGACATCGGGGCCGCTTCTTGAAGAGATCCGTGCCATGACCGATAAATATGTGCATCCGGGCGCGGGCAAGCTTGTTAAATTTCTGGTCCATTTCCGCGTTGATAGAGAATTGCCGCTGATCTGCGAAAAATGCTCCGGCGACCATACCCAGCATCTCTGCGAGATCGCCGGCAGTGAACGTTTCGACCTCATCAAAGAGCTTGCGAAAAAGCCCGATTACATGTGCATGAACTGCGGCAGAATGGCCGACAACCGCGCCAGCCTCTGCAATCCGATGCCCATGGAAGACATACCGGCATCGCATTAACCGGCTGCTTGCGGCGGGCATCATATGCCCGCCTTTTTTTATCCACTGACTATGCTGCAATTTTTTCAGACCTGGAATTTTCTGACCCTGGCGCTGCTGTTTGCCCTGCCGGGCATACTGATAGGGGCTGCGCGGCCCGACCTGCGCCGCGTGATTGCCTGCGTCATACCCTTTTCTCTGCCCTTTGCCTGCACCGAATTTTTATTCTACCCCTCCTACTGGGAGCCTGCTTTCCTGTTTGACCTGGGGCGGCGCATCGGTTTCGGCATCGAGGATATCATTTTTGTGACCGGTCTGGCAGCCTTCACCACAACGGCCTATGCCTGCGGCTTCAACCGCGCCTACGGGCAGCATGGTGCAGCCTCGCTTTCGCGCTCATGCTTCATGAGGGCGCTGGGGCTGTTCGGCCTCACCGGAGCCCTTCTCGTGCTGTTGCTCGCTTTCGGCATACCGATAATTTATGGGGCCTGCCTGGCCATGGCTGCGGCAGCACTTGCCATGCTCCGGCAGCGGCCCGATCTTACAGCTCCGGCACTGCTTGGCGGTTGTATTTCAGCCGCAACCTATTTTCTACTGTGCCTTGCAGCAGCAGCGCTCATGCCCGGGCTTTTCAAAAATATCTGGCATACGGAGAAATTTTTGAATATATTTATTGCAGGCGTGCCGCTTGAGGAGCTGCTGTACGGATACTCCTCGGGCTTTGTTGCCACGGCCTTCTATCCCTACGTTTACGGCAGGCGTTTCATACACCGCACAGCAAGCGAGGCTGCATGCACAAAATAAAGGCCTGGCTGCAGGCATCGCGCCTGCCCTCACAGTCCTATATTTTCTTTCCCCTGCTGCTGGGGCAGGCCCTACACTTCGGCCTGTCCGGCCAGCTTGACTGGACGGTCTTTCTGCTGCTGCATCTGTACGGGCTTTTTCTTCAGCTTTTCATCGTCTATGCCAATGACCGGGCCGACATTGAAACAGACCGCCTGAACACGACCTTCACCATATTCTCCGGCGGCTCCCGCACACTGGTAAACGAGCTCATTTCGGTGCGTGAAAATTATGCCGCAGTGCTCACGGTCGTTATTCTTAACGCAGCTGTCGGGCTTGCGCTGACAGCATTCTTCCAGAGCGGGCTTGCCCTGCCGTTTATCGCCCTGTCGCTGGGGCTTTTATGGCTGTACAGCTTTCCGCCCGTGCGCCTGTCCTACCGCGGCGGCGGCGAACTGCTGCAAATGCTGGGTGTAGGCATGGTGCTGCCTGTCTTCGGCTATTACGGGCAGGCAGGCTCGCTTGCTGCTTTCCCCTGGCATCTGCTGGCCTTCATCCTGCCCTGCCAGCTTGCCTGCGCCATGGCGACGGCCCTGCCCGATGAACCTTCAGACCGGGCCAGCTCCAAGCACACGGCTGCCGTGCTGCTGGGGCCTGGGGTGGTGAAGCCCGCGATTATCGGGCTCAACGGCGCAAGCCTTATTTTCTTTTTCCTTTTCTCCCCTGCCCCGCTGCACTATACTGTAGCCGTCCTCCTGCTGCCAGCGGCCTGCTTCGCAGGCATGCTTGCGCTGCGCACGGCGTCACCGCCGGGCTCACGGCGTCTGGGGCTCTGTTTGTTACCTGCGCAGTGGGCGCAAATGTTCTGCTCATGGCAGCGGCAGCACTACTGTTTTTCTTAACCTGAATCAGAGGCGCACCTATGAACTGGATCGGCTTTATCAGGCTTATAAAAAACATCTACGGCAAAGAGCTTCCCGATCTTGACGCCATACAGCGGCAGGGCCTTCTTGCCGTAAAGATCGGGCAGGTGTTCGCCCTGCGCATCGATTTTCTCAACGAGGCCACCTGCCGCCATCTGGCGCACCTGTACCGCAGCGCCGTGAGCCTGCCGCCCGAGCAGATGGAAAAGCTGCTTGACCGCTACACAGACTCCCATTTCAGGCAGCGCTTCGACTATATCGACACCACGCCCCTGGCCTCGGCATCGGTGGGGCAGGTGCACCGGGCGCGGCTCAAAAACGGCAGAGAGGTTGTCATAAAGCTGGTCAAATATGATGCCCGGGAGCAGTTCACTGCCGATGTGCGCAGCGTCAAAAAACTCTTCAAATTCAGCATCTTTTTCTATCCCAAGCTTGCCAAGGTGGCCGACCCGGTGGGTGTTCTTGAAAATATCGAAGACTACACGCTCACCGAGCTTAACCTGCTCAATGAAATAAAAGGGCAGGATGTGCTGCGGACAATCTACGATAAAAACAGCACCGGCTATGACCTGTCGCGCCTGCGCTTTGCCGATTTCCACCGCGAGCTGTGCTCGGAACAGATACTGGTTGCCGACTTTATCGAAGGCAAAACATTCGACGAGCTGCTGGAGCGCGGCGAGCTTTCCTACCAGCAGCTGCTTGAGCTCTTCCACATACACGGGTTCTATATGTTTGTCATCGGCACCTTCCACGGCGACATACATCCCGGCAATATTATTCTCAACGACGGCAAAATATGTTTTGTCGACACCAGCGCCATCAGCCATGCGGGCCCGAAAATCCGCAAGGGTCTCTTCGAATTTTTTGCGGCCCTTTCCTGGTACGACTATGACAAATGCGCCCATTTTCTGAACAAAATGTCGGAGGTTGAAATTGAGGGGGGGCGCTTCGAGGCATTTCGCAAAAAGTTCGTCGACCTCTATGCCGACTTTACCGACTCGACGGTCGCGCAGGTGAGCCTGACGAAAAAAATGATGGACACGATACGCCTGGGGATCGACTCTGGCATGGTGTTCGAGCGCGGCATGTTCCCCATCATCAAAAGCCTCATGTATCTCGACGGCATGGTGCTGAGCTGCAAGCCCGATGCCGTGCTCATGAAAGACATGCGCGCCTTCATCGAAGAAACCCGTGCCGCCGTACAGGCGAGCTAGAGAAGGCTGGAAGAACTTCACCGCAGAGGCGCGGAGGGCGCAGAGATAAACATGTTCTTTGTTTTTCGCTGAGAGGGCGAAAAACAAAAACAGCTCCTTTCAGTACAAGAGGCAACTCTTTTTTCTTTCTGCCCTCTCAGCAGAAAGCAAAAAGATATCTTCCATCTGCGTTCTCTGCGTCTCGAGTCCGCCATAGCGTACGGCGGTGAAGAACGGTCAGTATTCAATAGTGGCGGGTTGCCCGCGGGCCGGCTGCTATTTGCTTTGCGCGGCGGAAAAAACCGGCCTGTCGTACTGCTGCAGTATACCGTACTCATCCTTGTAATAATCCTTAAACAGAAAGGTGCGGGGCGGCGCATAGCTGAACACGGCAATGGTCGCAATCATCGCCCACATGCCGATGATTCCCAGCCGCTGCAGACCGTCCCCACTTTGGCCCCGGTCAGCAGGCGCAAGCTTATCAATTGGCCGATGACGATGGCGGCAAAAAAGCTTCAATATCAATCCACAGACAAAACTGCCCCAGAATGGCCATGTAGCTGTAATAGGTTATTCCTATGAAAAGCGGCATGAAAAAAATGCCCAGGCTCTTGCCCAGCCAGAAATTGCTGGCGGATTTCCGGACAAAGACATACTCCAGCGCGGCATATATGACCGCGGGCCAGAAGGCGAGCTTGAAATGCTCCCATACGCTTTCATTCACCGCTACCAGCCACGCAATCGGGGGCCAGTAGCCTGTAAGTTCAAACACAAAATGCATGGCAGACCCCGTCAGAAAGATCACGGGTATGCCTGCCAGCTCCCAGTTCCGGATAGTTTTGTTTGCCATTATGCCTCCCCTTATAAGATGAAATTCACTGGACATGTGCAGCACCCTCGGCGGACGTGACCAGCTAATTTACTCAACTTGACTGACTTTTTAAGCTGGCGCCAGCCTGCTCAGTGGCACGCCGCTTGCGTCGGGCTAAGTGCTCATAAAACCACTTTTTTGTGTGATACGGCACATTCATTCGCACCGCCCTTGCGACGCTTTGTGCCCCTGAACAGGCTGGCCGGGCAAGAATAATACAAGGATTTTCCATGATTCTGTTAAAAGCCAGTCAAGTTGAGTAATTTATATTAATTAAGCATAAAAGACCTTTTGCCACTCTGTAACGCTGCGACATCTTATTTTTAACAAATATATAATAAAGTATAAAAATATAATCAAAAAGTCAAGCAAAAGATTGAACGGAACGAATCATACGCCAAAACACCTGTGTCAATCCGCCCCCTCCACCGCACACCATGCCTCATAATTGAGCACAATCTGCATGTGCGCCTTTGGTGTGGCACTGCGCTCAAGGAGACCGTGTTCGTAGCGATTGTGCTGCTGTGAAAAGCTCACTGCCTATCTTGACTCATCGGAATAAAAACACCTTTTTTATGCTATTGTATAAGTACGCTGATTACGATCGTGATACCCTAACAACATCAAAGGAGGCGCGTATGAGCATTCACAGTAAAGCAGGTTGCATATGTTTTCTGGCTGGAATTTTTCTGCTGGCGGCAGGTCCTGCTCAGGCAAACAAGTCCATCGGTTGCACTTGAACAGTCGGCACAAGCTAATGAAGACGGCAAAGCGGTATTAAAATGCACCGTTACTCACAGCGGCAACAACTTTCTGCACCACACGGAGTGGGTGCGCGTGAGCGCCGATGGCAAAGAAATTGCGCGCTGGGAATTTTCATGGAGGAACAAACCCGAAAGCGCAGGTCTTCACCAGGGAAGTGCCCGTTGATGCTGCCGCCCCCGTTTCAATCGAGGCTGAAGCAAGCTGCAATATTCATGGCAGCAAGGGACCGGCAAAAATGACGGTCATGCCGCCCGTTACAACCAAATGATCCGCCGAATACCGGGTTCACCTCCGCGGCGCAGTCAGAAAGGCGGGTTCAGTCCGCCACAGAGGACGGACCCACCGATTATTTTCAATAATTGAATGCCGGGGTTCACCGACCTGCTGGAATTACAATAGTGTGTCGTTGCATAGATGCTGCTCTTTGCCTAACCCAGGGGCTGCAATTTTATTCAATATCGTATAAACCAGGGAACAGCCAAAAGAACTATGCCGATACACACCATGGCAATCGCATTGGTGATGAAATACGGATACACCATTAGCGCCATGCCGCAGATGAGCGCCATAATCATTTTCTGCTTTTTGCCATATATGAAATAGCCGAGCCCGAATGCACCCAACACCATTCCCCATAGTAGCGAAGATTCACTGCCCATAGCTTTTTTGCTTCACAGCTGTACCGGCAGGTCTGTGTTTAATCCGCAATCACTGCGTCTCCAGTGAAACAGCGGGGTCGCTGCGTCCCCCGGCATTATAGATATAGTTCCGGCCAGCGGCATCGTTGTACAGATACGCACGCAGGAACATGCCGGTAAGTCTGGCGATGGCCAGGTTGGCCTCCTTTTGCGGCAGGGTGGACGCGCTGGGATCGCCGTCACCGCCGGGCAGGTTGTTTATATCGGTGATGCCGTCCGTTTTGGCAATGTACAGCAATGCATAGTGCAAAGAGAGCAGGTGCGAATTTTGTTTTCCAGGCCGGCATGCAACCGTTTTTCACAACGGCTTCCTCCCATGATGTTAATCTTGCCGCAGAAAAAGCGGATTGGCATTTTTATCCCGTGTCTGCCCTCTCCCGCGGCCTGCGGCGGAGCGAATCATGGGCTGCCGGGGGAAGTTATTCCGTGTTGTCCTCCTCCATCTCATCACTATCCTTCTTACTGCCGCTTGCGTATTCACCCTCCTCATGACGCCACGCGGGGCTGTTTTCCCGGTAACGCTCCCGGATCCCAGGCTGCCTGTTGCGCCAACAGGCGCTTTCCCCATTGCGCCGACAGGTGCCTTCCCCATTGCGCCCACAGGTGCTTTCCCGGTAACGCCCCCGTGATCCCAGGCTCCCCGTTGCGCCAGCCGGAACTTTTTTCCCTGTGGCGCCCTGTGTATCCCCGCTTTGTGCTATGCCCGGAATTGCCAGACAGCAGAACAATAACCCGGCAGTTACCACGCAATGTATGCATTTCATACAATGACCTCATAGTCTATAGTTTATACTTCTTTCCGCACGGCTTCAGCCCGCAGTTTTTCACATCATGCAAGCGCGTTCGCTCCCGCGCAGGTCAGAGCTCCTGATTGCTCCTGCGGAGCAGTGTCCGGTAATCATGGATCTGATACCGGCTCATGCCGCGCTCGGTTGAAAAACCCCTCACGGGCCTGTCAAGGCTAAAGCGATGGGCCTTCAGATAATTGAATTTATTTTTCCTGCCCCCTTCGACGGAGGCCGCTATTTTGTGCAGCGCTTCAATTTTTCGCTGCTGTCTGAAAAGTGTCTGCTTCGACATAGAGTATTCCTCCTTTCCAGGTTAGAAACACAGCACCTGTATATAATATATACTAAGGCAGCGGGTCGTGCATGGATTTTTTAATGAAAGAAAACCGGTAATGCCCGGCTGATGCACCGGGACGGCGGAGCCTCAGTTTTAAGGGCGGCCTTCGATGCTAATCCAGCAGAATTTTGCGGCACGGCGCGCAGTCCGGGATAATCGGGATCGGCTTTGACATATGACCAGTGCGGATACTTATCAATGTTCGATCGTATGCGAAATGTATATGGATTGTTATAAGGCATATTCAGCCCCCGTATGTTGGAGGTGATGTTGTGCGTTCGTCTGATAAAAATAGAGCACGCTATCCTGCTTTTCCCAAAGTTTAAGGAGAATGTATCCGTTTGATAATAGAAAGGCCGCAGGTGCTCCCGCGGCCTTTTTTCAAATCATGTGCTGATTCGCAAAGCGGCGGTATCTATTTCCCGGCTCTACCGGTAGCATTGTCGCAATACGGCACAGGGTCAAAGTGCAGATAGGCATCGTAGGTCCCGTCCATGACCCCCTCGCTGCACTTTACCAGGTCATCTTCTTCAAATACCTGCGTTATGCTTTTGGCGTTTTTAAAATAGTCCTCTGAGAGCCGTGCGGAAAGCTGCCCCACGCATATGTCAGCGGTCGTGTCCGCCACGACATCATCGAATGTGTTGTATGTTGAATCATTTCGTACATGAATGTACCACGGGGTGCCAAAGGCAGTGCAGGTGAAACGTGCCAGTTTCCTGCGTCTCGCCTCCACCCCGTTGACTGACGCCGTTGCTCCCAGCGCCCCGAGAAAGTCGGTAATGTCATAGTCGCCGTTATTCAATCCAGTAAACACTAAACTGCTGCTCGGCGGCGATATCAGGACCGGGACTATCTGGAGTGCGCCCGGGTCGGGAGAGGGTGGGAGGCCGTATCCCTTGCCAAGCTCATCGATAATTGCCCGCATGAGAGCGGGGTTGAAATCATCAAAGACATGAAAAGTGCCCGGCGTGTTGACCACATCGAACAGTACCCAATCTGATCCTTTTGCCGGCCAGTATGGTTGCAAGAACCCCGGTCGGATTTTCAGGAAACGGGTAAATTTCGTCCCCGTCATCCGTTATTCTTGGATAGCAGTCCCCGATGTTGATGACAAGAGGCCCGGCAACCGGATCGCTGTTAATGATCTCCCTGAATTTTCCGCTGTCCAGAACGCGGGCAAAGGCTGCATCCAGCGCGTCAACGAGCTGATCCCTGCCTTTGATGGTATCCGGGCTTGCGGTATCATTGTCCCCGGCAACCCAGATGGGAATCCCGGAAACGATCTGCATGGGGATTGACTTTAATGGCGGCTCTTTTGGCTTGCATTGCTGAAAAGTCACAACCATAACGCAGAGCAGCGCAGCAAACGATACGACCCGGAGATATCCTTCCCTTTTCATAATGCTCTCCTCAAAATACAGTGTTTTATTTATTACAAACCGGAAACAACAAACCCTTTCCAGGTAACCTCGCCGGTATGTGTTTTAGAATCGGTCACCTTGCACCGAATTGCATATGTTCCGGCTGAACCTGAAGCAGGGGTCCATGTCCAGGACGCACTGTTGTCACCCGCTGCTGTCCAGTCTGCTGCACCATCCTTCTTTATGGACCATTCGTATTGGTAATCCGGGTACCCGCCTGCCACGTTCGCCTGCCAGGTTATGCTCTGGTTATCCGTTATTTTTTCAATTTCGCCGTTGGTAATATATACCATGGGATTGGTCACCGCA
Organism: uncultured delta proteobacterium; assembly: GCA_963804955.1. Lineage (GTDB taxonomy): Bacteria > Desulfobacterota > WTBG01 > CAIYCZ01 > CAIRTM01 > CAIWCT01. The sequence goes on along the minus strand of CAWDSQ010000011.1, from coordinate 93,648 downwards.
TTGAGCACATGTTTTGCAAGCAGCTTCCCCATCTTCGGATCATCGCCGGGCGGAACATACATCGACCAGGTCCCCGTATACTGCTCCTGGACCGGAGCGTTCGGGTCGGGCGGTCCTATTACCGGGTCATAGCCGAGGTGGCCATAATCGCTGAGATCATAGGCAAGAGAAGGGTCCATGTCCTGCAGGGCCTGATTTATGGGCTGCTGGCGCGGCGGAGGATAGGGCCTGCCGTCGTCGCATCCACCCATTTCAAAACAGCATGCTTCACCTCCGCAGTCAGTATCCACCCAGTTTCCCCAGTAATCAGCAAAAGGATGCCCCACCCCTGGATAGGTCTCGAAATCACCTGTGCCGGAGTAGAGCCACGTCTTTGTCCCGATCTCTTTTCCGATCTGATTATAGTACTCAACTGATTGTAAGAACGGAATCGGTGACAACCTGCGGAAAGCTGACCACAATGTGCCTAACGCCCCGGTTTTTCAGATATTCAAGGGCATCCCAGTACCGGTAACCCCATTCGTCGCCTGGCATGTCCTGTTCGGATTCATGCAGGTAGCTGTGCGCGAGGTCTTCACCGCGCATTTCCCGTGTGCGCTCATAGATATTGTTTGCAGGATTTATCTCCCTGACGCCGCCGAAGGCACCTATGATATTATCGGGATGTATTCCAGGATGCCGCTCAAGCATCAGGGCCTTGATGTTTTTGTTCAGCGCCACGGTGTCATCTATCTTCGGATCAAAATAGCGCCGGGCCGCACGGAACAGACCGTGGTTGAACAAAAGCACGGCGGTGTCCTCGTCATTAACAGCACCAGACATGCCTGCTTCTATTCCCTCCACATGCAGAAGCGCCAAATCAGGGTCTTCGGCAACAGGATTTGGGCATCCGTTTAATACAACGTGGCTGTCCAGTGTGGGCGGAGTAGGCGAAAAAGCAGTCCAGCCCTCGGGCTCCAGGGGATAGGAGCGCTCCATTACATTGCCGTAATCGTTAACCCACAGGAGCGGCACCGTTGTTCCTTTACCGTTGTCATAGTCCTGCATTGCCCGTTTTGTCATCTGAACAACATCAAAGGGCTTGTAAAAGCGCACTCCTCCCACGGCCATGTCAATGGCAATAATGCGGGACACCCCTTTTTTCAAAAGGCGCTCTACCGGTCCGTCAATATTGTAGCGCTCCGGATCGCAGCCAGCCCATGGCCCGCCAGCTTCGCCTTCGCCGCAGTAGGTGCATTTATCAGGATCTTGCCCCCGGGGCCGTTGTACAGAAACCGTGGATAGGGATAGTTGCCCGGGCGGTCTCCTGCCATCCATGAGGCAAACTCAACTTCAAATTTAAGACCCTCGGTGTTCTTGTTCAGGGCGGCTTTCATATCGGACAGTTGTTTATCGGAAAGCTTCTGGAAGGGATCGGTTCCGCCAATGCGCTCGTATTCAAACGCATACTTCCTGATAAACTTAACAGACTCCTCAGATGTCAACACCGTTGGCCACCAGACTGAATTCCAGATTATCGTCGTGTATACGGGGTGGTTCTGGTCGAAGGAAAACTGATGGACCGATGCATCCCACAAAAACTGCGGATTATACTCATCCATGCCGCCATGAAGAATATAGATAACCCCTATCTTTTCCTTCTTTACACATGCCAGCGGCATACAGAGTATGGCTAAGACCAGTAGCTGCAATAAACCCGGGATCCTTTGGTGCATTTTCATGCCTCCTCCTAAATTGGTGGTTAGGGCACCTCAGTCTATCGATGATCTTGCCCACAAAAACAAGATACACAGTTAGGCGACTTTTGGAAGCAGTTCAAAAGGAATAGGGAACAAACAGTTCAAAGCAGAATGCCTGCGCTCCTGGTTGTAAAACACCTCAATATATTCAAAGTTGCTTTCTCTGGCTTCAGCCCTGGTTTGATAAACCTCAAAATACAATTCGGTCTTTACAATGTGTGGAAAAAGAATTCAGCCCGTGCATAGGAGTAGTTGCCCTTGCCACTCATGCTCTATATTAACTCAGGCTACTATTATTTAGTAGCATATTGGAAAGACCGTGCAAAGTTAATTGCTTTTAAAAGTAAAAATTTATATAATTTAATTTAAAAAAAACATAATGACTTTTTTCAGGGGGTTTTTCTATGGCCCGGGTCGATTTCAAAGACATGATCCATTTTGCTGATAAAATAGCGGGCCCGCCATAACCTTTTGAAGGCCTTGAGCTCTGGGAGCTTGTAGAGGATGAAGCGGGAAAAAAAAGGTGCGAGTCATTGAAGAAGCCGGAATAGTCTGCAACTGCTGCGGCTTTTGCCGGGATGCCTGTCCCGAAACTGCTATCATTATTATTGACGAGTAAAAGAGTCTTTTACCTGCCGTTTGCCGTACAGTGTTACAGCTGAAAAATCTGACGCACCTAAAATACTGCCTTGCGAAGAGCGGTTGCGGCATGTATGCATCAACCGCTCTTTTTACCGCCATATCTTTTGTCCATGCTTGTCTACCCTAAACTCAACACTGCGGCTCTCTCTGCTTTGACAAAACAAAATCCCGAAAATTCAAGATTGCCTAACCGAATATGCAATAAATAAAGCTGCATCCTATGGCCAAGGAATAATAATCTGTAAGCCTCAAAACTAATAAGCGGGGTGTTTGACGGTATATGATTAATACTGTTGTTAAAAACAATGTAAAAATTGCGTAAAGGATTTCTATTCAATGGATGCTCTATCCGTCAAGGATATTCGTTTTACCTCATAAAAGAAAGCTGGAACCTCCGGAACGATATACATGCAATCTAGAAGGCGGTAAAAAAGGTCTCCGCCGCACAGAGAAGCGGCTCTTCAGCGCCGCCGGGGCTTGGCGCGGCGGGTGGGCTGAGCGGCCAGGGGGTCGTCGGGCCAGTAGTGCTTGGGATAGCGGGGCAGCAGCTCCCGGCGGACTTCAAAATACGTGACCGCCCAGAAGTTTGCAAGATCGCGCGTCACCTGCATAGGCCGCATGGCAGGCGACAGCAGGTGCAGCATGACCGGAACGCGGCCCGCGGCGATGCGGGGCGTTTCTTTCAGGCCGAACAGCTCCTGCAGCCGCACGGCAAGCACGGGCTCCTCTGCGCTGTAATCAAGGGCGATGCGCGAGCCGCTGGGCACTTCCACGTGCGTGGGCGCAAGCTCATCCAGGCGCTTCTGTGCCCGCCACGGCAGCAGCCCCTGCAGGGCCTCTTTCAGGTGCAGCCGCTGCAGGTGCTCGGCCCGGCTCATGCCCTGCACAAAGGGCAGCAGCCACAGCTCCATGGTTCCCGCAAGGGCTGCATCGCTCACATCAGGCCACTCCTCTTCCGGCAGCACGCGCCGGAGAAACAGCACCCGCTCCTGCCACGAGCGCAGCTCGCGGTTCCAGGGCAGCAGATGCAGCCCTTCGGAGGCTATGCCTGCAAGAAGGGCGCGGGCGATTTTGTCCGGATCGGGTTTGCGCAGCGGCCGCTCATCAAGCACGAGGCTGCCGAACCGCATGCGCGAGCAAGCCTGCACGGAAAGCGTTGCATGGTCCCAGCCTATGGAGTCCTCTTTCATGAGATGGCCGGCGAACTGCTCTTCAAGCTCGGCGCGGCTGTAGGCTGCGGCAAGAAATATGCGGGCCGACCGCTGGCCGCCGTCAAGATGGGCAGCCACCAGAAATTCCTGCGCGCTCAGCGGCTCATACCGGTCAAACTGTGCGCCCCGGCCACCTGCCAGCAGATACCCGCCATCAGGCCCGCGCCGCAGGCCGATGCGGTCGGGATAGGCATGGGCAAGCAGGCTGCCCGTTGCTTCAAGGCATATCCGCCCGTCAGGAATCTGCAGCAGCCGCTGCAGGTCTGCGGCCTGCTCGCGAATCTGGCGCGCAAGCTGACGATCCACGCTGTATCCTTCAAATGACGACGAGTCGTTCAGTAAAACCTCGAGGCGCAGCCGCAGATCAGCATCCTTCATGCCCGGGTCAAACCGCAGTATATCCCGCTCGCTGAGCAGGGCCGCAAGCAGGCATGCCTGCCGCCCAAGCCCCATCCGCGCGCCCTGAACCAGCATATGGCCGAGACGCGGGTGCAGGGGAAGTGCTGCCATGCGCCGGCCCTGCTCCGTGATGCGGTACTGGCTGTCAAGGGCGTCAAGCTCCTGCAGAAGCGCGCGGGCCTGGGCAAGAGCGCCTGCAGGCGGCGGATCGAGCCATGAAAGACGGGCCGCATCGATCTCGCCCCACAGGGCAAGTTCAAGGGCAAATGAGGCAAGATCGGCGCTGCGGATTTCAGCAGGAGTGTATTCCTGCAGCTGCCCGTGCTGAGACTCGGTCCAGAGCCGGTAGCAGACACCGGGCCCGGTGCGGCCGGCGCGGCCCCGGCGCTGGTCGGCAGAGGCCCGGGTAACCGGCACGGTAACAAGGCGCGTCATGGCGCTGCGGGCGTCAAAGCGCGGCAGGCGCATAAGGCCGCTGTCGACAACAATACTGACGCCTTCGATAGTGAGGCTTGTCTCGGCAATGGAGGTTGTCAGAACCACCTTGCGCAAGCCCTTCGGGGCAGGGGCTATGGCGCGGTCCTGATCCTGGCGGGGCAAATTGCCATACAGGGGCAGCACGGCAACATCAGGCAGGGAGGACGCTCTTGGCAAGAAGCCCGGCCGTGCGCCGAATCTCTCCTTCACCCGGCAGAAAAACGAGCATGCTGCCTGCGTCGCAGCCGAGGGCCTGCGTTATGGTTGCCGCCGCCTCTGCTTCAATGTTCAGCCGCAGGGCATTGCTTCTATAGCGTGTTGCCACGTCAAACAGCCGGCCCTGCCCGCTCAGCACGGGCGCGCCGCCGAGCAGGCGCGACACGGCATCGCTGTCCATGGTGGCAGACATGACCAGCACCCGCAGATCCTCGCGCAAAGCCTGCTGCGCGTCCAGGCACAGGGCAAGGCCAAGGTCTGCATTGAGGCTGCGCTCGTGAAATTCATCAAAAATGACAAGCCCCACCCCGTCAAGGCCGGATCCGTCTGCAGCATGCGGGTAAGAATCCCTTCGGTGACGACCTCGATGCGCGTAGCCGGCCCCACCTGCGTTTCCCTGCGGATGCGGTAGCCGACAGTGCCGCCCGCCTCCTGCCCGAGCATGGCCGACATGCGGCGGCAGGCAGCCCGGGCCGCAAGCCTGCGGGGCTCGAGCATGATGATGCGCCCGCCTTTCAGCCAGGGCTCTGCAAGCAGGGCAAGGGGCACGCAGGTCGTCTTGCCCGAGCCGGGCGGCGCCGAAAGCACGGCGCGTGAGCCGCTCGCAAGCGCCCGGCGAAGGCCGGGCAGCACGTCATCGATGGGAAGATTGAAACGGTCGCGCATTGATCTGTGCCGGAAAAAAAATTATTTCGTTCAGACTATACCAGATAGAGCGGCTGTGGGTCAGCATGTCTAATTGCTGCTGTCCAGTCAAAAGGCTGATTGTAAGTCTTGACTGCGGTTAGCACAACAGTATTACAATTGAAAACAACACTGCATGGAGCACGCCATGAAACACCTTCTTGCACTATGCGCACTGCTTGCAGTGCTTGCAGGCGCTTTACCGGCACAGGCCGGGCAGGCAAGTTGCGATGATGTCATGCAGCGCGGACATCTCAATGTGCTTACTATTAATATATTATATACGGATTTTTTCAGCCGCATGGAAAGGCTGCAGGCCGTTGCCGACTTCATTGCAGCGCAGGAGCAGGCTGGCGAGCCTGTGGATATCATACTTCTGCAGGAGGTGGTGAGCGGCGCTGCTGCCGGCACGGTGAGCCTGAGCATCAACCTGAACGCCATGCTGAGGCGGCAGGGGCTTGACTACAACCTGCGCTTCCGCCCGGTGGCGGGTCTGCCGGCTGTGTTCATGGTGGGCAATGCCATGCTCAGCAGATGCGCCATTACCGGTTTTGCCTCACGGCTGCTGCCCTATGCCCCCGAGCGGCCCGTGGCCGAGATCGGCCTGCCGGTACTGCATGAAGTGCAGCAGATCGTCATTGACGTGCCTGACTATGGTTCGGCCTCGGTGTACAATACCCACCTGTGCGCCTACTGCCCCGGAGAGGACCGCCTGCGCCAGACGAAAAGCCTGTTCCGGTTTCTAGACCGGCGCGAAGACAATGAAAGCCGCCTTGTCGTGCTGGGAGGTGACTTCAATACCGATATCACCGTTGCTTCTGATGTCCCGCTTATGCTTTGATAACCGATGACAATGGATTTACCGACACCTATGCGGCGGCCAATAGCTGCACCGACTGCTGCTCTGAGGCCGAAGGCCTTGACGGCTGCACCTATGCCGTGCCGGGCAATACGCTTGTCTCCGGCACGCCGCGTACGCATCGATTATATTTTTGTCCGCGGCGGGAGCTTCGCCAGCCTTGAAAGCCGGGTGGTGTTTAACGAAGCGCCCTGGGTGTCGGACCATTCAGGCGTGCTCACCAGAATCGGGCTGCAGCCATAATATATGAAGGGGAGTAGGGGTCGGGGTTCAGGAGTCGCAGAAGTATCAGGAGTCAGAATCCAGAAGTCTCAGAATAAAAGACACTTTGTCAGTAAGGGTTTTCTTCTTTTTCTACTGACTACTGAATTCCGGCTTCTGAATTCTTTTCTAAAAAGCAGCTATTGCTGAATAACCATTTCTCTTGTGTGTCTCCCAACGCTGCCGGTGCACGAAAGAGCCTACTCCTCCTCGTTCGCGGGTACGGGAACGGGCTCCAGAAACATTTCCTCCACATCATGCGTCTTCTTCTCGTAGCCGCTCTGTATTTCAATGAGGCGGGTATAGACACCCTTCTGGTCGAGCAGGTCGCTGGTGCGAGCCGCGCTCGATGATATCGCCTTCCTGCAGCACGATGATCTGGTCGGCATTGCGGATGGTTGAAAGGCGGTGGGCGATCATGATGGTGGTGCGGCCCTTCATGAGATTTTCAAGTGCTGCCTGCACCTGCTGCTCCGAATGCGTGTCAAGGGCAGAGGTTGCCTCGTCAAGAATCAGTATGGGCGCATTTTTCACCAGGGCCCGGGCTATGGCCATGCGCTGGCGCTGGCCGCCCGACAGGCGCACGCCCTTTTCGCCGATGACCGTATTGTAGCCTTCGGGCATGGCTTCGATGAAGTCATGGGCAAGGGCTGCTTTGGCAGCTTCGACAATCTGCTCCTGCGTCACCGCGGGGCTGCCGTAGGAAATATTGTTGCTCACGGTGTCATTGAAAAGAACCGTTTCCTGCGCCACAAAGGCTATCTGCTCCCGCAGCGACCGTATGGTCACGTCGCGAATATCAATGCCGTCGATCAGGATCGCCCCGGAGTTGACATCATAGAACCGCAGCAGCAGGTTGGCAATAGTGGTCTTGCCCGCGCCGCTGTGGCCCACAAAGGCCACGACCTCGCCCGCGGCAGCGGTGAAGGTAAGGCTCTTGAGCACGGGCTTTTCTTCATACTGAAAAACAACATCGCGAAACTCGATACTGCGGCTGAAGGGCGGCAGGGCACATGGCGCCCTCCTTGTCGGTAATATCGGGCTTGATGTCAAGCACCTCAAACACGCGCGTGGCAGCGGCCATGCCTTTCTGCACCTTCATGTTCTCGCGGCTCATGGCCTTGATGGGCCGGAACAGCATGGCCATGGCGGCAACAAAGGAAAAAAACTCGCCCGGCGTCATGTGGTCCTTGATGACGAGGTAGCCGCCCGTGTAGATGAGCAGCGCGCCCATGATGCCGGCGCCGCAAAACTCCATAATGGGCGAGGCATAGGCGCTGACCCGAAGGGTTGCAATGCTGACATCAAGCAGGCGCCGGGTCTCTTTAAAAAACCGGTTGGTTTCGTACTCTTCCATGCAGAAGGACTTGACGGTCTGATTGCCCGAGATGGTTTCATCAAGAAACATGGTCATGGTGCCCATGCGCTCCTGGGTCTTGCGGCTGAACCGGCGGTTCTTGGTGCCGAAGCGCACAATGGGGATCGCCATCCAGGGAAGCACCAGAAAGCAGAGCGCGGCAAGCTTCCAGTTCTGGTAAAACGCCACACCGGTTAAGCCGATGACCGTGAAGATGCTTTCAAGTATTTTTTTTATGGAGTCGGAAACGGAGCGCTGCAGAATACCGACATCATTGGCGATGCGCGACATAAGCATGCCGGTGGAGGTCTTGCTGTAGAAGGACAGAGACAGGCTCTGGATATGGCGGTAGAGAATATCCCGAATATCCGTCACCGTCCGCGTGCCCACATTGCCCATGAGATAGGCCTGGCCGTAATCGGCCGCTCCCTTGATGAAGTAGGCGAGCACCACCAGCGCCGGTATCAGATACAGCATGGCGAGGTCTTTTTTGAGAAACACGTCGTCGATGGCGGGCTTGATGAGATAGGCGATGGCCGACGTGGTGGCGGCAAGTATGCCCATGCAGATGACCGAGCCGATCATGTATATGAGATATGGCCGCGCATAACGAAGCAGCCGCAGGTACAGATTCATAGCTGTGCGTTCTCCCTGGTTTTCTTTAAAAGCTCCGTGATGGGAGCCAGCATTTCTTCTTTGGTATGATAGCCGACAAGCTTTTGGCTGACCTTTCCGTCGGCGCCTATGATGAGGGTTGCGGGAATACCGTCGATGCCGGTCCTGCTGAAAATTTTTTCCGCCCCGCCCACCAGCACCGGATAGGTAATCCCGAAGGCGGCCACCGCTGACTTGATAGTGCTCTGGGGTTTGCGGCATCAAGGGATATGCCGATGACCCGTACGCCCTGCCGCTGGTACTCAGTGTGCGATCTCGACAAGATGCGGCACCTCGAGCTTGCACGGGCCGCACCAGGTGGCCCAGAAATTCACCACCAGCACCTGTGCCCCTGGCAGGGCAGCCGGGCTTCGCGCCCCTCCAGATCGGTAAACGGCACATCGCCGAACAGCTCGGCGCATGACCCGACAGTCGCCGGAAGGATCCCCGCTGCAGCCGAGCATGGCGCAGATGATAAAAAAGAGCTGCGATTATTTCATTCAACGGTCACGCTTTTGGCAAGATTGCGGGGCTGGTCGACATCGGTGCCCTTGAAGTCAGCCACATGGTAGGCAAACAGCTGCAGCGGTATGACCATAACAAAGGGGGCAAACAGCGGATCGGTTTCAGGCAGATACAGTATGTCGTCGGCCTTGGAGGCAAGCACGGTGTCTCCGGTCATGGCAATGGCGATCACGCGGCCCTTGCGCGCTTTCACCTCTTCGATATTGCTCAGTATTTTCTCGTAAATCGCGTCCTGCTGCGCCAGCACCACCACGGGCATATGCTCATCGATAAGGGCGATGGGGCCATGCTTCATCTCGCCTGCGGGATAGCCCTCGGCATGGATATAGGAAATTTCTTTGAGCTTCAGCGCGCCTTCAAGGGCTATGGGGTAGATGATGCCGCGGCCCAGAAAAAGAAAATTTTTCGCCACGGCATATTTTTCCGCAATGGCCTTGATGGCCGGCTCATGCTCCAGGGCCTGCTCAACAAGATGGGGCACTTCGATCATGTGCTGCATGAGCTCGCGGCTGCGCGGCCCGTCAACAGAGCCCCGCGCCCTTCCCAGATACAGCGCCAGCAGGAAAATCGCCGTCATCTGGCTGGTAAAAGCCTTGGTGGAAGCAACGCCGATCTCGGGGCCGGCATGGGTATAGAGCACATGGTCGCAGTCCCGCGCCAGCGTGCTTTCCACAACATTGCAGATGCACAGGGTTTGCGACCCCTTTGCCTTTGCTTCGCGCATGGCTGCCAGGGTGTCTGCTGTTTCGCCCGACTGGGAAACGAGCACCACAAGGGTCTTGTCGTTGACCATGGGATTGCGGTAGCGGAACTCGGACCCGAGGTCTACTTCAACGGGCAGCCCCACCAGCTGCTCGATCATGAACTTCCCGACCAGGCAGGCGTAATAGGATGTGCCGCAGGCCACGAAGCAGATGCGGTCAAAAGCCCGCACGCCCCTCCGGCGTCAGGTTCACGCCGTCGAGAAAGACATCGTCGGAGTCCTCGATCAGGCGGCCCCGGAGCGTATCGATAATGGCCCGCGGCTGCTCGAATATCTCTTTGAGCATGAAGTGCTTGTACCCGGCTTTTTCAGCCATGATCGGGTCCCAGGAGATATGGCGCGCAGCACGCTCGACCGGCGCTCCGTCAAGGGTGGAAATGCGCACGGACTGCGCGTCAAGCACGGCAATCTCGCCGTCGCTCAAAAAAACAACCTCGCGCGTATGGCTGAGTATTGCGGGAATGTCTGAGGCCACGAAATTTTCGCCGCTGCCAAGGCCAAGAATAAGCGGGCTTTCCTTGCGCGCGGCAACTATCCGGTCGGGCTCTTTTTCGCACAGCACGGCAATGGCATAGGAGCCCCGCACCATGGCAAGGCCCTTGCGCACCGCTGCCTCAAAGGATGCGCCCTCGCCGTATGAACTTCGCAAACAAATGCGAGAGCACCTCGCTGTCGGTTTCCGAGCTGAAGACATCACCCTCGGCCTTGAGGGCTGCTTTTGAGCTCCGTGTAGTTTTCAATGATGCCGTTGTGCACCACGGCCACGCCCTGATAATAGTGCGGGTGGGCATTGGCCTCGGAGGGCCTGCCGTGGGTGGCCCAGCGCGTATGGCCGATGCCGATGGAGCCGTCGAAGCATTCCCCCTCAAGCAGCTTGTCAAGGCGCGATATTTTCCCCTCGCAGCGGCAGATTTTTATTGCTCCGTCATGAAAAATAGCAACGCCCGCTGAGTCATAGCCGCGGTACTCAAGACGCTTGAGCCCCTCGATCAGGACTTCACTGGTATTTTTCGGACCGATATATCCAACAATGCCGCACATGCTCTCTCCACCATTTGATAAATAAAATTTATTAGAAGTCAGAATCCAGTAGCCAGAAGTCAGCAATTAAGACCTCCGATCCTCGAAATCAACATTGCAAACAGCGTTTTCAATCATCTTGATTGATCTGGAAGAAACCAATACTTTCTTTGAAGCCAACGGTCTCTTCTATTCTGAATTCTGACTTCTGACTTCCGGCTTCTTTTCAAACGTTGTCTTTGCCTGATCTTCGGCAGCCATAAAATTCTCATAATTCCTCTGGCTGCCGCGGGCCACCGCCAGCGCGTTTTCAGGCACGTTTTTTGTGATCGTTGAGCCCGCGCCGATAAGGGCATTTTTGCAAATCGTTACCGGCGCCACGAGGGCCGTATTGCTGCCGATGAAGACATTGTCCTCAATCACCGTTGGATGCTTGCGCTTGCCGTCATAATTGCAGGTAATGGTGCCGGCCCCCACATTGACGTCCGAGCCGATGGTGGCATCGCCGATATAGGTGAGATGGTTCACCTTGGAGCCGGTGCCGATGCGCGATTTTTTTATCTCCACGAAGTTCCCGACCCGGGCACCTTCATCCAGCACGGCCTGCGGCCGCAAATGCGCAAAAGGCCCGACAACTGCATTGTCGGCTATGGTGCTTTCATCGATCATGCACGAGGGCTTTATGTGAACGCTGCTGCCGATTTTTGAATTATTAATCACGCTGTGCATGTCGATGATGCACCGGCAGCCGATCTCGGTAGCGCCGCGCAGCGACGTGCCGGGATACACAACGGTATCGGCGCCGATACGCACGTCAGCCTCAATATAGGTAGCCTGCGGATCGAGAATGGTCACCCCGTTTGCCATATGCTGCCCCGCAATGCGGGCCTGCATGGCCCGCTCGGCCTTTGCAAGCCCGCCCGGTCATTGATGCCCGCAACCTCTGCAAAATCGCCGGTCTTCACGGCCTGCACCTTCATGCCCGCAGCGGCAGCGATGGACACGATATCGGGCAGATAGTATTCGCCCTGATCATTGTTTGTTTTTACTTTCCCGAGCGCTTCAAACAGAAACGGCGCCCGGCAGCAGTAAATGCCCGTGTTTATTTCGCGCACAGCGCGCTGGGCCTCGGTTGCGTCGCGGTGCTCGACAATGCCGCACAACTGGTTGTCTCGTGCGCAGAATGCGGCCATAGCCCGCAGGGTCGTCAAGCTCAACGGTAAGCACGCTCACGCAGGCCTTGTTTTCACGGTGCGCCGCAAGAAAAGCCTCAAGCGTCGCCGTCGTGATGAGGGGCACATCGCCGCACAGTATCAGCACATCGCCCTCAAAGCCGCCAGATGCGGGCGCAGCCATCAGCACGGCGTGGCCGGAGCCAAGCTGCTCTGCCTGCAGGGCGATGTCAACCTGCCGGCCCTGCAGCGCAGCCTCGACTTTATCTTTCTGATACCCCGCAACCACGATGATGCGCAGGCTGCCCACAGCCCGGGCAGCCGCCACCGGATAGGCAAGCATGGGCCTGCCCGCCACCGGGTGCAGCACCTTCACCAGTTCGGATTTCATCCGCGTTCCCCTGCCTGCTGCAAGGATGACGGTGACCATTGGTTCCATACCTGAAATGTCCTTTTGAAGAAACCTTGACAATGCCGGAAGTTTCATGGCAGTATACACTCCGTAGTTCATTTAGACAAGTAAACTCTGTAACCAGTGAACATGCCATGAAAAAATATTATCTGCTGCCTGCCATGCTGTGTCTGCTGACCGTGCTGGGATGCGCCTCAACGCCTGCCAAGCCCCAGCTGACGGGCTCTGATGAGGAATCTTTCGCCAAGGGCATGGAACAGTACCGCAAGGGCAACTACATCGATGCCATACCTCTTTTTGAAGAGGTGCGTGAAAAGTTCCCCATGAGCCCCTATGCCGTGCTTGCCGAACTGCGCCTCGGGGACTGCCACTATAATAAAGACGAATTTATCGAAGCTGCCCACTTTTTCGACAACTTCCGGCGCCTGCACCCCAGCAACCCGCAGGTCGCCTACAGCATCTATATGCGCGGCATGTGCGCCTACCAGCAGATGCTCTCCAAAGACCGCGACCAGACTTTTTCCGAAGAGGCCGTGGAGCATTTTCAGCAGATGCTTGAAATTTTCCCGCAAAGCCCGTACACAGGCCATGCTCTGGTGCGGATTGCCGAAGCCAAGCGCCAGCTTGCCGGCAGGGATATCTTTGTGGGCGATTTTTACATGAAAAAAAGGGACTATGCAGGCGCCATTGAACGCTACAACCGGGCACTCAAGCGCTATCCCGACCAGGTGGAAAAAGACAGGCTGCTCATGCTCATCGGTCAGGCCACCATCAGATCGGGCGATGAAAGACGCGGCAGAAAAATTCTTGAATTCATGGTGAAAAAATATCCCGACAGCGCCTATGCCGCTGAAGCACAAATGATGATAGATAACCCCTCCACAGCCCTGGCAAAGCAATCAAGGCTGTACGAATGGTTTGAGTAGGTAAAACAGTTTAGTTGGTTGCATTGGTTATATTGGTTAAGAAACAACAATAAAGTCGAACCAAATCATTTACCCTGGCATCCCTCCGCACTCAATCTGAAGCAATAAACTAATGAAACCAATCCAACTAATCAAACCAATCTAACCGATCAAACTTTTTTCAATTACTTCAACTGCCTGTGCAAGGGCTTCATCCAGCCGGTCAACGCCCGGGCCGCCGGCCTGTGCCATGTCGTCGCGGCCCGCCGCCGCTGCCCCCGATTATGGGCGCTGCAGCCTCAATAATCTTTTTGGCCGATACTCTGCCTGCAATGTCCTTTGTCGCCATGGCCAGCAGCTGCGCCGTGCCCTCTGCCGTGGCAGCAAGCACCAGCACGCCCGAGCCCAGCTTGTCGCGCACCTTGTCGCCGTAGCTGCGCAGAGTCTTGGGGTCCTGACCGCTCACGCGCGTTACGAGCACCTTCACCCCGCCGATTTCGCGCACGCCATCGAATATCGATGAAGCCTCTTTTGCCATGATCTGGCTTTTCAGCTTTTCGATTTCCTTTCTCAAGACTTTTCTGCCCGGCAAAAAGCTTTTCAACCCGGTCGGCAACCTGGGCCGGCATCGGTTTTCAGAAGGTCTGCCGCCCGGTCAAGCACGGCCTCCTGCTGCTGCACATACCGGCAGGCAGCCTCGCCGGTCACAGCCTCGATGCGCCGCACGCCCGCTGCCACAGCGCCTTCGCTCACGATTTTAAAAAGGCCGATGCTGCCCGTGGCATCGATATGCGTGCCGCCGCACAGCTCCATGCTGTAATCGCCCACGCTCACCACGCGCACCGTGTCGCCGTACTTCTCGCCGAACAGGGCCATGGCGCCCGCGGCTGATAGCCTCCTTCTGCGCAAGCTGCTCGATTTCTACGCAGCTGTTCTCGCGGATAAAACGATTGACCTCCTGCTCGATTGCGTCGAGGGCATCCTTTTTGATCGCTTCAAAATGCGTAAAGTCAAAGCGCAGCCGCTCCGGGGTGACAAGCGAGCCTGCCTGCTTGACATGCTTGCCCAGATGTCTCTGCAAAACAGCCTGCAGAATATGCGTGGCCGTGTGGTTGTTGGCCGTTGCGCGCCTGCGCTGCGCATCAATCGCGAGCTGCACCTCTTCGTCCGCGATTGCACCTGTCCCGTGATGATTTTTCCCCGGTGCACGATCAGCTCGGGCAGGGGCTTTGCTGTTGCTGTTATCTTGACAATCAACCCCTCAGCTGAAATCGAGCCCGTATCGCCGGTCTGGCCGCCTGATTCACCGTAAAAGGGCGTTGCCAGCGGTTATGATTTCAACCTCATCGCCCGCGCCTGCGGACTGCACAAGTTCGCCGTCTTTAGTATGGCTGTTATGTCTGCAGCGCAGGATGACTCCTCATAACCGGTAAATTGCGACTTTCAGGCCGTCCTGCACGAGCTTTTTATAAATCGCGCCGATGCTCTCCTCCCCCGAGCCCTTCCATGCCTGCCGTGCGCGCAGTGCGCTGCTCCTGCATGGCCGCTTCAAACCCGTCATGGTCAAGCGTCATGCCCTGCTCGCGGGCGATGTCCGCCGTGAGGTCAACCGGAAAGCCGTAGGTGTCATAAAGCTTAAATGCAGCCGGGCCGGATATCTGCGTGCCGCCCTTTGTTTTGAGACGCTCCATTTCCTCCTGCAGCATTTTCAAGCCTGACTCAAGCGTTGCCGTAAAGGTCTGCTCCTCGCTGAGCACGACTTTGGTTATATAGTCTATTGAGCGCAGCACTTCCGGATACACAGCCTGCAGCTGCTCTGCCACGACCCGCACCGACTCAAACAAAAACGGCTTGGTGATGTCAAGCAGCTTGCCGTGCCGGGCTGCCCGGCGCATGATGCGCCGCAGAACATAGCCGCGGCCTTCATTGGAAGGCATGACGCCGTCGGCCACCAGAAAGGCCACAGCCCTGCTGTGATCGGCTATAATGCGCATGGACACATCGTTGTCGTGGTTTTTGAGATAGGTCCTGCCGGAAGTCTTTTCCACAAAGTTAATGATGGGGATAAAGAGATCTGTGTCGTAGTTGGTCTTTTTGCCCTGCAGTACGGCCGTGATGCGCTCAAGGCCCATGCCCGTGTCGATGCTGGGCTTGGGCAGGGGCGTCATAACGCCGGCTGCGTCGCGGTTGAACTGCATGAACACCAGATTCCACAGCTCAAGATACCGGTCGCAGTCGCAGCCGGGCTTGCAGTCCGGGCCGCAGCTGAACTCAGGGCCCTGGTCGATCAGATATTTCCGAGCACGGGCCGCAGGGCCCCGTATCGCCCATGGACCAGAAATTGTCCTTCTCGCCCATGCGCAGAATGCGGCCTTCGGCAACGCCCACATCGTTTTTCCAGATATTATAAGCCTCATCATCATCCCGGAACACGGTCACATAGAGCCGCTCAGCAGGAATTTTGGCAAGGCCGGTTATGAATTCCCAGGCAAAGGCGATGGCATCATTTTTAAAATAATCGCCGAAGGAAAAATTCCCGAGCATTTCAAAGAAGGTGTGGTGCCGGGCCGTGCGCCCGACATTTTCAAGGTCATTGTGCTTGCCGCCGGCGCGCATGCACTTCTGCGACGAAGTGGCCCTCGTATAGGGCCGCGTCTCCTGCCCGAGAAACACATCCTTGAACTGCACCATGCCCGCATTGGTAAACAGCAGCGTCGGGTCGTTCTGCGGAAGCAGGGCCGAGCTTTCAACCGGAGTGTGGCCCTTGCTTTTAAAATAGTCGAGAAATGCCTGCCTGATTTCAGCTGCCGTCTTCATGGGTATAATCCGTAAATTGTTAATAAAATTGAACGGTTAGAGGTAGCACAGCGCCCCGGTTTTGTCAATGTGAAGGCATTGCCGAAGGTTGTGGCGCTCCCCTCCTGCACGGCGGGGTTTATGCGGCTCATTCCGGTCAAACGGAATGGTAATACAAGATTGAACATATGCAACACTGGCGGTAAGCCAACAGCCACCCTCATAGCGGGTGATTTGGATTCCCCTGAAAGGGGAAGACAAGGGCACGAAGCGCCAGGTTGACTTCTGCCGCCATCGCCAAAGGCGGTGTTTTTCAAGAAATCAGACAATGCCCTTGACAACAGGCGTATTTATGGAAATGATAGTGGGCCATGAAAACACCACGGGATTCAGCAGGCACAAGTCTTATTGCAGGTCTCGGCATTGCCGGCGTTGAGCTGGCGTCCTTTATTGCAAACCGTCTTGGCTATGACCGCACCATGGCCCTGGGGAATGCGGCCGGTGATCTGCTCTACGGGCTGTTGGCCAGGCCGCAGCGCCGCATTCATCATAATTTAAAACTCGCGTTCGCCGGCAGCATGCCCGAGGCACAGCGCAACAGCATCGCCCGGCAGGTTCTGCGTTTTTTTGCAAAAAACTGGCTTGAGCTTTTCTTCTACGGCGGCGGCAATAAGCCCGAGCTCAGAAAGCGTATCACCATCCAGGGCATGGAGCACCTTGAGCAGGCCCTTGCAAAGGGCAAAGGCGTTATCGCCATAAGCGGCCATATCGGCAATTACCCGCTCCTGGGGACCCAGTTTACCGAGCGGGGCTATGATTTCACCGTCGTCATACGCGATCCCAAAAGCCCGGTCACCTCCCGTATTTATGAGCATGCCCGGGCCATGATCGGGCTGCAGACTTTATATACCACCCCCGAGCGCCGGTTTTTCAAAAGCGCCTTGAAAACGCTCGGCCGCAACGGCATTCTATGCCTCATCTCAGATGAAAACAAGCGCAGGGGCGGCGTGTTTGTCGATTTTTTCGGCCGCACAGCTTCAACGCCTCCCGGCCCCGCTGCCCTTGCGCTGCGCACCGGCGCGGCCATTGTACCGGTGTTTATAACCCGCAATCCCGACAACTCTCAGCGCATTCTCATTCAGGAGGAAATCCCGTATGAAAAAACCGGCGCAACCGAGGCTGATGTAGTTGCCATCACCGCTCAGTATACGGCTGCCATCGAGCAGCGCATCAGGGCCGACCTTGCGCAGTGGATGTGGACCAATTTTCGCTGGCGCACTCAGCCCGACGGGCCTTCCGATGCAGCAAAGCTGAAAAAACTGCACCCCGTCAAGCTGCTGCAGAAAAAAATCAAAAAACCCATTGAGCGGATTATTCATGAGTAGAATAAATTTGAGCCGGGATCAACCGGAGTGCAGCCAAACGCCGCATCGGCGGGCAACTCCGCTTGAGTTCAATTGTCGATGCCGAACTTTGCCGTTCATCACACTATTCTTATGCCCATGCTTGCCTTCCCAAAAATCCACAGTACGGCTCTCAACAGACACATTTTCAATATAAGAAAAAACAGTGGTTACTGTTTTCCATCCTGCGGACTGTACCTTTCATCCTCAGAGGTGCATATCGTATCATCAGTAACCCCCGATATTCCCGGCTGAAACCGCTCCTGAACGAGGATGTTGTAAAGGGGTAAAGATCCCTGTTGCGCCTTGTGCAACAAAGGCCGTGAATCATGTATCCTGATTTTACACAAAAAACAGCTCCTTTCGGGGCGGTTTTTTGTGATATACTTAAAATAAGGGATTGCATGAGGAAAACAAAAAATATCCATATGTTGTGCCATGAAAATTATTGACAACAACATTTGGTTACATTATGCTTCCCGCTTATCTTCCTAAAACAACCATTCACGTCACAACCGGGGGCTGTAAATGAAAATAGAGCGCTTTTTTACCCGTAACCTCGCCACGCCCTATGAGGGCATCACGTTTGAAGCCCGCAAAAGCGAAATCAAAACAATGGACGGCTCGGTGGTGTCCAAGGTCAAAAAGGCGGTAGTGCCTTCCTTCTGGAGCCAGATGGCAACCGACATCATATCCCAGAAGTATTTCCGCAAAACGGGCATACCTGCGGCTCTCACGCATGTGGCCGAGCCCGATGTGCCCTCATGGCTGCAGCGCGGCACGGCGGATGAGGAGGCGCTCGAACAGCTCAAGCCCGAAGAGCGCATTCGGGGCGAGGAGGACAGCCGCGACGTATTTGACCGCATGGCCGGCTGCTGGACCTACTGGGGTTTCAAACACGGGTATTTCGATTCAGCCCATGACGCCAATGCCTACCGCGATGAAATGGCCTATATGCTCGCCCATCAGATCACGGCGCCCAACTCGCCGCAGTGGTTCAATACGGGCCTGCACTGGGCCTATGGCATCGACGGCGCGGCTCAGGGCCACTATTATGTCGACCCCAAAACCAACGAGACGCTGGCATCCACCAGCGCCTATGAGCGGCCCCAGCCCCATGCCTGCTTTATTCAGAGCATTCACGACGAGCTGGTAAAAGAGGGCGGCATTATGGATATGTGGGTGCGCGAGGCGCGCCTGTTCAAATACGGCTCAGGCACGGGCACCAACTTTTCGCCCCTTCGCGCCGAAGGAGAGCCGCTGTCGGGCGGCGGCAGGTCAAGCGGCCTCATGAGCTTTTTAAGAATCGGCGACCGTGCGGCAGCCGCCATCAAAAGCGGCGGCACCACGCGCCGCGCAGCCAAGATGGTCATCGTTGATGTCGATCATCCCGATATTGAAAAATTCATAGTCTGGAAGGCAAAAGAGGAGCAGAAGGTTGCAGCCCTCATGACCGGCAGCATAATATGTGAGCGCCGGCTCAATGCCATCATGCAGGCATGCCAGAACGATGATATGACGCCGGAAGACCGCTTTTCCATTAAACACAACCCCGCCCTTGCCGAGGCCGTGCGCGGCGCCCGGCGCGACGCCGTGCCCGACAACTACATTCACCGGGCCGTGCAGTTTGCCAGGCAGGGCTACACGGTGATACAATTTCGACACCTACACGCTCGACTGGGGCTCCGAGGCCTATCAGAGCGTGAGCGGCCAGAACTCCAACAATACCGTGCGCGTGAGCGACGAGTTTCTGCATGCCGTCGGCAGCGACGCCCCCTGGCATCTCACCCGCCGCACTGACGGCGCGGTGGCAAAAACACTTCCCGCCCGGGAGCTCTGGGAGCAGATAGCCGAGGCTGCCTGGCAGTGCGCCGACCCGGGCATGCAGTTTGATACGACCATCAATGACTGGCACACCTGCCCGGCAGACGGCCGCATCAATGCCTCAAACCCCTGCTCCGAGTACATGTTTCTTGACGATACGGCCTGCAATCTGGCAAGCCTGAACCTTCTGAGATTTCTTGATGATGAAACAGGCGATATCAATGTCGACATGTTTCTGCATGCCGTGCGCCTCTGGACCATCACCCTTGAAATAAGCGTGCTCATGGCGCAATACCCGAGCGCTGAAATTGCCCGCCGCAGCTTCGACTACCGAACGCTGGGGCTCGGGTATGCAAATCTCGGCGCGCTGCTGATGGTGCTGGGGATTCCCTATGACAGCCCCAAAGGCAGAAACCTGTCGGCTGCGCTCACGTCGCTGATGACCGGCGAGGCCTACCGCACCAGCGCCGAGATAGCCGGAAGCCTTGGGGCCTTCAGCCGCTTTGAAGCAAACCGCGAGCCCATGCTGCGCGTCATCCGCAATCACCGCCGCGCCGCCTGCGGCCAGGACGCTAAAGACTATGAGGGCCTGCATACGCCGCCCGTGCCCATCGACCAGCAGGACTGCCCGGCAGAACTTCTTGAAGCAGTGCACAGGGTCTGGGACGAAGCGCTTGCCGAGGGCGGCAGCCACGGTTTCCGCAATGCCCAGGTAACGGTCATCGCGCCCACGGGCACTATCGGCCTTGTCATGGACTGCGACACCACGGGCATCGAGCCCGACTATGCGCTGGTGAAATTCAAAACACTGGCCGGCGGCGGCAATTTTAAAATCATCAACCAGTCCGTGCCGCGCGCCCTGCGCCGCTTCGGCTACAGCGACTACGGAAACCCAGGAAATCGTGGCCTATGCCCTGGGGCACGGCACGCTCAAGGGCGCGCCCTGCATCAACCGCCAGAGCCTTCGGGACAAGGGCTTCACCGACGATATGATCGAGCGCATCGAAGCGGCCCTGCCCGCAGCCTTTGATATCTCCTATGCCTTCGGCCCCTGGACGCTGGGGTCGGAGTTTATAAAAACCGTGCTGAAAATCCCCGAAGACATGCTTTCAAAAACCGGCGCCGATATTCTCAAGGCCATCGGATTCACGCAGGAGGAAATAGAGGAGGCCAACACCTATGTCTGCGGCACCATGACGCTTGAGGGCGCGCCGTATCTGCGCGACGAGCACTATGCCGTGTTTGACTGCGCCAACCGCTGCGGCCGCACGGGCACGCGCTTCATTCATTATGAAGGCCATATCCGCATGATGGCCGCCTGCCAGCCCTTCGTCTCCGGGGCGATCTCCAAGACCATCAACATGCCCAATCACAGCACGGTCGAAGAGGTGAAAAACGCCTATATGCTCAGCTGGAAGCTTGCCCTGAAGGCCATCGCCCTGTACCGCGACGGCTCCAAGCTCAGCCAGCCCCTGACGGCCGCCCTTGAGCTGTTTGACGAGCTTGAGGACATTCATGCACTGCCTGCAGCGGAAAAAGCCATGCGCATTGCAACCGTCATTACCAAGCGGGCGCTTGCAACCCGCGAAACTCTTCCCAACCGCCGCAAGGGCTATACGCAAAAGGCGGTCGTCGGCGGCCACAAGGTCTATCTGCGCACGGGCGAATACAATGACGGCAGGCTCGGCGAGCTTTTTATCGATATGCACAAGGAAGGCGCGGCCTTCCGCAGCCTCATGAACAGCTTTGCCATAGCCGTGAGCCTTGGCATGCAGTACGGCGTTCCCCTTGAGGAATACGTGGATGCCTTTGTTTTCAGCCGGTTTGAGCCCAGCGGCATGGTCACGGGCAATGACCACATCAAGATGGCCACCTCAATCATCGACTATCTGTTCCGGGAGCTTGCCATAACCTATCTGGGACGCGCAGATCTCGGGCACGGCATCAATGCCGAAGATCTGCGCCATGACGCGATCGGCAGGCAGGAGGATAAAAAGCCTGAGGCCGAAGTGGCCCAGGTCACGGAGGCCTATGCCGGAAGGCTTGAAGCCATAGCAGGCGGCGGCAGAAGCATTTCATCGGGAGCTGGCTTTAAAAAAGCCGTCAGCCTTTCAACCGTGCGGGAAGCCCGGACCAAGGGCTATGAAGGCGACCCCTGCCCGGCATGCCAGCAGTTTACCCTCGTGCGCAACGGCGCCTGCCTCAAATGCGTGAGCTGCGGCGCCACCACGGGCTGCAGCTGATAAAAAGTCTTGTTTGCTCTGGCGGGGATGACCTTTTAACGCAGGTCATCCCCGCTTTTTTTGTCCTGACGCTGCGGGGCATGAATTTTTTACATTGCACTTTGCATACAAATATCCCAAATTTTATAGTTATAATTTATCAAACTACTTTTAAAATATGGAGGATACAAAAACCATGAAAAAATCTGCCAGCCGTATACTTATCCTTCTGATCGCCACAGCCCTTGTTTCCATACTGCCGGCCTGCGGAAAATGGTACAAGCGCTGTACTGAAGATAAACCCTGCCCTGAAGGGAAGGTCTGCCAGGACATCGGCCGCAGGACAACCGTCTGCCTGGACGAGTGCGACACCGGCGCCGCAGACGCCTGCGGCAGAAATGAGACCTGCTTCCGTTTTGGTGCAGGGCAGTCCGCCTGCGCGCCCGCCTGTAATCCTGACAGGAGGTTTCCGCGCTCCTGTGCCGACGGCTGGCTCTGCGCACCCGTGGCAGCCGATGGAGAAAATCTCTGCAGGCCCGAATGCGATCCTGCGGCGGGCCCTGCGTCATGCGGGCAGGCTGAGTACTGCCTGGATCTGGGAGACGGCTCCGGCGTCTGCATGCCGGGTTGTGATCCCTACAGCAGCGAAGGCTGCGGCGCCGGCGAGTCCTGTGAGCTTGGCCCTGACGGCGGCTATGCCTGCTACAGCGCGGTGTATGTTGAAGGCAGGGTCTTTAACTCGACAGACAAAAACCTGGGTATCGTCAGCGCCCATGTGGCTGCCAAGGACAAGACCGGCGCAGTGGCAACCGATGTTGCCATAACAGGTGACAATGGCACCTACAAGCTACAGGTGCCGGTTGAGCGTGGTGACAATGGCTCCCTGGTTGAAGGCACCCTGACGCTGCGCGCCGAGGCAAATGATTATCAGCCCTACCCTTCAGGCATACGCCCGGCGATCCCTGTTGATGCAACGCAGGCAACACAGCTTGATAACGGCACCTATGTACTTAAGAATGCTTCGACCGATATTGCTTTGATCAAGCTTCCCGATAATGAAACCGGCAGAAAGAGCATTTCAGGCTCCATTATTCTTGCCGGCGACAACAGCACTCACCCCGGCGGCACACTTGTGGTTGCAGAAGGCGGGCTCTGCGGGCTGACCTGTCCGTTTACCTTCAGCGACAAGCAGGGCGGCTATACCATTTTCAATGTGCCGGCAGGCTCATGGACAATCCGCGGCTACAAAGAGTTCCTGCAGCTTACCCCGGCTGAGGTAACGCATACTACAAGCGAAAACCTCACCGGCGTTTCGCTTGTGGAAAATGACAAGGCCTATGGCACGGTAAACGGCAGCGTCAATATCGTCAACCCCGGCGACGGCGACAATACCACGGTCGTGCTGGTTCCCGTATCGACCTTCAGCTCGACTTTTGTGAAGGGCGAGGTTCCGCCGGGCTTGCGTGCGCCCAAGCAGCCCGCACCCCCAGCATCAAGGGGGCTTTTGAGATTACAGGCGTTCCCGACGGCTACTATGTGGTGCTTGCGGCCTTTGAGAATGATTTCCTGGTGCGCGACCCTGACACCTCCATAGGCGGAACAAATCTCGTCTACCAGCATGTGCCTGACAATGCCACTTCATCCTACTACATAAGCCTGCCGACCTCATTTAAGGTGACAGGGGCCCTCGACATTGTTTCTCCCGGCGCAACCGAACCTGAGCTGATTGATCCCGCCAGCCTGCAGCTGGTTTGGAAGGATGATTCAAGCGAAAAGCATTATTTGATTGTCGTATACAATGCCTTCGGTGAAAAGGTTCTGGATTGTGAAATTCCGGAACATACAGGCGGAGCCAACGTCATCTATACTTACGGAGACGGAACATGTACAACTCCGGCACAGCCGCTTGAAGCAGGCATGTATTATCAGTTCAGGGTGCAGAGCACGGATGCAAGCCTGGTTCCAAAATCGCAGACTGAAGACCTGCTGGGCGTTTTTTATACGCCGGAATAACCTGCGGAATCTTCGTCGATAGCGATTAGAGTATCAGAATCCTTGAAATAAACAAAAAGGCCGGTTCTGCAGAGAGCCTGCCTTTTTGTGTATGCTTAAGGTGCTTTAGAAGAAAACGTAATGAAGTAGTCGGCCGGGGTTTCGATCTACAAGCCGAGCGTATATTTTAAGGCTTTGTTAATTGTCTTCATCGGCAGTTTGCCAATCACGCGGTCTATGGCAAGATCGGTGATGGCTGCCGGATTATCGGTCATCACAACTGAATCTGTCAGCAAACCAGAGTTTTTCCCTTCGGATGATTCCAATTTACAAGGGCGCGGCGGGCGATGCTGCTCGACAGCAAACAGTGCGTTCGCTGAACGCCCCTGCAATCATGAATCCGGAATCTTGAATGTTGAATCATTTAACCTTAGAGCATTTTTCTTTTTACTATAGACGGTCTACCTATCTGTCATCTCGACCGCAGGGAGAGATCTTAGGCTAAAGTATAATCAAGGTGTTAAGATTTCTCATCCCGCCTGCTGCGGGATTCGAAATGACAATAGGGCTACACTATTTAGAAAAATGCTCTAGCCGCTGATCGAGAAGGTTTTTCAGCGCGGCGTTTGAAGCGGGGAAACAGCCGAAAGATTTATTCCAGGAAAGCTCATTTTCCATGCAGAAGTAAACAAACACCCCGGGCAGCAGGTCTTTAAACCAGCCGGCCATTTTTTTAAACATCTCAAGGCGGATCTCCTGCAGATAGCGCATTTTGCCGTCAAAGCCGGGCAGGAACTCGCCGGTATAAATACGCGTGCCGGGAAACCGCCGTTGGGCAATGTTTTTAAGCTGCGGCATGAACCGCAGGGCCCCGATGCTCACCCAGGCGATAGACTCCGGTGGTATATTTTCCGCAAGCATCTCCACCACGGCCCGGTAGCCCTGCTCCCAGCCCTCATGATAAATCATCGGGTCGAAGTGAAACCCGACCCGGTAGCCCTTTTCAATAACTTTTTTGGCTGCCGCTATGCGCTCGTCAAGACCGGCCGCGCCATGCTCTTCGGCTGCAACAATACCAGCGGTGTTCAGCGACCAGGAAATTATATATGAGCCGCCGTGGTCGAGATTGAGCAGCGGCTCTATCTGCACGGTTTTGGTCTTGAGCTCGAGCACGAGGCCTGGCCGCGACCGGAAAAACGGCAGATACGAACGAGGCAAAATCCGTAAGATGCTCAAGGGCCATGCTGTCCATGAACTCGCCCGTGCCGATGCGCCTGATGGCGCCACTGAGCAACTCAGGGGCTGCTTCGAGTTCATCAAGCATATCCTGCAGATTGGCATACAGGGTGATGAGAGGATTGTTCAGATAGGCCTGCAGCACGCAGTACGTGCAGTCAAGCGGGCAGCCGGCGCCCGGCGTCAAAACCCAATAGCCGCAGCAGCGGTAGTTCTGCGTGCCCGGGCAGGCATCGAGAAACCGGCCCCGGTTGCGGCAGAGCAGCAGCTTCTTTTTCCCCCGCACCGCCTCTTCCCGCTGCTTCTGAAGTGTGGCGATAAGCTCCTTTGCCGATGGCACGACTTCGACAGGCACGCCCGGGCAGCGCTCGATCACCTGCCGGGCAAGCGGTAAATCGGCCGCCTCTTGTTCAACATAAATATGCTCTGGTGTAAACAGCGTCACTGCCCGTCCTCAAGCACCTGCGCGCAGGGATTCGTCGTCAGCAAGCGACTGGACGGTTCGGGCTGCAGCTGCAAGCGCTTCCTGCCGCGAAAAAGCTATCTCGATGCGATAGGTGCCGCCTTCAAATGACGGCGGCGGCACCAGACGAACGCCGCCTGCATGGGGCAGCTTTTTTGCAAGGGCGGTAAAGCGCTCTTCCCGGCGGGTAAGCCGGGGAAAGCGGCAGCTCCTGAGCCATGCCCGGACCTGCTCTCCTTTCTGCGACAGATTGGGATTCGGGGCTGCAAGAATTGCCTGAATCCCTGCAGCACTGAAGATATGCCGCATATGGTCATAGTGTCTCGCCGGGCAAGATCAACGCAGCTTTCAATGACTCTCGGCCTGCTTGCTGACGCTCAGATGCACGGAGGTGAAAAGATTATATAAAGCCAGCCGGTCATCAGCCGGCAGCGCAGCAAGCTCTGCGGCGCTGTGGCCGGACAGCAGGCCGGCTGCAAGGGCTTCTTTCAGCTCATGCTCAAGCCCGTCGATGCGCAGACACGTATCAAGAGCTTTCATGGTCGGCGGCAGCCCCAGCAGCGGCAGCCACCGGCCCACCACCTCATTTTCCGGCAAGATAGCATAAAAGCCGAGCAATGGCCCCTGCCTGCTCAACCGGATTAAAAGCCCGGTGAACCGAGATTATCATGCAGCGCCCAGGCAAGCATTTCAGCATCTGTTGCGCCCGGCTGTATAACGCGCGCCGGAAACTCCGGCGAAGCCCAGCTGCTGCAGGGCCTGCACGCGCAAAAAACCGCAGACAATGCGGTATGTTGGCTTTCCAGGCTGTGCTGCCAGCACCGGCGGGTTGATGAGCCCCGCCTCCTGAATTGAGCTGACAAGCCCGCCGCAGGCTCTGCCGAACGTGACGACAAAAGCCCTGTCATGAGAATCAACGGCAGTAACGGGTATGGTCGAGGAGTTGTTGCCAGGGTCATACGGGCGATTCCTCTTGAAAAAATCCCGATTTTCCTATAGATATAAGAGTAAGCATTTCACACCTCTCTAACCACCTTTTATCACGGAGACGCCCGCGCATGAAGCAAATAATGAATCAACTGATACAGCTGCAGGACCTGAGCTTCACCCTTGCAGAACAGAAGGCCCTTACCACGGAAACCCACCTTCAAACGCTTGAAGAATCCATAAAGTCGCTGACCGGCGGCATACCCGAAAGAAATAGCCCAGCTTTTTCAAAAGCTCATCAAGCATTATGCCACAGCCGTCGTGCCCATGGCCAAGGGCATTTGCACGGGCTGCGGCATGGCTGTGCCCACTATCCTTGCCTATGAAGTGCAGGTGGGGGAAAAAATCATACAATGCCCCCGCTGCACCCGCATCATCTATTACCGCGACAGCCTGCCCCGGCAGGTGAAGCGCGTTTCCAAGCCCAGCGCCGGCCTTGACCGGTTTTCGGCAAGCAGTCTCATGATACCCGAGCTTGCCGGAAAAGACCGCCAGGAGGTGCTTGCCGAGATGACGCAGCTTCTGGCTGCGCAAGGCTATATTGAAGAGCCTGACCGGCTTCTGGAGGTGGCGCTGAGCCGCGAATCAATCGTGCCGACGGCTATCGAGCACGGCCTTGCCTTCCCGCATGTGCGCGGCGTTGAAGGCGGAGGGCTCATTCTGGCCTGCGGCCTCAAGAAAGACGGCATTGCTTTCGGCGCACCCAAAAAAACATCTTACCCGCATTTTTTTCTTCATGGTGATTCCCCTTGCGGCAAGCGCGTTCTACCTGCAGCTCATCACGGGCCTCATGGAGGCATTCCGCGAAGCGCCCGCGCGGGAAAAGCTGCTTGACTGCAAAACGCCGGAAAAAATGTGGCAGGTTCTAAACCAGCTGACAAAAAAAACCATTGTCTGAAGGCAATGCGTCTGAACTGGAGTATAAAAAAAGACGGTGTCAACACCGTCTTTTTTTATACAGTAATCGTTTTGCCGCCCGCACCCCGGGAAATCCCCAAAGCTATATACTCCACATCCTCCAGACCGGAGGGGGCCTCCATGACATGCACCGCGCCTTCGGGTATAACAACTCCGTCGCCGGGCCCAAGCTCGGCTGTCTCATTGTCAATGGTAATGCGCGGCCGCCCCTTTACGATAATGAAAATCTCCTGCATGTCTTCATGATAGTGGCCCCGGAATATCCTGCCTGCGGGAAGATGTGCCCAATTGATCATCTGAACGCTGCCGCTGATACTGTCGGCCCGGCTGAAAAGCACTTTCTTCCAGACGCCGGGATCAACAGAATCCTCGTGGCTTGCGGGGACATAGGTGTGTGCATCAAAGCGGGTTATATGCATTGTCTGTCCTCAATGATTAAGACGCCAGGGATGAATGAAGCGCTGCGGCCATGCAAGCGGGTCAGCCTGCAGTCGTCGTTCCGGCAGGAGGCGCTGCCGCAAAAGAGCGCGCGAGCTTTGCCATCTTTTCATAGCGCTTGAAGCGCAGAAAAAGCCCGCCGAACGGCTCAAGCCACGAAGCAAGCGGCACGGTGCCGAAGCGCTGCAGCTCGGCGATGACCAGATCAAAGCGCTGCCGGTCCGGATAGCTCGCGCTGAATGCGGTAAAAAAGTTCCGCAAACAGGGCCCTATCCGCACGCGGCAGAGCATGTAGAAAGCCTGCTATTTCATGGCGGATATAGCGCTCTATGCCGCTTGTATGGGTCAGGGCCTGCTCGAAATCAAAATGCACGAGGCGCTCACCGTTCACAATGATATGGCTGAAGGTGGGATGTTTGAAAATCAGGCCGGGCTCAGACAGCTCGAGGGCTCGGCATGGCGGCGTCCCGCGGTTTCTGCAAAACGGGCCACCAGCTCTTTTTTTCTGGCAAGCGGCTCATCAGCTGGAGCGAATGAGCTTTGACATGAGCTCACCGGGCACGAACTCCATGGCAAGACAGGGCTGCCCAACCCCGGCAAGCTCGGGGATATCGAGCACCCGTGGTGTATCAAATCCTTCACGCCGCCACAGCTCAAGCACGGCCCGCTCGGTGGCATAGCGGCCCCGGGCCGTATAGGTCGATTTCCCGAGCAGCAGCCGCGAGCCGAACTGGCGCGACAGGGCCTGCAGGCGGCTGCCCTTCAGGCCATAGCACTTTACGCACGACAGGCGTGCCCTGAAAGTCCACTTTCAGCACGCGGTGTGTGCCGTCGCCCCGCTTGCTCACGGCAAGCACCTCGGCCTGCATGCCCAGAAACGTGGTGGGCCTTGTCGAAGCGGGAACTTTCAGACTGCATCAATAATATCGCGCAGGCGGCGCGCCACATTGTATTTGGAAAAATATTTCCTGTTTTTCAGCCGCAGCAGACGGTCAAGCAGCCTGAGCACGCGCAGAGCGGGATTGGGATGCTCGAACTGAAACTCATAGGCGCTTCGAAGCAGCTTTTTATCGGGGAAGTGCAGGGCCGTTTCTTTCAGGAAAATGGGCCACTGGTCGCGGCCCACGGTTTTGCACAGCGATTTGAGATAGGCAAGGATCTCATGGGCCACAAACTCGGGCACGCGGTTGGGGGAGCGATAGGCCATTTCAAAATCAAAAAACAGAAAACCGCCGTCGGGCATGATCATCACATGCTTCATGTCGCCGTTTTCGTGAATGAGGCGCGCCTCCCGGCGCTCGATTGCCAGGGCCAGCCGCCGGTGCCAGACCGGCAGAAACCTGCGCCAGACCTCGAGCTTTTCTTCCAGCGGCACGCTCTTGTCGG
Source organism: uncultured delta proteobacterium (assembly GCA_963804955.1). Taxonomy (GTDB): domain Bacteria; phylum Desulfobacterota; class WTBG01; order CAIYCZ01; family CAIRTM01; genus CAIWCT01. The sequence continues at coordinate 64,687 of CAWDSQ010000011.1, read as the reverse complement.
CAAAGTACATGATAAACTTCGGCCGGTCCACATACTCGAACATGGCGTAAAAGCCCTCCGCAGGCCTTCGACGACCACACCGTCATAAATGTCAAAGACCCTGACTCCCGCCTCGCGCCACAGGCGCATGCAGGCAAGCTCGGTTTTCAGACGCCCCTTGGGCATGAACGAGGTCTGGTTGTAGTAAAGTATGTTGGTGACGCTTTTTTTCATATAGGCGAACTGGCTGCGCGAGCCCTGGTAGTTCTTGAGCACTGCCCAGCCGCCCCGGAACGGCACCTTGAACAGGTAGTTGCCGTTTTTGCGCAGCAGATACTGCATAAGATTGTCGTAGCGCACGACTTCAGACATTTGAAACTCCTTTCACTTGAAACACGGACTCTGTATCCACAATTTAAAAAAGATTAAGAGTATACAGGAGTCTGCGATTTATGGCAATACGGCTTTTGCCTTTAGCACAAGGCGCTGGGTGGAGGCGGTCACGGAGGAGGAGCAGAGAGGGGTCCGTCTCTGGGCGGAGAGTCGTCAGCGAAAGCCGCCGGCAACGCGCTTTTAATTATTCCGAAACAGGGATTGACCCGGCAGCTTTCACTGATGGTACTTGCGCATCCTCTGCCTTTTTATTTTTCAGATACAAACGCAGCAAGCGGCCTGCCAGTAGCCAGAGCGCAAGCCCCCCTGCGATTGCCAGAAACGCATATATTTTACTTTCTCCGGAAGAGAAGGCAGTGGCTCCTGACCCCACGAGTGTTGCCGGAACTGCCGCAGGCAGAATGCCGATAAAGCTGCCCAGCAGAAAATCGGCATGTTTCAGCGGCATAAGGCCAAGCAGTAAATTTACATAAAAACCGGTAATCGGCAACTGCCTGATGAGCAGCACGGAAATCATGCCGTTTTTCCGGGAAAATCTGGTATAGCGGCTCAGGCGGGGCCATGTGCGTACTATAAAATCCCGGCCGCACCAGTGCACGAAAAGAAATGTTGCATAATAGCCCAGCATGGTGCCGAGCTGCGCCCAGAGCAGGCCCTGCCAGAATCCGAACGCCATTCCTCCGATAGGGCACAAAAGCAGCCGCGGCACGCCGACTGCCACCAGCCCCGCAACGGCAAAGGTAAATACAAGTGGCGCTGCCCAGCCAAAGCTGCATAAATACTCGCTTATTTCGTGAATTCGGCCGAACTGCTCGCGAAATTGCGGCAGAAAAAATATCAAAACACTGCCCGCAACCAGCAGTACCGGGAGTGCTACTCGAACAGCCGAACGGTGACCAAAGGTGAATCGCCGTACCAATTTTGATGTTTCTGAGGTGTCGTTGCTCTGCTGCATTTTATTTTTCATGGTTTCAATTATATGAATTAATTCGGCTGTATGCACAAAAACTTTACGCAAATGCACCTATTTGCGGCAACCAATCGGCCGAATGACAACATACGATAATCTCAGAAACAAGCAGTACTGTTCAATTCCTCACAGTATGTCTCCTGTTGCGGGAGCAGTTTATCAAGAGCTTATATATATAGCATGCTTTTATGAATTACCGGTTAAAAGCTAATTAAAAAATTGTAACCCGCGTGAACTATCAGGATTATGGAAGCAGGCTAAACAGTGCCGGCGGTTCTATTGAAACTCCATCCAAGGCAGGCAGCATTAATACGGCTTTTGAGCGCATCTCTGCTTTGCGAGCAGTGGAACGCGGAGTGTTTGAAGTAAGGGGTTTCACTGGCGAGGAACAATTAAAACCGGAATGCAGAAACCATAACAACCTCACTGCCGGATATACCAGCAAGCTCTGATATCCTTCGGCGATTTGCGCCCTCGGGATCAGGAGGGCTGTTTTGCATTAATTTTTTTAATATCATTTTCATCTCTATTTCATCTCGGCGGTTTACCATACCTATAGAGACAAAAAGCCCCCTAAAAACAGCACAGCGCATCGGAGCCGGTATAAATTAATTTAAATGGATACCCGCCCGGCCTCACTTGACCCTGAACTTGCTATTGATTCCCTTGCCTATGCCCTGCTGCCGGGCTGTCTCAACAGCGGCAGGCAGATCAAATCAATGCAGTAAAAAAAAGAATTTGGCTGCATAAAACCGCTCAACCCTTTGCCTGTGATGGCAGCATAACGGTAAACGTAACGCCGCTGTCCGTATTCGGTTGAACGCTGATCGTTCCGCCATGAGCATCTGCAATACGCTTGCAGATCTGCAAGCCAAGACCCGTTCCGCGGGCGAGCCCTGACCGAGATGCATCGACCTGATAAAAACGATTAAATATGTGCGGTATTTTGCCCGGGGGAATACCGATGCCGGTGTCACGTACCTGCAGCTCAACGCCAGAGTCGTTTGTAATGAGCATGGTTGTTACCTGCCCGCCTTCAGGTGTGAATTTGATGGCATTGTCCAGCAGATTGCTCACCAGTTGCAGTATGCGCGTTCTATCGCCGCATATCACAACATCATCGCATTGTTCGCAGGTAAACTGCAGCTGCTTCTCCTGGGCCATGGGCAAAAAGAATTCATGCATATCACGCACTACTTCTCCCATGTTAAAACTGGTTAAATCCAGGTTAACCTTCTGCATCTCGAAGCGCGATATCAAAAACAGATCATTAACCATCTTTATGAGAAAATTGATGCGCTCCAGGCATTCAGCCATGGTCTCACGGTATTCACTGCTATCGCGGTTCTCCGAAAGCGCAACTTCCATGGTGCCCTTGAGAGCAAAAAGCGGATTGCGAAGCTCATGGGACACATCGGCGGTAAACTGTTTGGTCTCGCTGAATGACTTTTCCAACCGGTCAATCATGGCGTTGATCGTCAGGGTAAGCTCCTGCACTTCGTCACACGCCGGCGGCACAGGCAGCCGCTCCTGGAGGTTGTGCGATGAAATCCTGCTTGCCACATACGCGATGCCTTTGATGATCTTTCGGGGTTTGTTTGCCGCAATCATGCCGCACAGCAGGCTCAGAAGCAGCACGGCAGGGAAGGCGAGCAGCAAATTTTCATAGAACCGGTCCAGCAAATCCAGCTCCTGCCGTTTTTCCGTGGCGATCTGCACATACAGGTCGGAAACCTCATCAACGGTAATTTTCCGCTCGAACAGGCGATACGGCACAGATTTGCCGGGCACGCGCACAGTGCTGAATTCCCGCTTATGCCCCTGGTCGGGGAACGGCATTTTCCCCGCCCTTTTCGACTGATACAGCACCATGCCCTCGACCGACAGCACCCGAAACTCAAATTGATAATATTTTCGCCGCGCCACGTCAGACTCAAACATCTGGCACCCGATGATAACGCTCTTATGCTCGACGATGTCATCGGCAAGCTCATGCGTTTCATCGGCGAGAATACGATTGAGCTGCTTTTCCAGAAGGTACTCGATCCGCATATAGAAAAAAACACACAGCCCGAGGGCCAGGGCCAGCAGGATGAGCGTTGAAGAAACAGTGAGCCGTACATCCAGCCGGGAAAAAAAACTAGTCTTCAGCTTTGAGAACATAGCCCACGCCCTTAATGGTTTTGATGAGTTTAACGGCGGCATCAGCGTCTATCTTGCCGCGCAGGCGATTAATGTGCACGTCAATGATATTGCTTGAGGGGTCAAAATCATAGCCCCAAACGCGCTCAAGGATCATGGTGCGCGTGAGAATCTGCCCTGCATTACGCATCATGTATTCAAGCAGAGCGAACTCCTTACCCGAAAGCTCTACCACCTGCCCTGCCCGCTCGGCGGTGCGGGATATAAGATTAAGGGTCAAATCCGCAAGGGTCAGCCGCGAACTCTCGCTCTCTTTTTGACCGCGCCGCAGAACAGCCTTGATACGGGCCAGCAGCTCGGGGAAAGAAAAAGGCTTGATAAGATAGTCATCAGCGCCCAGCTCCAGGCCATGCACCACATCGTTTTTCTCATCACGAGCCGTGAGAAAAATAGCAGGGGTCGCAATGCCGGCCCGGCGCGCCGCCTTTAAAAGCTCAAACCCGCTCATTTCGGGAAGCATGACATCAAGGATTATAATATCATACACTTGCGATGTTGCCAGATACAGCCCTTCCTCGCCGTCAAAAACCGCGTCGACAATGTATCCAACCTCTGTAAGACCTTTTTTTAAAAAACGCGAGGCGCTTCTGTCATCCTCAACAAGCAGTATGCGCATGGCATGCTCCATTGCTGATCAATAAAGTTGTGCAGCGTATTCCGGGCTGCCTGACATACAACAGCACAGGACGCGCCCCAGGATCGTCGGCAAGCAGTTGCCGGTCTGGTTCAGCACAAGCCTTGCCATGGGTACAGAGAGCACCAAGCTATCTTTTGTGGTTATAGCGCTTCTCACTGGTAAATACAGACAACTCGGCCCCCTGCAGTTTCCGGACGAGCGTTTCCACAGCCGTGTTCATGCTGACCTGAAGGCGCAGATAAAACGGCAAGCGATTTAAAAGTATTATCCGTCATTGTGTGGGGGGGGTATTGACAAGCAGGTAAAAAATTTTATGGCCGATCGTTTCTTTCTCCAGCACCGTTATCATGCTTTTAATATCATCGGGCAGCCTGGCATAATCTTTTTCCCTTGCAAGGCAGTAAACCCTCTCCGGCGAATCAAGAAGCTTTCGGATCATCGCCTCATCGCGCAGTTCCGGGATCGGGTAGCGGTGCAGAAAATAATTAAAAAAATACGGCGAAAAAGTGGCATACAGCTTATCCTCGGGCCGACCGTCTTACGCTATTGTTCGCAAAATGCATGCTCCGGCCTTTCCTCGCCAGGCAGGAAGCATAACGCCCACAAAAAGCCCATACACAAGCGTCGTACAGGCAACGATCAAATACGGCAAGCGCCTCACAAGCTTCAGTTCCTGCCGCTTGCGCAACCAGACAGCCCCCGCAGCACAAGCGGCGCAGGCAGCGACAAACAGCACCCATCTGCCGGCCTCAAGTTTTTCACCGGCCCGATATTGCCGATAAGCATGATAATGCCTGCCAACCCTGCAGCAGGAACAGCACCGGCTATAATATAGCATGGAACCATGAAAAGCTTCGAGCGGGAAAGCCTGGCAAACATCTCATCACTGCGGATACAGTCAGTAAAAAATTTGGCCATGAGCATGGCCGCTGCCGGATACAGGGGCAGCAGGTACAGGTTGCGCTTGCCGGAAACAAGAGTAAACATGGCAAAGGTAAAAGCAAACCAGACAAGCGGCAGCAGTATATCCTTGTTCCGGCTGCGGTATTTCCAGAAATAATGGCGGCAGCGGGCACAAACAAGCTCCAGGGGAGAAAATCAACAGGGAAGCCCGAGAAAATAATAATAGAAAGGCTCGTTATGCGCGAAAGATTCAACAGTGCGGCCCACAGTCTGCTTAAAAAGTATATTCTGCGTATAGGTGTCGCCCCCCATTATGCATGCGGGAATGAGCCAGGCGGCAATGATGCCCACGGCGATAATAAGCCCCTTGACCGATATGCAGGTCTTTTATGCGGCCGAACTCTTTTCTGGCCAGGACAAAAAGCAGCATGGACGCAAGCGGTACGACCAGCCCAACGGGACCTTTCGTGAGCAGCGCACCGCCCATGGCGGCATAGGCCCCGAGCATATATGGTTTCCCCTTTTCGATACGGGTATAGCCGATATAAAAAAGCAGCAGGCTAAGCGTTGTCCAGAATGCCAGTATCGTGTCGAAATGTGAGCTGGTGGTGGTGCTGAAAAACTGCTCGCAGCAGAAAAGCACCCCGGCTGCAAGCAGCCCTGTGCCGGAGTCAAAAAGCCGGGCTGCAAACAGATAGGTGAGCAGAATGAGGCCAAGCCCGGCAAGGACCGCAGGCAGGCGTGCCTCGAAAGCCGATACATCGCCTGAGGGCACTGCCGCAAGAGCCATGAGCCAGAAAAACAGCGGCGGCTTGTCAGGATAAATCTCAGCGTTGAGATGCGGAACGATATACTGGCCCGTTTCGCGCATTTCACGGGCAATCTGTGCATACCGTGGCTCATCTGCGCCTTTGCAGCTCCCAACCGCCCAGGTTGCCGAGCATAACGGCGCCGAACAGTGTCAGCAAAGCTATAACTTTTATATTTTTCATGATAGGCCACATGCGTTTCCCCTGTGGAGTCCCTATGCAGCCTCCCTATGCAGCAACCACTGTTGGCGCAGCTATTTTTTATGTTTAGAATGTTATGTTTAAATGAATTACATATTGTATTCAAGTTAATCTTTTTTAATACGGGCAAATTTTTACTTCAAAACACATTTAAAAACATATAAGATGAAAAATAAACCTTTCACTTGCTTGGTTTCATAAGCAGACCTCCGTGGCCCACTGTGTAGAGCGGGATATATGAATTTATTTTAATGTGCATTTAATACTGTTTTCAGTTATTTTAAGGCAATGTCTTACTTGGGTGCTTTCAGCCAAACAAGTGATCAGCATAAGGATAGTGCAGTGGCGGTAAAGTTTTTCTTTGACACAAAAAAACCTTTAAACGCTTTGCCTTCACCGGTCGATGACGGGCATATCATTTTAAACGGCACCGGCACGGGAACGCTGTTTCTCATACACGGCCTGACCGGCACGCCCAATGAGATGCGGTATCTGGCAAACTTTTTCCATAAGAAAAAAGGCTATACGGTCGTATGCCCCCGGCTTGCCAATCACGGGGCGCCCCTGAGCATACTGAAAAAATCCCGCTGGCAGGAATTTTACTCCTCCGTGCGCGAGGCTTTTCTGCAGGTGCGCCAGGAATTTGACGGCCCCGTCTTTGCCGCGGGCCTTTCCATGGGAGCGCTTCTGTCGCTGCTGCTGGCAGAGGAATTTCCCGGCCAGGTGGCGGGCGTGAGCTGCCTGTCGCCGACCCTTTTTTATGACGGCTGGAACATACCCTGGTACTCCAAAATTCTGCTGCCGCTGTTTTATGCAACACCGCTCAAGCATGTGGCTTACTTTAAAGAGGAGCCGCCCTACGGCATCAAAAACAAAGCCCTGCAGAAGCGCATTCATAAATATTATACTGCCGCAACCTTCCACGACCAGCAGGGCGTTGCCGAGTACGGCTATCCGTATTTCCCCCTGACCTTGCTGCATCAGCTCTATAAGCTGATAGGACATCTTATCGGTAAGGCTGCCTGCCATCAATGTGCCGGTGCAGCTTATTCAGGCGCGCGATGACGATATGACCAGCATACGCAACTCCACCTTTATTTATGACAAAATCGGCTCGGCACTCAAAGAAATAGTGCTTCTGGATGACTGCTATCATGTGATTACCGCCGATCAGGAACGGGCCACGGTTGCCCGCAGCATGGACAGCTTTTTTCAGTAAAATAATAACCGGCGCTGAAAAGCCTAATGATAAGGATATACACCATGACGCCATCGCGGCCGATTGCCACACAGCAACCTGCCTGATACTGCTCCTGAACAGGCGCTCAGTCTTGAGTAACTGCCAGGTATTCTTCGATTTCGACAATACCATTACCGACTTTGACGTGCTTGACGGCATTATCGAGCAGTTTTCGGTCAACCGCGACTGGGTTGCCTATGAAGAGGCCTGGAAAAAAGGCAAAATCGGCTCACGCCAGTGCCTTGAGGGGCAGCTTCGCTCCATCAGGGTTGAGCGCGCCCAGCTGCATGACTACCTGAAAACCGTGACATCGACGCTGCATTCGGCAGGCTGCTGGCGCTGCTGCGCAGGCACGGCGTGGAGCCCGTGATCGTCAGCGACAGCTTCACACAGATTATCCGCTACATACTTGATCATAACGGCATCAGCGGTATTACCGTGCATGCAAACGCGCTGCGCATGCACGGCGATTGCCTGCAACCGTCATTTCCGCATGCAGGCACCGAGTGCATGCGCTGCGGCCACTGCAAGACGGAAACGCTTGCCAGAGCAGAATTCGCAGGCAAACAGCGCAGTGTATATCGGCGACGGCCTCTCGGACCTGTGCCCGGCCCGCCGCTCAGACCTGGTATTTGCCAAACGGGGCTGCTCCCTGCAGCGCCATCTGCTTGGAAACAGGCGGACAGTGCCAGCCTTTTGACGACCTCAGCGACATTTACACCTACTTCAAGGAGTACACCGATGAAACCGACTCGCCCCGCCGCCTGCATCGAAAGCACAGACCGGCCACTATCTGACGAGGAACTGCTCGAACTCGAAGCCCAATACTGCTCCTGGGGCGATACGGTTCATTATGCTGAAAAGCTTGATATCTTTACACGATCAGAAGGCAACTGCCTGTACGACGCAGCGGGAACGGAATATTTCGATCTGCAGATGTGGTATTCTGCCGTCAACTTCGGCTACGGCAATCAGCGGCTGAATGAAGCGCTGAAACGCCAGATAGACACGCTGCCCCAGCTTGCCTGCCAGTACCTGCACCGCGAAAAAATAGAGCTGGCCGCGGCCCTTGCCCGGCGCATTGAAAAAACTTTCGGCCAAAAAGGCCGCATTCATTTCAATGTGGGTGGCGCCGCCGCAGTTGAAGATTCCATGAAGGTGGTGCGCAACCGCACGGGCAAAAATTTCGTCTTTGCCTTCATGGGCGGCTATCATGGCCGTACGCTCGGGGCCTCGGCCATTACCTCAAGCTACCGCTACCGGGAGCGCTACGGCCACTTTGCCGATCGGGCATGGTTCATTCCCTATCCGTACTGCTTCCGCTGCCATTATGAAAAAAAGCGTGAAGATTGCGGCATGTTCTGCCTGCGGCAGTTTGAAAAGCTCTTTGAGACCGAATATCAGTCCGTGCTGAACACCAAGACCAACACGGCCGAATTTGCCGCATTTTATATTGAGGCCGTACAGGGCACGGGCGGCTACGTGATTCCGCCGAACGACTATTTCAAAAAACTCAAAGAGATTCTTGACCGGCACAATATCATGCTTGTTGACGATGAAATTCAAATGGGGTTCTGCCGCACGGGCAAGTTCTGCTCCATCGAGCATTTCGGCGTCACGCCCGATATCATTGTGTTCGGCAAAGCCCTCACCAACGGCCTCAACCCGCTCTCGGGCATCTGGGCGCGAGAAGACCTGATCGAGCCGAAGGTGTTCCCCCCGGGCTGCACGCATGCGACCTTCTCATCCAATTCGCTGGGCACTGCAGTCGGGCTTGAAACGATGAAGCTGATTGAGGAGTCTGATTTTGAGCGCTCGGTGCCGGAAAAAGGCGCCTATTTCGTGGAGCAGCTCAAGGCGCTGCAGAAAAAATATAAACAGATCGGCGATGTTGACGGCATCGGCCTTGCCCTGCGCGTTGAGATGTGCGAGGCCGACGGGTACACGCCCAACAAAAAGCTTACCGATGCCATTGCCAATATCGGCTTGGAGGCAATCTCACGGCGGGCGGCAAAAAACGCGGCCTTATCCTTGATGTGGGCGGCTACTGCAAAAACGTTTTTACCCTTGCGCCGTCGCTCTATATTACGAGAGCAGGAAATCGACCTGTCGATGCAGCTTTTTGAAGAGGCCCTGCAGCTGGGCATCAAGCAGACCGCATAAATAAGCTATCCTGTGTCATTGATTATGCAGGGGCGGTTTGCAAACCGCCCCTGCTATTTTTAAAATTTATAAGAACACGCTCATGGAAAACAAAAAAGGCAAACTCACACTTTCTGTTCTTGCGATGATCATCATGACCGATGTGATCGAATCATTTGCCGAGCTGTTCTGGAAAAAAGGCACGCTCTCCACGGGCATCGACAATGTCACCTTCCATAATTTTTTTGAATTCATGGGCAAGCTGCTTGGGAGCTCCGGATTTCTGACCGGGGCGGGGCTCTATGTCATAAACTTTTTTCTCTGGATAACGGTGCTGTCCAAAGTTGACTTGAGCGTCGCCTTTCCCACCGGCAGCACAAGCTATATTATCGTTGCAGTACTTTCCATGGTGTTTCTCGGGCGAGCAGATTTCTCCGTACCGCTGGAGCGGCATTGTCCTCATCATCATCGGCATCTGGTTTATTTCCCGCTCCACCCGTCATGAGGAGGCGGCGCGATGACGCTTAAAATTTTCCTTCTCGTCTTGATCGCCGAAATCTGCAGCGCCAGCACGCATACGTTTTTCAAGCACGGCGTCAACGGCATCGATATGGACACATCCGCACGGTATCAAAGGCTACCTGCGCTTTCTGCAAACAGGTGCTGGCAAAGCCGCAAATCTGGGTGGGGCTGCTGGTGGTATGCTGCGGCATGGCCGTATGGCTTCTGGTGCTGGCAGAAGCCGAGCTGAGCCTGGCCTTCCCGCTGGACAGCATCCAGTACATCATTATCCTTTTTTCGTCCTATCTGTTTCTCGGTGAGCGCATCAACCGCGACAGCATCATCGGCACGGCCTTCATCATCGGCGGCATTGTGCTGGTGGCCCTGAAGTAGCGCCTGTTTGTGGCTTGAATGCTCCCGCATCAGAATAAGAAAGCGCTTCTATGAAGGCTGAAGCAAACTGCCGTTTATTAACTTGCAAAAAATCAGTGACAGACTGTGCTGTCTATTTTTCACGCCCAGTTGAAGCTTTCAGCCTTTTTTCGAAGGGAAACGCCTTTTTGAACGCAGGGTCACGAGCACGCCAGAATGGTCGTTGTCTCTGTCTCCGGGTCAAAGATGATATATGCCCTTCCTGAATCAATCTGCCGCTTCACTGCATCAATTTTACGGCTGATCTCAATCTCTTTCTCTCCGTAATCAGTCCCCTCACGCAGGATGAATTTCTCAATGATACCCTGAAGGGCCTCTGTGCTTAAGCTTGTCAGGGGGAATAATAACAGGGTCCTTGTGCATGGCCAGCCTTCAATGAGAGCATATGGCGCGTGGCTTCGTCCGCCGTATTCTGAATGCTTTCAAGCAGCTGCCTGACCTCCGGCTTAAGATAGACTGTTCCAATATCAATAAGCTTCAAAATTGCACCGGCACATACCTGCAGCTGATGGTCGGCTCCTGCATTTTTATCAAGAAATAAAATATTTGTTTCATGGAATCTGCATAAACCGCCGGAACTGTCATCAAGAGACTCCATGCGGATTTTCACGCCATGGGAATCAAGCACAGCGATGAGGTCATCAAGGATTTTATACGTATCCATAAGTATGTTTGATGTATCAGCAGCAAGCCATGCAGAGACCAGTGCGCGTATGAAAAAATGCATGAAACATATTCTGCACCGTTAGGCTCGCATATGCCATACACAAGTCACAAAGGCTTCACATAGCGCACAGCCGGCTTTTCATCCGGTGACAGCGTTCGATAGGTAAACGTTGTAATAGAGCCTGGTGCCGGGTAGGCGTCAAGAACGCCTGATGCTGAAAGCCGAAGCTTATTTGCCGGTGTAAGGGGCATCGCTTTCGCCCACAAAATCATAAACACGATGATGTCGCCGTGGGTAACGGCGGCAATATGCTGTCCCGCATACTGCCGGCGCATTCGCTGCACAAACCGCATACCCCGCGCAACAATATCTGCGGGCTGCTCAAAGCCCGGCGGCGCCCCCGTATAAATATCATCCTGCAGCGCATCAATTTCAGCTGACGGCCGGCCTTCAAAGTATGTATGCACTTCAGTAAGCAGCTTTGAGAAGCGCAGCGGCAGGGTTCCGCTGCAGGCAAGCACTTCACGGGCTGTCTGGCGGGCCCTGAGCAGGGGGCTGCTGAAGATGGCGGTAATATTTTTTCCGCACAGCGCCCTGCCGGCACGCTGTGCCTCCTGCACGCCCTGCCTGTCGAGTCTGAATCCAGGAAGCCTTCCGTATAAGACCGCACCGGGATTATGCACATGCCCGTGCCGCACAAAGGATATCTGTGTCACCTGTTTCATAAACGGATTGCCCGACGGATGGCGCATGCCGCAGTCCGGGAGCTCACCTTGTATGCCTTCATATAACCGGTAAATTATATTAATGCCTCTTCGCTAAAACCATACAGGCGTCCGCAATACTGTGTCAAGCTTAAGTTAATACTCCCGACAAAGCCCCTAAAAAGATGGGGCGAAACATTCCCCCTTTAGAGCCTGTGTCGCAATTAACTTTGCTGTCATCTCGACCCCTTCGGCTTCGCTCAGGGCGGGCTCCGGGAGAGATCTTTGTAGTACGTAAAAGCAAGGGCTTAAGATTGCATGCGCGGTGGCGCAACCTGCGAGACTCACCGCCTGCGGCGGATTCGAAATGACATTAATAAATCAATTGCGACACAGGCTCTTAAGCAAAGGGGGTTAGGGGAATTTGTCAGGCTGCAAAAAATCCCCCTGTATCCCTTTTTTTCAATGGAGGATGAAACAGAAATATTTTTTTGCATCAAATTAATAATTACCCTGTTTAAGGAGTGTCGGCCTCAGGTCACGTGACGCCTTTTGACGTTCTCAAAAAAAGCGACCCGCCTGTGCCGAAGACCAGTGCGACTATCCCGGCTATCACAAAAGCTGTTGAAAACGATTGTGTGGCATCCGCAACAGCGCCGGCGAAATACGGACCCAGCGCCTGCCCGATGCCGAAGACGATTGTCATCAGGCCAAGGGCAGCAGGGGCCAGTCGAGCGCCAAACACGTCGCCGGCAAGGGCGGCCATCAGGGCAGGGATGCTCCATGCGGTCAATGCAAACAATGCAGAGGAAAAATAAACGGCGGTCACGTGGGTGCTCAGGCCGAAAACAGCAAACGATACGCCCTGCAGCGTGAAGACGCACAGCAGCGCCATGCGCCGCCCCCAGCGATCAGAGACGCTGCCCCAGATAAAGCCGCTGATCATTGAAACCATGCCGATTTGCATCCAGAGAGACCCGGCGCCGCCAGGCGTAAAGCCGCCGTCTTTCACCAGATGCCTGACAAAAAAGGTGGAATAGATGATATAGGAAAACCCGAAAGCGCAGTAGATCGCGGCAAGCTGCCACAGCAGGCGCGATCTCCAGATCAGATTCCAATGCAAAGACGGGGCGCCGGCCCCGCTTGTTGCGTTGTATGCATTCAGCTTCATTTTCGCCGACGGGCTTGAGCCCCTTCTCCGCAGGGTGGTTGCGCAAAAATACAGCGCATAGAGCGCACACAGCAAGAGAGAGAGCTCCAAGCACATACCAGCTGATCCGCCAGCCCCCGGGACCATACTGATTTAAAATTGCAGGGATAAGCGGCCCCGTCACAATCAGCCCGACGCTCGACCCGGTGACGCCCACACCGGAGGCAAGGCCGCGCCTCCTGGCTCCGAACCATGCCGACACAAGGCCCATGGCCGGAACATTTCCGCCAGCTCCGCCCACGCCGGCGAAAAAGCGGCCGATACAGGCGGCTTCAACCGTTGGAACAAGACCGGTTACAATCATCGACAGACCGACAATGAGCAGAGAAAAGGCTATAACAATCCGCGGGCCATACCGGGCGGCAAAAATGCCGGCAAAGACCACCGTGAGCAAATAGCCGACAAGGTTCAAGGTTTGCAGTGCCCCGGTTTGCGTGTTGGACAGGTGCAGGCCTTCCTGCATAGCGGGCAGGATACTGGTATAGCCAAAACGCGCCAGGCCCAGCGCGCTGAACACGGAACACACAATCAGTCCAAGAATAATAATGCCATAGTGGATGCGCATAATTTCATCTCACCAGGATCAAGATTGGGAATCAGCAGGCCGACATTTCTCCAAAGTATCGACATTTTTGCATTGGCCACAGCATACGGGATGTTGCGGTCTGCAGCCGATGTTTCGTTCAGTGAGGCCTTCTAAGTACCTCGCCACATAAAAAGGGGGCAATATTTTATTTATACAAAAAAAATGCCGTTTTTATCCCCCTTTGCTAAAGGGGGAATTTTTCGCCCCCTCTTTTGAGTGGGGCTGTACTAAGCGCACAGGCCCCGGCAATTGGATACCTGAAGGCCGATACAGTCCACAAAAGGTTTCATTTTTGTGATTTCGATAATGTGTTTTGCCGCAAAGGCCTGAATCTGTTCGCAGCTCACGAAGCCATCCCGGGCAATTCGTTTCAGCTCAGCCTCAAGTGCTTCAGTCATCCATGCTTCCCGTACTGTTTTTGACATTATCTGCTCCTCGGGGTTATTAAATCAACAAGCCGCACGCATAGCGGTTTGCTTGAATTGCCGTCTTCAGGATCATCGCCTAAAACGATGGTTCCTGAATACAATACATCATTCGTGCTCCGCATCCAAAGCAGGGCGCCTGAATGCTTACCACAGGGTTGCGGCACATGCCGGCGCAGTGTTTTCTAAAAATTTTTTACCTAAGAATCTACTACAATGGCTGCAGGCAGTCAATGCGGCTGATTTCCAGGAACCTGTATCACCTGCCCTGAAAGAGGTCACCCTTTATTCTAAAGTTCTTTATATTTTATAAAGACTCTTCTCTTAGCGACATACAAAAATTTATTTTTTTATACTTAAAATAACAAAATTAATTTTTTTTTATCATAAAAAACACTAAAAAAACTTGACAGCAAGCCGGCAAGTGTATAAAAATATAAATGTATAAGAAAAAATCTGCAAAAAACAGCTTCATCATTCATAAGAGGAGCCTTCTATGAAATACGCAACAGGGGCATTTTTCAGCATACTCATGGCGCTTGTCCTGATTTTCAGTATGGCTGGAAAAGCAGCTGCGCAGGAAGTCGCAGCAAATGATCCGGCTGAATCTGAAATGCTGCTCATCGATGATGCAGCTCAACAGGACGGAGACTTCAAGGCCTTTGCATCAACCTGCACACTGAAAGTTTTCCCGGAATCAATTCGCAGCAGGCGCCTGGGGCGTTTTGGTATGTTTATCGTGAGCGAAGGCGACGGAGTGGAATTTGAAAGGGGTGATATGGTTGATTGGGGAACCGACGATATCAATACCATTTTGCAGTTCAGATTCCCGCGGCGCATCTTCTCCCTTGTATGGATACAAGCCAATGCGGAACCGGGCGAGTTTGAGGTGACAGTTGGCGATGATGATAACTGCACGGGTACGCTTGAAATACGATAAGCAACCGCGGTACGGGAACTTTTAAAGAAGTGTACAAAGAGCCGGGTGTTGATGCACCCGGCTCTTTTCATTTATGCAGCATGGCAGGCCTTCACCTTGAAATGCGGGGGTGAACAACCAGCCCCCTCTCCTGACCTGGACACTGTGTCTTAAGTACAGCCCACACAATAAAGGGGGTAAAAAAAACAGAACCCGTAGGCTGGACAAAGAACCTGACTTTTACTCAATACCTACACTATCACCGGACACGCTTTGCTTTGTCCGGTCTACAATAAAGGCACTACGTCAGGTTCGTGTCCGGCTTTTTGCCCCCTTCTTTGCGGGGCTTTGTACTAAAGTATGTCAACAACCACCCGTAGTGTTTGAGTTGCCTTCTTCAAAAAACCATAAAAGTCTGAAATCCACGCATCTCCATTCACATATCGCCGCTTCTCAAAATTTCCTTCTGCAAACCCTGTTCTCCCCTATTGCTTAATTATTCTGTCATCTATCAACAGCCGAGGCTCTCTTCATAAAAGCATCAGGCTGATAGATCATTTAGCTGTCCAGGGCACAAGGGTAATATCCATGTCTATAGTCTGCGCAGGCCCTTCTCCGAGGATAAGGGGCTCCTGAACCTCTCCCCACCAGTAATCGCCCTCCTGCATGACCGGCGGCATGGTCTCGCTCTGCATTATGGCTACATACAGTTTATATTCACCCTTGAGACATTTCTTGCGATAATAGGTGCATGCAGGCACTGTCAGGCTAAATGGTTTGTCCACGTCAATATCGGGATTCTTCACCTGGTTGTCGGAAGTGCCGCCATCCGGCGGCCTTGCAGGCGGAAAGGTCCAGGTCTCGGCATCATACAGAAATGCCAGAAGTTGCGCGGGCGGCGCCGCCAGCTTCTCCGGAACCCTTATGATCAGCTTAATCTGATCGCATGTCGAACAGACATCTTTTGGAGGGGGCGATTTTTTGAATGATGTGCTGTCGCAGGATCCCCAGCACCCCCAGGGAGCGCAGACCTGCGCGCCGGCCCTGGAATTTTCGGCGATGCACCTGCGCGTTTCGCCCGGCATGCACTGCCCTTCCTCAATACAGGTTTCCGGGGGAGCGGGAGCAGCATGCACGCAGCGCACATCGGCAAAGGTATTGATATGGTTCCAGCAGACAGCGCCGTTTTCAAACATGATCGTGCCATACCAGCCCACCACATCAGGGCCGGGGCACCGGGTCGAGGCCACGAACTCCAGAGGATGTCCCTGCGAAGCAGGGTCGGGCTTTTCGCAGTTGCCGGTCAGCTCCGGCGGCCAGTAGCAGCCGCCGGTGCCGGGGCCGCCATATTCTGTTACGGGCGCGCAGGCCGGATCATTCATATCGCTGCTGACGCTGTCATTGCGAAGCGGGCATTCGCCGTCTGTCTCGGTGGCCGGATTTCCCCGTACCAGCGTGCGCAGCTCTTCAATGGTGGGCAGGCGCCAGTCGGCATGTCCGCCGAAAGCAACCTGCTCGCAATAACGCACCGCATCAGCAGGCTCAAGCCCGCCCTCATCCATGTCGTAGGCCTCGCGCTGCGGGTCCTGCCAGCACAGGCCAGAAGTGTTGTCGCACCAGGATGAATAATAGGTGCACGGGCATGCGTCCCAGCCCTTGCCGTCATCCCTGCAGGTCTGCTCTTTAACGGTACCCTCGGGGCAGTAGCAGGCCTGCTTCACTCCGGGCTCGCAGGTCTTTTTGCAGCCGGTAAGCATGCCGATGCCGAGCCAGAGTATCGCAGCACAGATCATCAATTTCTTCATCGCCTTCTCCTCGGATAAATTATTTCAGTTCTGCAACTCATAATCCTATCACCCAGGGCAGATACACAGGTCTGCCCCTGCAATTTTGAATTTGAATCCGGAATCTTGAATTTTTCTTCTGACTTCTGACTCCTGCCTTCTGACTCCTATCTTTTATGCCCAACAAATTTTAGCCGGGAGGCATTATCTGAAACCATGCAGGCAGCGCCATGACAGAACTCATATTTCCGGTATGACGGACTCAACGCCTTTCTTCCAGCGCAGATCGCACATTGGGACTCCTCTGGCAAGATCCATGGTTCTGTGATAACCGACAAAAAGCGCCTTGCCGGCCACATAGTCCATGGTGCAGATCATAGGGTACACAAGATCTGCAGCACCGTGCCTGCTGTAGAGATTAACATTGGGGCACTGCGTGTAGTCGAGGCCCCAGTCAAAATCGACCCCGTCACCCGGAACGAATTTCAAAATATAATCATCCGGAAATATTCGCAACTGCGAGCGCCATGCCACGAAACGCATCAGCATATCGGACATCGGCCCGAACTGCATGCTGCCGATCTTCCGGCGCTTTTCTTCCGTCGGATAACCATCAGATCGCTCAGAGCCTGGTCAAGATGCAGCCTGCTGAACTCCGGAATCGTTACCCCGTACTTTTTGGCCACAAGGTAGTCGGCGAGTTTTTCAGCATTCGGTATTGCCCACTGGAGATGGAAATTTCTTTTACCGATATAGGGGATGTCCGGAATGATGCGCTTCGTAGGAATCGCGCATCTCGTCGAGAACACCGTCGATATCGCCTGCTAAAGCGGGATTTTTGAGATACAGCTCCCGACGCCACTGTAGATTAAGATCATAATCCGCGAGAAGTTTGGTTGTGCTGTAGGTCTTCTGGCCGATTGCAGCAAAAGCCTCCAGCGGTTGGCAGCAACAGCCGAGGCACCCCATCCCCAGTGCTTTGAGAAAAAGTCTGCGCTTCATAAGACAGTTCCTCTCCATTGATTGTTTTGATCTGTTTGAGTCGATTATGAGTTTTGGAATGACCAACCCAAACAAATCAATTATTATACGATTCTCTTTTTTTAATACAATAATCGTATAACAATGTCAAGTCAGTAAATTTATTTTTATTGCATTATAGTTACTAAAACGGTATACTTAGACTAAATTCGTAAGGATAGGCAATGAAGATTGACAAAGAGGGCGCTCAACAGCCGGTAAAAAAGCAACTGCTCCTGGAAGCAGCACAGGAGCTTTTCTTTAAATACGGCGTTCGCCGGGTGACGGTTGAGGAAATCTGCAAAGAAGCAGGTGTCAGCAAAATGACCTGCTATAAATATTTTACCGACAAATGGGATATAGCCCGAACGATGCTGGACGCCCTTGTTAACTTCGGCATAGCAGCCTTTCAGGACATGATGCTGGAGGATGGGCCTTTTGCCGCCAAGGTTGAAAAAATGCTTCTGCAGACAACAGCACAGATTCATGCCGTGGGGCCGGCCCTGCTTGATGACATGATGAGGGAGGATTCCCCCCTGAACGGCTATTTCCGCGATATGCAGAAAAAAACGCGGAAGCTCTCGGTGGATTTTTTCATACTGGCCCAGCAGCAGGGGCATATACACCCGGATTTAAAAATGCCCGTGCTGCTGTTCATGTTCGACCACCTGTGCGACCTGGTCAACCACCGCGATTTCGTGAATATCATGCCCGACATTCAGGATCGAGCCAGCGAGCTGGCCGCCCTGCTCTTCTACGGTTTTGCCCGCAAGCCATGACATTTTTGATGCAGCATACCCATATGCAGCCGCAGTCTGCATTTCCATGCGACGCGCGTTTGATGAGAAATTGAGGGCGGGTCGGGGTTCAGGTTCGGAGTGTTGTAGGGGCGAGGTTATCCCGCCCGTATTGAGCTGTAGATGGGTGCAACGAAGCGGAACCCATCAGTTGAATTGTCGGGTTTCATTCTTCAACCCGACCTACGACTCCTACAGTCAAAGTTATTGGGGCGTGTTTAAAATTTCTTCAATATTGTTTTTTAGTTCCGGAAGTTTTTCTTGAATAACATTCCAGACAATTTCCCAGTCAACGCCGAAATAGAAATGAATGATCTTATCTCGCAATCCGGCAATCTTTTTCCATTGGATGCTTTTGTGTGTTTTCCGGAATTCCATTGAAAGGTTTTTTGCGGCTTCGCCAATAATTTCAAGGCTTCTTGAGGCTGCGCGCATCAATAGCTCATTGTCGGTAAAATCTTTAAATGTGAAAGATTTACATTCCTTCTGCAGGAAGTTTATTTCATCAAGCATGTGCTGCAAAAAAACAAGGTCAGACTTCATGCCACCTGACCTCGTTTTCAACATAGGGTCGCATATACGGGCTTAAGCCATTGTGCGTAACGAGATCAATTGACTTGCCGAACAGGCGCTCAAGCGAGAAGAGTAGATCCATGTAGTTGTCAAAGGATGGTTTTTCAAATTCCACGAGAAAATCAATATCGCTGCGTTTGTTTTGTGACTGTCGGACATGTGAACCAAACAGGCCGATTCTTTTGACTTTATATTTTTGCAGGAGCTCTTTATGGGAGGTTAAAAGCGCATTGATAGCTTCTATGGAAAGCGCCGGACGATTGATTCGTGCCATACATCCCTCACAGTATTTTTGAATTGGCAAAAAGTATAGTGCAAAGGATGCTGTGTGTCAACAGGAGGAAACTTCCAGATTGACACCCTGTCGAGCGCAGATCGGATGGGTGCAGCGAAGCGGAACCCATCAGTTGTTGGTATGCAAAGAATTGCCGAGTGTGATCATCCCCCCTTGTGTAAGTGTCGGTCTCTGACGCACTGTATAACATAAAAGCCCTCTATTATTCAAGGGTTTAACAATTACAAACAAATGTATCTCCTGCTCTATTATACAAATCATGCCCTTCATCTGGATCGCGCAAGAGAACCGGCGGCCTTTTTTTGCGTGATTTCTCTCCATTCCGAAGTGACTCATGTGATATAATTTCGAAGAGCAGCCACTGGGCAGGAAAACATCGGGGAGCACTACCCCTGTTTTGGTAAAATCAGCGGCCCGCATGATGCTGCGTATGCTTTGTACGTTATCCGCACAGCACGAGCCGGAGCATGCGGCAACAGCCCGCAAACGGTGCAGCCCCTGAAAAATTTTAAGGAGAAGTATCCGCATGCACATAGCTATCATCAGTATTTTAATAGCATTGAACGGTCTTTTTGCTCTGGCTGAGATTGCGATTGTGTCCTGCAAAAAAAGCAGGCTGGGGCATGCTGCAGAACTGGGCAATGCGCGGGCAAAAACCGTTCTTGCGCTTCTGGAGGACCCGGAACGGTTCCTGTCGGCAATACAGGTGGGCATAACGCTGATCGGCATTGTTTCAGGAGCCTATAGCGGTGTTGCGCTTGCCGAAGATCTACGGCCCTCTATAGCTCGAATTGAAGCGCTGGCGCCCTATGCCCATCAGATTTCCATGGTGCTGCTGGTCATTGTCATCACATTTTGCTCTATTGTTTTCGGAGAGCTCATTCCCAAAACAATCGCCCTGAGCAATCCCGAGCCCATCGCTTTTTTCCTGGTTCCGTTTATTGCGGCATTCACCAGAACAGCCTATCCCGTTATCATTCTGCTTTCGGCCACAACCCGGCTGATTCTGAGGGCATTTCGCATACGGCAGGAGGCTGAGCCGCCGCTCTCCGAAGAGGAGCTGCGCGTCATGATTAAAACGGCGGGCAGGCAGGGGGTTCTGCAACACGAGGAAATGCAGCTCCATGAGAATCTGTTTCTGCTTTCCGATAAAAGGGCGTTTCATATCATGACCAATCGCGCGGAAGTCGACATACTGGATATTGCCCGGCCCTGCGGTGAAATAGAGCGGACAATCCGGGAAAGCATGCATTCCTGCTTCCCCGTGTATGAACAATCGCTGGACAATATTATCGGCGTGCTGCGGGCAAAGGATTTTTTTGCAGGGCATTGCGACCCGACATTCGACCCTCGCACGATACTAATACGGCCGGTCTTTCTTCCGGAAAGACTTACGCCTCTGCAAATAGTCAAAATTTTCAGAGAGGCAAAAATATATTTCGGCATCGTTGTCAATGAATACGGCGCTTTTGAGGGCGTGCTGACCCTGCATGATCTTATCGAGCATGTGCTGGGTGATATGCCGGATGCGGGAGAAGACCAGCACCACATTGTGACTATGACCGATGGCGCGCTGCTGGTTGACGGCAGCACCCCGCTGTTTGACATTATGGATGCGCTGCACCTGGACCTGCCTGACGGGCAGCATGAAAAATACGCCACCATTGCCGGGTTTGTATTCGACCGGCTGAAAAACATACCCGTCGAAGGGGCCAGCCTTTCCCTTGGGGACTTTTTGCTGGAAATTGTTGATATGGATGGCCCGAGAATCGATAAAATAATGATTCGAAAAAAACCGCAGCCTGTCCTCATGTAATTGAACGCTGGATGCAAGAAAAGCCCGAATTTTTTATTCCTCGAGGAAGCTCCCTCGCAGCTCTACAGGCTCCTTTTTTCAATCTGCTGTATAAGATCGTTGAAAATAAATACGTGAAACGGCAGGAACAGATACCAGTATATTTTCCCCCAGAAACTCCGGGCCTGAAAATACGCATTAACCGATAGAACATGTGCCGGAGATTTCGTGTCGGGCGTAATGGTAAACTCAAGCCAGGCCCTGCCCGGCATCTTCATCTCAGCCCGCAGCAGCAGCCGCTCGTTCTCCCTGAGGTCTTCAACCCGCCAGAAGTCTATGACATCATTGATGCGCAGCGTGGCGGAGCTTCTTCTCCCGCGGGATACGCCCACACCCATTAAAATCCGGTCACCCCACCCGCGAATCCGCCAGAGAAGATTGCTGCGAAACCATCCTTCTTTGCCGCCAATTCTGGTTATGGAATCAAAAAGCGATGATGCTTTTTTTGCGGTAAGCATTGAATAGGCTGAACGGTACAGCGGAAAACTTTCAACTTCGTTCAGCTTTATGGCAAGCTCGTGTGCAGGGGGATATGAATCAGACCATCTGGTGGATACATTATCAGTTTCTTCGCGCGACATCGCCCGCACCAGCGCCTCCCGGTATGGCATGGTCTGAAAAGGAATAATCCGCTGTATGTCATCATTCTGGCAGATAACATCATTATGGCAGCTCTCCATAAGGCACATGGTGATGGCTGCCGGAACAGGTGTCAGGAGGCTGGCGGCGTAAGCATAGAGCTTTACCGTTTTCAGAGGAAATGATATAAAAGGTCTTTTTATCAGGTGAATCTCGGATAAAGTCTTCAGCATCATCTCATAGGTCAGTATATCGCTGCCCCCGATATCAAATGACCGGCCTGCTGTTTCCTCAGGCTTCTCCAGTACGCCGACGAGATATTTGATGACATCGCGGATTGCGATCGGCTGGCATTTGGTGCGTGCCCATGACGGCACAAGAATGACCGGGCAATTCTGCACGAGGTGCTTGATGATTTCATACGAGGCGCTGCCGGAACCGATGATGATGGCAGCCCTCAGAAAAGTTGTCGGCACCGTGCCGCGCATCAGCGTCCTGCGCAACCGTAATCCTGCTCTTGAGATGAGTCGACAGTTCAGACTGAACATCGCCAAGCCCCCCGAGATAAATGATCCTTTTGAGCCCCTGCTTTTCCGCCGCCTCCCTGAAGTTGATGGCTGCTTCAATATCAGCGGATTCAAACTTTTTCTGGCCGAGCAGCAGAGAATGAATAAGATAATAGGCGGTATGCACGCCCTCAAGTGCCCGCATAAGGCTGTCAATCTCCAGCGCATCGGCAACGGCGACTTCAACCCCCGGCCAGCGCTCAATTACTTCGGGAGCAATGCCGCGCACCATAGCCCGAACCCGGTATCCCCGCTCCAGCAGCTCCGGAACAAGCCGGCCGCCTATATAGCCGGTAGCGCCGGTGACAAGTATTCTGCCCAATTCAGGCAGAGGATTTGTGGGCAGGTCATGGCAGAAATGGTAATTGGAACTCTGCTGCATAAAAGAGCCTCCTTTCCCCCGTTATTCAGACTAAGCGCAGCTCCCCTCAACCAAGGGGGCACTATTAATTTTATACGAAAAAATAAGCCTGTTTAATCCCCCTTTGCTAAGAGCCTGTGTTGCAATTGATTTATTAATGTCATTTCGAATCCGCCGCAGGCGGTGAGAAATCGTTAAGCCCTTGATTTTACTTACTACAAAAGATCTCTCCCTTCGGTCGAGATGACAGCAAAGTTAATTGCTGACACAGTCTGCTAAAGGGGGAATTTTTTAACCTCCTCTTTTGTGGGGCTTTATGCTTAGCCTTGCTGCGCATACAGGCGTTATGGCGGCAGCAGAGCGCGGTGAAATGCTTCTGCAAGCTCGAAGGGTTCGCCTGTGGCCATCTCGCTGCAGCGGCTGCGCAGCCATGCGTCAAGATCAGGAATGCAAAACTCCTTGATCTGGCTTGCGTGGCAGCGCAGAGCCTCAAGTTTCAGCACAAATGTATCAGTTATATCGCAGCGGTAATTGATATTCTCCGAACCCCAGAAAAAAAGTTCCTTCACCTTATGGGGCTCAAGGCCCTCCTGGATCAGATCAGGGTAGGCATGGTAATCGCGGGCAAAAGGGAATACGGCATCAAGCACAGCCTGCCCCGCAATGCGGTGGTCGCGGTGATAGACATACCGGTGATAGGGGTCGCAGGTCATGACCGTTTCCGGCCTGAACCGCCTGATGAGCCGCACGATATCTTTTCTGAAAGCGGGGCTGTCTTCAAGCCCCTGGTCGGGATACCGCAAAAAGACAACCTCCCTCACGCCGATCACCTGCGCCGCGGCCTTCTGCTCGCTTTCGCGGATGGCCGGCAAGCTGCTCAGGGGTGATGCTCCGGTCGCTCGTGCCCTTATCGCCGCTGGTGCACAGCGCGTAGACCGCCTGCTTGCCCTCCTGTATGAGGCGGGCAATGGCGCCGGCGGCCCCGAACTCTATATCATCGGGATGGGGAGCTATTACGAGTATGCCTGCGTGTGCTGCCATACAAAACCTCCGTTCAGGTATGCTGCCGCGCCTTGCTGTATCCTGCAATTGCGGCCCGGTACTGTTCAAGCATGCTGTCTGCGGCACAGGCCCAGCTGTACCCGGCAACCGTTTCCCTGACAGTCTCCCGTGCGGGCACCGGCGCCGCGCCTGTCGCAGTCAAGGCTTTAATGGCCCGGGCGAATGCAGCAGGCGTTTCGCCTTTGACAATAAGGCCGTTGCGGCCGTTTCTGATAATGCTGTCCATGGCGCCCACGGGCGTTGCGATAACGGGCGTGCCGCAGGCAAGCGCTTCAAGCGCCACAATGCCGAAACTCTCATACAGCGAGGGCACGGCAAGCACATCGGCAGCGCTGTAGTACAGGGGCAGCACCTGCTGGTCGACCCTGCCGACAAACCGGACAGCGCCGTCAAGGGAAAGCCGGCCGGACAGCGCCTGCAGCTTGCGCACTTCAGGGTTTGCCTGTCCGTCGCCGCCGGCGATGATAAAACGCACAGGATGCTGCCGTAATAAGCCTATGGCCTCGACAACACGGCTGATGCCTTTCAGGGGATCGAACCGGCCCACGTACAGTACGATTTTTTCACCTGTGTCAAGCCCGAGCCTCCGCCGGGCATACGCTCTGCCAAGGGGCCGGAAAAGTTTCAAATCCACACCGCAGGGCGCTATGCCTATTTTGCTTTTGGCGACATGATAATGGCGGCTGAGGTTTTGCCGCTCCCGCCGCGAACCCACGACGATGTGGCTGCAGTCCTGCGCAACCTGCTTTTCTGCGGCGATGCGCAGGTCCGGCTCATGCAGGCCGTTGCCGATTCTGTTCTTTAAAAGCCCCAGGGTATGAAATGTCGTCAGGTGAGGCACGCTCCAGCATGCCTGGGCCCTGCTGCCGATGCATCCCGAGAGCCAGTAATTGCTGTGCACCAGGTCATATGCAATGCGCTCGCGCAAGCGGAAGGCCTCAAGCCTCTTGAAATAATCAGGCAGATGCGGGAACAGCGCATCTTTGGCCGCACGGTAGGCTTTCGGAACCTTCAAATACACAAGCCGCACATTGTCGGCAAGCACAATACAGTCTTTGTCAGATGGCCGGGAAGCCCTGGTGAATATATCAACCCTGTGCCCCCGGCGTCCCAGCTCTCGCGCAAGCTCGCGAACACAAACACTCATGCCGCCGTTATCCCGTGTCCCCAGAGCCCCCAGGGGGCTCGCATGAATGCTGATCATGGCGATGCTGAGCTTGTGTGTCTTTCAAAGCAGACTCCTTGTTTTCCGTCATACCGGCGAAAGCCGGTATCCAGTCTTTTGCGATTAATCAGATTTTTCTGGACCCCGGTATTCACCGGGGTGCACGACGTATTAACTTCATCCGGATTCAAAATTAAAAAAAACAGAGCGAGGCTGCAATCTCTACATTTAATACTTAAATTTTGAATTCTGAATCTTCAATTTTGAATTCATAACAGCACCCTGCACCGCTGAAGCCGTACGACGCCGCCGCCGAGGCGCTGTTTGTACGGTTCGTCTCCTTTAAGGAAGTCATACACCTTTTTGCAGCGCTGGATGCTGTCGCGGATGCTGAGAACCTTGCACAGAAGCCCCGCGTTGAGGCGCTTGAACCGCGGGTCGAAACCGCTGTTGTACAGATACACCGTACCGCTGTACTCAAAGCACATGACGGCTGCTGCCGGCCCATCATTGATGTCTAAAAATCCGAGCCGTAAAAGACCGCAGTCTGCCATGGACCGTGCAAGGCTCCGAAAGAATGCTTCCATGGCTGCGGTCATAAAAGCCCTTTTGTCCGGCCTGCTTATTGTGAACAGATGCAGAAACATGTCCATGGCAGCATCAATCGCCTCAGGGGAATCCCCGATGCGATAGTCAAACGGCCCCGCCTCCTCAAGCCGCCGCAGCTTGCGCCGCACCTCATGGCGCTGCTGCACGGCAAGCCCGCTCAGATAGGCATCCCAATCCGCCGGAAGCGCAAGCTCATAGGATACATCCTCATCAGCGCTGGTCAGGCTGCATGCAAACTGCGCTGCTGCGCCGTTGCAGCAGGCAAAAGCCGCCGAGTCAGGCCGCAGCGGGCCCAGATCAAGCGAGACGATTCCCTGCTTCCTGAGATGTGCGGCGAGGCCTGCAAAAAACCGCCCGTGCATGCCCGGCGCTACAATGAAATCAAGGTAATCGCACACGTCCGGGCTGCCGATAAAACTTGCCGTGCCGCCGCCCACAAGCAGAGGCGCAATGCCGAGCAGCATATCCCCGGCGCTGACCTGATAAATATGCGGCTCCCTTCCCGCTCCGAAATGCTGCAGCCATGATGTTATCCACGGCGGCAGCATAAACGGGCAAGCCCAGTCCAGAGTGGCGCCGCTCTGCTCCCAGCAGCGTTTGAAGCCCTCCGGTGCTACCCGCGTCACGGTGCAGATGCTGCCTGGCTGATTCATGCTTGAAATTCCTGCAGGCATATGGCCGTACCATCCCGGGCGGCGCGCGCCAGCCCGTCAAGGGCCTGCATATTGCAGACGCTTTCCCGGGGCAAAAAAGCAAGGGGCTCGCGCCCCAGCACCGCGTCGCTGAAATGCTCTACCATGAGCCGGTATTCATCAGCGCCGGCAACACTGTAAAGTCTGCCGTTCTCATCATGCTCGCCCCGCAGCGTATATGCTGCATCATGTTCCCGGGGGATAAACGCGTCATGGGGCAGCTCGATAGAGCCACGGCTGCCCGTGATAGCATAGGTCTGCTGCAGGGCTGCCGTAAAACCCGCCTCCACCGTTGCCAGCCTGCCGCCCGGGAAACTGAAGCGTGCCCGCAAAGAGCATATCCGCACCGGCATCATTATAGATTGCCTGGGCCTGCGCAGCCTCGGGCTCGCACCCGAAAAAGTACCGCGCCGACGCTCACGCCGTAACAGCCCACATCAAGCAGTGCGCCTCCGCCCGTATCCGGCCTGAGCCGGGGGTTGCCGGGATCGGCAAGGGTGACCGGATCCATGGAGAAGCAAAACGAGGCGCGCACCAGCCGCGGCTCGCCGATGGCGCCGTCGCTCACCAGCTGTTTGATACGCTGCGTGCGCGGGTGAAACCGGTACATGAAAGCCTCCATGAGCAGCAGGCCCGCCTTTTCAGCGGCATCGGCCATGCGCCGGGCCTCCCCGGCATTACAGGCAAGGGGCTTTTCGCACAGCACATGCTTGCCGGCGGCAAGAGCCTTGAGTGTCCACTCGCAGTGCAGATGATTGGGCAGAGGTATATAGACCGCATCAAGTGCCGGGTCGGCAAGCACGGCTTCATAGCCGTCAACGACGCTCGCGATATCGTGCTGCCTGCAACGAGCCTATGCAGCAGCGGGATTCCTGGTTCCCAGGCTGCAGCACTGCGCAGTTTCGCGACTTCTGCATGGCCGGGATAACGCAGGTGCGGCCAATGTGTGCATTGCCGAGAATTCCCCATCTGACCCGGTCAGGCATCAAGCACCTCCTCTGCCCCGCTCGCGGGCCATGGAGCGCGCCGCAGCTTCAAGCACGGCAACGACGTGTGCCGAGTCTTCAACGGGCGCTGCAAGGGCCTCGCCCGTAAGCAGGTGATCGGCGATATTGCGGTGAAAACCGAAATCCTGCCGCGGGGCGATATCAAGGGCCCGCGCCACGATCCGGCCCGAGGGCTCCCGGCGATGCAGGCTCAGTTCAGGGGTCATCTCTGTCGGGGGTATATCGCGGCGGTGATAGTAGAGAACCGGATCGATTTCATAGGCCGCCACATCCCGCCACGAGCCGATGATCGCCCCTTCAGTTCCCAGCAGATACCACTTGGGCTTGCGCACGGCAGCGATATCGGAATGCATGAACTCGGCCTCGCAGCCGTCTGCAAAGCGCAGCTGCAGGCGCTCCTGATCATTATTGGTCACATCATGCCACACGCGCTTGTGGCTGGTTGCCCGCACAGACTGAATACGGCCGGGCATGAGGCCCACGATCCAGTCAAGGTAATGGCCGCCCCAGTCATAGCTGGTGCCGCCCGCAACCGGGGCATGGGAGTGCCAGTAGCCGCAGGGATGGCTGAACCCGCCCACAAAAGTTTCCATATAAAACAGGTCGCCGATGAGACCTGCCGCAAGGGCCTGCCTGATGGCGAGGTAATCCTGGTCCCACCGCCTGTTCTGGTGGCAGCTCAGGTGCACCCTGTTTGCTTCAGCGGCTGCAAGCATGGCATCGGTCTCGGTCCGGCTGAGGGCTAAAGGCTTTTCGCAGATGACATGCTTGCCGGCCTGTCATCATCTCTATGCTCAGCTTCGCGTGAGTGTTGGGGGCAGTTGCAATAATCACAAGGTCAATGGCGGGGTCGGCTGCAAGGTCGGCACTTGTTGCATATATGCAAATGCCGGGAAAGTCTTTGCAGGCCTGATCGAGCCGTTCAGGGCTCAGATCGCATGCCCCGTGCAGGTGCAGGCCCGGGGTGGCCGCCGCTCCGCAGCCGTGGAGCTTGCCGACCGATGGCGCATAACCAAGTATGCCGACATTAAGAGGCGAAGGCCGGTCCGCGCATGCTCCGAGCCGGCGCAGCACCCGGTAAAGTATTTGATGCAGCGCCTCATTACCGCAACGGGGCAAGGGTTGTGCAGGCAACGCGGCCAGCGCCTTCCCTTCGGGTGACAAGAACCGCCTGGTGTGTGTAGTGCCAGTCGGCATATAAAACCGTCTCCGTGTCAGCAGCCGACAGCTCAAGGGGCCTGAACGTGCCGGTCACATACACGGCATCGGGCAGCCGCACAGCCAGAGGATTGTTTTTGTGGGTAAACATAACCCGGACCTCGGCCTCAGGCCCGGCAGGCCCGCATGTGGCGCCAAAAATCTGCGGAAGCTTCACCTCTGCATTGACAGCAAAAGCAAGCCACCCGCCTCCTGCGCGCACGAAATCGGTCAGGTTTTTTTCATGAGCGGCGTATGAAGCAAAACCGGCGGTGATGATGGCTCCGTACGGGGCCAGGTCCTGCGGCAGCTGCTCGGCCGTCTCAAGCCGCACATGCCGCAGCGCTTTGAGATATGCCGCAAAACCGGCAAGGCTGCTGTCTCCCGCAGCGCTTACGCATAAAACAGCAAGCTGTGGATGCTCGTACATGCCGATCTCCTCTCCTGCGGCTTTAGCCGGTTGTTGAAAAAATCATGCATACAGGCTGTTCAAAAATGCTCAGATGCAAGGCGCGTTGTCTCTACACCTGCTATGCAGGCGAAATCATGCGTAATGAGGCGTACTTTTTCGTACGCCGCAGTGAAGCATTATGAGCGCAACGCAGCAGATGAGCGTTTTTCAACAGCCTGTTATTGCCGCACATGCCAGGGGGCCGTCTTGGCATCTTCGATCATGATATCCGCGCGTTCAAGGCACAGCCTGAGCGCGTCAGCCTCCTGCCATTTCTTTTCATCGCGCAGCCGGGCGCGCAGCGCAATGAGCCCGTCAACCAGGGGCGCTACAGCAGGGGCAGTATGCGCAGACTCTGCGCCCAGCCGTTTCCCGAGATCTGCCAGCATGTCCCGCAGCGCTTCCCGCGCCTGGGAAATAAATTCCTCGCTTTCGCCCTGCTCGTGGGCTTTCCAGATGGCATCGTCAAGAGACAGCAGCGCGCCTGTTGTTTCCTCCCAGGAGTTTCCGCTAAGCCCCTGCCGGAAAGCGTCCTCAAGCCCATGAACCTGCTGCCAGAAAGAGTCCTGCGGAGGTGCCGCCGTCTCCTGCACGGGTTCAGCCTGCAGGGGCGCAAACTGCTGATCATGCGCCGCTGTTTCGCCCCGCAGCAGCGCAAGGGGAAAGCGCTCGCCCTTTGCAAATGCCGCCTCCATGGTTCTCGTGCGGACAATGACCCTGCCTATGCCCCTGACAAGAGCCTCATCCCGCTCAAGGTCCATGATGCAGGCCGTGTGCTCGTCAAGCCCTATGACCAGCGCTTCCGGGGGCAGCATCGCTTCAAGCTGCCTGAACCGTGGCTCGCCCATATAGCAGAATCGCGTGTCATGCGTGCCTCCCTCGGCATTGTTCCAGTGCGGAATGACCGCAGCTTTGTATGCCGAACTGCCCGAGCAGGTTCAGGCCTTCAACCCAGTGCAGGTCTTCTCCTACTTTGTAAATTTCATAGACCGGCAGGGTAAAGCCCCCAACGGTAAGGGCCGCTGCGCTTGCCGCGATAAGGCAGGCGCCGTCCCGGATGCGCTTGTGCAGAATATCGGGTACCGGGCTTGCGCGCCACTGCCGCACGGCATAGGTGGGGCTGCCGGGCCCGATGAGAACAAAGTCAGCAGCCCGCAGCGTCTGAAATGCTTTTTCAGCGCCATAGGTTCTTCCTGTCTCATAGGATTTCAGGGAGGCAATTTCAAGCCCCCGGTGCACATGCGTCTTAAAATACTCGACAGCCCTCTGCGACAGCTGGTCGGCATTGAGCTGAAAACCTGCAGGCGTGTCCAGAAAGACCGCCCTTGCCGCAGGCCCGAGGCGCGCCAGCAGCTCCTTGTGCACCTCTACCATGGTGGAGGTGAGCTCTCCCGAGCCCATGAGTACGATAATGCCGCGTAATGCCGTCATGGCAATCCTTCAATGATGGTCGTGTGTGGGCACGACGCTTTATTTATTCTGGGAGAGCACACAGGGCACTTCTGCATGGACAGCGGCTTTTCAAGACGGCAGGCCGCAAGCAGGGCATCGTCCCTGAAAATATCGGCCGTGGGGCCGTCGGCACGGACGGCCCCCTCATGCAGCACGATAGTGCGCTCGCACAGGTCTGCGACCATGTCAAGATCATGGCTTGCAATAATTTTTGTATGGCGAAAATTCCCCAGCAGCCCGATGAGCTGCCGCCGGGCCAGCGGATCAAGCCCTGTCGTGGGCTCGTCGAGCACCAGAATATCGGGCGACATGGACATGACCGTTGCTATGGCCACGCGCCGCTTCTCGCCCCCTGAGAGCCGGTAGGGCGGCTTGTCCTTCAGATGCGGGACCCCGACCAGATCGAGCGCTTTTGCCACCCGCATATCGACCTCGTCAAGCGGCAGGCCCAGGTTGAGAGGGCCAAAGGCCACATCATCGTACACCGTGGGCATAAAGAGCTGGTCATCGGGGTCCTGGAAAATCATCCCGACCGTGCGCCTGATTTCCTGCAGCGTGCTTTTGGTAAGAGGCAGATCGCCGATGCGGATTTTGCCCTGTAACGGCATAAGATAGCCGTTCAGGTGCAAAAGCAGGGTCGACTTGCCGGCCCCGTTAGCCCCCACAACGGCCACCGATTCGCCATGCACGGCCCTGAATGAAATGCCCTGCAAAGCATGCGTGCCGTCGGGGTAGCTGTAACGCAGGTCCGAAACTTCGATAATATGGTGGCTCATCTTAATATTCCTTCAATAGCCCGCCCCGCTGCCTCGGGCAGGTTCACGATACGCATGAGCATAAATGCCGCGGCCCAGCCCGCAGTAAACACTGCCTCGCGGCGGCCGAAGCCGAGCCTGCTGCGCATGCGCAGGCTTCCGGTGAATCCCCGCGACACCATGGCAAGATAGATACGCTGCGCACGGTCGATGGTCCGCAGCAGCAAATGGCCCACCAGGGGGCAGAATGTTTTAAGCGTCATACCCCGGATGCCGAAAGAGCGCAGTGCACGGGCCCGCGACATGCGCGCCGCCTCATCGGTGAGGACAAACAGATACCGGTGTATAAACAGCAGCTGCACCGTAAAAACGCGCGGCAGCCCCAGGCGCTCAAGCACTGCGCAGACACCTATAAACCCCGTGGTGGCAATAAGAATAAGCGCGGCAAGGGCCGTCAAAACAAATCTCAGAATAATAGAGCAGCAGGAAATCCAGCCGCCGGAAACAGAAAAAGGCCCGATTCTCAGGAGCACCTCGCGGTCAAACACCGGATTTGCAATGCCGATGAGAAGGGCAAAGGGCAGTATCACAAGAAGCTTCCGCCCAAGATATGCCGCCGGCAGATTGCCAAGGCCGATCATGACCGCCGGAAACAGAAAAAACGGCAGCAGCGCCGAGACCTCATATTTCCCGAACGAAACAACGGCCACAATAAAGATGCATACGGTCAACACTTTCGCCCGCGGGTCAAGGCGGTGCAGGGGCGTGTCCTGACGGGAAAGAATATCAAGATAGTTGAGGTTGAACAGTTGCTTGTCGTTTGACGTCATGGATCAGCGCTCTGCCATACGGCATCATATTTGTTAGTGACTTTGTTTGCAGGTTAGGTTAAGCCCGTAGGCTCGCCGTGCGCACCGATAAGTCAAATCAAAAAACAAAATTAAAACCCCATCACCAACCCGGTTTTGCACACTGCCGGGCATAGCAACACAATAAGCCATCCGTCATCGGTGCGGACGGCGCACCCTACCTGTGATGCGAACCCAACAAATCAAGTTATGTTTTTCCGCCGCGCCGGCGTCGCAGCAAAACTCCCGTCAGCAGCGCAACCCCGAGGGTCAGCAGGCCGCCGATTATGCCTGCGGCAGAGGTCTCGGGATTGACCGCCGGCCGCGGCCTGTCCCTGCCCTGCCTCAGCATTGTCAGGCTTTTTAAAAGCATAGTCCGGAAGCAGCGCAACCTTCTCCTGAAGGCGCTCAAAAGCAGTGTGCGTTGCGGTTTTCCGGGGGCTTATCTCTTCAGTGCCCGTAACACGGGACATTGCCCATTCAAGGCCGTCTGGTTTTTCAGAGGCGAACCACGAAAAAACCCCGCCGATAAGCAGTGCCGCTATGCCGAGCCCGACCGCAACATTGCGCAGCGAAGGGGAGCCATCGGGCACTGCATCAAGAATATCGGGCCGCGCCTTGATGACAAAATAAACAATGCCGGCGGTTGCAGCGCCCTCAACAACCCCGATGGCAAGGTGCACGGGCTGCATGAACATGGCAAATGTCGCAAAAGGAAGGGCTGAAATACCCGAAGCACATGTTTCCAGCACCACGCTGAAGGCGCCAAGCTGCAGCCCTGCAACAGCCGCAAGCATCGCCCCGATGCCCAGGCGTATGCTGCTGCAAGGGCCGGAGGCTATTTTTTTATATATAAACGGATAGGCAATAAAGCAGGGGAAAAACCCGAGGTTGAAAATATTGCAGCCAAGGGCAAGAATGCCGCCATCGGCAAAAAAAAGCGCCTGCACGATAAGAACCGAGGCAATGGCGAGAAAGGCGGCATGCGGGCCCAGCAATATGGCAAGCAGCAGCCCGCCGCCCAGATGGCCGCTTGAGCCGGTGCCGGGAATGCTGAAATTGATCATCTGCGCGGCAAACACAAACGCGCCCGAGCACGCCCATAAGCGGCACCTTGCGGTCGTCAAGCTCTGCGCGGACTTTTTTTGAACAGTACGCGATGAGGCCCGCCGGAAGCTGCCCACATGGTAGCGCCCACAGCCGGAGATATAAGCGCATCTGCCATATGCATAATCAACGTCTCTTTATGTAAAATAATAATTATATATCTAACATAGTATGATCCCGGTTACCGTGCAATGTAAAAATATATGCGGCTTTCAGGAGCAGGTGGAAAAGGCATGGCCGGCAGGTCTTTGATGCCTGTCCGTGCAACGCACCTGTGAAGGGTTTTCCGGGAGTGGAAGCCGTGAATGGCAAGGGGTATAGAAGGTTTTATACGACTCGCGGCTGCATATGCGCGCTGCTGAATGCATCTGCGAGATGCATCTTTTCTTTTGTTTACATAAAGTATAACGAAAAAATCAGCCGCTGAAAGCGGTCGGCTGAAGCGATTTGTTATGTGTGTTCAGTGTTTTTATCTACTCAACATCAAATGCATCTACTCGAAGAAGCCTGTGGCCTTCAAAAACGGTTAGTATTTCGATGCAGTTTGCTTTAAGCCTGTAGACAATACGATATTTTTTAAATAGCAGTTCTCGTATGTCGGGGTTGGCAAGTTCGGGGACTATTCTGCCTATACGTGGTTTGTCAGATAATACTTCCGCGTGTTCGATAAGTTCTTCAACAAATTGAACAGCACGGCCCGGACTGTCTTTTGAAATATACTCTTCAATTTCCATTAATCGCTCAAGGGCCTCATGTGTCCATCTGATTTTCATCAGGATCTATCCTTTGTTCCTTCTTGCGGTTAATGACGCACGCACCTCTTCAGTGTGATAGGTTTTTCCGCTATCAGCATCGGCTAGTCCTCTTCCAATGGAATCAAGAAAAGATTTTTTATATACCAGCTCGTCATAGTCGCCCGGTGATAAAAGTACGCCGGCTGGTTTACCATTTTGCGTAATGATCAAAGGATGACCGGTAACCTTGAGGCTCTTGAACCACTTGGAGATGCCCACCTTGAATTCGGCAATAGGAACAATGTCATTAGTAATGGAAATGGTTTTCATAATATAGCTCCTTATTTTGACTCATTTAATGGTCTAAATATAGGCCAATAATAAACAGCAAATCAAGATTATTTATTTGTTGCTAACAATTATTATATGGAGTTCCGTAATTTCTGGATTTGCCTTAAATGGTTTATTTCAAAAGGCAATAATTTTGTCAAATTAATAATTTTAAACTCCGTATTTTGTTGGTAATACCTGCTTATACGGAGTTCCGCATAGCATGGGGGATTGTTATGGCTGACGATTTATTGCCGGAATTTCAGGAGTGCGTAGGGCATTTTTCCGTTCATGGTTCGACAGCCACCATGAACGGGTGTACAGAGTGGCTTCAAAATAATGAAAAATGCTCTAACAACGGACATGAAGACCGACGCTTGATATGCATGCCGGAAATGGCGTAGAGCAACCGGATTTTTATCAATCAATTACTTTGCCGAAATCATCGATGCGGTTTTTAAATAAAAAAAATAAAATTATAGTTTGACTTTTGTTGCTAACGGGTATATTATTCTGT
Organism: uncultured delta proteobacterium; assembly: GCA_963804955.1. GTDB lineage: Bacteria > Desulfobacterota > WTBG01 > CAIYCZ01 > CAIRTM01 > CAIWCT01. Next base: position 30,011 of record CAWDSQ010000011.1, on the reverse strand, counting down.
AAGCAGTAATAAGCATAGACGTTGATTGAAAATCCAGTATCTTTTAATACATAAAAGCCCGCGGGATTTAAGTTGCTTCCCCGGGCTTTTTTTCTATTCAGCGTCCCTAATCACTAATCCGAGGTCACAGGGAGCATACAGCAGGCAATGTAAAACCAGACAGGCAACAGAAACACAAACCGCCATGCATATGCATGGCACACACAGAACTACAGTACCTATTAATTAAAAAGAGAGAACAAAAAACTATGAATTTTGATACATTCAATTTTGACGACAAAATTAAGACCGGCATCAAGGCCCTTGGCTACAGCGTGCCCACACCTATTCAGAAGCAGGGCATGCCCCCCATTCTTGAAGGCCGCGATGTCATGGGCACGGCCCAGACCGGCACCGGCAAAACAGCAGCTTTTGTGCTGCCCATACTGCAGAGCATGATGAACAAAGCCCGCGGCAATGTGCGGGCGCTTATCATTGCCCCCACGCGCGAGCTCACCGAGCAGACAAATCAGGTTGTGCAGGGCCTGGGGCGCCATACGCAGCATCGCGGCATGAGCATCTATGGCGGCGTGAGCATTCAGCCCCAGATTCAAAAGCTGCGCAGCGGCGTGGATATCGTCTCTGCCTGCCCGGGAAGGCTGCTTGACCATGTGGAGCGCGGCACCATCAACCTTGCAACCGTCGAGGTGCTGGTGCTTGATGAGGCCGACCAGATGTTTGACATGGGATTTCTCCCGGACATCCGGAAAATCATCAAGCGTTTGCCCAAAGACCGGCAGACCCTGCTTTTTTCAGCCACCATGCCCCGGGAAATACAGACCCTGGCGCGCGATATCCTGCGCGATCCCGTCACCATACAGATCGGCCATGCAGCGCCGGCATCAACCGTGACGCAGGCCTTCTATGCTGTTGAGTCGGAAGGCAAAACAACGCTGCTGAAAAACATCCTGAGCGACAATGGCGCCTCGTCCGTGCTCGTGTTCACGCGCACGAAGCACCGGGCAAAAAGCCTTGCCCAGCAGCTTGAAAGAACAGGCTTCGAGGCGACGTCGCTGCACGGCAACCTGTCGCAGCTCAAGCGGCAGCAGGCCCTTGACGGTTTCCGCAAAGGCACCTACCGGGTGCTTGTGGCAACCGACATAGCCGCCCGCGGCATCGATGTGGCCGATATCTCCCATGTCATCAATTATGACATGCCGGATACCGCCGAGGCCTATACGCACCGCGTCGGCCGCACGGGCCGCGCTGAAAAGACCGGCGAGTCATGCAGCTTTGTAACGCGCGACGATAAGGACCTCGTGCGCTGCCTTGAGCGGTCGCTGGGCGCCAAGCTGCAGCTTCAGAAAACCGAAACCACGGCAACACCGGCCTACTCGCACCTGCAGCCGCCTGCAAGCCGCAGTCCCCGGCAGCAGCCCCCGCGCCGCGCGTCAAGGCCTGAGCAGAAGCCTGCTTACCGGGCAGCTCAGAAGCAGCAGCCTTCCCGTCGCCCGGAGAAAAAAGAGGCCTCCCTGCCAAGGGAACGCGCCGCGGGCAAACCCAAAAAAGGGTTTATGAACAGCGCGCGCCGCGTATTCGGCTTTGCTGCCAGCACCCGCTAAAGACATTTTTAACTAAGCATGAGAGCCGGGTGTCATTTCGAATCCGGCAGCTAGGCGGGAAGCAGCAAATCGTTAGAGATCTCTCCCTTCGGTCAAGAGGGCAAATTGAAGTTATTCAGTCTACAGAAGAAAGCTACATGCTCTAATCTACATTTTTAATCTACGCATTCCGGTAGCCGGATGACGGTTGCTCTCCAGGCTCTTTGTTTTGAAACAGCAGCTCGACAATAGATCGTGTCGGCGGAAATATGTGGGGTATGGCGCTAAGAGGACAACAGCAGCCGGACATGAATAGTTCACTGTCTGCGTCATGGGTGAAGTTACGGCTCTACAGAAATAACATAGAGCATATCAGCCGGGTCAGCTGCAGACTGCGGCCTGTTCCGCCACAGCTTGACGGCAATTTTAGTCGGCGCGTCGCGCTGCAGGAGGGTTATCCATCCCTTTTTATCTTCGGTGCTTATGGTGTTTTTTCCATCCTTCACGCCCCTGTGGTAATTGGCCGGCTTGCTGAAAATTCCACCGACAATGCCGCCGGGCTGTGCTGTCGTTTTTAATGTTCCGCGACTGCTCAGCATCAATGCCTGCAAAATAAAACCCGCTGTCATAAGCGTTCACCATCGCTGCCTGCAGCGTTCCGGCAAATTCCGCTGTTTCCCCGTAAACCATGTCAAAAAAGCACTGCGCGCTTTCTCCGTCGAGCGTTTCTTCAATGCGGCCTTCGCTGTACGTAACCGCACCTTCACGGCATTGCCGATTTACGGGCATGATCTGCCTGGCGCATGAGAGTATGATAAGGCCGTAGGGATTGGCGATATAGTAGGCTGCGGCTTCAATCCATTGCGCCCCCGGCGCAATGTTTTTAAAAAGTTTTGCGCTCGCGCCCTGAAGTGGAGTATAGCCGGTCGGGAAAATATTCAATGATGCGTACTGCGCAACTCTGGCAGACCTGAAATCGGCGATTTCCTGCACATCCATGCCGTCCAGGTCGGTCGCCTCGTTGTTGTCTGATCCGGCAGCTGCAGTATCAAGTGCGATAGTCTCGGTGCCTTGATACAGCGGCTCATACTGTGCCGCTGAAGCACCATCATGTAGCGGCGGGGCATCGGCCGGTCTCATTCAAAAACCTGCTCCGCAGGAGCGCAAATGTGTACCGCACCTCTGCCGTAAAAAAAATTGCAAGACTGATGAGGACAAGAAATAAAATGGCCGGCCGGTAACGCTTACTGCATGCACAGTTCCGAATATCAGGTGCACACCTAATTCAGTGCCTGAACTGAAAAGTCGCACTTCTGCTGCGTTGCGTTCAGCCCGAAGCTTCACGTTGCGGTTTCGCACCTAAACCCACGCCTCGTATTCGAATGACTTCGCGAAACGACCTTGCATCTGAGCGATCCCTGAACATCCTGCTTTCAGTGACTTTCGTTCAGCCACTAACCTACTAGTGTGATGGTATACGGCAAACAGACAACGCCTGCCACAACAATACGCAGCAGCCCTGTCTGATTATTGTTTGATATCAGGCAGCGCATAAAGGCTGAGCAGCGCAGATTGCCGCTCCCATGAGCCCCACGCGGGGATTTATGACAACATGCACCGGAAATTTTGCCATCTGAGCGCTCATGCGTCCCTTGTCGCGAAAAGCCTGCATGAAGCCTCCCGCCTGCATCAGGGGCAGCATTTTAGCAGCTATGCCGCCGGCGACATACAACCCGCCATAGGGCAGCAGTTTCAGGCAGAGATTTCCTGCTTCAGCGCCATAGGCTTCGATAAAAAGATTGATCGCTTGCGTGCATAGATAATCATCACCGGTCAAAGCTGCGCGGGAGATTTCGGCGCTCAGATCAATCGTTTTTTCCGCCTTGCCGAGTTCCTGCTGCCACGTGCGGTAGATTTTTGCAAGGGCTGCCGACTCCTGCTGCGGCGACTGATCGCGAAGAAACTGGTATATTGAAACAATCCCCATCCCTGACACGACCCGCTCTACAGACACCCGGGGTATCTGGTGGCGCTCCCGCAGATAATTGAGCAATTGAAACTCAAGGGGCGACCGTGGCGCAAAGTCGGCATGCGACCCCTCGCTCGGAAATACCCGATACCCCCCGCCGGGCAGCGGCACGAAAAAGCCTTCCCCGAGGCCGGTGCCTGCGCCGATAAGGGCCACTGGTGCATGTCCGTCCGGCACACCTGCCTGCAGCGTCACCGTATCCCCCGGCAGCAGCGCCGGTATGCCATAGCCCACGGCGGCAAAATCATTAATCAACTGAACGCGTGCAATGCCAAGCTCGCGTGCCAGACGCTCGCCGCACAAAGACCACCCCAGATTCGTCAGCTCAGAGGTATTATCAGAAACAGGGCCGGCAACGGCGAAACAGGCTTTGCTGACAGAAGGCAAATTACCGAGGCGGGCAGCCGCATTGCGCAAGAAGTGCTGGAGAAGCGGAACCAGATCAGGGAAGTCGCGGCTGACAAATGTCTCTTCATACAGGACTGTCTGAGCTTGGTTTCGCTGCAGCGGGGATGGCGAACATCAACAAGCCATAAAATGGTTTTCGTGCCGCCGATATCGCCTGCCAGTAAGGTGCTTGCCATACAGTGACTCCTGTTGATCAGATCGATTATCGTCTCACGCTGTGGTGATAAGGATGGTGCCGGAATCTGCGGCAGCAGTATAGGTCTGCTGCCAGTGCGTGTCAAGGTTCATGCCCAAAAATACGCAGGTTGCCTCTGTCGTCAAAAAACCCTCAAGGAACAAAAACGGTTCCCGAGCTGTGGGCCTTCAAAAAATCAAGCAGCGGCGCAAGCACTTCATTTTTCCTGCGCTGTGGCCGGTCGGCGGCGGCGCACAGCACGTCGAGGTGATCATAGCCGGGTATGTTGTGCGCGAGGAACTCTATTTTAGGCAGGGCATCTATCCCGTCCAGATGATCAGACCGTATGCCGTAGCGCGCCCTGAACGGCGCCGAAACTATGCCGAGATCGACTGACAGCCGACCGGGGAAATACCACTCATAGAAATTCAGCGGTCCTTCAAAAACGGCCCGGGCATAATCCTGTATATCGGTCACTTCCGTTTCCGCCGTGGTCAGCACTACCTCGCCGGTCATGTCGGTGTATGCCGGCTCATCGGCCGTGCCGGTCGTATCGAAATTGGCCCAGGTGTAGAAGGTGCCGTTGTCGGCATCGGCAGGCGCGAACAGTCCTTCGCCCCCGAACAGGCTCCTGCGCCGCACAACCGGCCCGCCTGTCAGAAACCCGAGGCTCACCCGGCCGATGCTGATGGGCTGAAAATTGTCATCGGAAAAAAGACCGAACATGGCCTCATTGCTCAGATGGAAATCCCCGAGCGCTGGCGCGCAGGGCCCGGCGCTGTGCAGGCCGTAGGTGGTAAAAAACTTAATAAGGCGCTCCGTTGCGGGTGAAACCGCTATGCCGCGAAAAATGGTTGATTCATCCTGAGGTGCAAAACCGGCATACAGGGAAAGTATTTCAATGAGCGCCATTGCTTCCGGCGTTATGCTGAAACCTGCCTGCCGATCAGGCGCAGGCTCGCGCAGCCCGGCAAGCCTTCGAGCGTAGCGCTTCTCCGAGGTGGATGACGACCACACGGCAATCGAGCCTTCAAGGCCGATAAGGCCGGCGCAATTATTGAACCCTGCATCGTCAAGTGTTGCCGAGTCATTGTCAAAATCCCATGCGGCATAGGCTGCTGCAATGGATGCTCCCATGGAATGCCCTGCAATAAAGACCGTTTTTTTGCGGTCAGCTGGATCGGGGATTTTTTCTTCAAGTATGGCGTGTATGTCCTGCATGAGCAGCTGCAGGCCGAATTCAGAAAGATACGGCGTATCGGCTTCCGTGTAGAAACCGCCAAACGTACTGCCATCGATGGACACACCGTTATAATAGTAATCAAGGGCCGCCTGCGGATCTTCACGTGCTTTCTGCCTCCTGCATGCCGGTCTGGTCCTCAAGGCAGTTTGAACGCCGGTCAAGAGCCCAGACTTCAACAGGGAATGTATCGCCCCCAAGAGCGACCAGCTGGCGGGCAAGATAGCCGAAGCTGCCGGCGCCGCCGATATAGCCCGGTATCATGATGACAACGGCCTTCACCGGCACGGGCGTGTCATTGTCGGAAGCGGGCCGAAACCGCAGATAGCGTACGTAGTCGCAGGCCGGTGGCGCCTGCCCGTTGCCGGCAGGCGCCGGCGAATAGATCGTTTCTTCCTCCACCACTACGGTGTGCGGCAGTGACGATTCGCGTGGGAGGCACCGCAGGCGCTTCGGGGGTGAGCTCCTGCCTGCCTTTGCAGGCGCACAAAATAAGGATACAACAAAGGACATATCAGCATTGTTTTTATCATAGGCGTAGTGCCTTTTGTTGATTTAGAAAACCCTTTGTTGCGCCGCAACGGCGGAGCTCGATTATCAGGCGAATCCGGCCAATTTAATGCGCGTTCTTTTCTTACGACTCTGATATCTACTACATAGAAGAATGTCACCCGCAATAATCAAGGCGTTCGGCTTTATGCCCGATATGACTCAAAAGCCGCCGCCCCAACGATCATGAGGCCGCCGAGCACGGTGGTGAACCGCCGGCGCCTCGCCCAAAACCAGCCATGCAAGCGCAACCCCGTAGACCGGCATCCATTCTGAGCGCAGCGAAGAATCTCGTCGTTTTAGTCATCAGCGATCCTTCACTTCGTTCAGGATGACATTCCATGACTTTCATGCGCTCTTAGCAGCAGCGGGCACACTCATTGTGGTCACAGTCCTTGCAGAACAATGTATGCCGTGCTCTTTGCTGTTTCTCCGGCGATACAGCACGTCAAAACCACCCACTGCGTGTTTTTCATGAGGCTTTTGTTTTTTTCGTTCATGAATACTGGAAATAGAATAAACCCGTTCGCCCTGAGCCGGTCGAAGGGTGAACGAATGATTTTCCCGCTCAGGGATCACCATGGATGAAAAAATCTCAGGGTTTCAAAACACCTGCATCTTTCAGGCGGGCGATGATCTGGTCTGCGCAGACCTCGACAGGATGGCGGTCGGTATCGATGATGATCTCGGGCATGTCGGGCTCTTCATAGGGCGCCGATATGCCGGTAAAGTCGGCTATTTCACCCGCTCGCGCCTTTTTGTAGAGGCCCTTCGGGTCGCGCTCTTCGCAGGTGTCAATGCCGCAGCGGCAGTATATCTCGAAAAAGTCCCCCTCGGGCAGCAGGTTGCGCGCGCGCTCCCGGTCGGCGCGGTAGGGCGAAATGAAGGCAGACAGCACGATGATCCCTGCATCGGCAAACAGCTTTACCACTTCAGCAAGCCGCCGGATATTCTCCTGCCGGTCTTCGGCAGAAAAGCCGAGGTCGGCATTCAGGCCGTGGCGAACATTGTCGCCGTCGAGCACATAGGTGTGGCATCCCAGGCCATGCAGCTTTTTTTCAACCTCAAGGGCAACAGTCGACTTGCCCGATCCCGACAGGCCCGTCATCCACAGGGCCGCGCCCCGGTGGCCGAAAAGTTTCTCCCGGTCTTTTTTAGTGATCGTCGGCTGGTGCCAGACGACATTGCTGCTTTTTTTCTGCTCCACAACTGCTTCCCTCCATATAAATAAAGTGCAGCAAAACCTAGCACAGCACCGGTGCGAAAGCAAGCACCACGGCCCGTACTGCTGTGCAAAAAAACGACGGCCTGAAACTGTCCGGCCGCCGCTGTATCTGAAAAACCAATTACGCTTCGCGAATTACTTCTTTTCCCAGCGCACCCAGGGCACGCCGCCGGGCATGTTCATATAGGTTATGCGGTCCGGGGTGATTTTAATGGTCCGGGCCGTGACCACGCGCTTGATAATATTCTCCATGGGCTGCACGGCCTTTGACCATTCCTCAAGAAAGCCCTTCATTTTCATCATGCCAACGAGAAATTTCGGATGCGGCGCTTTGTTGACCTCGGCCGTGCCGTCGATGATGAGGCCGTATTCCGACTCGATATAGCCATTGGTGAAGCCGATGGTGACCGAAACCTTGTTTGACCTGTCGAGATTCACAAACTTTTCACCGCCGGCGCTGGCGATATAGATATCGAGGCCTTCGCTCACATAATCAAGTATGGTCTGATGCGGCGTTCCGTCGGGGTTCACGGTGGCAAGGCTCAGGCACTGCGGCTTTTTTAAAAACTCGGCAACCTCTTGTTCAAGCTCCTTGCGGTTGAGCCTTTTAACCGGAATAGTAAGCTTCTTGAGAAAATATTCCGCCTGCTCCTGCTGCTCTTCAAAGGTGAGTCCTGCATCCGCGATGTTCATGATGGCTCCTTATTGAATGTTATTTATTTAAGATTTCCTGCATACAGGCTGTTCAAAAATGCTCAGATGCAAGGCGCGTGTTGTCTCTGACACCTGCTTGCAGGCAATCATGCGTAATGAGGCGTACTTATCGTACGCCGCAGTGAAGCATGATGAGCGCAATCCCGCTCCAGCGGGACAGATGGGCGTTTTTCAACTGCCTGCTAAACACCCGCGCACAGCACGCTGAAAAAAGCGGCCTGCACCTCAACGGGCACATGAAGGCCCATGCGCAGAAACTGCCCCTGCTCGGCCTTTGAATTTTTCAGTATCATCTGCACCTGCACGGGCAGGTAATCAAAGCTTTCCGCCGGAGGAGCGGCTGCGCAAAAGTCATGATAGGCCTTCCAGGCAAACAAACGAAGCTGCTCTATCGCGTCAAGGGCAACACCCTCCATGCGCACATGCCACAGCGGCCCCCAGAAGGGGGGCAGGGCGCTCGATCTTCACCGTGCCCCAGGGCAGCGCTGCCTCATCTGCCTGCCGGGACAGGTTTTCCATAAGCGCCGCCCTGCCGCTGTCTGTTGCCTGCGGCATGTGGATGGCAATGCGGGTGGTCAGGTCTGCAGCCTCGCCGGTCTGCATGTTTATGTTGGTAACCGCGGCATCAAGAAAAAGAAACGGATAGCCCCTCTTTACCAGGGCCATGGTGCCCACAAGCCGCACGAACGTGCCGCTGTCCATGTTCTGGCTGCTTTTATAGACCTCCACCAGCCGGATGCCGTCATCGGGGCGCTCATAGCGCGTGATGACATTGGTGGAGTAGGTCGACGGGCAATGGCTCTGAACAATGAATTCGCCGGTTTTTTCAAGGCTTTCATCATCGGGCAGGGGCAGGGTGAACTGCCGGTCAAGGCCGTCCAGGGACGGATGGAGATAATTTTTTACAAACAGCTCATTGTCCATGCTGATTCCTCCGCAACATTATACCATGCCGATTTGCTCGGTTGCCGTGCCGTTTTCCCATATTTTCTTTACCGGCAGGCCGCCGGGTTTCATATGCAGGAGCGATACTTTTGCCGGCGTTATTTTTATAAAGTTGATCATCTTCTGGATTTTTTCTGTTGTTTCGGGAAGAGCACCGGAGGCACTATCCCCCTTACCGCCATTTCCTCGATAATGCCTGCCATGGCTTCATCGAGGCCGAACTGCGCATCTTTGCCATGAACAGCCCGGGATTATTTTTCAGATTCATCAGCTCGGCAGTACCCCAGATCTGCATGCTCTTCTGCTCAATGCTGTGATCAACGGGGTCATAGATGCCTGCGGCCACCTGCTGGTTGCGCATGATATTGGCGATCTTGCCTCCCGGCTCGGCGCTGATCCAGATTGCAAGCGTGCCGTCGCAAAAAAAATCAACGGGTGTTGCGCGCGGTATATTGTCATGGCAGGTGGCAAGCACGCAGGCCTTGCCATGGCGCAGGTTGCACCCCGGGCTGCTGTGCGCGCCCCCGCTGTGCGTGGCCCGGGCCATGAGAAAGTCTATGATCTCCTGTTCAAGTTCAGGCGCCGGGATGTTCTTTTTTCTGTGTCAGCATGAAGATCCTCCATTGTGAAATATAAATATTAATCCAGCTTGCCGCAGCGGGCAAGCTCGTCGGCAATATCTTTCAAGTCAAGCATCTCAAGCTTTGCCCGCGTAGGGCAGCCGGTTTCTTTGTCCCAGCCCCGAACGCTGTAATACTCATCAAGCATGGCCTCAAGCTCAACCGTGCTGCCCATAAGCGGCCCTTCCGGATGCGTCTCTTCCAGGAATCGCGCAGGAAGGCTGTCATCGGCCCGCGTAAAGCCCTCCCGGCAGATTGCATGCCCGCTCCAGATTCCAAATGCGCTCGCCGGCCAGTTTTAAATAATTTTCATCCCCGAACTCCTCAATGCCGGTTGCAGCCTGCAGCATCGCGGCAAGGCCTGCAAAATCTATCAAATGGAACTGCATGGGAAAAATGCAGACTATGCCGGTTTCAAATGCCGCTACCTTATCCTGATTCATCATGCACATGGCGCCCTTGCCCGCATAGGCGAACCGGTCATTCGGGCCTGTACCCATCACCTCCTGCGGGCACTGTCCCACGCAGTGGCTTGCGCCCAGCGGGGCCGTGGCATAATTCAGGCCAAGGCCTTTGAGCCCCCGGGGATCATAGCCGGCAAGCTCGAGCCCTTTTACCTGTATGGCAGTAGCGCTCTGCGCCTTTGCCGATTTTTTGTGCTGCAATTCGCGATCCTTCAGCAAGCAGGTCGCCGGCTCCTTCCCTGCGCACCATTTTTTTCAGCAGCGCCATGATGGCTGCCTGATTGCCCCAGGTAAGCTCGATGCCGTCAAGGTCATTTTTGGAAAGAATGCCTTTTTCATAGCATTCCATGGCAAAGCCGATGGTGGCGCCCGCGGTCATCGTGTCGACGCCATAGTCATCGCACAGGCGATTGGCCTCAAGCACCAGGGCCGGATCGCTGTTGCCGATTTCGCCTCCGAAGGAATAGAGGGTTTCATATTCCGGCCCTTCGCACGGCTCGCCGCTGAACGGGCCCGGGGGCACTTTATAAATACCGCCGCAGTGGATCGGGCAGCTCTTGCAGTAGGCATCGCGCTGGAAAAGCTCGTCGAATTTCGCTGCCGTGAGATTGCCGTCGACCCCGGCCATGACCCCGGCCTGAAAATTGCGCACCGGATAAATGCCCATTTGATGGCAGAAGCCGACTGCCGCCGCCGTGCCGAGCTTGCGGAAGCCCTGCAGCCGCGGATCGGTTTTTACCCGCTCCATTTGCTTTTTTACTAATTTCCATGAGCCCGGCTTTGTCGGCGATCTGCGGATGCTGCGACGCCGCGCACGGCAACGGCCTTGAGGTTTTTTGAGCCCATCACGGCGCCGACGCCTCCCCGTGCTTGCGGTGCGTCGCTCATCAACAATAGCGGCAAAACGCACCAGCTTTTCGCCTGCCGGACCGATGACCGCAGCCTTGATCCGGTTGTCGCCAAGCTCTGCGCGGATAGCAGCAGAGGTTTCCTGCGTGAGCTTGCCGCGCAGATGCGCCGCATCGCGGATTTCGACTTTCTCATCATCTATCCGGATATAGACAGGCTCGGCAGCCCGCCCCTCGACAATCAGCATATCGTAGCCTGCGGATTTCACTTCAGCACCGAAAGGCCCGCCGGCGCATGATCGGAAATAGCCGCCGGTGAGGGGCGATTTGGTTGTCACAATCCAGCGGCTGCATGACTGGGCGCCCGTGCCCGCAAGGGGCCCGCACTGGAATATAAGCTTATTGTCAGGCGAGAGCGGATCTGTGCCGGGCTTGATTTCATCAAAAAAAATCTTTGCGCCAAAGCCCCTGCCGCCGATAAACCGGCGCTTCAGTTCATCAGAAAGCTCTTCACGCTTTATCGCGCCGGTTGACAGGTTTACCCGCAGAATAGTGCCCATATAGCCTGTATGCATACACATAGTCCTTTAGAAGGTGAATACGTTGGAGCATAAATAGTTTACTACTATAAGTAACAGAAAGCTTTATAAAATCAAGCCGCAAAACCGTATTATGCGGGAACCGAAGAAACAACAGACGGGCTGCTCCGATGCAGCGTTTACCGCAGCACATAAAAAAGGCCCGCACTGTGCAGGCCTTTTTTATCGCTGGCGCAGTCTTATTTCAATTCAGATGCCAGGCGGTATACTTTAGCGCCGGTATAGCCTTCGCGAGCGCCATAGATTGGCGTTGCAGGCAAAGGTGTTGACGGCCCGAAGCTTGACGCTGCGATATAGAACTGATCGCTGAAAAACTTTCGGGGAGATTCAAACTGAACTATGGTTGCATCACCAAAAGCATCCCTGGTTACCTGGGTCCAGGTCAGGCTGCCGGCAGGACCGGTCGCCCACCAGATATCAGCGCCGCGCTGTGCGGCAATAACGTCTGCGCTGGTAAAGCTTTCTTCCTCTATCGTACCCGCAACAAGCGTCGTGTTGTCCAGGGCAAAAATATTAAAAACGATATTTGGATTATAGCCAAGCCCCTCCAGGCTTGTCCGAATCGCCGCCCACGGCATACTGCCAGTTGCCGTCTGCCGGATCAGCATTGGGTGTGTACAGAATGCGGCCGCCGACAAGCCGGCCCATGCCGGTAAAAAGTTTGCCATCATACACTGCCCAGCTCCAGGCCTGGAAATTCGAAGAGGTAAAACCTCCTGACGCGCTCCCATCGTCGCCGATGCCGTTTTCATTGGTGCCGTTGTCATTAGCATCGACAAAATAGTCCACAATAGCCTTCCAGCCTTCGGCATCATACAGGCGGAAAATACGCACGCCCCTGCCATTGCAGCCGCCGGTCCCGGTTCCGCCGATAACCATGATTTCCTCACCGCCCACAGTGAATTTCCCGAACCGCGGAAGACTTGATGATACCGGCTGGCCATTGCGGGATTCCAAACCGGGAATAAGGCACACGCCGGAAGGATTTCCCTGAGGGTCATAGCCATGAGAGGAGCCCATGCTGTAGTCTGACGACGGTTCCCAGCTCATGCCGTCTACGGATTTCCAGACGCGGGCGCCCTTTTCATAATTGAAACCGACAGAGGCATAGAGTTCGTTTTTGTAGATTTCAAGATCGACAATGCTCTTGTTCCACAGCTCGCCGAAGCCGTTTGCGGTCACGCCTTTAGTAATTTTATATTCATCCCTTGTTTCAATCGTCCCCACGGTATAGGGCGGGAACGGCGGATCTGCGGTGAAGGTCTGGTTGTCGCAAACCGTATCCTCGGCCGTGCCGGCGGCTTCATTCTGCTGAACGGTTAGGGTGTTTGCTGTATTTCCGACAATATCAAAAGCGCGGCCCTTGCCCTCTCCTGAGGTAATCCAGAGTATGCCGCCCTTGTACTGATCGACTGTCCAGCTGGCATCCGAATCCGTAAATTCCGCTGTTGAAGAGCCGTCACCGGCTGCACAGCTTGCTATGGCGCTTATTCTTCCTTCAATCTGCGCGCCTGCGGCATGGGATATGACAGGCTCCCAATTTTTGCCGTCAAAGCGCCAGATTTCAAATCCGACGCTTTTATAGAGCTTTGAACCCTGATAGCCGGAGGAAACGGCAACATAGAGCTTATCCTGAAAAACAATCAGATCAGACCAGACATTAATCATCAAGTCATGAAACACACTGTCCGTAAAGCCCGGAATCCTCACCTTATCCCAGCGCCCAAACCTGGTGCGCCACAGCTCAAATCCGCTCACATCGTTTCTGGTGACGGCATACAAGCTGTCCTGAAACTCTGCCATGGAGACGATGCTCCCGTTATTCTTGTTGCCAAAACCGGGCTTGCTCACCTGCTCCCATTTCGAGCCGTCGTCGCCCGTGACGGTTTCATAAACACGCAAATCTCTTGTGCATCCTGCCGCCAGTGTGCAGACGAGCGCAGCAAGACACAGTATTCCCATGCACCGATATAGTTTCTTCCCGTATGTCTTCATTGCTGTGCTCCTTCCATAGTATGTTTACTATTATTATAGCATGTTAACAGGTTGCCCATTTTTTATCCACCAGCGCGAAGACGGTAGGCAAATGCCGTCATCTCATAGGCATCCTGATCCATTTCCTTAATCCGTTTCAGCTTGCCCCGGGCCTCCAGGGCCAGGGCATAGTCACGCAGCGAGTCATAGGGAAACATAGTGGCAGCTCCTTAAGTGGTTGCGGGGGTATTCCAGTTCACTCATATCTTTTTTCTCTTACCACAGGAAAGGGCAAGAAAGTTAGTCTTTAATAAAAAAAGCCGCAAAAAAGCACGGGGCTTCTTTGCGGCTTTAACGTCGCAAACAGAACAGGGCTTCCGCTACTCGGCTATACCTGCCCGGAACAGGCCCAGCACCTTGGTTTTAAATTCCAGCATGCCGCCTGCAGCCTTCTCAGCCTCAAGGGCGTCCCACTGCCCGGTGACATGGTTATACATATAGGCTGTAACCTCTTTGCCCAGGGCTGCAAAAAACCTGTAGGGTATCCGTACCGTGACATCGCGGTTAAACACCGTGCGGTACGGCCCGAAATGCACCGCCGGCCCGATCGCCCTGACGCCCGCCTGCATGTCCGGAGGATTCTGCCGCCAGGAGATATTCATCTTCATGTCTTCCCACATGCAGTCATTGGTGTCTGCAGGGTCATTCATCGCCGTTGCATTATCAGGCGAGAACTCATCAGGCCGGGTCGGATACGGATCAGCCGGAATAGCGATAGAAGACCTGAAAGCGGGGCTGAGAGGGTTCAGCACCCACAGCCTGCCGCCCTTTAGCTTGGTAATGCGCCGGGATGCGGCGCGAAAGATTTTTTCATCCTGCGGGTACAGGCCGAAACGCTCCAGAGCTCCCCGCAGCATAACGAAATAGGCTGTCGAGAACTCCTCGGGCAGCTTGCTGTAGGAGGGGGCGACGGTAATTTCAGCAGTTGCCGTTTCATTATCACAGTCCACTTCCCTGCCGGCTGCGTTTTCGCAGCTCGTGTGCTCGAAGGTCCCGTTGTCCATGAGCGTCTTGGGCGTCAGCGGCAGCTTGGCAAGCTGCTTCATGCGGATGGCCGTGTCAAGATTGTCGAAATTCCAGTGGCAGGGCGCGACGATGATTTTGTCATAGCCGCCTGCCTTTGCCATGTCGAGTGCATCGCGAAGACCATAATAGACCTTCTGGCCTCCCTCATTGCTATAGCCCTTCAGATCGACATCGGTCGACAGGCCATAGGTGTAAAAATTGTCGGTCCGGCTGTCGCTGTCACTGTCATTTTTTGTAAAAACAAGATGATACCGGCTCGCCGAATTCCTTCTTGCAGGGCTTTTTTCCACGACAGGTAGTTCAGATAGGCGTTCTCATGATACACTTCCTTGCTCCAGGGATGGGCCGCGCCGAAACCGTTGCCGGTTGTCTCCGCCTTGCCCCAGGTGAGGCCCCGCGTGACATACACCATGGCGATCGTACTGCCCTCGGCGTATTTCTCAATAAATGGCCTGAGATTTTTAATATTCATGGCATTGAACTCGGGCGTGCGGCCGACCTGGCGAGACTGGTATATTTCCATGTCATCCAAAACATCAAGCTCGCAGAGCCGCTCCTTCACATAGTTGCCGCTCATAAACTCATTGGCATACCGGTTATGGTCCGTGGTTTCCCGGGCGATGATCATTTTGCGGAACCCTTCAGTGGCAAACTCCTCTGCCACATCATCTTCCATTTTCGTCTTGTACTGCTCCGGCGTGGCAGAGCCCTCCATGGCCGTATAATAACCGAAGCGCATATCGACCCTGTCGCCGAAAGCATTTTCCATAAGGGTTTTGAGATACTCGTCCTGGGCCGCGACCGCAGGCGGCGGAGCACTTCCCTCGTCGCCTTCAGTGGGTGTGCCGAAAATGCCGGAAAGCCACATGTACAGCGGCGGGCCCGACTCCACGAGGTCGTGCATGCCGTTGGGAAACTGGTTGGCAAAGCTCCCGATGCGGTACCAGCCGTCAAGATAATCCGTCGTGTTGTCACGCGGGTCGAGCGGATAGGTGAGCACGCCATACTGGTCCTTGACTTCCCTGAGCGGGGTGATGGTGGCATTATCAAGCAGGCTATCGTTATCCTCTATCTCGATCAGATACTCCGGCTTCTTTAAGGCTGGATCGAGATTAACGGCAGGACTTATATATTTATTTCCTTCTTTTTTATAAATGCCGTGATAGTCATACCATTCAGAACCGAAATCCGGAGTCAGGTAGGTAATGGCCCAGGGAATCATATTGATATGGGACTGATACGGAAACTCGCCCACATGGCCGATTTTACAGGCCTGATTTTCGGTTTCCGTTTTATCGCCGATGCGGGGATAATCGCTTGTGGTCCAGGCATAGTCGAAATTATATCCCACCGGGATACCCCAGCCGGTAATCAGAACTGCTACCTTATCAGTGGCGGCATAGGAAGCCTGCGCGAACATAACCGCCAGCAGGGAAAGTATAAAAACAATATTATTTTTCTTCATACATCCTCCATTTTTATATACAGCATATTTTTCTTTAAGCTCTCAGATTTTACTTTAATACTTATATAACGCATTGATTCATAAAAAGCAAATTTAGGCTGACGAATGGCCGGACTCGACTGGCCGGCAACTTTCAGACCATACAGGCATGCCCTTCATTCTGTCTGAACTATTCACTGCACAAGGACGACAAGATCATGAGCCTTACGGTTTAGTTGAGCTTATTTGAGGTCAAGCCACCCTCTGGTTCCCCATAAACACCGGCTTCCATATTATATAAACACAGAGGCGATAAAAACGATGCCGGCCTCTTCAGGGGATAGGCTCGAATGCGGCAATACATAAACAACAATTCCGCTCTCGTATATTTTTTTATGCGAAGGGTTTTTTCTCTAGTGAGATAAAAAAATTTGCTATATAATCAAATAAAAATTAAAATACTATTCAAGTGCAGGCTTTTAAAATCATCGAATCGTTAATTCCCTGCTGCAATACGGAGCACAAGTATGCAACAGATTGACTACAGCGTTCAGAAGGTCATCATCGGTGAATACAACCCCCATGATCAGATTATTGATGCGGGGGCTTCACAGGAACGGTTTTTCGTTATACTGCATGGACGCGTTGATATTGCGCAGAACGGCATTCTGCTGCGCACGCTCAAGGAAGGCGATATCTTCGGCATAGAGTTTTATTATCATGAACAAGCCCTATGACTTCTGCGCGACGGCCCAGACCAAAGCGCGCATCGCCTCCTACCACAGCAGCCTTATTTACGAAATAATCTATAACCGGCCCCAGATGATCGATCAGATGATGAAGTCCATGGCCGGACAGATCGACCAGACCACGCGGCTCATGCTGGAGCGCCTGCCGGCTGAAGAGGCTGCCGGCAAGCCACCGGCGTTTATACCGCCCGAGCCGGGAAGCGTGGTGCTGTCATTTGACGATTTGTTTAATGATGATGAGGGCGAGTATGATCTGAGCCCCCCCGAGATCGAGCAGGCGCCGGTGCCGGAGCCGACGATGACAACGCTGCATGATGAAGCGCTCAGGTTTTTTATTGATGAATCAACCATGCTGCTGTCCGACCTGAAACTGATCGGCGAGCAGCTCAAGTCCGTCGGAATACCCAATGCGCAGGAATCGGCCAAGCTTGTCGAGTTTGCGCAAAAGCTCAACCGGCTCATCGGCGGCGCCGCATCCATGGGGTTTGAGCAGTTCTCCCAGCTGTCCCGCAGAACCTCGCTCCTGGCAACGGGCTGCGCTGAAATCAAAAACATGACCATCCGCCTGATCATCACCAACCTGAACCTGGTGGTAGCCGTGCTCGCGGAATGCTTCACCAGCATAGACACCATCAATGCCGCCGAGGGCAAGCTCCCCATGCTTGAGCAGCGCCTGGACATCTGCATGACCTCCATCGGCATGCCGGAGCCTGAATTAAAAACGCAGAATGAAATCGACGAAATATTGACTCTGTTCAAAGACTGACACGAACCGTCCGCCCTGCCCCGGCGCTGTCACAGAGACGCAAACAGCGTCTGCGCCTGCCCGGAATACACTCCCCGCGATTCATACAGCACCAGTGGCGGCTCTATTTTCATCTCAGCCCCCGCACCCTTCACCGCCTCGGCAAGCACCATGGCTGCAGGCTCATCGCTGCGGGCATGCACGAACTGAAGCGTTTTGGGCTCCAGGCTTTTCTTTCTCAGGCCGACAAGCAGGTCGGCAAGCCGGGATGCGCTGTAGACGACCATGCATCTGCCGCCCCGCTTCAAAAGATACGAGCCTGCCGCAATGAAAGTCATCCAGTGAGCCATGCACCTCATGCCGGGCTGCGGCTTTCTGAGCCATCGGGTTGATGCGGCCTGAAGCGACGGGGTAAAATGGCGGATTGGTGACAACGGCGTCAAAGCTCTCAGGCGGGGCCATCTTTCCTATGGCGCGCACATCCCCGCACAGCACGGTAATTTTTTCTGAGCAGCCATTGAGCTCGCTGTTGCGGCGGGCAAGCCCGGCAAGCTCCTGCTGTATCTCCACGGCCGTCACATGCACAACTTCATCGCGGCGGGCAAGCAGCAGCGGCAGCACGCCGCAGCCTGTGCCCAGATCGGCCACGGAACCTGCGCAGCGGCCCCTGGCAAACACGGCAAGCAGCAGCGCGTCGATAGAAAAACGGTAGCCGCGCGCAGGCTGATACAGCTTCAGCCTGCCGTCGAACAGCTCATGCAGCTCGGAGTTTGAAGGGGTCTCTTCCATGGGCATCTGCAAAAATGAAAACTCTTTACACGGTGCTGCAATGACGATAGTGTATGAGCCGGGTCACTGTCAACAGTATTCAGATTCATCAGGCTGTCAGCAGTTTGGGCTGTAGGCTGTTAGGTAAATCAAAAAACCATGGCGCGGTTTTATTTTCCTATAGCCTCTCGTCTAACAGCCTACAGCCTGAATAATAAATACAAAAATCTCCACGAAACATATGAAGCGCATCATACTCGGCACCGCCGGACATATCGATCACGGCAAAACATCGCTTGTCAAAGCCCTTACCGGCATTGACTGCGACCGCTTGAAAGAGGAAAAGCAGCGGGGCATCACCATTGAGCTGGGGTTTGCCTCCCTTGTGCTGCCCGGCGGGCAGGCGGTCGGGATCGTCGACGTGCCCGGGCACGAAAAATTCATTAAAAACATGGTTGCAGGCACCGGCGGCATCGACGCGGTGATGCTGGTGATTGCCGCCGATGAGGGCGTCATGCCCCAGACGCGCGAGCATCTGGATATCTGCAGGCTTCTGGCGGTACGCCAGGGCCTTGTGGCGCTCACCAAGTCAGACCTTGTCGATCCGGACTGGCTTGCCCTCGTGCGCGAGGACATCAAGAGCTTTGTGCGCGGCAGCTTTCTTGAATCGGCGCCCGTCATCGCCCTGTCATCAGCCACCGGCGCCGGGCTGCCTGATCTGCTTGCCGCTCTTGAAACGCTGGTTGCTTCGGTTGCCGAACGCTCCAGCGGCGGCATCTTCCGCATGCCCATTGATCGCCTCTTTACGATGAAAGGATTCGGCACTGTGGTGACCGGCACTCCTGTGGCCGGCTCCATTGCCGTCGGCGATGAAATCGACATTCTGCCCCAGGGTATTCGGGCAAAACTCCGGGGCATTCAAGTGCATAACCTGCCGGCTGATACCGCACTGGCAGGCATGCGCACCGCCCTGAACCTGCAGGGCATAGAAAAAACCGCTCTGCAGCGCGGTTCGGTTGCTGCTGCTCCCGGCATGCTTGCACCCACCAGCCGTGTGGCTGCCTGGCTCGACCATCTGAACAGCGCTCCCCTGCCCCTCAAAAACCGCGAACATGTGCGCCTGCACGCAGGCACCGCTGAAACAGGGGCCACAGCCATTCTCCTGGAGGCCGACGAGCTTGAGCCCGGGGCGGGCGGCTATGTGCAGTTTGTACTGGATGAACCTGGAGTGCTGCTGCCGGGCGACCGGTATGTCATTCGCAGTTTCTCACCGGTCTTTACCATCGGCGGCGGCGAAATACTTGACAACAGCCCCCCGCGGCTCAAGCGCTTCACCGATGCCAGCCGCAGCCATCTTGATACGCTCAGGCAGGGCGACACGGAAAGCGCCATTCTGCTGTTCTGCCGTGAGGCAGGTGTGCGCGGCACCTCGCTTGCGAAACTGCAGGCCCGGCTGGGCATCGAGGCCCTTGGCAGGCAGCTTGAGGCCATGCTTGCCGGGGGCTCGCTTACGGCTTTTGCAACAAATCCGCTGCAGATAACCCTGCCTGCTATCATCGCCGAGCTTGAAACAGCCATCACCGCCGCGCTGAAAGCCTACCACGGCGAGAACCCGCTCAAGACAGGCCCCGTGCGGGAGGAACTGCGCGCCCGCCTGCCCCGCGCAACCGATGCCCGTCTTTTCAGCTTTGTGCTGGAGCGCCTGGAGAAGCGTAAAAAAATCACCGTGACCAATGAATTTCTGGCCCTGGCCGAACACAAGCCCGTACTGAAGGATGATGAAAAAAGCCTGCGCGGCCGCATGCTCGGCCTGTACCGCAGCGGCGGCATCACGCCGCCCACACTGAAAGAGGTGGGCGACGCGTTGAAAGCACCGCCCAAAGAAGTGACGGCCATGCTGGGTCTGCTGATGCGCGAAGGCCTGCTGGTAAAGATTGATGAAGAGCTTTACTTCGAGGCACAGGCTCTTGAAGGGCTTATTAAAAAAACCTTGGAGCTTGCTGCAAAAAACAATGGCGAAGTGACCCTTGCGGGCTTCAAGGAAACAACCGGACTGTCCCGCAAATTCATGATTCCGCTGCTTGAATATTTCGACAAGACAAAACTGACCCTGCGCGTTGGGCGACAAGCGCGTGCTGCGCAAGCAGGGTTGAAGCGTTTCAGACCAACGGATCAAAACCCTGCCAACTTGATCGGACAATTACATATTACCAGTGCAAATATGTAATAAATTTGTCCTGACCGCATGTCTTGATTATGACACGTAGTGTTGACTTTTTCAAGAAAGGTCCTAACCACCATATCTAGAAAGCGGCGCCATTATTTTATATAGTTAAACCTTTTCGTTACTTGCGAATAAAGTGAGGCTCACTAGTATTTCTCAGAGGATTTTGGTGTGGGCGTATTTTCCGATAGTATAGAGAATTTTGCAGCCCGCTTTGATGCTTCCTGAAAGCGTTCCGGAAACTTTTGACGTGCCGATTCTGGGCCGGTAGCGCACCGGTATTTCCCGTATGCGCAGGCCCTTTGCACTGCCTTGATCTGCTATTTATCCAGCAGAGTTACTGCTTTTTCCCTGCTCACCATCGGCGCAATCACTTCAAGAACCCTTCGGGCAACGGCCCTTAAAGCGTTTAAATCAGAATGCATGCTTTTTTTCTTACTATTTGGTTCTTTGCTAACGCTCTAAGGCCGGCATGCTTACCTACTGTCCGGCATTGTTCGTAATAAATTTGAATGGCTTTGCGTCCCATAGTACTTTGGGCAAGGGTGTTGTCTCTGAACTGTGCGCAGTCGTTCAAGATTCGTATTGTCATCGCCGAGAACATTTTGCCGGGCACCTCTTCGCCAAATACCCGACGGCACATGACCATTTTTTTTCATCTTCTATGTAACTCGCAAGCCAGATTGTATTCGGACTTGTGTTTTTGATATACAGATCGGATAAACACCGCCGTAGGATGGGAATCTTCATCGCCGGTGCGGAACGACAGATACTGTGAAGCATCGCAACCGGAGGTTTTTTCAGTAATTTTTACCGTATCAAAGCTTTTTACTTTTAACAGGTGAGCATATTCGGTGATTATGTCTTCAGTAAACCAGTCAAAAAGTGCCACAAAATCAAAAAAAGAACTGACGATTTCCGACCTTCCCAAGGTGGGGATAATTGCCAGACAGCCGTTAAATGAGTTGCGAAGGTCCTCATCCTGCACCTGGTCAAAAAATTCATTAATTGACGGGTCAAGGTAGCTGCCGAAAAAACTGTTGAGTTTATTAAAAAAAGTGACGATGGCGGCATCAAAGCACTCAATAATTGATAGCGTTGATATGAAATTCCGAACACCCATACCACGGATTTGTAAAACCCGTGTTGCAGGCAGTACAGTAAACGGTAAAGCCCATCTCACGCGCAGTCAGCGAAAACGTCATTCCCCATAACGGGTGCGTTCCCATAAGGAAATATGACAGCAGTTAAAGCAGCGCAGACCAGCAAATGCAGCATCCTCAATGCTCTCAATACTGCTCGGAATAGTCACGTTTTTTAAACCGGTGCAATCTTCAAATGCATAAAACCCATGCTCGTAACACTGCTTGGTATGGTTATACTGGTCAAACCGGTACACCCTGCAAATGCACCTCAATTTTCTCCAGACTAAGATTATTACATGACTAGGAACCGATTCTTATAACACCAGCTGGGATGGTCGCACTGGTTCAAGCCGGTGCAACCGGAGCAACTGTAGCACTCTCAATAATCGCTGATGCTACCGGACCAACTCGCGAGAGTGGTCAATGCAGTGCATCTGCCAAATGCACCACTCCCAATGCTCGTACACGCTGCTCTTGGGGATAGTCACGCTGGTCAGCCCGGAGCTCCGCTAAATCGCAAAGGTCCCGGATCTATCCCGATCGCATCCTTTGGAGAAAAAAGGCGTAAAGATGATCACCTTCAGCCGTAAGGATGTGCAATATTTTTTCGGTGGCCTAATCCCGTTGCAATCAGAAAAAGCGACCATCCCCAATGTGCGTAACACTGTCGGGTATGGTTACGTTCCGGGAACCAAGTCCAACCTGTGCAAAAAGTTAAAAGCCGCAAATCCAATGTGAGTAACATTATCAGGCATGGTGCCCCTGCCGACATGCAAAACTCCACATTACGGCTCGTCCTGGTCAAATCAAAACTCCAAATCTTTTTTTCCGGCAGGATATTGCAACAAGCGTTGTCTTTGCTTTGGACTACGTAAAGAATACCATCTTGCGGACTACTATAGGCAGCGTTGCTTACATCAACTTTATGCTGGTCCAACCGGTGCAGCTGGAGAACGCCTGTCTCCCAATGCTCGTAACGCTGCTTGGGATAACAACGCAGTCATACCGGTACAACTGAAAAAACGCAATCTGACCAATGGCTCGTAACGCTGTCAGGAATTAACGCACTGGTCAAACCGGTGCACCCACAACACCTTTTAGCCGGACATGGGCTAGCTGTAGTTGTTGTGGTCGATCATGGTCCAATGCTCGTAGCGCTGGTCGGATATCACCGCCGATACTTGTTGATGTGCCGCTGCAGTTACAGACGTTGCGTTGCATCTCCGGTCGTAACGCTTGTCGAGGGGAAAAGCACCACACGCGAACCACTGCTCGAAAATAAACGTCTTCAGACTAATAATTGTAGTACACGTTGCCCATAGGAGGCTTCACACTAGCCCTACCGTAATAGTGTAAAATGCGTGGTGCCCAATGCTACGTCACGCTATCCGGAATAGTCATATACTGGTTAAACCATAATCAACAATTGAATGCAGCTCGTGAACCGTTGGCATGCGCCAATCTGACACCCCCGTAGTGTGCGGTGCTCATGGCCCGGATAAAATCCAAAAATCGCGTACTGCGCCCGCAAGCCTTCATAGCCGCCATCGGTTTCGGAATTGTTATCATACTCGGTTAGGTACCGTCTGCAACATTGAGGTCCCCAATACTCGTAACACCGCTTCCAATACTTACAACTGGTCATACTCATGCAACCTGCAGGTTGCGGCAGTGTCGGGCAGGGGTATGCAGCCTTCAGCAAGCTTGGTATATGCCGGGGTGAAAAATGCGTTTCTTCCATGCTCGTAAGTACGCTGTCAGGAATGGTGACGGACGCTGGTTATTTGGCCGCAACCAAAACGGGCCAAAGAGCCACATAACGAAACGCCGCATCGGCGCATCGCGCGAACATGTAAGCTGTTGCTCTTACGGCTGTTGTACAGAAAGCCGTCATAGAAGGAAAGGGCCCAGGTCCTGCTTGAATTGTCCGAAACAGTAGTAGACGACCAGTAACTGTATGACAGGGGATGGGGGGGAAATATGGGTGTTTATTGTCGGATCGTATCGGGTGGTGTCAACAATAGACTCCAAGCTGGCCGTAGGCAGGCGCCAGTCGCTATGTTTGCCCCAATGCAGACAACCGGTTTGCCGTCTATTGTATCGGGAAAATTCACAAAATAGGGCCGCCCGACCCGGCATAGCCGGTGATGGTGACATTGTCGCTGGCAGATACCTCGTAGGATGAAATCCCCCCACTGCAGCGCAAGGGCGGAAGAAGGCAGAAACACACAACTAATAAGGGAAAAAATAAACAGCGATTTCCTGAAATCCATAGAACCCCTCCTCTAAAGAATTTTTGGATGCCGGTTTTTATAAATTGTATAATAGCAAGTTATTATATTAAAAGAAATACAGTAAAAATACTCAGTGGCCATGAGTACTTGTACTCATAGACGTCCAAGGGGGAAGGGCGAGACGCCTGGCTCTGAAGTCAAATCACAACATCTTGTGCCCTTGCCTGCCTGCCCTAAACTCCACACTACGGCTCTCTATGGACTGCGGACCATTCCTTGAATATTCCATAGTATCGGAAGAAATCTTTAATCTATCACAATCAAAAGGGTGGCCACGCTTCGCGTGTACCACCCTTTTGATTGTTTAATTCGGCGGACAAAGTCTTTCAACTTAATCCGAACCTTCAACTGCGCGGTGATGCTGCATGGCTACCGCCGCTGCTTCAAGGCCTGCTCGGTTTCGCGCCGCATATCGCGCTTCTTGATGTCCTCGCGGCGGTCGTGGTGCTTTTTGCCGTGCACCAGCGCCATCTCGACCTTCACCTTGCCGCGCTGGTTGAAATACATGCGCAGGGGCACGAATGACTGGCCCTTTTCCCGTATTTTTCCGTACAGCTTTTTTATCTCGCCCCGGTGCAGCAGGAGCTTGCGTTTGCGCAGGGGCTCGTGGTTCAACCGGTTGGCATGGCTGTAGGGGCTGATATGCGTCTCGAGCAGGTAAATTTCGCCGCCGTCGAAGCGTGCATAGCTGTCCTTCAGGTTCACGCCCCCGTGCCGGCATGATTTGACTTCACTGCCCAACAGCGCGATGCCCGTTTCAATGGTCTCGATCACTTCATAATCATGGCGCGCTTTTTTGTTCTGCGCGATGAGCTTCTGCGTTTCTGCCATAATTTTATTGGACCTTGGTTAAGCAGGATTTGCTGGTTTGCCCTTATGCATGCACTTCTTCTTAAGTAGTGTCTGAACGAAAACCCCTCTGTCAGCGAAAACTGTCATTTCGAAGGAGCGAAGCGACTGAGAAATCTTTAGCACATGCAAAGATCTCTCCCTTCGGTCGAGATGACATGGATATAAAAACAGCGTTTTCGTTCAGACACAAAGCACAAAAATTTTTATTTATCATTACCCTGTATCGCTTCAAGCTCGGCTTGGACAAGCGCGATCAGCGCTGCCGCATGTCCGTGCCCGCGGCAATGGCCGGCTCAGCCGGGCACAGGCTGTAGCCGTCGTGCATAAAGCACCTGCCCTGGTTGCGCACGGCAAACGCATCGGCAGCGGCCTGCCCCCAGTCGGGCCGCACCCCCAGCCACATGGGCAGGTGCATGCGGCTCCACAAATCCCAGCGCACACCCACATAGAGAAGGCTGCCGCCGGCTGCATTTTTGAATACAAGGGCAAGCTCGCCCTGCCGGCTTAGCCGCTCCGTGGCATAGGCATCTTTAAAGTGCAGCTCAACGGTGTCAAGCAGTTCAAAATATCCGGCCACAATTTTAGGCATATCTTCAGAAAACATACAGACCCTCTCTAGCAGGCTGTTGAAAAACGCCCATCTGCCGCGTTGCGCTCATCATACTTCATTGCGACGTACGAAAAAGTACGCCTCATGTCGCATGATTTCGCGCGCCTTGCATCTGAGCATTTTTGAACAGCCTGTACAGCATGCTAGATGTGTGAGCGGCAAGCAGGCTATCAGCGGTACTTACGATCCTGTTTACCCATGATGAGGCGGTAAAATGATTTTGCCTGGCGGAGAATGGACAGCGTATAAATCTCCATCTCTTTAACCACTTCCTGTTTAATATACTTCGATGAAACCCGCTCAGTCTGCTCAAGCCGAACCGTTATAAAAGAAAGATAGTCAAGCATTTTGGTAACGATTACTTCCCGTGTCTGGTCAACCTCGGCGGTCTGAATATTCTGCACGATTTCCTCAAGGGCATTGGACGGGCTCGGTGCGGTACTATCGATAGTCGAGGCCTCCAGATCGAACATGCCGGTCACCGGGTCGATCACAAAACGCTGCATCCGCTGCAGCTTTTTCAAATATGCCGACACGCAGTCAATGCTGCTTTTAATGGACGCAAGCTGCTGACTGTCGCTGTACCCTTTCTGCGCATAATACAGCATGGCGCGGCGGATGCCGGTGAGCGGGTTATAGATATTTTGAAGCACATTGCGTGCAAACAGCTGGAGCGCTTCGGATATTTTGTCCTGAATGACGCGCTCGGGAATGCGTTTTGAAATTTTCTGCTTTACGGCTTCATGAGCCGGCAGGGTGAAAAGCCTGTCGTGCAGCATGCCGATATCCCTGAGCGTCTGCGGCTCGTCGGGCGGAATAGCAGGATTTTCCTCGTTCAGAATCTTAAAAAAATTGATCCGGGGGAAAATGATGAGGATGCGAAGAGCGGGATCAATTCTGCCGCTTGAGAGCAGAAACCAGGCAAGCTGCACGTATTCATTGAACAGCAGCTTCAGGAAAGTCAGCTCATCGGGTGTAAAGTCCTGCAGCGAAAACATGCAGGTGGCGCACATTTTGTCCATGAGAGCAGTGCGGTCTATAGCAAGGCTCAGCCCCTTCTGCTTGATGAAGTTCATGGGATTTGACGGCGCATCGATCTTCATGATGCCTTCCCTGATCAGCGACGCTCCATCAACCCTCGCCAGAATATTGCACCGCAGCGTATGGGTTCCGAGCAGAGCCACATAGCTTGTCTGCTCAGCCCCGAACGGCAGGCTCAAAAAACTGGCCACATCGGGCCTGGTCATAAAAATATGGAAGGTGACCCCGTGTTCGGCTGCCGCGAGCGTTTCGCTTTCCAGCATGTCATGAATAAGAGAACTGGCCGTCTCACCGGCATTTGAAAGGCTTGCCATATGCAGAACCTCTTCCAGATGCCTGCGGGCCCGCTTGATTGCATAAAACTCTTTATCCAGGCCGAAAGCGATGGAAAATCCGAGCTCTAAGCTCTGCAGCCGCTGAAAAATGAACTTGCGCTCCCCCAGCTCCTTGAGGCGATGCACGAACACATCAAGGATATTGCCGATGATAGCCTCATGGTTTTTCAGCAGAAGCCCGCTGCTCTGATCGGTTGCCATGGTGAGAATAAGGCCGCGCATCATATCGTTGACGGTCGCCTCAGGCGAGCCGTATTTCATGGGCATGGCATTCGTGAAAGAAATCTCGATATGCTTGCCCTTAAAGTCGATGTCAACTGCCTCGGCAAAATTATCGACGAAATATGACTTTTCCTTGCACCACAGGTCAACTACCTCGCGCTCAACGGCGCGCTCGATCTGAAAAAGCTTGCGCTTTGATAGAGTAGAATTTTTTATATCAGCCAGAATCATGTCACAACCGATGCATCCGAACTGTATGATTTTTGTTAATTACCTTATTTATATGCCCTCTTATGCAGTACTGCCGCCGGACGGCATGGCCGCTTGTAAAAGGCATTTCTCCCGCATTATAGAGATACACTACTTCAGCCAAAAATTCAAACCAAATGCAAGCGTCCCTGCTCTGCAGCATGCTCGTTCTTGACAAGAGGCGGGCATACGATTACACTTTTACGGCTGTTAATACTTAGGCTATTGGACTGTAGGCTGTTAGGAAATATCCCCTGGCTATGTTTAAAAATTGTCAGTTTAAAAGGCTACTCACCTGAATTTTTTAAAAGGAGCATGTCCATGAGCAGACCCATCGCTGTCGGCGCAACCCGTGAAATAACCTGTGAGACCGGAGCGGAGCACACCGCCCGATACTTCTATCAAAATCTCCCGGATGTTTTTGCCACGCCGTTTCTGGCCGGATTCATGGAGCGGGTGTCGGCAGAGCTCATGCAGGACTATCTCGAGCCGGGAGAGCAGTCCGTTGGCATATCCATGGACATCAAGCATTCGGCGGCAACACCCCTGGGGATGAAGGTTCGTGTCGCCACCGAGGTAACGGCAGTTGATGGCGCAAAGCTGTCCTTCAGGCTCGAGGCATGGGATGAAATTGAAAAAATCGGCGAGGCGCTGCACGAGCGCTTTATCATCAAGGCAGATAAATTCAATGCCCGCATAGCAAAAAAGTCGCAGGCGCCGGCATGACACCTGAGGTTCTGTTCTGCGACAATCACCTGCTTATTGTCTGCAAGCCGGCGGGCCTGCCGGTGCAGCAGGACCGCACCGGCGACCCGGACCTGCTGAGCCTTCTGAAAGACTATATCAAGCAGCGCTTTGACAAGCCCGGCGATGCCTATCTCGGCCTGGTGCACCGGCTTGACCGGCCCGTGTCGGGCGTCATGGCCTTTGCCCGCACCTCCAAGGCCGCAGGCAGGCTGTCGGAGCAGTTCCGCGACAGCACGCCGCTGAAAAAATATATCGCTATCGTGCAGGGCAGCGTCCAGGGTCAGGGGGTGTGCACGGATTATCTTCTGAAGGAAAATGAAAAAGTGCGGATTGTCGGGCCCAAGTTCCCGAAAGCCCTGTATGCCGAGCTGTCATGGCAGGCCCGTGCCGAGAGCAGCGGGCTGAGCCTGCTTGACATTGACCTCAAGACCGGCAGGCCCCATCAGATACGCGTGCAGCTGGCAAGCAGGGGGTTGCCCATTGTGGGAGACCTTCGCTATAGCAGCCGCAGGGAGTTTGACGGACGAAATCTGGCGCTGCACTGCTACCGGCTCGGGCTTGAGCACCCGGTTCTGAAAACACCACTGTTCTGGACAGCGCCGCCGCCTGAAACGTGGCGGGGCTTTTTTGATACTGACATTGAAGAGCTTCTGAAGCAGTAGCGTCTCTGAGGAGAAATATGTGATAGACCAGAAAAAACTGCATTTCGAGTTTAGCCGCGAGTATGAAGATTTCATATCACTGGGCGGCGGCCATGTGACGGCTGCCATCTGCGCAAGCTCCCCGCCTATACTGTTTGATCCGGGAGTCTCAGCCTTCGGCCCCCTGTGCGTGGAAAAATTGCGGGCGCATACCCGCAGCCCCGACAACCTTATTATCGCTCTCTCCCATGCCCATTTCGATCACTGTGGAGCCGCAGCCTATCTCATGCGTAAAATTCCGTCCGCTCGGCTTGCCGCAAGCAGCCGCGGCGCAGAAATTCTCAAGCGTCCGAATGCCGTTGAGCTTATCTGCCGTTTGAACGCCGAATATGAAAAAAGCATGGCGGCCGAGCTTGCCGGCGAGGATGTATCGTTTGCCGCTCTTGATGTCACCTTCAGGCTCGCAGACGGCGATAGCATAGAGCTTGACGCAGGCCGCGTCTGCCGGGTGCTTGAAACGCCCGGCCATACGCGCGACAGCCTCACCTACTACTTCCCGGACACGGGTATCGCCTTCATCGGTGATACGGCAGGTGCGCTTGAGCATGGCTTTATACACAGCCCGTATCTGGTGAGCTATGAAGACTATCTTGCATCCATAGAAAAAATCCGCAGCCTGCGGCCGCGGGCAATCTGCATGCCTCACAGCGGAATTCTTGCAGGCGATGAAGTGCAGCGCTATCTTTCAGAAGCGGCAGCTGCGGCCACAGCCTATAAAAATATGATTGCACAGTATCTGAATATGCTTAAGGGCGATCAGGAGAAGGTGGTGGCGCGGATAACCGCAGAAGAGTACGATGCCCAGCCCGCGCATATCCAGAAGCGACAGCCCTTTATCCTGAACCTGCGCGCCAAGGTTGCCGCAGTGGCTGCCTGGCTTGAAACCCGAAACGGCTGAAATGCCGGCGCAGGCTCAATCCGGCCCGCAAACCATAACGGAAGAACAGAAACGATCCAGCCTTCCTGAAACAATAGGCTACACATACAAAATTCGCATAGAAAACACCCCCAGCCAGACAATAGCTTCATATACAAAAAGCGGCGGCAGCAATCGGCTTTTTGCGCCCAGCACGATTATGGCACTCAGTATGCCGCATTCTGTATATGCCCGCATAAATGCCCAATCTTCGCACCATATCAGCTGCGTCAGCAGAACAATCAGCAGGCTGTAGAGCAGCCAGCTGATTTTAATATGCAGATCCGCAGCAGATGACCGCAAGGCGATGGCTGCGGCTACTAGACCGCAGCCGGTAAAAATAAGCTCGAAACAGTACAATCCTGCCACAGCCGAAGCCGGCGGAAACAGTTCGAAAACATAGCGAAATATCCCGACAAAGGGCAGGCCAAGGTTGTGCGCTCCGCCGGCAGCCGGAAAAACACCCCAGTAAAAAAACAAAAACAGTTGCCACAGGCAATAACAAAGCACGGG
>CAWDSQ010000010.1:0-72569 GCA_963804955.1 uncultured delta proteobacterium | reverse complement strand
AGCCACATATACGTGAAGTCCATCCCGCACGAGCTACCGTGATAATGTTCAATTGCGGGAGCATTTCCTTCAAAATATACAGCGGTCAGATTAAGGCAGTTTTGAAATGAACCATAATGTTCAGCTAATAGCTGGTATCGGAAATTCAGGACAGAATAAGCAACGAGTGTTGAGACACTGCTGGGCAAAGTAACGCTGGTCAAGCCGGCACAGCCCATACAAGCACCTTCCGCAATGCCAGTAACACCGTCAGGAACTCTGAAAGCGCCTGACCTCCCTCCGGGATATTGCAAAAGCGTCGTCATGGCCTTGTTGTACAGAACGCCATCATGGCTGCTGTAGGCGGGATTACCCGGATCAACAACAATACTGGCCAAGCTGCTGCAGTTACCAAATGCATACCCCCCAATGCTCGTAATGCCGGCTGGGATGGTCACGCTGGTCAGCCCGGCACAGCCGTAAAAGGCCTGGTACGTAGCGGGGCGATAGGGGGTAAAAGGCACCGAAGAATATGTATACCCCTCCTGAATTGCGACTACCGGCATGCCGTTTATGGTGTCGGGAATTACCACATTTCCACCACTTCCGATATACTTGGTGATTGTTACATTGTCGCTGGCTGAGACGCGGTATTCATAGCCCCCCCAAGTTGTAATGGTGCTGGTTGTGGTGGTTGTAGTCGGTATCGTAGTTGCAGTCGGTATCGTGGTCGACGTTGTCGTGGTAATAATAGTGGTGGTGGTGATGGCCGCAGGATCAAATAACGCCGTAGGATAGCCATACCAGGGATTGGTAAACCCCGTTGCTTCGGCAACATAGTAAACGGTAAACCCGCTTGCGCAGTTAGAAAAAACAAGAGTGCCCAACACCGGTGCATTTCCGTAAAAATAGGCACTTGCTAAACGGGCGCACTTGTAAAACGCCCCTTCTCCAATGTTCGTAACGCTGCCGAATAGATTACTCCGGTCAAACGGTGCAATTATAAAAAACATATGTCCCAATGCTCATAACGCTATCGGGTATAGTCACGCTGGTCAAGCCGGCGCAAAAAGCAAACGCGCTATCCCCGATGCTTGTAACGCTGGAAGGAATGGCCAAACTGGTCAAGCCGGTGCAGTAGCAAAAAGAAAGATACCCAATGCTCGTTACGCTGGAAGGGATGTTTATTCCGGTCATGCTTGTTTTACTGTAAAATGCAGAATTGCCAATGTTTACTACCGGAAGCCCTTCTATGGTATCGGGTATAACGACTGCTCCTCCCGCGCCGGTATAGCCGGTGATGGTGACCTGGCTGTTAGCGACCGTGTAGGTGAAATCCCCCGATTGTTCGGCAAAGGCGGATGAGCACAAAAACACACAACCAATCACAGACAGGATTAATAACGATTTTCTGAAATGCATAGAACCCCTCCTTCTTTTATTTGCGGCCATTTATTCTCATCATACATGCTACCCCTCATCCCGCCTTCGCCCCTGCAGGGAGGCTGTGTTGTAATTAACTTTGCTGTCATCTCGACCCCTTCGGCTTCGCTCAGGGCAGGCTCCGGGAGAGATCTTTGTAGTAAGTAAAATCAAGGGCTTAAGATTTCTCACCGCCTGCGGCGGATTCGAAATGACATTAATAAATCAATTGCGACACAGTCTCAGTGGCGAAGGGGCTTGCGACACTGCTGGTAGAGATTGCCACGGCCTTCGGCCCCGCAATGACAACTCTTTTCAATACATTTCAAAAAAAATTGTAAATTCAGTCAACGACACATCATTAAAGGATCCCCCGGTTGCCGTCATTGGCAGAGCTCAGTTGCCGCGGATGTATCGGGTCTTCAAAATAAAAAAGGCCTGTCCTTGAGATAAGGACAGGCCTGCCATGACCCAGCAACTTCCAAACCGGCAACCCCGCTATTCCAAACCTTCTGGACCGGAGACTTTGCGCTCTACCTTTAAAGGGTAGATTGCTCTTTTCGGTTAGCACTATATATATACTTATGGCCCGTATTTAATAAAGTGGCAAGAAATAATAACTGAAAATGCAAAATTTTTTATCCTGTAATTTACAAAAATCTTTTTGCATTCACAGGACTGGTGGGAAAGAGAAACAAAAAAACCAACCCAGAGCTTTTTCTTTTTACTATAGATGTTTATCTATTCTGTCATCTCGACCCCTTCGACTTCGCTCATGACAGGCTCAGGGAGAGATCTTTGTAGTAAGTAAAATCAAGCTGTTCAGATTTCTCATCCCGCCTGCTGCGGGATTCGAAATGACAAAGAGGCTAAACTGTTAAAAAAATGCTCTATTTTGTTGAAGTTCGCCCTTTTGCCACTACTTCTTCATACGCATTTGTTTTTGCGCAGTTTGAGTTGAGGTAAGGAACCCTAAGGTTTCTTTCGGGCTTAACCAAACCTACAAAAATCAATTAATATATCTAAATTATTAATCAATTTTAAGGTTAGCGATTATTCTTATTGACTTCGGGGAGACACGCTAGATCTGCCCCTGTGGCATGATAATAGTATACTGTCATTTTTCTGATTGACAACCTTGAATACTTGTATACAATTATACACACATACAAAAATCGCAACGGAGGTAAACGGCCATGCTTAGATTCAGCAGAAAAACCAATACGCTGATCCACACCAATTTTAAATACACCCTGCAGGATGTGCGCGACCCGAACCTGTACCGGGAGCTGTACAGCTATGATGAGATACCGAAAATTCCGTTCAACCATATGCGGGTGCCCATGTCATGCCCCGATGACCTCTGGATAAGCGACACCACCTTCCGCGACGGCCAGCAGGCCCGCGCGCCCTACACGGTCGAGCAGATCGTGACCCTGTACGACCTGCTGCACAAGCTGGGCGGGCCCAAGGGCATTATCCGGCAGAGCGAATTTTTCATCTACAGCGACAAAGACAAGCAGGCCGTGCGCCAGTGCCAGGAGCGGGGCTACCGGTTTCCGGAAGTGACCAGCTGGATCCGGGCCACCAAGAACGACTTCAAGCTCGTGAAGGAGATGGGCATCAAGGAGACGGGAATACTGGTGAGCTGCTCCGACTACCATATCTTCAAAAAGCTCCAGACCAGCCGCAAGCGCGCCATGGAGCAGTACCTCGACATCGTGAAGGCGGCCCTTGATATCGGCGTGCGGCCCCGGTGCCATTTCGAGGACATAACGCGCGCGGATTTTTACGGCTTTGTGGTGCCCTTTGCCCTCAAGCTGCGCGACCTGATGGATGAGAGCGGCATACCCATAAAAATACGGGCCTGCGACACCATGGGCTACGGCATCTGCTATCCCGGCGCGGCCCTGCCCCGCAGCGTGCCCGGCATCATCTACGGCCTGTATTTCCATGCCGGTTTCCCGAGCGCTCTTATCGAGTGGCACGGGCACAATGATTTTTACAAAGCCGTTACCAATGCGGCAACAGCCTGGATGTACGGCGCATCGGCCGTTAACTGCTCGCTGCTCGGCATCGGCGAGCGCACGGGCAATACGCCCCTTGAAGCCATGGTGATCGAGTATGCCCAGCTGCGCGGCACCACCGAAGATATGGACCTGACGGCGATTACCGAAATCGCCAACTATTACGAGAAGGAGCTTGGCTACGATATTCCGCCCATGACGCCGTTTGTGGGCAAAAAATTCAACACCACGCAGGCGGGCATCCATGCCGACGGACTGCTGAAGGACGAGGAGATCTACAATATCTTCAATACCGACAAGATACTCAATCGCCCTGTCGCCGTGACCGTTAATGCCCACTCGGGCGTTGCCGGCATCGCGCACTGGATCAATGACCACTTTGCCCTCGAAGGCGCCTGCCGGATCGACAAGAAGCATGCCGTCATCGTGGCGCTCAAGGACTGGGTCGACCAGCAGTATGCCCGTGAGCGCGTCACGGCCATCGGCGACGACGAGCTGGAAGAGGCGCTTAAAAACATTGATCCCGAATTCTACGATCATCTGAAAAACTACGCTTGAACCCGGAAAAGGAGACACTGGACAGCTATGCATACCATAACACTGATTCCCGGCGACGGCATCGGGCCCGAAGTTGCCGCAGCCACCCGCCGGGTGATTGAGGCAACGGGCGTGTGCTATTGCCTGGGACGAGCAGAACGCAGGAGCGGGCGTCATAGACCGGTGCGGAACGCCCCTGCCGGCGGCAGTGCTCGAATCGATCAGGAAAAACCGCGTGGCTCTGAAGGGCCCCATCACCACGCCCGTGGGAACGGGCTTCAGAAGCGTCAATGTGTCGCTGCGCAAAGAGCTCGACCTGTATGCCAATGTGCGGCCCTGCAAAACCTATGCAGGCATAGCATCGCGCTACAGCGATATCGACCTGGTCATCGTGCGCGAAAACACCGAGGACCTGTATGCCGGCATCGAGCATATGGTGGGCGACGATGCTGCCGAGAGCATAAAAATAATTACGCGCAAGGGCTCTGAGCGCATTGTGCGCTATGCCTTTGACTATGCCGTGCGGGAAAAGCGGCGCAAGGTGACGGCCGTGCACAAGGCAAATATCATGAAATGCACCGACGGCCTGTTCCTCAGCGTGGCCCGGGCCGTGGCGCCGGAGTATCCCGCAATCGAGTTTGAAGACATGCTCGTGGATGCCCTGTGCATGAAGCTGGTCCAGAGCCCGGAGCAGTATGATGTTCTGGTTCTGCCCAATCTCTATGGCGATATCGTATCGGACCTCTGCTCAGGCCTTGTGGGAGGCCTTGGCGTGGCGCCCGGGGTTAATATCGGCAAGGGTCTGGCGCTGTTCGAGCCCGTGCATGGCAGCGCGCCTGACCTTGCAGGCAAAAACATGGCAAACCCCACAGCCATGCTCCTTTCAGCAGTGCTCATGCTGCGGCATATAGATGAGAGCAAAGCCGCAGACAGGGTTGAAGCCGCCATTGCCGGGGTGCTCAAAGAAGGCCGTGATGTGACCGCTGATCTCGGGGGCAGGGCTTCGACCAGCGGCTATGCCGATGCGGTTATTGCGAAGATGACATAATGCCGTAGGGGCTCAAAATTTTGAGCCCCTACTCTAATTTTGTGTGTAATGACTCATGCAGGACCCCACATTTAAAAAAACATCGGACACTGACACCGCCGGGCTGCGGCGCAGGGTGTTTGCCATTATTGAAGAGGCGGTATTAAACGGCAACTATGCGCCGGGGGAAAGCCTAACCGAGTCGCGCCTTGCCGGTGAGCTCGGCGTAAGCCGCACGCCCGTCCGCGAGGCCCTCACCCAGCTCGAGCATGAAGGACTGGTGCAGCTTGTGCCCAACAAGGGCGCTGTGGTCACGGGTATTTCACAAAAAGATATTCAGGACATATACGCCATCCGCATGATGATCGAGGGGCTGGCAGCGCGCTGGGCAGCCGAAAACATCGGCGACGAGGAGCTTCGGGAGCTGCAGGAGGCCATCGATTTGGAGGAGTTTTATACGTCAAAGGGAGATATCGGCAGGCTCATGAGCCTTGACTCGAACTTTCACCAGATACTGTACCGCGCGTCAAAAAGCAGGCCCCTGCAGTACATGCTGCACACATTCCACCACTATATCCAGCGCGCCCGCAGCCAGTCCATTGCAGCCCCCGGCCGCGCGCAGCTGGCGCTTGAAGAGCACAAGGCCATTCTGCAGGCCATCCGGGAGCGCGACGGCGACAGGGCCGAGAGCATCACCGTCGAACATATCCGCAAGGCAAGCCTGAATCTGCTGAAAACCATGGAAGCCCGGCAGGGCTGAACCTGCGGTAAAAAAATGCCCGGACTGCGGTCAGCCAGGGCATTATCAAATGTATTTTTTGAGCAGATCGAATTGACAGTGCCCCGCCATGCCGGCTCTAACAGGGTTTTGAAAAAGTCAACAGCCGGCTGGACTCACGGGCGGGCAAACGCTTTCTCCATATCGGGCGTGAGCGCTGTTGTTTCCTGCACGATACGCGCTGCCCCCTTCTCCGTTTTTCTGCCGTCGACCTTCTCTGTCACGGCGATCTGAAAATGGCCGCAGTACACGCCTCCGGCTTTTTCAACAAGAGCCCGGGCCTTTTCAAGCTGGGCCTTTTTTTCAAGCACATTGGAGGTTGAAAAGACAAGCACTTTTTTACCGTCAAACCGGTTGCGGGCAATACTCGTGCGGCTGGCGGCTGACAGGCTTCCGGCCCAGATGGGTGAAGCGACAATGACGCGGGTATAGGGGGCAAGATCGGGATGCTCCGGCTCGATGCCCGTCTGCATATTAAGAAGGGCGTTCATGGTGCCCGTGAAGAAGCCCCAGCCGCCGGAGCGGCCGCTCAGGTCCTTCACCTCGATACTGTCGGCGCCCATGGCTTTTGCCAGTGCCTCGCAGGCGGCTTTTGTATTGCCCGTGCGGGAATAGTAGAGGATAAGGGTTTTCTCAGGGACTGGTTCCAGGGCGAAGGACTGTACAGAACAGGCAAGAGCGCACAACAGCCCTGCAACGATGAAAAATATTTTTTTCATAAACAAGGCCTCCTTTAACATTGGAATTTTTCATCAGGCACAATCAAGGCGGCTATAACCTTATAAATAAAAATAATTGTACCCTCAAACAGCAGGAAGGTCAACGCCCATGCTGCAGGCCCGCTTTAGAACAGAAGCGGGATCATGCTTGACGCTGCGGCAAAGGCCGACCAGTCGGCAGACTGAAGCAGCGGAACAGTGCTGTAGCCCCGCGTCAGGAAATTTACTCCCGCGATCTGCAGCACAGCGGCGGCAATAAGGGTAACAACCAGAATGTTTAATGCTT
This sequence comes from uncultured delta proteobacterium, assembly GCA_963804955.1. GTDB lineage: Bacteria > Desulfobacterota > WTBG01 > CAIYCZ01 > CAIRTM01 > CAIWCT01. The sequence goes on along the minus strand of CAWDSQ010000010.1, from coordinate 65,794 downwards.
TTTCCATGATAGACTCCTTAGTAAGCCCTGCATGTTATGCCCGGTCTTTTTCCGAGCTTATACCTGCACTATAGCCTTTTGATTCTGACAGCAGGCTGACACAGAGATTACATTTTGGTAATCTGTTGCGGCAGTCCCCGGATGTGGTGTTGCGGATTGACAAACAGCACATTATTTTGTAGAATTTTGAAGTGGAAACAGTGGGAAATTCCGTGCCGTGAAGTTCTGACGGGCCCGCCGTCACAGAGAGACTTACGGTTTTTTTGCATGCGCCGGTAAGCCACCTGTATCAGCCGTATCGTCTTGTTTGTTGTTTTAAACTGCGGCAGAGCGCTTTGCCACAGACGATTTCGTGGCAGAATAAGCCCTTCTCCTCTAAGCACTGTCGAGGGATTTTTGCATGGAACTTGCCGTCATCATTTTTCTCTGCCTTTTGTTCCCCGCAGGAGCGGCCTACAGCTATGTTCGAACAAAAAAGCAGAAAGAAGCGGGTAAGCCGGTTCTTGAGGCTGCTGTTTCGCGGCACGGAGCCCGCATAGGTGTCGACCGGCAGTTTTCCTTGACGACCAATAAAAAATGGTGCCGCGTGCGCACCGTTTTCAAATGGAAGGAGCCCATCGGTCATTTCGACGACAAGCTGCACCGCTACCGGCTGAGCATTGAAACCGGCAGCGGCCAGGAGCTGTACGCTGAAGAGCGCTCCATGACCGAGTTTTACGGAGCCTGCTGGTACCAGAGCCCGAAATTAAAGCGGCGCACTGATACGCGCTGTATCTGCGATGCCGTGCTGCTGGAATTTCTGCCGCCCTGGCCCGGGCAGTACACGCTGAAGCTTGACCTGCAGGCTGTTGACGGCGCCTCCGAACTGTTGAGCTTCACGGTCATGGTAAGCGAGGGGGTTGTGCCGCACAAGCGCAAGCCCTGTGCGCATGCCTGTGTCGATTTGCGAAAAAATGCACCACGCAAGGAGTCTGAAAATGAAGAAGGCGATTTCCCCATCGATTCTCTCTGCTGACTTTTCACGGCTGGGCGACGAAATCAGGGCCGTAGCCGCTGCAGGCGCCGACTATATCCATATCGATGTGATGGACGGCCACTTCGTACCGAACATTACCATCGGGCCCCTTGTGGTCGAGGCGGCCCGGCGCGTGACCGATGTGCCCCTTGACGTTCACCTGATGATTGAAAACGCCGATGCCTATATCGACGCATTCGCCCGGGCAGGCAGCAGCATACTCACCGTCCATGCCGAAACCGGCTACCACCTGCAGAGGACCCTCCGGGCCATACGCGACAGCGGCATGAAGGCCGGCGTTTCGCTCAATCCGGCAACGCCGCTGAGCGCCATTGAGTATGTGCTCGACGATGTGGACATGATTCTCATCATGACCGTCAACCCCGGCTTCGGCGGCCAGCAGTTCATACCTGCCATGCTGCATAAAATACGGCGGCTGCGCGATATGCTTGACAGCCTCGACTACGATACAGCCATTGAAGTCGACGGCGGCATTGTTGTCGATAACATACAGGAAGTATGCGCAGCAGGCGCCGATATGTTCGTTTCGGGATCAGGCATATTCAAGACCCCGGATTATGCACAGACCATTGCTGAAATGAAACGCCGGATAGCCTGAGGCGCCGGCAGGACTGCCCTGCTCACAAGCGCTCCCGTACAAGGAGCGCTTTTTTTATGTCCCTGCTGCAGCCGGCTCTTTCACCTTGTCTTTTCTGCGTGTTTCATTACAATGGTGCAGCTTTTTCATGGGAGGATTATGCGTTTTACCGTTGAACATTCTGATGCGCACTCTGAAGCCCGGGCAGGCATGCTGAGCCTTCCGCACGGCGAGGTGCCCACGCCGGTTTTCATGCCCGTGGGCACGCAGGGAACGGTCAAGGCCATGACCATGCGCGATATGGAGGATACGGATGCGCGGATTATCCTGAACAACACCTATCATCTTTTTCTCAGGCCGGGGCTTGACCTGCTTGAAAAAGCAGGCGGCCTGCACCGCTTTACCGGCTGGCAGCGGCCCATACTGACGGATTCCGGCGGATTCCAGGTGTACTCGCTGGCCGATCTGCGCAAGCTCACCGATGAGGCCGTGACCTTCAAATCCCATATCGACGGCTCGCTCTTCACCTTCACGCCCGAAAGCGTGGTAAAGCTCCAGGAAGGCTTCGGCGTTGATATCATGATGCAGCTGGACGAATGCCCCCCGGCAACAGCTGACAAAGCGCATATCGGCCGCGCTGTGAACCGCAGCCTTCTCTGGGCAGAAAGGTCGCGGGAGGCCTGGTCATCGCCGCAGTCGTCGCTGTTTGGCATTGTGCAGGGAGGCCTGCATGCCGACCTGCGGCTGCAAAGCGCCGAGGGCCTTGTTCAGCTTGATTTGCCGGGCTATGCGCTGGGCGGGTTTTCAGTCGGCGAGGTGATGACGGATGCCTATCCGGTTATCGAAAAGACTGCGCTGGCGCTGCCCCGGGAAAAGCCCCGCTACCTCATGGGCGTCGGGACCCCTGAAGATATCGTGCGGGCCGTCGGCTATGGCGTCGACATGTTTGACTGCGTGCTGCCCACGCGCTGCGCCCGCAACGGGCTGTGCTTCTGCTCCCATGGCAAACTTCGCATCAAAAACGCCTGCTATAAAGACGACTTCACGCCGCTTGATGCAGCCTGCTCCTGCTATGCCTGCCGCAATTTTACCCGCAGCTATATCCGCCATCTCTACATGGCCGGTGAAATCACGGCCCTTATTCTCATGACCGTCCACAATATCACCTACTATCTTGACCTGTGCCGCCGGCTGCGGCAGGCCATACTGCAGGACGGGTACCGGCAGTTCTGCGAAGAATTTTTCAGCGGCCTTACCGCGGCGTAAGCTCGATGCCGGTGCAGCCCTGAGCAGGCTAGTGGGCTATAACATTTCAAATTGTCAGTTTTTACCTGTAGGAGCGGCTTCAGCCGCGAAACAATCACGCATACATGCGCTCCTACAAAGTGTCAACAACCAATAATTTGAAATGTCACGGCCTACTAGTGGGCCTTCACATTTGATTTTGCTGGTCCCCCTACCCCGACCCACTCCCACCAGAGACTGTGTTGCAATTAACTTTGCTGTCATCTCGACCGAAGGGAGAGATCTTTGTAGTAAGTAAAATCAAGGGCTTAAGATTTCTCACCGCCTGCGGCGGATTCGAAATGACATTAATAAATCAATTGCAACACAGTCTCCCAAGGGAGAGGGCGCCAATAATTTTCCCCTCCCTTGAGAGGAGGCGATTAAGGGGAGGGTGGTCGCAATTGATAATTTCAAATGTGATGATCCACTAGAGCATTTAACTAAATATTGTAAGCCCGCATAAATATCTCACAACGAACCCTTTATCCGTTCGCCCTGCATCCTGAGCCTGTCGAAGGATCGAAGGTTGGAACGGATACATGCCAGAAATACAAGACGTTCATGGCTCGACCCTTCGTCAAGCTCAGGCCCCACCATGAACGTCTTTATGCAGCGGCTATAAAAAAATGTTACCTGCTCTAATACTCCACGCCGAGGGCGTCAAAAACCTTGACAATTTCCTGCACATGGGCAAATGCCGGGCCGCCGCCCATCAGCACGGCAACTGAGGCTGCCTCGAAAATTTCCTTGACCGTGGCTCCTGCCTGAACTGCTGCCTGCGTGTGCAGATAGATGCAGGGTTTGCAGTGCGTGGCTACGGCGATGCCGACGGCCACCAGCTCCTTCTGCTTCTTGCTGAGCGCGCCGTCCGTGATGATGCTTTCATGCAGGCCCATGAAGGCCTTAAACGTGTCGGGGATATGTTTGGCCGCCTTCTGGTTAGCCTGCATGAACTCTTTAAAAAAATCCTGTACCTCATGGTCCATATGCTGTCCTTCCCTGTTTTAGATTTGCGGTATATTTCATGATAAGCGGCCTGCAGCGGCCTGCTCAAGAACGGCTTCATACCGGGGCAGGCTGTCGCTCCAGCTGAAACGCTTTTCGGGTATGAGCTGCCACCGGCCATGGAACGCGTCGATAATCCCCCTGGCGAGGGCTTCGCTGTCGGCCTTTTTGACAAAAACAATCCGTCCGGAAACCACCTCCGGCAGCGAGCCCGTATCGGTTGCCACGACCGTTTTGCCCAAAGCGCAGCTCTCCACTGCAGTAAAGCCGAAGCCTTCCGACAGCGACGGCACCACCACGGCATCGGCGCAGTTGATATAATCGGGCAGCTCCCGGCGCGGCACCGGCGGATGAACCGTCACATGGGGGCCAAGGCCGAGGCGCTTGACCATCTCAAGAGCGGCAGCATACTCCCTGGCCGGCTCAGGGCTCAGCAGCAGCACGGCCCTGCTGCGCGGCAGGGCCTGCACAACAGCGGGCAGGGCCTGCAGCAAAAACGGCAGGCCTTTCGAGCCGCCGGGCCTGCCATAAAAAAGATACACAAAATCGGCATCGCCGGCAAGCCTTCGGCGAAGCTCGTGATTGACCGGCCGGGGCGCAAACAATTCATTGTCCAGGCCGTTATAGATGACGGTAATGCGCTCCGGCGGAACGCCGCGCTCAAGCAGTTTCCTGCGGGTAAAATCGCTCACGGCGATATGCCGCTCAAAAGGCCGGGTGACGACGAGCTTTTCAAACAGGCGATACAGCCGCGGGGTAGAACTGAACATGGCCCAGTGCTCGTCAAGCACTTCATGAACAAGCAGCACGGCGGGCTTTTTATAGGCGCGGGCCAGCAGCCGGCCGGCAACACCTGAAGCATAGGTGGCGCACAGGATGACATCGGCCTGCCGGGCAAGCCTGCCTCCGGCGCAGAAAGCGGCCAGGCCGTGCAGGAGCCGCGGCGAGCGCAGGGGCCGGTAGACAGCCACATTATTGACCCTCTGATGGACCGGGCCCGAGCCGGCAAAGCCGTTTGACAGAACCGTTACGCTATGGCGCGGGGCAAGATATTCAGCCACGGCGCGATTCACTATTTCAGCGCCGCCGACATACGGGTGATAATGATCAAACAGCAGCAGGATATTCATGCGCCCTGTGCCGGACCAGGCGGGGGCTGCGTCCGCTCCCCGGAATTTTCCGGCATGTTCTGCTGCAGCTCGCGCAGGGCGAGCTTGCGCACCAGCTCGGTGAGCATGCGCTCCATGTCTTCCAGCTTGACGAACAGGGTCAGATAGCCGTAGGACAGCAGCACGAGCATGAAAAAAATGATGGCATAAAATCCGCTTTTAATGCCTGTCAGGACTGAAAACCAGTACATGGTAAAATCCGGGAACAGGGCGGCGAAAGAAATGCCCGACCAGATGATGATCCAGACAACCAGCTCCCGGACGGTGCGCTGATGCCGCCTGAAACGGGAGACGGCTTTGGCAATCATACAAACGGCAAACAGCGGCACGAGCAGTTTATACATCGAAAAATCCATGGCCGTCACCTCATTAAGGTTCGAATCACCAGCTTAAAAACCGTGGTAAGGCCGGTGGCTAAATTCTGGCCCTTGGACAGAGAGTACGGGCTGTAGATCACGCCCGCGGGTATTTCATCGATACGAAGCTTGAACTGGCGCGCCTCGCGAATAATTTCGCTGCTGAACTCAAAGCCGCTGGAGTTTATATGGATGCAGGCAAGGGCTTTTTTTGAAAAAGCCTTCAGCCCCGACTGGGTATCGCTGAAGTATGAGCCGCTCAGCAGGAAGGTAATGCAGTTTGCCGTGATATTGAAGATGCGGCGCGTGAACGGTATGCGGTTGCCGCTGCTCATGAATCGCGAGCCGATGACGATATCGGATCCCCGGGTGCGCAGCTGCTGCAGCAGGCGCGCGATGTCTTTGGGATCATGCTGGCCATCGGCGTCAATCGTGACCACTTCATCGGCCCCCATCATGAGCGCTGCCGCAAACCCCGTTTGCGTTGCCGCTCCCACGCCCCTGTTCACCGGGTGCGACACAACAACTGCTCCTGCCGCGCGGGCCATGTCCGCCGTGGCATCGGTGCTGCCGTCATCAACGGCTACAATGTTCGCAAAGCCCTCGCCGCGGCATGCAGAAATGACTTCCCCGATTGCATGTTCCTCATTATATGACGGTATGACGATGACCGTTTTCATATGCTGCGCACCTGATGCAGGCTACTGTGGCATAATCGACTGTTGTATTGTATAATCATTATATAAAAAATATTTTTACTCAACAGTTTTTCCTTAATCTGACATATTTGGTCAAAGGCCGATAATGACCCCGAACCTGCGCCAGCTCAGCCCCCTGCTGCGGCTAAAAAAAGCCGAAAGATTTTTTGGGTGGATAGCCCTCGTTTCCTGGTATTTCGTCATTACGGGCCTCCATATTAAGATGACCCGGCTCATTACAAGCCCTTTTGCTTTTCCGAGCGGCAGCACAACCATTTCACACCATACGGGCAGGCTCATGGCAGGGCTTGCCGCAGCCCTCGGCATCTGGCTTGTGGCGGGCGCTGCGAGCGGCAAAATCAGTCGACGGCTGGCGGCAGCCTGGACATGCTGGGCCGCGGCGACCGCAGCAATCTGTTTTCTGCTTGTCTGCACATTCAATGAGCTGGCGCATATCCCTCAGTATGCCATACTGGCCGTGCTGCTTGCCCGCTGCACGGACCCTGACGCACAGGGCAGGCAGCTTACCCGCATGCTCTTCTGGACGGCGGTGCTGGGCCTGGGCGATGAGCTGAACCAGTATTTTTTTCTGCGCAGCCCCTACAGCATCTATTTTGACTGGAACGATACCGTGCTGAACGTGCTGGGCGCGGCAGCCGGATTGCTTCTGCGCTATGGCGATGTTTGCCTGAAAACTTCTGCCGGGCAGCGCAGCGGCTTCCTGTCAGGCAGTATTGGCCGTACCGGCCGGCCGGAGATAATTTTCGCCGTTGCAGGCACTGCCTGTGCTGCCGCTCTCTGGCTTGCCGGCATGCTTCATTTTACAACCACACAGAATATTCCACCGGGCGGCCTTCTGAGACAGGCTGACCGAACCGTGCTGTTTCTTGAGCGAAAACCCGGCATAGCCGGTTCATGGCGGCCGCGGGCAGCCGGGGGCCGCTATTATGTGCTGAGTACGGGCGCTGCGCTGATCGCGCTGCCCCTGCTCCTGGCGGGATTAAGCCTGATCATCACCAGCGCCGGCCGGGCAGTGAAGGCGCCATCCGGTGATTGCGGAACAGCTGTTTAAGAGCATGGCAGCAGCGGGACTTTGACCACTGCTGCATCATGCGGGCATGTGACAGTATCGAATTGAATTTTTTCTTTTGATTACCATACCAGGCATGCATGATCTTTAGAGCCACATGCAGCAGAAACGGCGCATGATCTGTGGCCTTCATCTGCTGATAAATGTCCGCCATCCGGCAATAATCGAACCCGGCCGCAGCTCAAGGGCGCCCACAGCCTCGGCAACGGGCGTAAACCCGCAGTGGGTGCAGCGTACCGCTCCGCGGCTTTTTGCATAGCACCCCTGCGTGATCGTGCCGTCGGGGTCGACATTGACAAGAATAGTATCGCGGCAGGTCCAGGTATTGTCGATCATGCCGCGCAGCCTGCCGGTTGAGTTCAAAATCGGATAGCCCTGCCGCTTGAGCGCAATAGCTGTTTCGATAGCTTCGCGGCGCTCGTATTCCGTGAGGCCGAGCTGGTCTTCACCCTGCCCGTAGGGATAAAACAGCTGCAGGGTAAGACCGCGCACGGAGGGGATATCTGCCAGCAGGTCCAGAAGCCCTTTGAGCTCGTGCCGGTTTTCACGATTGATGGTGTGGTGAACAAAAATCTTGCCATGCCTCGCCTGCAGAAGATTGCGCCTGATTCCGGCAAATGAGGAGCTTCGCAGGCGGTCATGCGTTTCGGGGAGCCCGTCTATGCTCACCCACACGACATGGGCGGGCAGGTCCAGGCCCAGGGTACCGTTGGTGGTTACGCCAACGCGCAAAAAAAGTTTTTTTGCAAGCTCCATGAGATCATCAACCCTGCGGTCGCCATCGCGCCACAGCAGCGGCTCGCCCCCCTCGAAAACAATCATGCGGCAGCCCGACCGGGAAAGCTCGTGCAGGCAGCGGACTGCAGTGCCCCAGCCCATATGCCCGTCCGGCTCGCCGGCCCGCCGATGGAAGGGGCATGCGCGGCAGGCAAGGTTGCAGCGGTAGGTCAGCTTAAAGCTTGCAAGCAGGGGAATGCGCTGCCCGAGTATACGGGTGCGCAGAAAAAAATCGGCAAGGTCTATCGTCCAGTGCATAGCGGAAACACTTCGCACGGACATGCGTCAGCCGGGAAACGTCTGTTCAAAAATCCTCCAGGGCAGCATGTCTCGATCACACAATAAAAAAAGCGCCTGAAGGCTGTACCGCTCTTCAGGCGCGCAGGCATTCCTGCGGAAGACTAGCAGGCGTTATCCTTCGGCGGCTCGTCTTTCTGGTCGTATGACGGGTCTCCGGAAGGCTTGTCTTCGCCCCGCAGCTTTTTTTCAAAAGAGTTGAGCAGGTCGGCTGTTTTGGTGCGCATACTCTCCGTGGTTATCCCCAGCTCTTCGACCCTTTTTTTCATTTCTTCGATGGACCCCCCGCTTCGCTGATAGGCAATGATGGCCACAATGAGAGCGGCTATGGAAATAAGTAGAGCCAGAACATTCATAATGCTACTCCTTTCATATAAAAGGGTTCGTATCTAGTGAGCCCCAGGGAACGAAGCCCCGGTCAGGCCCGGATTTTTCTCCCTGCGTTTTTTTTGCCAGGTATTCAAAAATGAAAGAAACAGTCCGATCACAATACCGGAAAAAAGCGATGACAGCAGCATCAGCGAAACGTACATGGAAAAGGTCCACATAAGAAACCGCACCTCCGCCACCGCCGTATTCTGAAACGTGAAGAGAGCGACAAGCACTAAAAGGATCAATAGGCAGATAATTTTAAAGATGTGCATAATTTTTCGCGCCTGCAGTTTTTATTACTTTAATAAAATATAATCTATTACTTGCCGATTGCAATACTTTTTGTTGCGTCCGGCTCAGAAATCATCCCCGCGTATATCGAGGAAAATAAAGCCCGTGATGAAATCAAGCATTTCATACACTTCCAGCGCGGGATAGATCCCGAGGAATCCCGCCTGCGCTTCGAACCCGATTTCCAGGGGATCGACCACGGGAGCCAAAGGACCATGGTTAGTTAAATCAACAACGCTTACCTCCACGCCGCCATGGTTTTCAATGCCGAAGGGCCAGGGAACCCCCCACCCTCTGCCGCGGCTGCCTCGAAGGCCTGCATACACCGTAGAATGGCTGCCGGCAAAAACATCGGCAAACTCCGTAGCCCGAACGCCGGCCGACCAGCCGGGACCCACGCGGACTCTCAGCCGCACTATATCCAGCAGGTCAAAAACCCTGTTGGGAAGATAGGAAACAATGGGCCACACGATTCCCGTAATGCCCATGGCATGTGGGGGCGGAACTTGTCTTGGCTCTGCTGATGGAGACCGGGCTGTTTCCGCCTTTGCAGTGGCAGCACACAACAACACGGCTGCCAGAACACAAATTGCTGCAAGTTTCATACCTGTGGTTCCTGCTGTCTGCGAGCCATGCGACTATGCTTTTTTGCTGAATATTTCAGCCCTGTCATAAAAATGCGGGGGCTGGCCGACCGGCCATGATATGCTGTGCCGGCATGTTCCGGGGAGGACCCGTTTGTGCTCAAGGAGCTGGACAGAAGCGGTCTGCCGAGGCGCCGGGCCAGCGGGCGCTTACAGTATAGAAGATCTCTCGATTTCGCTCCGGAATCGATCCGCTATTTTTTTAATCTTCTCGGCATATTCAGGGCTCATGTTGAGAAACTGAATGCCCATGCCCTTGGGCAGAAAAGCTTTTTTGTTGCCCCGGGCAAAGGACCATACCACTCTGCCGTCAATTTCAATATCTTTCGTCTCTTCCGGCAGCCGCATGCGCAGCCGGACAGGCGCATCTATCGGCAGGGGATTATCGGTGCGAATAAAGAGCCCGCCATTGGTAATGTTGGGGATATAGACCTTGATAAAAGATCCATACTCCTTGAACATGATCTCGATGCGGACAGGTTCAGCCGCAGATCCTGTCTTGTTATCTGCCATACGCCCTCCGGTTGATTGACGGTAAAACAATATATAAGTTTAATAATCCCGTCAATTTCTTTATAGAATGCCTGCAGACGGCGCAAGCCAGCGTGTGTACCTGCTGTCACGAACCCATAAGCTCGGCATAGTCCTGCAGAAGCAGCGTATCGGCCGATTGTATCCGCCCGGCCCGCATTTTTATGCACTGCTCCCGGCCGGTGATGAAAAGCCTGGCCATCTTCAGCTTGCGCGATGAGGCCGCCGACTGATGCAGGAGCAGATAGCCCATGGTTATATCGCAGGCCATATCGACCAGGTCCCGGCTGCACAGATCCATGAGCCGGCTGTCCGTTGCAGCGTTCAGCAGCTCGACCGACTGCCGCAGAAGCTCACGGTCGCGGCGCAGGATTTCGGCAAGAGCCGCCTGAAGCGGGGCAAACTCCGCCGCGGCGCATTCTTCGAAATACTTCTCCATGGTGCCGCTCAGTATGCCGCGGAATGCGCTCATGACCTGCAGCTGCGAGGTGCCCTCATAAATGGTTGTGATGCGGGCGTCGCGGTAGTATTTTTCAACCGGGTAGTCGCGCATGTAGCCGCTGCCGCCAAGCACCTGTATGGCCGTGCTGGTGACGCTGACGCTCATCTCGGAGCAGTAATATTTGGCAAGCGAGGTCAGCAGCATCAGGCTGCGCTCATAGCGCTTGGCATCCTTTTTGAGCTGCTTTTTTTCATCAGCCGCCAGATTCGCAGCGGCAAGGCGCTTTTCGGTTGCGATCGATAAGTCCATCATGCGGGCCGTTTCGCAGGTAAGGGCACGGGAGGCTTCAATATCCATCCGCATGTCGACCAGCATGGCGGCAACGGCGGGCAGCAGCTCGATGCGCCGGCCATACTGTTTGCGCAGCCGGGCATAGGCCAGGGCCTCGTTGAAGGCGGCCTGCGCAATGCCCACGGACTGGGCGGCAGTGGCGAGCCGCGCGCCGTTGAGCAGCGAAAGCACATAGGTCATCAGGCCCCGCTGCCGGTCGCCGATCAAAAAAGCGGGCGCGTCATGAAAAACAAGCTCGCAGGTTGGAGAGCTGTGAATGCCCAGCTTGTCCTCAAGCCTGCGCACGGTTATGGCAGGGCCGGCCTCGCACAGAAAAAGGCTCAGGCCGAGGCCGTCGGTCGTTCCGGCCTCGGAGCGCGCAAGCACCAGCAGCACCTCGGCGCCGCCATTGGTGATGAACCGCTTGACGCCGTTTAGGAGCCACGAGCCGTCGGGCTGCCCGGTGGCCCGCATTTTGACATTCTGCAGATCGCTGCCTGCCTCTTCTTCCGTGAGGGCCATGGCTCCCGTCACCCGGCCCTGCGCAAACAGGGGCAGATATTTCTCCTTCAGCTCCGGGCCGGCATATGTCTCAATGATGCCGGCAATGCCCTGCAGCCCGAACACATTCTGAAGGCCCGCGTCGGCCCGGGAAATAATTTCAACGAGCATGGTGAAAACAAAGGTCGGGAGGTTCAGACCGCCATAGGCGCGCGAGATGCAGCAGCCCATGAGCTCGGCCTGGTTGAGCGCCTGCACGCACCGGGCAAGGGCCGGGCTGTACACGGTTGCGCCGCCGCTGATGGTGGTATGCTCATCGTCAAGGGCCTTGCTCAAAGGCGCCACAATACGGGCTGCGATATCGCCTGCCAGAGCGAGCACCCGGCGGTAGCTGTCGCGGGCATCGGCAGGGTCTGCCGGAGCATAGTCGAAGCGGTCATGCTCGCTGAAGCCGTCTTCATACCGCGAGATTATGGCGTCGAGATCGGCAGTTCTCAAAAATAAAGGAGAGGTCCTGGTTGTCGGTAAAAAAGTTCATGGCGCTCTCAGTGGCTCAAATGCCGGTAGGTGTTTATGAGTTTCGGCACGACTTCTTTTGCATCGCCGATAATGCCGTAGTGGGCAACGCTGAAAATGGGCGCATCGGGATCGGTATTCACGGCGATGATTTTGGCCGACTCCTGCATGCCCGCCAGGTGCTGCACGGCGCCTGATATGCCGCAGGCGATATAGAGCTTGGGCCGGACGCTGATGCCGGTCTGGCCGACCTGGTAGTCATGGTCGATGAAGCCGGCGTCGACGGCCGCACGCGTGGCAGCCACCTCGCCCCCGAGCGCATGAGCGAGCTGCCGCAGCAGATCGAAGTTTTCTCTGGTGCCCATGCCCGCGCCTCCCGCCACGATAATACCGGCTGCTTTGAGATTGACCCTGCGCGGGGTCGGTATGCGCTTGAGCACCGTGGTCTTAATGTCATCGGCCTGCACGTCGGGAGGGATATGCAGAATATCGCCCCGTGACGAGCGCACGGGCTCGGGCATTTTCATGATGCCCTCGCGGATGGTTGCCATCTGGGGCCGCGTTTCGGGGCTGACGATGGTTGCAATAATATTGCCGCCCCAGGCCGGACGGATCTGCAGCAGAATATCAGTATAGTCTTTCCGGGTTTTGTGGTCGGTGTGGGAGCCGATCTGCAGGTCGGTGCAGTCGGCGGTCAGCCCCACGCGAAGGGCTGATGCGATGCGGGGCGCAAGATCCCGGCCCTGCAGCGTTGCTGCCGTGAGAAAGATCGACGGCCGCTTGCTGCGAATGAGCTTGCACAGGGCCTTTGCATAGATCGCAGAGGAATAGGTCTCAAGATGGCGCGACTGCAGCACATAGGCCTTCTGTGCGCCGTACATGAGCACTTTTTCGGCAAGCACATCAACCTTATCGCCCACCAGTACGCCGACTACGCTGACTTTTAAGGCAGCTGCCAGCTCGCAGGCTTTGCCGAGCACCTCAAGCGAAGGCTCCACCACGTCCCTGCCCTGATGCTGAATATAAACCCAGACTTCGCCGTTCTGCTCCATGAAATACGCTCTGTCAGTCAAAGGTATAGTCTGCTATGAGCTCTTCAAGCAGTGCGCGTATGCCGCCGTCATCAGGCTCAAATTTTTTAAACTCTCTGCCTGCAAGCACCACGCTCTCAATCTTTTGAACGCGCGTCGGGGAGCCGGCAAGGCCGCACTGCGCCGCATCGACGCCGATGGTCCCGGCGCCCCACTCTTCAATCAGCAGACCGCGGCGGGCAAGCTCGTCCCGGGCTGTGCCGGGGGCGCATTCTGCGGGTGCTTTGGCGTTTTTATAGCGCATAATCCGCCTGGCTGAAAACGGGCGCGGCGTATTGGCGGCCGCGGTCACGGTCAGCAGCACCGGAAGCTTGGACTCCACAAGTTCGCGCCCCTCCTCGACTTCATGCCAGCAGGAGCATTTCGAGGCATCGATCTGCTCGATCAGATCGACATAGGTTATCTGGTTCATGTCGAGCTTGTCGGCCACCTGCGGCCCCACCTGCGCCGTATTGCCGTCGATGGCCTCACGTCCGCACAGAATAAGATCGGCAGCTCCGAGATGCCGGATGGCCTGGCTGAGCACAAAAGATGTTGCAAGAGTGTCTGATCCTGCAAACAGCCGGTCGGTGAGCAAAACCGCCCGGTCCGCGCCCATATAGAGCGCCTCGCGCAGCACCTCGGCGGCATGGGACGGGCCCATGGTGAGCACCGTAACCGAAGAGCCGAAGCGCTCCTTGAGATTAAGGGCCATTTCAAGGGCGTTCATGTCTTCAGGGTTGAAGACCGCCGGCAGGGCCGAGCGGTTGAGCGTGCCGTCATCCTTCATGGCCTGCGTGGTAACGGCCGTAGTGTCAGGCACCTGCTTGATGAGAACGACAATGCTGAGCGGCATAATTTGACATATGAGATGGTGTTTGGTCAATGGCTTAAAATGTGCACAGTATAGGCATTGCACAATTGCCTGTCAACACCTTAAAACTGCAACAGTCTGAACTTAATTTTGTACGCATATAGGTTATTTGAACATAATCCGGCAGAAGAAGTTTCTTCTGATAATATGGAATTAATTACGAAATGATCCGCAGCCCGTATAGAGAGCCGTAATGTAAATTTTTGGGTCGGTCATGCAGGGGCACAAGATGTTGTGCTACGCATATCTTCTCTTTCCTGTTCATATTCAGAGCAAAGGCACTAAAGTGCTTTAAAAATAGCCCATAGGGCTATGGTTATATCTTTTAATATGGGCTATTAAAATAAACTTATAGAGCAAAGAATATACGGCTAAAAAAACTTTCAAAAAAAGGGGGATGCCATTCAGTAAACAAGATACAAAGCTGCTGCTTTTCAGTTTTCATAAACTTAAAGCGCATACTGCATGAAGCAGCATACGCTCTTTAAATTTAAGCTCATACGGCAGTGGAGGAATGCCGCATTAACTTCCTCTTAATTTTTGTATTTTATTGGTCAAGGATATTTTCTAATAAAATAAAAACAACTATCGAATATTCATTATTTAAAAAATTCTTAAGGGTAAAGGGGTTCGTCTGTTGATGTAAAAACACTATTTATGAGGGAGGAGAAGCATGAAAAAAAACGCAGTATTTCTTTTGGTTGTTTTGGCAGTAATGTGCTTTGCTCGGCCCTTGGGGGCACAGACGCCGATTGATACAGATAGTGACGGCGTTTTAGATGCCGCTGATAACTGCCCGCTCACTTTCAATCCCCTTCAGCTTGACGCTGATGGCGACGGCAGAGGTGATGTATGCGACCCCCCAGCCGGCTGCGGGGTCCCCGGGCTGCCCGTCTGTGAGAACCAGGTTGATTCTGACAATGACGGCTATGCTGATGCATTGGATAACTGCATGTTCACTGCCAATCGCTTTCAGATTGACGCTGATGGCGACGGCATAGGCGATGTGTGCGATTCAACACCCGGCTGTGGCGGCCTTGGACAACCCGCCTGTGAGAACCAGGTTGATTCTGACCATGACGGTATTGCAGATGCCGCTGATAACTGCTGGATAACGGCCAATCCCCTTCAGCTTGACGCTGATGGCGACGGTATAGGCGATGTGTGCGACACAGCAGGCCCTGGCTGCGGGGGCTGCGGTATGCCTGTCTGTGAGAACCAGATTGATACGGATGGAGACGGCTATTCTGATTTTTATGATAACTGCCTGTACACTGCCAATCGCAAGCAGTTTGACGCTGATGGCGACGGTATAGGCGATGTGTGCGATTCAACACCCGGCTGTGGCCTCGGCTGCGGGCTGACCAAATGTGAGAACCAGATTGATACGGACGGAGACGGTTTGCGAGAGGACATTGATAATTGCCCGTACACTTCCAACCCCTATCAGCTTGACGCTGATGGCGACGGCTTAGGCGATTTGTGCGATGCAGACCCCGGCTGCGGCGGCATCGAACAACCCGTCTGTGATGTCTTCATAATAGATTCGGATGATGACCTTGTTTGGGATGCCGTTGATAACTGCCCTTTCACTTACAATCCCCTTCAGCTTGACGCTGATTATGACGGCTCAGGCGATGTGTGCGATTCAACACCCTTCTGCGGCGGCATTGGTCAGGCCGTCTGTGAGAACCAGGTTGATTCTGACAATGACAGTATTGCAGATGCCGCTGATAACTGCTGGATAACTGCCAATTCCCTTCAGCTCGACGCCGATAGCGACGGCATAGGCGATGTATGCGACACAGACCCCGGCTGCGGCGGTATTGGGCAACCCGTCTGTGAGAACCAGCTGGATTCGGACAGTGACGGTATTGCAGATGCCGCTGATAACTGCTGGATAACGGCCAATTCCCTTCAGCTCGACGCCGATGGAGACGGCATAGGTGATGTATGCGACACAGACCCCGGCTGCGGCGGCATTGGGCAACCTGCCTGTGAGAACCAGCTGGATTCGGACAGTGACGGTATTGCAGATGCCGCTGATAACTGCTGGATAACGGCCAATTCCCTTCAGCTCGACGCCGATAGCGACGGCATAGGTGATGTATGCGACGGAGATCCCGGCTGCGGCGGTATTGGGCAACCTGCCTGTGAGAACCAGGTTGATTCGGACGGAGACGGTATTGCAGATGCCGCTGATAACTGCTGGATAACTTCCAATCCTCTTCAGCTTGACGCTGATGGCGACGGCATAGGCGATGTGTGCGATTCAATACCGTTCTGTGGCGGCATTGGGCAACCCGTCTGTGAGAACCAGGTAGATTCGGACGGAGACGGTATTGCAGATGCCGCTGACAACTGCTGGATAACACCCAATCCCCTTCAGCTTGACGCTGATGGCGACGGCATAGGCGATGTGTGCGATACAACGCCCTGATGTGGTGGAGATGGACAGCCCGCCTCAGAGTGGGGAGCCTCCTGTTTTCGAGGATTAGATGAAACGTAGAACGTAGGTGCGTTACAATAAGACGTCAGAGATAGTGTTAAGCCTGTGAGGTATCAAAAGGGCCTAACTGCTGCATACAGCGGTTAGGCCTTTTTTACAAAAGACAACATTACGCGATATTAGCTGGACTCGCGGTCAGGATAAATTTATCACATATTGGCTTGGGTAATATACGTTGCAGCATGTCGCCACTGTTTAATAGCCCCACCGCTTTCTTCACGGACAATCCCTGTTTATAGTGTGCGGCTGCTTTTTATTGACACATAATCGCCATCGTCCTATATTTGTACCACCCTAAAGCGAGTTCGTATCAATCAGCTTGATTTGTTTTGGGTAATGGCTTTAAAATAAACTCTACAGACGCTGGTTCTGTCCGGGAGGATGAGGGCATGCCTCCCCTTGACAGTTTTCCGTTTGATCTGCCTGCTGGTTTGCTTGAGCGTTTCATGAATTCCAGAATGGTGAAAGGGCGAAATTAGTATTATGAAATTAAGCATTGTAATGCCGGTGTACAATGAGTCCGCCCATATTGATGAGGTCATCACGCGCATTCAAAGCGTTGTGCTTCCTGATGCGATCACGAGCAGAGAGCTTATTATTGTCGACGACGGCTCAAGTGATGGAACCCAGAATAAACTTATGAACTATAGCGATGATTCTACGATGGTGATACATTCGTCGCGGATCAATTTCGGGAAAGGAACGGCCATAAGGATTGGCTTGACGTATGTCACGGGTGATATCGTGCTCGTGCAGGACGGTGATTTGGAATACGACCCCAATGATTATCCGGCTTTATTGGCGCCGATTATACGCGGAGAGGCGCGCGTCGTATATGGTTCAAGATTTATGAAAGAAACCAGAATCTCCGGCATGCGATTTTCCAACTGGCTTGCGAATATGATTCTCCGCACAACCGTAAATGTTTTATTTGGTTCAAGAATTACGGATGAAGCTACCGCCTATAAGGTATTCGCGCGCGATGTCCTGCGGGGCGTCGAGTTGCAGGCGAAGCGCTTTGAGTTTTGTCCGGAGATTACGGCCAAGGTATTGAAGGCAGGATATACCATCAAAGAAGTGCCGATCTATTACAATCCACGCAGCATTGAAGAGGGCAAGAAGATTACCTGGTGGGACGGGTATGTAGCGATTTGGACGCTGCTCAAGTTCCGCTTTATTGATTGATGGTTCATTTTTTCAGGATTATAGTTCGCATTTAAAAATTTTAACGATCAAGCAGTGGCGAATGCAACCCTGTTCCTGATAGGGAGAGTCCATAATCGGTTTTCCATCCGGAGCCAGCGGCTCAATTTCCCCTCCATCTTTTTTGTGCGGCCGTATGCCTGCGCCTTGCCTGCGTTGTAGCCTTACGGCACTGTTTGTCTTTAGTCTTTGTCACAATTTTGCTTGCCCCTGATCACCGTGCAGTCAAGCTCTCTTTCTCTATTCTGCTCGTCCCAGAACCAGGGCCTGTCAATTTCAATAATTTTTTAGCCCAGCAGATCCATCAGACCGGACGGCGTTTCAATGAGATGCCGTGCGCCGTTTTCAAGCAGCTCGGCCGCGGGCCTGAACCCCCACAGCGCACCCACCGGCAGCATGCCCGCAGCAATTGCGGTCTGCATATCGGTAGCCGTATCGCCAAGATAGACAATATCCCGCGGCGGCACATCCAAAAGTCCGGCAGCTTCAAATGCGCCGGCAGGATCAGGTTTGCGGAGCCTGCCGGGCTGCTCGCCCAGAACCGCAGCAAAGCGCCACCGGGGCAGAAAGGCCTCTACGCAGCGGACCGTTAACTCATGGGGTTTATTTGAAAGAACCGCCATCGGCAAACCCTCTTGTTCCCAGAGCATCAAGCAGTTCGGGTATGCCGGGATAGGGCTTTGTCAGAACATTCCAGCTTTCAGAATATGCCGACTTGAACTCGGCAAGGCACTGCCTGATCATCTCTTCGCCGGCGGCGTGCCCGGACAGCGTTCTGCGCACCAGAACCTCTGCGCCGTCCCCCACAAACCAGCGATAGTCGCTTACAGGATATTCCGCAAGGCCGCGGCCCGCAAGCACCCTGTTCATGGCGCAGGCAATATCGTCAAGCGTATCAAGCAGCGTGCCGTCAAGATCGAAAACAACTGCCCGTATGTGCCATCACCCTCTCAGCGCTGCTGCGATTTCTGTTTCATGATTTTGAGCTTCACGCCGGCCTCAACCTTTGTCGTGAGCGGCAAGCCGTTCTGACGGCACAGCTCCTTAAGCGGCATCTGGTACTTCTGCGCAATGGATGAAAGATTTTCACCTTTTTTTACGACATGCCAGATAACCGCGGTGGCGGGCGCAGGAGACTCGGGCTTTGTTTTTGCCTGCAGCTTTGGTGCGCCTGCCTTTTGCTTTTGCCTGCGGCTTTGCAGGTGCTGCGGGCGCGGCTGCATCGATGGCTTTGACTGAACACTCTGCCTGCGGCTCGGCAACCGGCACCAGGGCATACTCGGTGTCGCTTTTCTTCACAATTCGGTACTTGCCGCCAGGCGGCGCCTGCAGCGGTGAAGCCCTGGCTGGCTTTGCAGAAGGAGTTTGTTTTTCAGCTCGCAACTGCTTCTGCCCCGCACTTTTTTCCAAGTCCTGCGGCTGGACTGCTTGTGCCGTTGCAGGCTGCGACGGCGCGCTGGCTTTTTGCATGCTTTTGCAGCCGGTGCTGCATCCGGCTGCGGCCGTGCTGCAAGGTATGCAGCGACGGTGCCGGCCACAGTCTCGGCAAAGCGGTTCTGAAAATCCCTGCTTTTGAGCATCTTCTCGCGGTCGGGGCTGCTGATAAAATCGGTCTCGATAAGCACAGACGGAATGTCGGGGGCCCGGAGCACGGCAAAATTGGCCTCCTGCGGTGAGTCCAGATAAAGCTTGTTGAATTTTCCCACATCGTCAAGCAGCAGACCGGCAAGCTGCACGCTGGAATTGATGGTATGGGTCTGCACCAGATCGCACAGTATCACATTGAGGTTTGATTTCTGCTGCTCAAGGGGCACGCCGCCGATGCTGTCTGAGGCGTTCTCGCGCTCCTCGGCCACGCGGGCGACATTGTTTGATGCGCCCTTGAAAGAGAGGCAATACACAGAGCTGCCGGCGGCTTTGGTGCTGAAGCCCGCATTGACATGAACGCTCAGAAACAAATCGGCGCCGTATTCCTTGGCGATCTCGATGCGTTTGCCAAGCGGGTATGAAATAATCGCCCCTGCGGGTCAGATAGGCTTTGATGCCGGGCATTGCCGCAAGCTTTGCTGCAAGCTGTCTGCCGATGGACAGCACCAGGTTTTTTTCATAGGTGCCGTTCGGGCTGACCGCGCCGGGGTCTTCGCCGCCATGGCCCGGATCGATCACAACGATATAATCGCCCTTCTTTTTCTGCTTGCGCGTTTCCTCGCGCTGCACGCGGGCTGCCTGCTCAAGATCGGCGCGCGTCACATCAATGACCAGGCGCGGGGGCTTTTCATCAATTTTTTTCAGGGCAAAAATCTTATGCTCGGCAGGCTTTTCAAGCTCGATCAAAATCCGCACTTTGCCGCTACTCTGCAGGGTCCGAACCTTTTTTATAATGCCGTCGTTTATCTCAAGCAGCTCTTTGGGCATAAAGCCGTCAAAACCGTCCAGCTCGACCACCAGGCGATTGGAGTCCTTCAGCTCCTGCGTCTCCCAGGTGGTTTCGGTCTTGAGATCAAACACCAGGCGGGTATAGGTCGGCGAGGTCCAGTAGCGGATATCGGTCAGGCGATTTTGCCCGGCGGCGGCAAAAGCAGCCGAAGCGCACAGCAAGGCACAGCGCCGCGGCACAAGCTGCCCGTGGCAGGTGGTGGAGCATGGTGCAAAGCCTGTCAAGCAAGTGACGGTTTCCTGCGGTGCCACTGCGTGCTCTGTTCGTAGCAGTAGGCGCAGTGGAGCACCTGTTCTTCGGCAAACAGGTTGCCGATAATCTGCAGGCCGATGGGCAGCCCGCCGCCTGAAAAACCGCAGGGCAGAGATATGCCCGGCAGGCCGGCAAGGTTTGCGGGTATGGTGAAAATATCGGAAAGATACATGCTTAAAGGATCGCTCAGCTTCTCGCCCAGCTTGAAAGCGGGCGCCGGAGCCGTTGGCGTCACGATCAGATCGCAGGCCTTAAAAGCTTCCGTAAAATCCCGCCTGATGAGCGTGCGCACCTGCGAGGCTTTTTTGTAATACGCATCATAATAGCCTGCCGAAAGAGCGTAGGTGCCGAGCATGATGCGCCGTTTTACCTCAGGGCCGAAGCCCTCGGAGCGGCTCTGTTCATACATCTCCAGAAGGGTTGCCGGGCTGGGAGCTGCGATAGCCGTATTTCACGCCATCGTAGCGCGCAAGGTTTGAGCAGGCCTCGGCAGGGGCGATCAGGTAATAGACCGCCACGGCATAGTCGGTGTGCGGCAGGCTCACCTCCACAATTTCAGCGCCCTGGGCTTTGAGAAGGTCAATGGCATCGCGCACGGCTTTCTCGACCTGCGGGTCAAGCCCTTCAATAAAATATTCTTTCGGGATACCCAGGCGCAGGCCCGTTCACATCTTTTTTGAGCGCTTGCGCGTAGTCGGGAACCTCGCGCTTGATAGAGGTGGAGTCTTTGGGATCATGGCCGCTGATGCAGGAAAGCAGTATGGCCGCGTCCTCAACATCCTTGGTGATGGGGCCGACCTGATCAAGAGATGATGCAAAAGCGATAAGCCCGAACCGCGACACCCGGCCATATGTGGGCTTTAATCCCACAACGCCGCACAGGGAAGCGGGCTGCCTGATGGAGCCGCCCGTGTCTGTGCCAAGGGCTGCGATGCATTCGTCTGCTGCCACTGCTGCCGCCGACCCGCCGCTTGAGCCGCCGGGCACCCGGTCGAGATCCCAGGGATTATGCACCGCGCCGAAACAGGCTGTTTCATTTGACGAGCCCATGGCAAACTCGTCCATGCTGGTCTTGCCGGTAAATACCGCGCCGCAGGCCTTGAGCCTGGAGATGACCGTGGCATCATAGGGCGGCACGAAATTTTCTAAAATCCGCGAGCCGCAGGTAGTGCGGATGCCCTCAGTGCAGAGTATATCTTTTATGGCAAGGGGCACGCCGGTGAGGGGCCCTGCCTCTCCGCGGGCAATACGCTCGTCAGCGGCCTGCGCCTGGCTGCGGGCCAGGTCAAAGGTGGGGCTGATATAGGCATGCACCCGGCCGTCAACCGCCTCGATGCGGGAAATGACCGATTCTGCGGCCTCGACGGCGCTCACCGTGCGCGCCTGCAGAAGCGCGCTTAATTCATGTATGGTAAGAGTGATAGAGTTCAGGAGCCATGGCGCTTACACCTCGATAATACGGGGCACTTTAAAGCAGCCCTCTTCGGCCTCGGGTGCATTGGCAAGGGCTGTTGCGGGAGCAAGAGAGGTCCGGACCTCGTCGTCGCGAAAGGCATTGCTCACGTCAACGGCATGCGTCGAGGGCTGGATGCCTGTCGTATCGACAGCCTGCAGCCTGTCAAAAGACTCCAGTATGCTGTTGAGCTGGGCGGTCATAGCCTCCAGCTCATCATCTTTAAACCGAAGGCGCGCAAGACCTGCCACATGTGCCGCGTCCTTTATTGTAATCTTCATAAACAACCTCGTAAAAATTCACCACAGAGAGCAAAGCTCTTCACCTTTGACGTGAGAAGCCGTCACGGGTGGTCGCCGTCTCCCGGCAAACATGGCCTTTTTCATGCGCTGTATTCTCTGCCCGGTCAGTGACTTTCACCTCGCCTACAAGGTGTTTTTTGACTTGCCGCCCGGCCACAGAGATGTCAGAAAATGCGCCCCGCCGGAGCGGGCACGTAAACCGCACAGCGCTTTTTTAAAAAAATGGCTCGGGGAGAAGGATTCGAACCTTCGTAGCGGGATCCAAATTCCCGAGTCCTGCCGTTGGACGATCCCCGAGCAAAATTCCAATTATCTATAATACCGAAGCGGTCAAAATCTTCAATACTTTTTTTCCCGCGCTCGCTGTGCGCGGCGCTGCATGATG
The DNA here is from genome assembly GCA_963804955.1 of uncultured delta proteobacterium. Lineage (GTDB taxonomy): Bacteria > Desulfobacterota > WTBG01 > CAIYCZ01 > CAIRTM01 > CAIWCT01. Next base: position 43,390 of record CAWDSQ010000010.1, on the reverse strand, counting down.
CTTCTGGCTATCCACACGGACATGCCAAGGGCCAGCGCAACGGCCATGACGGCATTATACTTTTTCAGCATGTCGATAATCATGCCCCAGTTTTCCCCTACCTTGCTGCCCGCCCAGATGAGCAGCCAGTTCCAGGCAAGGCATGACACCAGGCAGCACCCGGCCACAAGCCAGGAGTTCAGCCGTGCAATGCCCGCACAGATGGAAATAACCGAGCGCGCTCCCGAGAGAAACCGGTTGGCAAGCACCACCCCGACGCCGTAGCGCTCAAACCAGCCATGCACTTTATCGATTGTCGCAGGGGCAAAAACCTTGCCCCCGTGCCTTAAAAGCTCATGCCCCAAAAACCGGCCCGCGGCATACATGGTCATAAAACCTGCAAAGCTGCCCGCGGTTGTTGCAAGCACTGTGCCCGCAAGGGTCAGTCGCCCGCTACCCACAAGATAGCCGCCGAAAACGGTGACCGTATCACCGGGTATGGGCGGCACCACATTTTCAAAAAAAGCGCTTACGCCAAGAAGCACGTACCCGTACGGCCCGCTTATAGACTTGATAATGTTGAGAAAAAATTCTTCCAAGCCCTTTGTCCTCTCTGCTTCTGCTGCACAAGGAACCACCGCATGCCCGGCTTTACGTTTCAAGCATAATTATATCGCACGAAACATCACCCGGTGCGAGTAAAAAAAGCTGCGCCGCCCGGCTGCATTACTGACAGATTATCCGCTGCTGCTTTTTAATGCGTACCTGCTGTCTGTGGAATAAAAGCATGCCATCCGATATGCGCGTTCAATGCCGATGCCCTACAGGTTATGTAACCGAAAAAAAACACCCTGGCAATAGAACGAAAGAAGGGGCAAAGCCTGCACGTGCTCTGCCCCTTCTTCGTTCTATACGATCCGGCTCAAACGCTCACTGCAACACTCAAAAGGCATGGCCCTTTTGCTGGGGCATCCTCCCCGCTCCTATAAAAGCAACCCGTGCAGGTGTTCACGTATCGGCCTTTACTTTTTCATCGGCCGCTCATATTTAAAAATGCAGACACAGTCGCCATCGGCCTGGCAGGCTATGGTTTTGCCGCTGAATCCCTCAAATGCCTCAATCGTAGCTTCAACATCAAGATCGCAAATAACCGTGCAGGGCCTTTCAAAGCCGTACTGTTTGGCCATGTCCATAAACGGGCATACGCGGTGAACTTCGATAACGGAGTCCATGTCTTTATTGGACGTATCCACCGCGTCCATCACCATGCCCAGCTGCGCATAAATGGGAATGGCTTTTTTGAATCCTTCATACAGGGAGTTGTTTTCAATGTAGGGCCCAAGGCTTTTTTTCTGGCGCTCGGCATAGCCCTGCATTAAAAATGCATGGGCCTGCTGCTCCCCTTCAGTATCAGTGATGCGGCGATAATCCTCAAATTTTTTTCTGAACATGTCCATTGGATTCATATGATTGCCACTGCCTCCCTATTGTTAATTGTTCCGAAAAACACGGTACCGCCCAGGGCGCCTGCACCTCTGAGCACGGTATGATTTCTTCCTTTTTCAGCACTACCTTATCAACAAACTGTTACAGCAGCCGCTTTGATATTTCATCCTGCACGCAGGCCTCTGCCTCCAGGACTTTTTTTGTTCCATCGGCCAGAGTAACGGCAACAGGGGTTGAAGGTTCAAGTTTTGCAGAGCTGTAGCGCACGCAGGCAGAGGCTGCAAAGCCGATGGCTGCAGCATCGCCGCCGCCCGGTATGAGTATGGTGGCGCCGGGCATATCATTATCAATGACGATGATGACATCGCCGGGCTGCCGCAGCCGCTCGATGCGTTCATTTTCGCCCTCGTTGCGGCCGATGATGATCTTTGTGCCGTCATCAAACCGCAGGTGGCGCCCCACTTTGAGAAGCTCAAGATTGCGGCGCGAGAGATCATCGCCGCGCTGCATGAGATCGCGCAGCCGCCTGCTGTAGCCCGGGTCGGTGAGCAGGCAGCCGCCCGCAGGTTCGGGAAATTCCTTTATTCCGTATTTTTCAACAAGCTCCATCTGCGGCTTGCGTGAGCGGCCCTCAATGCTGAGCAGCCGCGAGCGGTCGACACGGCCGTCCTTTTCGGGTAGCGTCTCCGGCAGCAGCTGCGCGCTCAAAGGCCGCAGTATCCGGCCCTGAAGTCCGGCGAGTTTCTCCACGCTTCGCAGCGCATTCCTGTTCTGCGACATGGGCCGCTCTCCGAGAACTTCGCCCGTGAAAAGAAACTGCGCGCCAAGTTTGTCCATAAGCGCGCCTGCCTCCCGCAGCATGAGACCGTGACAGTCGATGCACGGGTTCATATTCTTGCCATAGCCGTAGCGGGGGGCTTTGAGCATGGCAAGATGCGCGTCGGTAATATCGACAACATGAAGCGGTATGTTCAGCTGCCGGTTTGCAAGACGGGCCTTTTCGGGCCGAAAAATGGTGTCACAAAGCACACGCATTCCACCTGAAATCCCCTGCTCCTGCAACACCTTTACTGCAAGAATGCTGTCAAGCCCGCCTGAAAGCAGTCCGATACCTGTGGTCATAATCACTGCTCAGTCAAAATGCATTTGCAATTTAATGGTTGTGCTTCAATCAAGCGCAGAATAAACGCTTTATTGCCTGCGGCAAAAACGCTGCCCTCCGGGCCGCCCCAGATGGCATTGATATTTGCCGTCGTGCCGGTGTTCATTGCAATCCATTTGTCGCCCTGCAGAGACAGAATGGTGCCACCATCGCCAACGGCAAAAGTTCCGGCATCGGCGCTGCTCCATATTGCGCAAAAATTTGTACTCGGCCCGACAACCATGGGAGACCAGGTTTTCCCCTGCAGCCGGAGAATCGTGCCCCCATTGCCCACGGCAAAAACACCTGTATCGGCGGCGCCCCAGACTCCCTTGAGATTCGCCTTTGTGTCGCTCTGCATGGCGGCCCATCTCCCGCCCTTCATGCGCAGTATGGTGCCGCCATTGCCCACGGCATACAGCCCGGTGCAGGCACAGCCCCACACAGCATTAAGATTGGCTGAGGTGCCGCTTGGCATGGGGATCCAGTTGCCCCCTGCAGCCGCAGTATCGTGCCCCCGTTGCCCACGATAAATACGCCGCCGTCCGGGCTGCCGTAAATCCCCATGAGATTTGCCGTCGTGCCGCTGGGCATGGCTGCCCAGATACCGGCCTGCAGCCGCAGTATGGTGCCGCCATTGCCCACGGCATACACGGTTCCCTCGGAGCTGCACCAGACGCCGTTGAGGTTTGCCGTCGTGCCGCTTGGCATCTGGGCCCAGCTGCTGTTTTGCAGGCACCATATGATGCCGCCGCTGCCAACGGCATACAGAGTGCCGTCTGCAGTGCCGCTGATGGCGTTAAAGGAATATTCCTGCACGCCGCCGGGGTTCAGCGCCTGCCAGTCCTGCGAACATGCAACGGAGACAGGAAGCCTGCCGTCAGCACACATACAGCAGCTATGATGGTAGCAGCAACCGTTGAATTTTTCATTCACCATTCCCTGCAAACGTGAAAAATGAATACAGAAGCAGGAATCCAAAAGCAGGATACATCGCTTGTAAGCAATTAAATTCCAAAAAATATTGTAGCGGTTTTATTTTGCATGCTGAATTCCGGCCTCTGAATTCTATTGCTTTGCCACACAAATTTTAACCGGGAGGCTGCGTTTTTTGTCCGGGCTTCGAGGTTTGTGATCGACTGTACAGACAGGAAAACGGGCAGCGTCTGTTTGACTGAAAGCTTATCCGAAACGGCCGGTAATATAGCCGTCGGTACGATCATCGGAGGGTGCGGTAAATATTTTGGAAGTATCGCCGAACTCGATGAGATCGCCCAGCAGCATGAATCCCGTATAGTCGGAAACGCGGGCCGCCTGCTGCATGTTGTGCGTGACGATAAGGATCGTGTAGTTGCGCTTGAGCTCTATCATCAGCTCCTCGATCTTCAAGGTGGCGATGGGGTCCAGCGCCGAACAGGGCTCATCGAGCAATATGATCTCGGGCTCGACCGTCAGCACCCGCGCCACGCACAGCCGCTGCTTCATTTCCTCGGAAAGGTTCATGGCCGGGGTGTTCAGCTTGTCCTTGATATCGTCCCACAGGCCCACCGCCTTGAGGCAGCGCTCAAGGATTTCATCATACTGCCTTTTATTGTACCCGTGCACCTTAAGACCGTAGACAAGATTTTCCCGCACGGTGAAGGGAAAGGGATTTGGCCGCTGAAAGACCATGCCGATTTTTTTGCGCAGCTCGATGATGTCGATGCCGTCCAGGGGCTCGTCGTTGACCAGTATCGTTCCCTGCACCGTCACGTCGTCGATCAGGTCGTTCATGCGGTTAAAGCAGCGCAGCAGCGTTGATTTGCCGCAGCCCGAGGGCCCGATGAGCGCGGTGATGGCATTGCGGTACACGCAAAAATCGACATCTTTAAGCCCGTGAAAGGTGCCGTAGTAGAGATTCAGCTTTTCGGTTTTGAGGGCGCAGTCGAGCATTATCCGAATTTCCCCTGAATATAATCTTCCGTCTGCTTGACGGATGGATTGGTGAAAATTTTCTCCGTGGCGCCGAACTCAACCAGCGTGCCCATATAAAAAAAGGCGGAAAAATCCGTGGCGCGGGCGATCTGCTTGGTGTTGTTGGATACCAGAATGATGGTATAGTCTTTTTTCAGCTCGTTTAAGGCCTCTTCGATTTTGGCCGTCGAGATGGGATCAAGGCCCGAGCAGGGCTCATCCAGCAGAATGATCTCGGGCCGCAGCGCCAGCGTGCGCGCAAGGCAGAGCCGCTGCTGCTGGCCGCCCGAAAGTTTCAGCGCCGAGACCTGCAGGCGGTCGCGCACCTCCTCCCACAGCACGGCTTTTTTGAGGCTTTCCTCAACGATATCCTCAAGGTCGGTCCTTCTGGTTATGCCCTTCAGGCGGGGGCCATAGGCTATATTTTCAAAAATCGAGCGCGGCAGGGGCAGCGGCACGGCAAACACAGTGCCCACGCGGCGCCGCAGCCCGACCACATCAACCGATTTTGCCAGGATATCCTCGCCGTCGATGGACAGGCTGCCCTGAATATGTACCCCGTCTTCGAAATCGATCATCCGGTTCACGAGCGATATCAGCGTCGACTTGCCGCTGCCCGCCGGCCCCATGAAGCCCGTGATCCTGTTTTTATAGACCTCGAGGTCAATGCCCTTGAGCACCTCGGCAGCGCCGAACCGGACCGTGAGATTGTGCGCGCGTATTTTAGCTTCCATACATGAAAGTCCTTGAGCAAAGAAGCCGGAATTCAGAAGTCAGAATTCAGCATGAATAACAAAACAGCAAAAAATATTTTATATTCTGATTGCCTGGAAGCCTCTATACGCCTTTCATTCTGGCTTCTGGCTTCTGAATTCTGACTCCTGCCTTTTACGAATACTTCGCCGTAACTTTGTTCATCATATAATAGGCGAAAATATTGATTGCCAGAATGCTCACCACCAGCACCAGGGCCGTTGCATAGGCCTTTTCCATGGATATGCCCTCGCGCGCCAGAATATAGAAGTGAACCGCCATGGTGCGGCCCGATTCCATAAGGGATGTGGGCAGGCGCAGCGAGCTGCCCATGGTGAAAATGACCGCTGCGGTCTCGCCGACCGCCCTGCCGATGCTGAGCATGATGCCCGTGAGAATGCCGGGCGCCGCCGACGGCAGCACCACCTTCACGGTTGTTTCCCACTTGGTGGCCCCGAGCGAATGGCTGACGATGCGCAGATTTTTCGGCACCGCTTTAATGGCCTCTTCGCTGGTGCGTATGATGGTGGGCAGAATCATAATGGTCATGGTCAGCGCGCCCGCAAGCAGCGACCAGCCCATCTCGAGCTTGATGACGAAAAAAATAAAGCCGAACAGGCCGTAAATGATTGAGGGGATGCCGGCCAGCGATTCCACGCCGAAGCGGATGATGGTCGTGAGGCGCGACTCCTTCGTGTATTCCGTAAGAAAGATGGCCGTGCCGAGCCCCAGGGGCGTTGCAAATAAAATGGACAGCGCCACCAGAAAAATCGTGCCGACGATGGCGGGGAAAACCCCGCCGTGGCGGCCCATGTCCTCGGGGTAGGTCAGCATGAAGCTCAGGCTGCAGTTGGAGATACCCTTGATGAAAATGATGAACACAATGATCACCAGGATGCCGACCGTGAAGTATGCCTGCATGTTGAGTAAATGTCTGACCAGTGTGTCGGTAAGGCGCGGATTGACCCTCATTTAATCACCGTCCTCCTGATGACGAAATTGGCAAAATAGTTGAGCACCATGATGATCAAAAGCAGCACCACGCCGGTTGAAAAAAGCCCGAGGCGGTGGTCGCCGCGGGCATAGGAAAGCTCAAGGGCGATATTGCTGGTAAGCGTGCGCAGGGGGTCCAGAAGCCCCCCGGGAATTTTCAGGGCATTGCCGGCGACCATGATGACGGCCATGGTTTCTCCGACCGCCCGCCCCATGCCGAGAATGCAGCTTGCAAGAATGCCCGACTTTGCCGCCGGGATGACCACGCGCCAGGTCGACTGCCATTTGGTTGAGCCCATGGCAAGGGCGCCTTCCCGGTAGCTGCGGGGCACGCTCATAAGCGCGTCATAGGATATGCTGATGACCGTCGGGAGTATCATGATCCCGAGCACGATGGAGGTGGCAAGCAGCGAAAAGCCCGAGCCGCCGACAAACTGCCGGATAAAGGGCACGATGTAGAGAACCCCGAGAAAGCCGTACACGACCGAGGGAATGCCGGCCAGCAGTTCCAGTGCGGGCTTCAGGAACATTTTCTGCTGCCTGCCGGCGTATTCGGCAAGATAGACCGCGCACCCCAGGCCCAGCGGCCCGCCGATGACCAGCGCTCCGAAGGTGACCAGAAATGATGAAACAATCATGGGGAATATGCCGAAAAAGCCCTTGGTGGGCGCCCACTTCATGCCGAAAACAATGTTTTTGACGCCCACCTTGTAAAACAGCGGCAGGCCTTCGACCAGGATGAAGGCAAAAATAAGAAACAGGAACAGCAGCGACGAGAAGGCGCACGCCGTGAGTATCTGCTTGATGATGCGCTCTTTGAGCACTGCTTTATTAGAACTCATAAACCGGTATCAGCCCTTCTTTTCTCAAAAGCACCTGGCCGTCTTTTGACAGCACATAGTTGATAAATGTCAGTGCGTCGCCGGTCGGCGTGCCCATGGTGAGATAGAGAAACGGCCGGACGATTTTATACTTCTTTTTTTTAATGGCTTCGACCGTGGGTTTTACGTCATCGATGGTGACCGCCGACACGCGCGTATCGACCATGCCCAGCGACACATAGCCGATGGCATAGGGGTCGGTAGCCACCACTTCCTTCACCGAGCCGTTTGAGTCCTGCACCATGATGCCGTCATCGATTTCGATCCTTGTGCATCACCAGTTCTTCAAAAGCCCCGCGCGTGCCCGAGCCCTCCTCGCGCGTCACAGCATCGATGCGGCGGTCGAGCCAGCCGAGCTCCTTCCAGTTTTTTATTTTTCCGCTGAAAATATCGCGCACCTGCGCAAGCTTCATGCTGGTAACGGGATTGTCCGGATGCACGACCATGGCGATGCCGTCAAGGCAGATCGTAATTTCATTGAGCGCTTTCTCATCAGGCTTCAGCTCGCGGGAGCTCATGCCGATGCCAACGGTTTTGTTCATGCAGGCCTGAATGCCTGCTGTTGAGCCGCCGGACTGCACATTGACGATAAAAGTCGGCTGCTCGACCATAAAATGCTCGGCGAGCTTTTCCGTAAACGGCATGACCGAGGTCGACCCGGCTATATTGACGACATGCTTCTCATAAATTGCCCGGGATGACGATTCCCCGCCGCAGCCCGCCGCCCACAGGCACAGCGCTGCCAGCAAAACATGGTGCAAGCCTCGGCATCAGTCGATTTCTCCCTCGTGATGCTTGCGGTGCCGCAGAATTTTGCCTTCAACCATGAACACGACCAGTTCGGCGATGTTGACGGCATGGTCGGCGATGCGCTCGAGATATTTTGAAATGAACAGCAGCCGTGTGGCCCGGGGCACGGAGCCGTAGTCTTTGGCCATATAGTTCACCAGCTCGTGGTAAATCTGCTTGAGGGCATGATCGACCTTTTCATCCTCATCCACAACGGCGAGGGCCGCTGCGGGGTCTTCGTTGACAAAAGCGTTGAGGCTGTCGCGCAGCATCTGCTGCACGCTCAGCGCCATCTGCGGCAGCGTAATATAGGGCTTGAGCTGGGGCTCTTTATTTAATTCAAGCACCCGCTCGGAGATATTAACGGCCATATCGCCGATGCGTTCAAGGTCGTAGTTGATTTTTATGGCCGTGGTGATGAACCGCAGGTCGCGCGCGGCGGGCTGCCGCAGCGCCAGCAGGCGCAGACAGAACTCGTCGATTTCGATCTCTTCGCTGTCGATAAAATCATCGTCGGCGATGATCTTCTGGGCAATATCGGAATTGCGCTCCTCCAAGGCCTTGAATCGCATCGCGTATGGCGCGCTCCACGCGACCGCCCACCAGCAGCAGCCGCTCCTTTAAATCATGCAGTTCTTTGTCGAATGATTTGTAAATATGACCGTCCATACGCCGGTTCTCCCTGGGTTAGAATGTTACTGGATTAAATTGAATCAACATGACACTCTGTGAGCCGTGATAGCCATGTGCGGCAACCGCCTAAACTGTCAGTTATTCTGCATTTTTTTGGCCCGTTAAGTCAAGCTTTATGTTTTTTGTCTTTTAAAAATTAACCGAATCTTAACAGAAAAATTAACCGATATTAACACTCGGCGGATAAAATGATCACATAGCAGTGCGCATCTGAGCAGTGCGCATTTAATATTCAATCTTAAAAAGGAGAAGGAAATGGAAAAAAGGGGAATGGTAAAAACTGTTTTATTAACCCTTGTTCTGGCAATGGGCCTTGCCGGTACAGCGCAGGCTGCAAGCCTGCTGACACTGTCGCCCGGTGAAGGCACGATTCGCGAGTTCATGCTGTACGACGAGTTCGACAGCCGCAGACTCAAACCCATCGAGACCTTATCTGGTCATCGGCACGGGCGACAATGAAACCAAACTGGGAGATCTGACCATAACGCTCAAGCCAACGGTAACCAAAGATTTCGGCGCGGTGTTCGAGTTCAGCCTGATAGGCCTTGCCTACCCCCTGGGCGGCAAGCCCGTGTTTATCAATATGAAAACAGCAGCCCCCCTTTCAATCACAAAAACCGTGAAAATGAGCGCTGCCTACGGATTGGTGCTGGTGGGAGCATATATCAAAAACATCGACGGCGATGTCCTGCTGCCGGCGCAGTTTTCCATAACCTTCAGCTGGGCAGTGGCCAAGTAATATGCCGCACAGGAAAGGAGGCTCTATGAAACGGTTACTGCTGATGATTGCCTGTTGCGCCCTGGCCGCAGGCTTGTTCGCCTCTCCGGCGCAGGCCGGCGAGGTTGATATTCTGGTGGAAAAACTGGTGAAAAAAGGAATTCTATCAAAAAGCGACGCTGAAGATGTGCTGAAGGAAGTCAAGGAGGCTGCCTGGCAGGAAAAAGACCAGGAGCGCGCCGAAATAATCAAAGGCGCCAAAGAAGCCGTGCGCAATGAAATAAAAAAAGACCCGAAAATGTTTGCCGATGCCCTGCCCGCCTGGGTGCGCAAGATGCAGCTCAAGGGAGACCTGCGGCTTCGCTATGAATCAACCGAGCGCGACGATACCGCCGACCGCAACCGCGGCCGCTACCGCCTGCGCCTGGGTGTCGTAACCCAGATCAATGACCAGATCGAGGTTGGCTTCGGCCTTGCCAGCGGCTCTTCAGACCCTCGCTCGACCAATGAGACCATGGACAATTCCTTCGAGCGCGGCGACATCCGCCTTGATTATGCCTATGCCCGCTACAAGCCCTGGAGCTGGCTCTCACTCATCGGCGGCAAGTTCGAAAACCCGCTGTTCTGCCCTTCGGACCTGCTCTTTGATACCGATATCCGGCCCGAAGGCGCTGCGGCCCAGTTCACGCACGCGCTCAATCCGGATGTCGACCTGTTCATGAATACGGGCTTTTTCATGATCGACGAGCGCAGCGGCGATGAAAACGATCCGTCCATGTATGTCATACAGCCCGGATCCAAGATAAAGTTCCGCAATATGTACTTCAAAAACGCCGTGGCCATGTACCGGTTCGACAATTACAAGGGTCAAAAGCAGTCTGATGTGGACTATTCCAGCAAAACAAATACGACCCGCAAGTTCAAAAATACGCTAAAATATGACTATGACGCCCTGGCCCTGAGCGGCGAACTCGGCTACAAAACCGCTTTTGCCCGCATGCCGTTTATCGCCCTGTTCGGCGACGCGGTCAAGAACAACTCGACAGGCAGCGACGACACAGGGTATCTCGTGGGCGTCAAATTCGGCTCGGAAAAGATCAAAAAACGGCATGACTGGCAGTTCATGACCCGGTATGAAAAACTCGAGCGCGATGCCTGGCCGGATATTCTGCCCGATGCCGACACCTATGACGGCCAGACAAATGTGAAGGGCTATAAATCATCGCTCACCTACGGCCTGTTCGAACATATTGATTTTTGCGCGAGCTACTTCAACACCAAAAAGATCAGCGGCCCGAGCCTCGACGAGGAAAAGGTGCAGCTTGATCTGAATTTTAAATTTTAACAATACCAGAGAAGGAGACTCTCATGAAAAAAGCAGCGCTCACCGTGATCACGCTTTTGTTCGCCCTGGCCGCAGCTTTGCTGCCTGGTGCGCGGGCCGAGGCCAAAGAGCTTTTGGGAGCAGGCGCGACCTTCCCGTTCCCGTATCTACTCCAAGCTGTTTGACACCTACAACCAGGAAAAAGGCGTTAAGGTCAATTATCAGGCCATCGGCTCGGGCGGCGGCATTCAGCAGCTGAAGGCCAAGACCGTTGATTTCGGCGGCACTGACGATTGCATGAAAGACAAGGAAATGGCGGAAGCCGGGGCCCCCATTCTGCATATTCCCACCTGCCTTGGCGCCGTGGTCATTACCTATAATGTACCCGGCGATCCGGCAATCAAACTGACCTCGAACCTGATCGTTGATATATTCCTCGGCAGAATTGAAAAATGGAATGACAAGCGCATCGTTGACATGTCAATCCGGGCATGCTGCTGCCCGACATGAATATCGCCACCGTGCATCGCTCAGACGGCAGCGGCACCACGGCTATTTTCAGCGATTATCTGAGCACGGTCAGCGCCGAATGGAAAGAGCGCGTGGGCGCGGGCAAGTCGCTCAACTGGCCGAACGGCCTTGGCGCCAAAGGCAATCCCGGTGTGGCAGGCCTTGTGAAGCAGGTGCCCGGCGCTATCGGCTATGTTGAGCTTATTTATGCGGTGCAGAACAAAATGCCCTATGCCGATGTCAAAAACAAGTCGGGCGTTTTCATTAAGCCTTCCATGAAATCGGTCACCGCCGCCGCAGGCGTGGCCATTCCCGATGACACGCGCGTGAGCATCGTCAACACTGCAGCCAAAGACGGCTACCCGATTTCAGGCTTTACCTGGCTGGTGTTTTACAAAGAACAGAACTATGCCGGACGCTCAAAAGAAAAGGCCGCGGATCTTGTAAATCTCCTGGGATGGATTCTGCATGAGGGCCAGCAGCTTGCAGAGGGCCTTGACTATGCGCCGCTGCCGGCTGAAGCAGTTAAAAAGGCTGAGGCGATTTTAAAGTCAGCCACCTATGACGGAGCTGCGATAGTGCAGTAGCACGGCAGGCATGCCGGAGCGCGGCGCCTCAAAACGCCCTTGAACTGTCGGCCGCGCTTCGGAACTTGCGTTTTATGAAGCAGATTCTGATGCTCTCGTGAAAGTCAAAAAGCACTATTTTGTCGCTGAAGCGAAGAATCTGGTTTACATATTTCGGACCCTTCACTTCGTTCAGGGACAGTTTCGGACTTTTACGGAACCATCAATTCTGGCGTAAACAATTGCGGCTGACATGACGGCAAAAATTACTGCCGCACAACAGCAGCAAGCATACATGGCGAACAAGAATGGACCGGACAACAGCTGAAGCACCCTCACCGCCCGAGATGGCGGGACTTTTGCTTCGGGATCAACAGGTGCAAACTGCAGACAGGCATATGATCAAAGTATCGTTTGATTCGATTTTTAAAACAGTTCTCAAAGCCGTGGGCGTGCTTATGCTCCTGCTGCTTGCCGGCATCTTCGTGACCCTGGTGATCGATTCGCTGCCGGCCATGAAGGCGACAGGATTTACCTTTTTTACCGGCACCACCTGGGACCCGGTCTTCAAAGAATACGGGTCCCTGGTTTTTCTGGTCGGCACGCTGCTGACCTCGTTCCTGGCTCTTGCCATATCACTGCCCTTTTCCCTGGCCATCGCGATTTTTCTCGGCGAGTACTTCCGCGCAGGCCTTGTTTCTTCATTTCTGAAAAGCGCCATTGAGCTGATGGCGGGCATACCCTCGGTTATTTTCGGCATGTGGGGCCTGTTTGTTCTTGTGCCCCTGGTGCGCCAGGTGGAGATGCAGTTAGGGGTGATACCCTATGGCATCGGCATTCTGACGGCGGCCCTCATCCTTGCGGTGATGATTATCCCCTATTCGGCTTCGATCAGCAGCGATGTGGTGAACCTTGTGCCGGCGGATCTCAAGGAGGCTGCTTTGTCGCTTGGGGCCACGCGCTATGAAATGATAAAAAAGGTGGTGCTGCCTTCTGCCCGGTCGGGCATTTTCGCCGGTGTTCTTTTGTCGCTCGGCCGCGCCATCGGCGAGACCATGGCCGTCACCATGGTAATCGGCAATGCCAATATACTGCCCACAAGCATTTTCAGCCCCGCTAACACCATGGCAAGCATTATCGCCAATGAATTCGCCGAAGCCACCGACGCGGTCTATGTATCTTGTCTCATCGAGGTGGGGCTGCTGCTGATGATGGTGACGCTGGTCATCAGCCTGATCGGCCGCTATATCATGCACAGAATGAAAATGTAGCAGCCGCCCTGCGGGACGGCTTTGCCGGACTATATAATCAATCAAAGAAATACAGTGCTCATGCATACTTCACATTTAAACATACGGCTGCGCATCATTAAAGACCGCCTGTTTCTGGCCCTGGTGGTGCTGCTGTCTTTTGCCATGATCGTGCCGCTTCTGCTGATCATTTTTCATATCGTAAAAAACGGCATAGGGGTCATCAGCTGGGAATTTCTCACGGCCCTTCCCCGGCCCATGGGCGAAACCGGCGGCGGCATAGCCAATGCCCTGGCCGGCACACTGATGCTTATCGTGCTTGCAAGCCTCATTGCCATACCGCTGGGGGTGCTGGCAGGCATTTACCTGGCCGAGCAGAAAACAGGCAGGATCGCCTCCGGGGTGCGGCTGTGCATGGAAGTGCTGCAGGGCATACCCTCCATAGTCATCGGTATTGTGGCCTATGCCTGGGTCGTGCTCAGCATGGGAACCTTTTCAGCCCTGTCGGGCAGCGTGGCCCTTGCCATCATGATGCTGCCGGTAATCGTGCGCTCCACCGAGGAAACACTGGTGCTTGTTCCCGATATTATCAGGGAGGCATCCCTTGCCCTGGGCGTTTCCTATTCCCGCACGGTGCTCAAAATTATCGTGCCGTCGGGCCTCACGGGCATTCTCACCGGCATCCTTCTTGCCATAGCGCGCATAACCGGCGAGACAGCGCCCCTGCTGTTTACGGCTTTCGGCAATCCGTACATGAGTTTAAACGTACTAAAGCCTGTCGACAGCCTGCCGCTCATGATTTTCAACTATGCCACCAGCCCCTATCCCGAGTGGCATGCCAAAGCCTGGGGCGCAGCGCTTGTGCTTGTGGTGTTTGTGCTGGGAATGAACTTTACTGCAAAGGTGATAGCAAAGAGATGGAAAGTCCAGTTTTAAGAGTCGAGAATTTTTCCGCCCATTTCGGCGATAACCCTGTGCTCAAAGACATTAATCTGTCGGTCCAGCATAACAAGGTAACGGCGCTCATGGGCCCTTCAGGCTGCGGGAAGACTACTCTCATCCGCTGCATCAACCGCATGCATGAACTTATCGTCGATGCCGGGGTTGCGGGGAGCATCTACCTGCATGATGAGGATCTGTATAAAATGAACCCTATCATGGTGCGAAAAAAGATCGGCATGGTGTTTCAGCGGCCCAATCCTTTTCCGACCATGAGCATTTATGACAATGTGGTTGCCGGGTACAATCTCAACGGCATAAAAATCCGCAGAGATGAGCGCGACCGCATTGTCGAGGAATCTCTGCGCAAAGCCGCTCTGTGGGAAGAAGTGCGCGACCGGCTCCACCGTAAGGGATCATTTCTCTCCGGCGGCCAGCAGCAGCGCCTGTGCATTGCCCGGGCCCTTGCCATGAACCCCGATATTCTGCTCATGGACGAGCCCACATCGGCCCTTGACCCCAAGGCCACGGCCCATATCGAGCAGCTTATCAGCGAGCTGAAAAACAATGTAACCATACTGCTTGTCACGCACAATATTGCCCAGGCCGCCCGCGTGTCCGACTTTACCGCATTTCTGTATCTGGGCGATCTTGTCGAATTCGGCACCACGGAAAAGCTGTTCACCGTGCCCGATGACAAACGGACAGAGGAATATTTGTCAGGAAAATTTGGTTGATACAAATTGTAGGGGCGTATGTGCCATAAGCCCCTACAGCGCAATCCAAGAAAGGAACTACCATGCAGCCGGAACGATTAAATGAACTCAAAGGCGAAATTATTCAGTTCAGCGCCCATATCGAACGCATGATTGATAAAAGCGTCAAGGGGCTGGTAAGCCGCAATGAAACACTGCTGCTGGAGCTGGTCGATCAGGACGAGCCAAAGGCCAACCGCTTCGAACTGGATATCGATGAGGCCTGCACCAACCTGATAGCGCAGTTTCAGCCCATGGCCAGGGACCTGCGCACGATCCTGGTGGTGTACGATATGAATGCCGCCTTAGAGCGCATGGGAGACCATGCGGTCAATATTTCAAAAAATGCCCTGGAGCTCATACAGGTGCCGCCCATCAAGCCCTTCATCGACATACCGCGCATGAGCGAGCTGGTGCGGGGCATGCTTGCCGATGTCATTGAGTCGTTCATCAACGAAGACCCGCAGCTTGCCATGGAGGTCTGCCGCCGCGACAGCATCATCGACGACATGCGCAACCAGATTTTGCGTGAGCTCATCACCTTCATGACGGAAAATCCTTCCATCATAAGCCACTGCATCAATATCCTGCGGATCGCCGAAAACCTTGAGCGCATCGCCGACCTTGCCACCAATATCGCCGAAGACACCATTTTCATGCTTCAGGGCCGGGTGATAAAGCATCATACTATCAGTTGATGTTTTTCACATGGGCAGACCCGTGTCTGCCCGATCCGCTGTTGCGGATGCCTGCGCCTCGCTCCAGCCCAGTGTTAGTTTCTTTATTAAGCCCTTAAATGCGACCGTATATTTCCAACACCCAGTCCTTCCATCTGATGATTTAACACATTCTTAACCGTATTTTTATATCCGCTTAATACGTTAAGGCCATACTGCCTGCAGAGAAACAGAAAAACTGATGATTGTACATTGCGATGGAGGCAGGCTATGAAAGGCAAACTTTTTCTTGGACTCATTGTTGCAGTATGCTTCGTGCTACCGGCGCAGTCAGTGCAGGCCTTTGATCCGGGGGCCTGGCTGAAACGGGGAATTATGAAACTTGATTCAAGGGCGGCCGAAACTATCGCCCGAAACGGAAATTACCGAAAAAATTTTGCAGCCGGCAAAAATCATAACGATACCGCAAGGCAGATAAAAAAATATCTGAAATCCGAAACAGCAAAAAGCAGAAGGCCCAACCGTTAGGGTTGCAGCAGGCATGTGTGAAGCCGGAGTTTTCAGACCACAGCCTCCTTATTGTCAAACCGTGCTGAAGGGCGGCTATTCTTCCACCTTGTACCCGACGCCCCGGATGTTTTTGATGAACTGCGCATCCGATCCCAGCTTTGTGCGCAAGTGCCGTATATGAACGTCAATCGTACGGTCAATGACTGCTTTCCCCTCCCCCCAGAGATGGTTTAAAATCTTCTCCCTGCTGAACACCCATCCTTTTTTTGCTGCAAGCAGTTCAAGAATTTTAAACTCCGTGAAGGTAAGTTCGACGCGCCGGTCGCGAACGGTAAGCTCATGCCTGACAAGATCAAGGGTCAAAACACCGCCCACCTCGATACGCTGCGCCTGCTGATCCACCGGCGCCTGCCGGCGCAAGAGCGCCCTGACCCGTCGCAACAAGCTCCTTGGGAGAAAACGGCTTGGTCAGATAATCATCAGCTCCCAGTTCAAGCCCGAGAACCTTGTCCATCTCCAGGCTTTTAGCCGTGACGATTAAGATAGGCACGGCGGCAAGCATTTCGCGATCGCGCATGATCTTGCAGATTTCAAGCCCATCGATATCCGGCAGCATCAGATCAAGCAGCACAAGCGCGGGAACCTCTGTTTCCAGGAAATGCAGGAAGCTTGCGCCGTCCGGGAAAGCAGTAACATCATAGCTGCTCTTTTTTAGATGCAGGATGATCAGTTCGGCGATATCGGGGTCATCTTCTACCAGTGCAATATTTTTCTGCCTGCTTATCATACCGTCAATCGCGCTACCGCTCTTCCTGTGATACGATTCTGCATACGCTGAACCCATACACGCTCTGCCTCAAAGGACTAGCGCGGAAACGCTAATGTCATGCTGTAGCTGAAGGGCTCCTCGCCCAGCGAGGGTGTAAAATATCCCGACAGCAGATAAATATAGCCCCCCGGCGACTCCATGGGCACGGTTACGTCGAAAGAATTCTGGCTGCTGGAGCTGTACATGGTGCCCCACTCGGTCGTTGCTCTGCCGTTGTAAACTGCTATGGCGCAGGCAAACAGCCGGTCACCCCTGTCGCCGAGATCGGTCACCTTTATGTTGAAGTTATCTCCCGTATAGCCCCAGGCGTAAATAACCGTAATATCCATATCAAACGGAAAATTTTTGCGCATAGTGCGTTCAATAGTATAATTTGCCGTGCCTTCGGTTATAACCTCATACCCGAACTGGTACAGCGGCAGAACATAGTGTCTGGGGCTGTCACTGCTGTTGTCGAGGAAGCCCGCATCACGGGCCGCAGCGGCCCCTGTTGCCGGCAGCGCCAGGCAAAGCATAATCAGTCCCGCCAGGGAAATACTATAAGATGCTGATAAAAATTTTTTCATGTAAAAACTCCTTCTAATTTTTGATGGAATAGCTGAAAACCTTGAAACGGCCGGAACGTTCTATAATTGTACCGAGCACGGGATCAGCCTGTTTGGCGCCGGACTGGTCTACAACCTCTACCACAGGCCGCACATGCAGTTTGAACGTGGCATATTCCTTCGCCGGCGATTTGCATGTGACGGACCGTATCGTGAGAGTTTTGCCACCGAAGAGGCCGAGGATCATACGCAGACCCGCGTCTGATTTTGCGGCATGCTGCGACCAGACAAACCCCGACTGGCTTTTCCACTGCTCAATTTTGCTGACCGGCAGCTCGGGCCACACAATGGCCATGTATTCATCCCGGCTGATGCGGAAGCGGTCAAGCGCCTCCCGGTCATTTGCGGCAAGCGCCTGCGCAACGCCCCGGGCAAGCTCGTCGGCGGAGCCGAACCAGCCTTTCGCGTCCGGCTCGCTTCCGAAGAAAGAGCAGCCCTGCAGAAGGCCAAGGCAGAACAGCAGCAGAACGCCGAGGGCGGCAGTAGTGCACAGGAGTCTGGCGGACGGTTTTTTTGATTGCTGATAACAGTGCTTCTTCATGAGAATTCTTTCAGAATAACTCCGCTTGCATTGGATGCAGGCAGAGCCCGCATCCAATGCAAGCGGAAAAGCCTTATTTTATTTCGATCGTGCCGGCGCAGTTGCCTACCGTCACATCATATGTTCCTGCTTCAATAAGCCGTGGCCGCACAAAAATAATGCCCCTGATAGCGCGCTGCGCCGGTAACCCGGGCGCTCAATGTTGTGATCCCCGGAGTTCCCCAGTCGAGTTCGTCGTCAGAGGTGAGTACCGCATTGCCGTCGCCCTGCAGCGAATATAACCTGAGCGGGAAAACCCAGCTCAGGAATTTGTATACCGTAGCCGGCCGCACGGTCAGGACGCACTCTGTCGCGTTGTCGCACCCTTCATCAACCTGGCCGTCGCAGTCATTGTCCACACCGTCTTCACAGGTTTCGTTTGCGCCTGGGTTGATGGCGGCATTACCGTCATTG
Source organism: uncultured delta proteobacterium (assembly GCA_963804955.1). Classification (GTDB taxonomy): domain Bacteria; phylum Desulfobacterota; class WTBG01; order CAIYCZ01; family CAIRTM01; genus CAIWCT01. The sequence goes on along the minus strand of CAWDSQ010000010.1, from coordinate 25,085 downwards.
CAGTCAACCTGGCCGCAGTCGCCGCCTTCAACGGCATAGGTGTCATTGTCGGCGTCGGTACAGTTGTCGCAACCTTCATCAACCTGGCCGTCGCAGTCATTGTCCACACCGTCTTCACAGGTTTCGTTTGCGCCGGGGTTGATGGCGGCATTACCGTCATTGCAGTCAACCGCGCCGCAGTCGCCGCCTTCTATAGAGTAGCCGTCTTCGTCGGCATCGGTGCAGTCGTCAGGAGTCCAGGCAGCCTCGCCATAGGTTGTCCAGGCAGCCCGTGTCCAGTCATTATCGGGATCAACAGCGCCGATATAATCGGTGGAGATGATATAGCTGTTGCCCGCCGGAGGAGCGGCAACCGGAACCGTGTCGTTGTCCAGGGCGGGTGAATCTGCATCCGGGCGGAAATCCGGGGCCGACTGGTCATAGGGCAGGCCCAGCAGCGGGTTGCGGGTCTCATTGTGCTGCATGGTCGTGCCCAGGAATGCCTCGGAATCGGTGGCAAAGCTCCTGAGATTGTTGTAGAAAATATTATTGTCGATGACCAGGTTGCCGGCTGTTGCCTGAGTGAAGGTCGCGTCATCATCGATATCGCAGCCTGCATTCGTGGCAAAGCCCATGATGATGGAATTGCGGATGTTACCCGCGGTGCCGCGGCGGATGGTCATGCCCCGGTTGCTCGTTGATCCGGTGGCCGGATCGCCCACAATGGTCAAATTGTACAGCGTGGGGTTGGAGCGGGGCAGGTTGTCGTGTCCAAACTCATAGTTATCGGCCTCGATGCCGCGGTCAGCCTCGTCGCCCTTCTGCTGCACCACCAGAAACTGGCCATTGCCGCGCCAGCCGTCTGTCCAGTCAAGAGAATCGTCGCCGCAGGCGCTCATAATGGCGTTTTTCATGCTGACCGTGCCGCCGAAAAATTCGATACAGTCATCCTTGCTCATATGCACCTGCACATGGTCAACGGTGGTGCCGGAGCCCACGGCCTGAAAGGCGATGCCGTTGAGCTCGTTATCGGGGGTGAACTGAATGCCGCCGTACTCCACGCGCACAAACTGGAGCGTGCCGCTGTTGTCGGCCTCATTGCAGTCAACGCCGGCCGTGCAGCCGAAGACGCCGGTGTCGCCTTCGCCCGTTTTCGTGCCGCCGGGTACGTTCAGGGTTGAGTAGCCGTTGATGATGATTCCGCCCCAGTCGGCGCGTTGCTGCGTACCCGCAGGTTGATCGCTGGTGAAGAGAACCGGGCTGTCCTTGGTGCCGATGGCATTCAGTTTTGCGCCGCGGTCGATAATAAGAGCTGCAAGAGTAGCCTTTTCGCCGTAAACCGTGGTGCCTGCCGTAACCGTCAGGGTGGCGCCGCTGCGCACGAACAGAGGTCCTCTGATCAGCACATCGCTGCTCCAGGTGGTGTTGCTGGTAATCTCGTCCCTGCACGACCGTCTGGGCATGGCTGTTTGCCGCCGTTATCAGCATGGCGGCCATCGCTATGGCGCTCAATATTTTTTTCATGATACTTTTCCTCCTTCGATAAATTTAGGATTGAGCTGACCTTGCAGGTCAGCTCAATCCTTATTTGTTATGTACGTTGTTTATTACAGCGTACAGACCGTCTCGCAGGCAGCCTGGCCGCAGCCGCCGCAGCCGGGCGTGGTATCGCACACGTCGCCTATTCCGTCCAGATCAGCATCACGCTGCTGAGCATTGCACGTGCTCGGGCAGTTATCAACATTATTAATAATACCGTCGTTGTCTGCATCAACATCCTCACAGGCAGCCTCGCCGCAGCCGCCGCAGCCCGGGGTGGTATCGCACACGTCGCCTACGCCGTCAGTGTCGGCATCACGCTGCTGGGGATTGTAGGAAGTCGGGCAGTTGTCAACGCTATTCGAAATGCCGTCATCGTCTGCATCATCAGGGGACCAGGCAGCCGTGCCATAGCTGGTCCAGGCAGCCCGTGTCCAGTCACTGTCGGGATCAACCGCGCCGATATAATCGGTGGCGATGATATAGCTGTTGCCCGCCGGAGGAGCGGCAACCGGCACGGCGCCGGTAATGGCCGGTGAACCTGCAGCCGGGCGGAAATCCGGAGCTGTCAGGTTGTAGGGTGCGCCCAGCAGGGGATTTACTGTCTCATTGTTCTGCATGGTCGTGCCCAGAAAGGCTTCGCTGTCGGTGGCAAAGCTTCTCGAGGTTATTATAGAAAATATTATTGTCGATGACCAGGTTGCCGGCTGTTGCCTGAGTGAAGGTCGCGGCATCATCGATATCGCAGCCTGAATTCGTGGCAAAGCCCATGACGATGGCATTGCGAATCTTGCCCGCGGTGCCGCGGCGGGGGCGCATGCCCCGGGTGCTCGTTGATCCGATGGCACGGATCGCCCACAACGGTCAAATTGTACAGCGTGGGGTTGGAGCGGGGCAGGTTGTCGTGTCCAAACTCATAGTTATCGGCCTCGATGCCGGCGTCAGCCTCGTCGCCCTTCTGCTGCACCACCAGAAACTGGCCATTGCCGCGCCAGCCGTCGGTCCAGTCAAGAGAGTCGTCGCCGCAGGCGCTCATGATCGCGTATTTCACGCTGACCGTACCGCCGAAAAACTCGAGGCAGTCATCCTTGCTCATATGCACCTGCACATGGTCAACGGTGGTGCCGGAGCCCACGCCCTGGAAGGCGATGCCGTTGAGCTCGTTATCGGGGGTGAACTGTATTCCGCCGTACTCCACGCGCACATACTGCAGGGTGCCGCTGTTGTCGGCCTCATTGCAGTTAACGCCAGGCGTGCAGCCGAAAATGCCGGTGTCGCCTTCGCCCGATTTCGTGCCGCCGGGTACGTTCAGGGTTGAGTAGCCGTTGATGATGAGTCCGCCCCAGTCGGCGCGTTCCTGCGTACCCGCAGGCTGGTCGCTGGTGAAGAGAACCGGGTTGTCCATCGTGCCGACGGCATTCAATTTTGCGCCCCGGTCGATAATAAGAGCTGCAAGAGTAGCCTTTTCGCCGTAAACCGTGGTGCCTGCCGTAACCGTCAGGGTGGCGCCGCTGCGCACGAACAGAGGACCTCTGATCAGCACATCGCTGCTCCAGGTGGTGTTGCTGGTAATCTGTCCCTGCACGACCGTCTGGGCATGACTGTTTGCCGCCGTTATCAGCATGGCGGCCAGCGCTATAGCGCTCAATATTTTTTTCATGATATATCTCCCTTTTTGTGTCCGTTGTTGTTTGAATAGGCCCGATAGCTTTTTTTTCTCATGTTTTTGGTTTGCTCCGGCACCTCCTTTCTCTACAATCTGGTTATCCACAAAGCTGAACCGCATCAGTGTCTGTAGCCCCGCTTTCGGGGGGATGTTAGTTTGCAACGCAACAGACTAAAAAATCTTGTCATGCCCGCGCAGGCGGGAATCCATTTGGTGTATACATGCTGAACCTGCCGGCAGGTTCAGCTTTGTGGATACCCATAAAAAACAATGTAAAGGGGTAAGTCCAGTCAAGCAGCATAGCCCTCTATTCTGATAAACAGTACCATTTGCATTTTAATTTTGCGTTAACATTGAATTAATTTTTTGTATTCTATTAAAATTATCCGGTCATCCACAAAGCTGCAGTAATACTGATTTCTGGATACCTGCTTTTGAGACTGCGTCGTAATTGCCCTTGCTGTCATTTCGAATCCCGCTGGAAGCGGGATGAGAACTCTTAACGCCCTTGTTTTTACTTCAGCCCGGGATTTCTCCCGGCTGCCTCATAGAGCTTCAGCTTGGGAGATACCCATAGCCCTACACAGTGTTTTGTTTTTGCTACCATTTCCAGGAAACTCCCAGCTTGAAGGTCCGGCCTACCTTGTAGGTATGATAAATCTGGCCGCCCTGCGTCACGGTGTAAGGCTCATTATTGAGATTCTGCGCGGTAAATTTCACGTCCCAGTGCTTGCCGAAGGTTTTGATAAGCACCAGGTCAAACCGGTCATGCTCTTTTTCAATAATATTGGGCAGATCATTGCCGGCGATTTGATCCACGCGCTCGTCAGTGTACTGATACATGAAGCGGGCAGTGAAGCCCCAGTCGGGGTTATCGTACTCAAGGGCCAGGTTCACCATGTTTTCCGGCTGCCCCACAAGGGGCCGCTTGTCTGTTAAGGGGATGAAATTCGAGGTATGTTCGCCGAATGGTTGATTCCGATTCGGCATAGACATAATTGCCGGTAATGGTCCAGTGCCGCACTCCCGACCAGGCAAAGCCCAGGTTTTTGCGCACCTCAAACTCCACGCCCTTGAGCCAGGCGTCATCGGCATTGGTGTAGTTATGGACCCCATTCTTCGTTCTAGAATTACTGGGCTCTATGGCATTGGTGATGTCTTTATAGAACAGGCTCACGGCAAGAATGTCCTGCCGGTTGATAAACCATTCCCAGCGAAAGTCGTAATTCTTGATTTTCGCGACCTGCAGGTCCGGGTTGCCCTTCATGCCGTAGCCGCCGACGACATCGGTAGAATAGAAAGGGCGCAAGCTCGTGGAACTCGGGCCGCGAGACCGTGCGGCTGAACCCCAGCCGGAAATTCATGTCTTTAACAGGGGCTGTACTTCAGGTTCACCGAAGGCTCCCAGGTATTGTCAATGAGCGTGGTGTTGATGTCTTTTATTAGGATCAAACAGACTTATGGAGTCGAGACTGGTCTTGTCGCGCTCGAGGCGCACGCCGCCCAGCAGCTGGACCTGCTCAAAAAAGGTGAAGTCGAGCATGGCATAGCCTGCCGCCAGCCTTTCCCCGGCTGTATAGGTATCATTGGGGAGAGTTGTTTCCTGCAGATAAAATCCCTGCTGGTTGATGTTCTGGGGCTGCAGCAGGGTTTCGGGGTCCTGCGTCAAATCAAATTTGTACCTGTCGAGACTTACTAGTACCGAAGGCGAACCGGCGCATATAGAAATCGCGGTCGCGCTTTGTGTAGGCGGCGCCGAACTGAAATTTGGGCTCCAGCCATGACCAGGGGCTCGGCGCTTCCAAAGACCAGTCAACAGCCAGATCATCCATGTCCTCATCCTGTTCGGAGAACTGCCGCAGCAGAGCCTCGGCCTTTTTTGATGACAGAATGTACTCCCCCGTAGGATTTCCATTAATATCTCTAACAAATTCATACGTATTCGACCGCTGGTCGGGATCATTCATCCGGGCCAGGGAAAAATTATAGCGCCACTTGACACGGCTTTTTAAAAGCTCGTCAAACCTATGGTCGCCCGCCACGCCGCCCGAGTAGAATTCCTCCTCGATATAGCGCAGTTTCGTCGTCTTGTAATAGCTTGCGTCGTCGGTGTGGTACGTCGACAGGGCGATGCGGGCCTCGTCAGTGGTGTTGCGGTTGTAAAAATTAGTGAAATACATTTTATGGTCGGCGCTGAATTCATAGCCGAAGTTGAGCAGGCCGCCTTCCTTGATGATTAGTCGCGATCGCTCAAAATCATAGCTGAGGGCAGGATCTTGGCCGCCGGGGGAAGCCGGGGCATACGCGTAATAGGTTCTTTCTTCATCAATATAGTTCTTGATGTCGCTTTTATAATAGGTTGACATGACCAGGCCGAACTTGCCCATGCGGTCGCCGGCGGTAAACTCATAGTCGGACTGCAGATGCGCATTGCGCCTGTGCGTGTTCCAGGTATTGTCGAACGATTCGCCTAATTTTTCGCGCTCTCGTGCGCTGACGCCCACGGAGCCGGCCGTGTCCTTGTCAGTGTTCCCTATTTTTATTCCGGGAATGATATGGGGGAGCTTGCGCGTGCCGTCGTCATAGCCGGCCCAGTCTTTGCCGCCGCCATTGTAGGTCAGATAATCCTCGCCCGTTGTCTCGGTATTGTATTTGGCCGTATAGCCCAGCTTCACCTGCGGGCCGTCGGGCAGGGCCTTGGTTTTTATCTGGCACAGGCCCCCGGAAAAATTTCCCGGCAGGTCGGGCGTAAAGGTCTTGGCAACGCTGATGGAATCGACAACGCCGCCCGGAAAAAGATCAAGGGGCGTGAGCTTTTCATTGGGCCGCGTCGTCGGCACCACGGCGCCGTTGAGGATGGTATTGTTATAGCGCTTGGTCATGCCCCGGGCCTGCATGTATTTACCCTCGGATATAACCACGCCGGGCATGCGCGTGAGAATGCCCGCCACATCGGACTCGGGAATTTTCTTAATGGTATCGGCGGCAATATTGTCCATAATGCCCGCGGCTGCCTGCCGCTTCATCATCTGGGTAAAATCGCTGGCCTGCCGGGGCTTTCCCACAACCTTCATTTCATCTATCTGCACGGTCGAGCCCGAAAGCGTTACCTGCTGCTCGGTAAATCCACCTGCTTTCACGTTCAATCCCTTGAATGTTCTGGGCTCATGGCCAGGAGCGGTTACTTTAAGGTCATAGGCTCCTGGGGGCACCTGCAGCACGAAGCCGCCGTCGCGGCCGGTGAGCACGAACCCGCCCTGCACTGGTTTACCCGATACTTCCGATATCTCCACGCCAACCTCGGCAAGGGGTTTTTTCGCGGCATCGGTCACCGTGCCGCGAATGCCGCCTGCCGCCTGGGCTGAGGCATCACGGACAAACAAACACAGCACGGCAAGCAGGCACATGCCTGTGCAGGCTCTCACCAGGCGCCTGTGCAGCCACTGCCTCCGGGGTTCCATCTTCTGTTTCAGCGTCACGTTCGTCCACCCTGCATATCAGTTTTTGAGAACCCTACAGCAGCTGCTGCGCTTCCTTTAATTCCTGCATCGCCTTTTTAAAATCATCGGCCGGCTGCAGCGCCTTGAGCATGGCAAGAGCATCCTGGCGCTGCGTCGGAAATTCGGCGGCCTTGCTTAAAAGCTCGCGGGCGCGGCTGGTATTGCCGCCGCGCAGGGCGCAGTAGCCCGCCATAAGCCATTCATGGCCGTCCTTGGACATGGCCTCCGCCGCTTTCACATAATGCTGCTGGGCTTCCACAAAACGCTCCTGCAGGTAGCACAGCTGCGCCTTCAACAGCATCCGCTCCACCGTTGGCTTTTCCTTAAGGGCGCCATCGACGGCAGCGGATGCCTTGTCGAATTCATAGGCGCAGTAGTAGGCAACCGACAGCTTTTCCTGTTCATCGGCAGTGCCGCCGTTTTGCAGGGCCAGCTCATAGTATTGCGCGGCCCGCAGGGGCACGCCCACCATGGTGTACAGGTCGCCCATGACTATCAGTTCATCGCGGCCCAGCTCCCTGAGATATCCGAAGGTTTCATAGGCTATGGCCGCCTCGCGGTATTTCTGGTTCTTGAAATGCGCCTGGGCCAGCATTTTCCAAAGCTTGTCATCGGAGGGGGTTTTCTCAAGCAGCGTTTCCAGCATGGTAACGGCGCTGCCGAAATTGCCGGTCTGTATATAAATGCCCGCAAGCAGGCTCACGATTTCAGGGCTGTCGCGGCGGAATACCTGCACCAGCTCCTCGCCCAGGGCCGTGGCCTTTGGCAGATCGCCGGCCTGGTAATAGGACGCCATGGCCATGTAGAGTATGTCGGTTTCCTGCTGAACGCTGCACCGGAACGACTGCTCCAGCGCGGCCCCTGCCTTGTCGAAAGCCTGCAGCTGGTAGTACAGCTTGCCGAGGTTCATCCAGATGGGGCTGTAGGATTTTTCCATCTCCACGGCTTTTTCCAGATGCGCAATTGCCTTATCCGGCTGCTTCTGCAGGCCATAGAGCGTGCCGATATTGAACTCGACCAGAAAATGGTTGTATTTGGACGCTTCTGCTGAAATTTCAGAAGGTCGCTCAGCGCTTTATCCATCTTGCCGCCGTTCATATCCTGCTGCGCTTCATAGAGCGCTGTTTTGGTCTCATCGGGCACGGTGTCCCACTTGATCTCGCCGTCGTCGGCTGCCGCGCTGCCCGCTGCCATGAAACCGCACAGAACCATCAGAGCCACTAATTTTTTCATATCTCTCCTCCTATTCCTTTACTCGACATCAAGTTCATACTTAATTGACGACTGGCACCAGCAGGCGACCGCCTCTCCCTTGACTTTTGCCGGCTGAAAACGCCACTGCTTGACAGCCGCTATGGTGGCATCATCAAAAATACCGGGCGGCTGAGCGCTTGCTATCTCAACGTCTTTGACCATGCCGTCGCGGTCAACCAGAAACCGGAAACTCACGCGGCCCGTCAGCTGTTCGCCCTGCGCCTTTGCCGGATAGATCGGCTGCGTCCGGAACAGGGCCACGGGCTTGGCGTCGACTTTTGACTCGTCGAATATCTTTGCCCCCAGATTCATCCCGACACCCGCGCCCGAGCCGCCGGCAAGGCCGAGGTCGAACTGAAACTTGCCCGCAAGGGCCGAAGAGTCCATGTCCATTTTCGGCATGAAGCTTTTGAGCTTGGGCTGAACCTTTTGCGCTTCGGGCTTTTTCTGCTGCTCCTGCTTTTTCGGCGGCGGCGGCGGCGGCTTGCGGTAATCGGCAAGCTGCAGGGCCTCGCGCAGCAGATCTTTCTTCATCGGCGCGCTGAAGCGCAGCGATACCGGCAGCACGAACAGGCACAGGGCGGTGGCAACGCAGGCTATGGCCAGTGCCGCAAAATAGCGCCGGTGGACAGGCTGCAGAACGCTCATGTGGACTCGTCTTCCCTCTTGGTTGCTATCGATACCGCCTTGGCGCCGGCAAGCCTGCACTGGTCGATGACATTCACCACAAGGCCCGTGGAGCTTTCCTTGTCCGCCACGACTGATGACGCCCGCATCGGGGTTATCGGCCATGGCCTTTTCGACATTCGCCCGCACGGAGCGCAAATCAATGGAGCGGTTTTCCATGTAAATGAACCCCTGCCTGCTTACGCCCACCATGATGGTGCTTTTTTCCTTGCTCTCCGCGCTTTTGGCCGAGGGCCGGTTCACCTCAAGGCCTGTTTCTTTCACAAAGCTGGTGGTTACGATGAAAAAAATCAGCAGCAGAAAGGTCATGTCGATCAGCGGCGCCATGTTGATTTCAATGGGCTTGTCCCCTTCGGTCCTTCGTCGTGAGCGGATCATAGCTGAAATTTCCTTATAATGTGGCGCGTCAGCTCCTCGACCATGTGCTCGCAGCGGCGCGCCCGTTTTTCTACAAACATCTGCACATACATCCCGAGAATGGCGAGCACCAAACCGTACTGCGTGGTGATCATGGCCTCGGATATGCCCCCGGACATGGCCTTGGGATTGGTGGTGCCGAAAATATTCATGACATTAAAGGTTTCGATCATGCCGGTCACGGTCCCCAGCAGCCCCAGCAGCGGAGCCGCGGCTATCAGGCAGGCGATTATATTGAACCCCCGCCGCAGTTCGGGAAGAAAGCCCTGCACGGTTTCATGGAGCACCCGCAGATCAAGCTCGCCATAAACGGCCCGGGCCGCCAGCAGCCGATCAAGCACCGTTGCGCACAGCCCGCCGCCGGCAGCCGGGGCATTGTTTTCAATGCCCCTGATGACGGCATCGGCGTTGATATCGCCGCGCTCGATCCCCGCAAAATACAAAAACCGTTCGGCTATCATGAACGCCATGGCAAGCGAGACCAGCAGCAGGGGCACCATCACGGGCCCTCCTGTCGCCAGATACTCCCAGGTGGATATTTCCCAGTTCATGCGGCCTGCCTTTTGATTTTTTTCACGGAATTGACCAGCGTCATGGCTTTTTCCTCGATGCGGCCAATAATGTCGCCCACCTTGCCCTGAAAGTAGCCGTGCACGAGAATTACGGGAATGGATATGAACAGGCCGTATTCGGTGGTGACAAGGGCCTCGGAAATACCGCCCGACATGAGCCGGGGATCGCCTGAGCCGTAGATCGTGAGCATATTGAAGGTTGAAATCATGCCGGTGACGGTCCCCAGCAGCCCCAGCAGCGGCGACACCACGGCGATAATCTGCAGGCTGGCCATATTGCGGTCAAGGGGGCCCCGGATGCTCTGAATGGATTCTTCCATGACCGACTCAAGCACCTCGGTCTGCTCCTGCCGGTGGTTGATGCCGGCGGCAAGAACGCGCGCAAGGCCGATGCTGCTGCCTTTGCTTATGCGCAGCGCCGCGTCCCAGTCGCCCCGCTGCAGCACCGGCGTGACGGCATCGGCAAGTTGCGCCGTGGCTTTGCTGTGACGCATGAGCGTGATAAAGCGCTCGATCGCCAGAATGACGGCGATGACTCCGCACAGGCAGATAGGCCACATGAGGGAGCCGCCTGATTTCAGCTCTTCCCACCAGTCGGGCATGTCGGAAATGAAACGGAAGGCGCCTCCCGATGACGGATCAAGATAAAGCCCCTGCGACGCACCAGCCGTAAACTGTTTGGCTTCGCCGAGATAGGCGCCGGGCATTTTTACGGAAAACTGCGAAAAGGTCTCCTTGGCCGGCGAATATTCCAGATAGCCCACCTTGCCGTCTTTTTTCCACAGGGCATTGAACATGCCTATGCGCACAACGTCGCCCCGGGTCTCGCGGCCCGCGTCATCGGTGAAGGCCATGGCGGTGGTGGAAATTTTGCCGTTGCGGCTCATTTCCTCGAACATGAGATCGGCCATGCCGCCGATGGCTTCAAAGGAGGGAAATTCGTTCTGCGTCACCAGGGGCTCGAGGATTTTTCTGCGGCCCGGCGTTTCGCCGGACACCAGAGACTGGCTGATGGACGTGCCCAGGTCCTGGGCAATACCGCGCAGGGACCCTGCTATCTCGTCGGCCTGGCCCTTTTGCTCCTCGCTGCGCTTCTGCAGCAGGGCGGTTTCCTGCTCGTTTTGCTCATAGAGTTTTTTTGCCGTATCGAGCTTTTCGTCCAGAGCTTTTTTTTCAGCTTCAAGACGCTCCAATGTCGCCTGGAGCGTGCCCTGCTGGTCCATAACCTCGGCTTCCTTCAGCGCTGCTTCTTCCCGCGCCTTTTTTGCGTCTTCATCGGCTTTGCGTTGTGCTTCATCGATGGCGCTGGTGATCTGCTGTGATGTGGCGGCCGACGCGGTCTGGTTATCTTCGGCCCAGGCGCAGCCGCGGCACATAATCGTGCACAGCAGCAGCGCTACACAAAATACGATATGCTTCATTGTTTGATCTCCCGAAGGGGCAGGTTTACAAAGTCGACAGGCCTGCGGCGCTGGGTTATTTCCATGGCTTTCTTTATCTCCGCGCCGTACTGCCCGGGCAGCTGCACCCATGTTCCTCCGGCATACAGGCCTGATTCCTTTTCATCAATGGTCTGCATCAGCAGGGCTGTACGGCCCAGACGCAGCATGTTCACCAAAACCTTCTGCCCCTTGTAGTCGATCTCCGTGCGGGTCGTTTCAATTGATTTGCCATAGTCCATTTCCACGCGCATTGCCTCGAAGGTGCGGCGCAGCTTTTCGCTCAAGGGTATCTCGGGGTCGTTCAAGATGCCGTGCATGGTTGTAATCCGCGCGCTGCGTTCCTCCGGCAGAAACGGCAGATCTTTTTTAATGTGATCGGACAGGCGGGCAACCTGCTGGTTGAGATACGGCTGCAGCTCGCGGCCCATTTTTTCCATTTCATGCACCTTGCGCCGTGTACGCACCAGGTAGGCATCCTGTTTGGCCGTCACTTCCTGCATATGAGTCAGCTCAAGCCCGGTCATCTCAAGGGCTTCTTTCAACTGAAAGTAGCGGTTCTTCATCCGCTCTTTATTGCCCTGCCAGTCGGCGGCTTTTTTCTGGGTCGTTTCCCGGGTTTTAATGGACTGATCGATGGTCTGCTTGATCTGCCCGGGCTGCGCGGCCTGCGTTGCCGGGGCCATACCCAGCATTAACGCCAGCAGCCATAGGTGTCTTTTTTTCATGCAGGTGCTCCTCTCTGAGATGTGCATTTTTGATTAAACAATACCCGTGGAGAGTTAACGGCAAATAAAGCGCGGGTTAATTTTCGGTTAAATAAGATGGAAGCCCCGTGCTGCGTCTGCGGGGCATGGCTGAATGCCGGGCTTATGTTATGAAATAAAAATTATGCGGGGATTATTGCTGTGTTAAAAAAATGTTAAAATTTACACTGGGGCGGACAAAACCAAAACTAGATATAATATATGGTTATCTCCTAAGCTGAACTACCCCCTTATTCTGGACAAGAGCGTATGTACCCTTTGTCGTAATTGCTCTTGCTGTCATTTCGAATCCCGCTGAAAGCGGGATGAGAAATCCTAACGCCATAATTTCACTTCAGTCTAAGATTGATGCGAGTACGCAACCTGCGGACTCCCTGCAATCGAAATGACAAAATTGTGCAATGAAATTAACAACCATACACAGGTTCAGCTTTGGAAATAACCAGAATATAACAATAGGGCTGTGCGCGTGATACAGCCTTATACAGCGGCAGCATCATCGACGTTCTGCACGATGAAACACCCCGGAAACTTGGCAAATCAATTTCAATGTGGACCACATAAGATAGGCCCTGGACATATTGCTTTCATGATAGCCACCTTCATAAGCAACTGCATCAGAACCCTGCGCATTACCAAAACCTTAAACGTATCGTTGACTTTGTTACCCGTTTCGCAGAAGGACCCATTTTATTGTTCCTGGCCCGTGTCGCTAAACAGCACACTATGGGTTACGTTTCAAAACATTGAGCAACATCCCCTGATGGCATCACAGCACACCCCCCGGTGGCGGCTGTTTTTATGGTTGTGCGGATGGATCATCGGTTGCGATTTTGAAGAGCTAAAAATTAACCGTAAATTAATCAACCCATTATTTTTTTTTAACCGAGTAGCCGTATATATTAAAAACAGAGAAGTGTTGAAACCGCTTTTTTCAGCATCTCTCCTCCTCCAGGGGGCCGCAAGGCCCCCTTTTTTTATCAGCAGCAGGAAGCCCAGACGGCCCTGCAGAACCTGACCGTAAAAAAAGGCGCCTGTATATGAAATCCTATCGAAGGCTCGTGCTGGTTGGATTCGCTGCAGCGGCGGCTGTTGCCGCCTGTATTTATATGTATAGTGGCGACCTTTCCCGCATAGCTCCTGCAGGGGCAAACGCCTTCATACAAGAGCTTATTGCCCGTCAGGATCATTGCAGCCGCTGGTTTAAATCCGCTTCTTATAAAAAGCCCATTGCTATCGCGCTGATTGTGCATGGCTTAAACATAAGGCCGGAAATGATGGAGCCCATTATTGCCATTCTGAACAGTGCAGGCATCGAAGCGCTGAACGTTTCGCTGCGGGGCCATGGCGCTAATTTCATTCGCCGGGGGAGCCGCCCTGCCGATGATAAGCGCGACCGCCTTGAATCCTTCAAGAGCGTTGCGTATTTTTTATGGCTCAATGAAGTTCATCAGGCCTATGTGCAAGCCATGCACCGGGCCCGCAAACTCGGCGTGCCCTTATATTTTGTCGGCTACTCGCTTGGCGGCCTGCTGGGCTGCGACCTGCTGGCGGCCAAGCCCGGCGTTCATTTTGATCGGATGCTGCTTTTGGCTCCGGCCCTTACGCTCCATCCGTCCATCGGGTATCATCTGAGGCCGCTTAAGCCTTTCCCCGAGCTTGTCATCGACAGCGAAGCCCCTGAAAATCAGCGTGCCAATGACGGCACGCCCGTGGCTGGCTATACTGCTCTTTTTGACGCAATCAGGAATTTTGAGGCAAATCTCGGCCCCCGGCTCAATGTGCCGACGCTCCTTTTCATGGATCAGGAGGATGAATTCGTATCCTTCGAGAATCTACAGGAGTTCGTCAGCGATAATGGGTTTGACCGGTGGGACCTTGTCAGCATAGTAAAAGACAATACTACCGATGCCGCAATCGCCCGCCATATGATTATCAATGAGCAGAGCGTTGGCGCTGCCGCCTGGGCTGACATGGTGCAAAAAATCAAAGCCCACCTCATGCCGGGCGGTACCGTGTTAAAAGCTGCACCCAAAGTCCGGCAGCAGCAACCGGACGGCCCATGACACGCTGGAGGACTAACTCCACGAATTAATTGATAATTATCATAAAGTTAACACAGCTTTAACCTGCGGCGGCTATAACAAAAACAGAAAAATAAAAATTTAAAGGACATTAGCATGACAGCACCTGTACTTTCCTACCCTTTCAGAAGCGGCGGAAAGACAAATCCGGAAAGACTTTGTGAGGCCCTCGGCATACGCTGCGCCGCCGGCGATGCCTTTGTGGAAGCCCTGCCCTTTACCTCAGGCGATGTGACTGCCGGGGTTGAAAACGAGCTGCAAACCGTCGTAATAGGCGCAAAAGAGTCTGTTGACCTGCCCCGTACAATTGAGCAGTCCAATTATTATAAAAACATTATTCGGCGCACCCTGTCCGGCGATACCTCGCAGCGGCTTATTGCCGAGCTTGAAAAGTATCTGAACAATAACCCTGACAATGTCTGGGAGCATAGTTGGGTGCGGTTTCCCTACCGTTGCCTGAGCAGCTATGCGCGTTCGGTTTTTCATGACGATCTGCGCGCCGACAAAACCGACCCGCAGAGTCCGGACCGTATTGATTCCGCGAAGTTCATCATCAAGGATAGGGGTGAACGGTGCTTGCGCGTGCCCGTCAGCTACCTTTTGAAGCTCGCCCTTGCCGATGCAGTCAGCGCCTCGGCATTTACGCCTGAAGCCGTCCGTCAAACCGGCCGAAGGTACATGGACCATTTCCTGAACGACAACACCTCGCCTGAAACATTTTCATTCTATACGCCGGCGCTGCTGCCCGGTCGCGGCATGGGAGCGCAACCTGCCCGGGAAACAGCGTTGCGGTTTCTGCTGACCCAGCTTTTGATACAGTACGGCGAAAACCGGTTCGGGCTTGCCGCAAGCGGCCAGCGCGTTCTTGCCTATTTTGCGCCTCATCCACCCGTACGCCAGAAGAGCCTGAACAACATAATCAGCGACGGTTTCTATCGCGAGCTGTTTATGAGCCCCTGTCTTTCAGGCTGGGACCATGGCCAGGAGAAGCACCAGTACATGATACTGTGCCACCAGGTGCTGTCACGCAGCCAGCTCAATACGCTTGCCAAGCTCAAGGACGCGGGCATTATTACGCGCGATCTGGTTGTGCTGCCGAATCTGTCAAATATCAGTCTTGCCAATAACGGAACCCATGTCAGTCTCGGTAGCCGGAAACTGACGGACCTGCTCGCGGCACGGGGTTCCGCGTTCACCGCAGCCGATGAAAAATATTGCGGGGATCTGGCTATAAAAATCGTCGAGCATTTCCTCCCCCTTTTTGTGGGCACGTACAGCGCTGCGCCCTACCGGCTGGAGTTCGGCGATTTCCATCCAGAAACCGTGCTCGGATTTCTGCCCCATGAGCTTGATTATACGCATTTGCGCATGCTGTGGCGGCGCTGGAAGCTGAAGGCCGATGTGAAAATCATGGGCCAGCCGCTGACGCCTTTCGGCCCGCCCGCGCTTGACCGGTTTGTCAGCGGGCTGTTTAAACTCCGGGGCGATTTTGTTCAGGATTACCGGTTGATCGATTATCCGGTTGCGCTCATGAGTACGGACCAGAGCCCGGCACTCGACGGCTCGCCCGGCAATGACCTGCGCCTGAAAAAAGACCTTGCCGATCTGGGAGTTTTCGACGAGCGCATGTCGCCCTATCTGTTTTACCGGCTTCGGCAGCATGCTGCTATGGGTTTTTCGGGTTTTGAAGGGCGCTATTACAGCCTGTTTGCAACACTGCTTGGCGATATGGCCGATGCCGTCAATCTGCAGACACTTCTCACTGCTTTGGCCTATAAATACATTGCCGACGGGCAACTCACCCATGAGCATATCCCCGACAGCCCGACCTGTGAAAGTGAAAGGCGGCAAATATTTTTCGGCGCTGCAATCGGCATACCAACATTTTTCGTGCGCAGCGATACGCAAAACCGGTTCTTGACCCACATTCTCGGCAGCATGAAAAAGACCCGCACCAGCAACCGGTATCCCGGATATACCAGATGCCACAATGATGAGTACCTTCGGGCGCTGCTGACCATCATTCGTCAGGATGCCGCTGATCTTATCGAAAATATGGGCATGCAGGCTACCCTGGAGCGCCTGGAAGAGCGGATCACTAACCCAGCAGCATCTGCAGCCGGCAGGCTCACGGCGGGCATTCTTGACCAGTGCGGCGGGCGCTCTGCCATGGGCATGCCCGCAGGCGATTTCAATGCCGCCGCCGAAGGCTATTACCGCACCGTGCTGCGGCGCCAGCATAGTGAGGAAGCCTCAACAGTCTGTCTTGATTCGGCGCGGCTGCTTGACCGCATGGCCCTTGAAGGCCGCGGGCAGTTTCGCGAAACGCTGGCCGAATTGCTCGGCGGGGGCAGCGCCGAGGCATGTGCCGCAGACCTCGGACACGTGATGGCCGCAGGCAAACTGTCGGAGGATTCGCTGAGAACCTTTATCGCTCTGCTGCTGCTGTGTATTCAGGCTGAAGAAGCGGCAGGGGCTTGTGAGGAAACACAGCATGAAAATACCGCAGCATCAGTATATTGAGAGGGGCACCCGCCGTGTCATGACCGAACGGCTCTACGGTGACCGCATTATTTCCTATCTGTACAACAGCGACCGTGAGCAGTCGCCGGCCCTGTTCAAGGCGCTGACCTCGTCGCGCATGTCCGGCCTGCTGAGCATGGTGAATTACGAGCTGCCGACCCTGTCGCGCCTGGCTGGCGCGCACCGGTTCGTGGAGCGGCTTGGCATAGATCTTTCGGAATGCCTCGAACCGGGCGAGCGGCTGAACACGGCAAAAAAAATATTCGAGCGTCAAATACGTTATTGGGAAACCCGGCCCATGCCCGCCGATCCCGACGGTATCGTCTCTCCTGCCGACGGCAGGTTACTGGTGGGGTCGCTTGCCGACACATCCCAGATTTTTTTAAAGGAAAAATTCTTCAACCTCGATGAGCTGATCGGCTTTGACCGCTCCCTGTGGCTGCAGGAGTTCAGGGGCGGCGATTTCGCCGTATTCCGCCTCACGCCCGACAAGTACCACTATAACCATGTTCCGGTCTCGGGCCGCGTGCTTGAGCTCTATGAAATTCCCGGCTGTTATCATCCGGCAAATCCGTCGGCCGTCGTCACGGTCGCAACGCCCTATTCAAAAAATAAACGCGTGGTAACCATCATCGACACCGACGTGGTTGGCGGCACGGGCATAGGGCTTGTTGCCATGATTGAAATCGTGGCCCTCATGATCGGCGATATCGTGCAGTGCTACAGCCGGAAGCGCTACGACAGCCCGCAGTTCGTCGTGCAGGGCCTGTTCCTGGAAAAGGGCTGCCCCAAGAGCCTCTACCGCCCCGGCAGCTCAACCGACGTGCTTGTGTTTCAAAAAAACAGGGTTCTCTTCTGCGATGATATCATCGCTAATATGCGCCATCAGGGCGCCTACAGCCGTTATTCGCAGGGCTTCGGCGCGCAGCTGGTTGAAACGGACGTTCAGGTCCGGTCTCTGATCGGCCGGGCCATTGCTGCCGGCAACGGGGACAACAAAACAGGAGGACGCCATGACTCCTGAGCTGTTCACCCTGTGTCTGGCTCTGCCCGTTGCGCTCCTGCTGGCATGGGCTTTCAAGCGCCTTCCTGATGAGCGCTGGCAGATGATGGCGGCCGTGCCGCTGCGCAAGTACCCCGACGGGACCTGGTCGGGAGTTAATCTAACCTGGTACGGATTTTTCAGCGCAACAGCCTATACGGCTGCCGTCACGGTTTTAATCATGCTGATGGGGGCCATGGGAACCCCTGCAGCAGCCATAGCCGCCATGACCATTGCCGTACTGGCCATCTGCATACCGGCTGCTTCCATCATCGCGCGCCTCGTAGAGCGCAAACGCCATGTGCTCACCGTGGGAGGGGCGGCATTTGCCGGCATCATCGCCATTCCCGCTGCAGTGGTTGCCGTGCAGGCGGCGGTTGGAGAAAAACTGGGCTGGGACCTGCGCGTACTGCCTGTAGTTGCCGCAGTTTGCACAGCTTATTGTTTTGGTGAAGGTCTGGGCAGGCTGGCCTGCATCAGCTTCGGCTGCTGCTACGGCATGCCCCTGTCGCGCGCTCCCGTCTGGATGAGGAGGCTTTTTTCGCTCCAGGTCTTTTATCTTTTCGGGCGCTACAAAAAAGATTGCCTATGCCCACGGGCTTGATGGTACGCCCGTCATTCCTATTCAGGCCGTCACCGCTGTGATCAACTGCGCCGCCGGGCTTGCGGGATGCTGGCTGATTCTGCGCGGCCACCTGCGTGCAGCCTTCATACTGACCGTTACCGTCAATCATCTGTGGCGCATTGCCTCTGAATTTTTCCGGGCCGACTACCGGGGAGGAGGCGCCATATCAGCCTATCAGATCATGAGCGCCGCCGGCATTGCCTATGCCGCAGTACTTGCCCTGCTCCCGCTTGACAGCACGGTGCGCAGCATGGATATCGCAGCGGGACTGCGCCTTTTATGGCAGCCTGCCGGCATTATCGGCCTTCAGGGGCTGTGGCTGTTCATATTTATTTATACCGGCCGCAGCATGGTCACGGGCTCCACCCTGTCTTTTCATGTCAGGCACGGCCGGGTATAGTGAAAAATTAACCTGATTTTAAAGCAATTTTTATCAGCCCTTAAAGAACCTCAGCTATACTGCTGTTAAAGAGTACGCTGAGGCTGCTCACTTCAGTGTTACTTTTCCTCCCCTGGGGGCCGCAAGGCCCCCTTCCTTTTTGCCCTCCCTTTTTCATTATCGCAGCTGGCGCAGCAATGCGCGCAGTTAACTAGTATTTAACCTGATCCTTATTTCGCCTTAAAACTTACCGGCTACACTTACCCGTAAACACTTGTTGCGCACAGGTGCACGCAGAACAGACCGAGACGAAAAATCGGCGCCTATTAATAAAAGCGGGAACCTCGTCATGCTGAAGGACATCCGGCAACGGAACAGATCCATCAGAGGAAAGGAGGTGGTGGGAGCAAACAGAGATTGGCTACGTGTACAAGGGGTGTTCCGGTTGCCGGAAATACACGGATAAACACAACGGGGCACCGCTAAAAGTAAAAGATGCGTACAGAATAAAACACCTTCTTAGTGTGATTAATAATTTAATAAAGGGGATTATAATGAAAAAAAGAACAAAAAAAAGCAGCGGCCTGCTTAACTTTTTGCTTGTACCGGCTTTGAGCCTTACGCTCGCGCAGGCATCACTGGCAGGGGAACATTTTGGCTCTGATTTCCACCAGAACACGGGCAAGGAAACAACCCCAAAGTGCTACCGAATATCCGACTATCTTGCCGGTGATTTCCACCAGCACACGACTTACACCGACGGCAGTTACTCCTATGATTACATGATGGAGAAAAACAAGGAATTCGGCCTTGACTGGTGGACGCAGTCGGAGCATGGCGGCGGTTTCAATCGAGACGGCAGGCATGGCATTGATAATGGAGGGGATGTCTACTGGGACAGCTACGTGCCAAATCCCATCATCGGCGATGTAAAAACAAGCGGCGGCCATCAGCTTATGTGGCGGTGGCAGAGCCTGCGGGATTATCTTGTGCAGGATGTTTTGAAAGCCCGGGCTGACTATCCTGACAAAATGATTCTGCAGGGCTTTGAATGGAATATGCCCGGTCATGAGCATTGCAGCGTAGCACTCATTACAGGACAGTTTGATAAATACAATCCCAATACGAAAGCCCTTGCCGAGTTTGAGTACAAATTCGACAACAGCGATGCAGACATCAGCGGCGGTGCGGCGCAGGGCTGGGTGAAATCAGCGCTCACCAAACATGCAAAAGCGGTTGAAGCCGTGGCATGGCTTCAGGCAAATCATCCGGGTGCAAGCTATACAGTCCCTGCGCATGTTGAACGCAAGGGGACATATGCAACCGGCGGATATGACATCAATCATTTCCGCGATCTGAACAATGCCGGCCCCGATGTATGTTTCGGCTTCGAGGGGCTTCCCGGCCATCAGGTAAACAGTGACCGCGGCGGATTCGGCTCAGGCGCGGTCGGTACGGGCACCTACGGCGGCGCCGGGTATTACACCGCTAAAGTCGGAGGCCTGTGGGATGCTCTGCTTGGCGAAGGACGGCACTGGTGGAACTTTGCAAGCTCCGACTGCCATCTTCACTGGACCGACGGCGGCGACGATTTCTGGCCCGGCGAATACCAGAAAACCTATGTATATGTAAAAGATGCAAATAAGCCACGGGCATATATCAACGGCCTTCGTTCAGGAAACTCGTTTGTCGTCAACGGCGATCTGATTAATGCGCTTGATTTCACCATCGTTGACCGTAAATGCCCGAAAAACACCGCTACCATGGGGCAGGAGCTTGTGCTGACAAAGAACAAGCCGGGCATCAAGATCGTTATACGTTTTAAGAGCCCTGAGACCAATAACAATGGCGATGCAGTAAATGTTGACCATATTGACCTTATTGCCGGCGATGTGACCGGAAAAATTGATCCCTCATCTCCTGATTATACAAAGGCAACCAATGAGTCCACAAAGGTTATCGCCACCTTTACGGAAGAGGACTGGCGGGAACACGACGGCTGGAAGACTATCACCTACACTATAAAAAATGTGGATAAAGACATGTACTTCCGCCTTCGCGGCACGAACGTGCCCGCGGGTACGCCCTTTGAAACCGACGCGGAAGGCAACCCTCTGCTCGACACTCTTGCTACTCAGAACCTGGGTATCGACGGTTTAGAAGAAGCCTATGCCGATCTATGGTTCTATTCAAACCCCATATTCGTGAAAGCTGACTGATTCACTTCACGCTTTTGTACGGGTGACGGAGCATAGACTCCGTCACCCCTCAAAAACGCAGCAGCGCCTGCTGTGACCGTCAGCCTGCATATAGGCTTTTATCACAGGTGACAAACAGCTCTATGCATTAAGAAAAAGATTCTAATGACACTGCTCCCTTTGGTGTTCGTGCTTTACGCTGCCGTTGCGTTTGCCGTTGTGGAAACAACAAAAGAATATTACCGGGGCGGGAAGATAAAAGCCGAATGCCAATATAGGGATGGCAAACGGGAGGGTGTAAGCAAGCGCTATGATGAGGATGGCAACCTGCGCGAAGAGCACTACAAGAACAATGTACAGGAAGGCATGACCCGGCATTATTACGGCAATACAAATAAAAAAAAGAAAAGGGAACTTATGTTTAAAAACGGCAAGCCCAACGGGCCGTACAAGGAATATTATGAAGACGGTGCTCTTATGACAGAGGGCTTTCGTGTTGACGGAAAATATGAGGGCCTTTGTCACACATATACACCCGAGGGCTTGTTGCGCGCCGAAAAAAGCTATAAAAACGGCAGACAGGAAGGCCCTGCAAAGCTTTTTAACGAATCGGGTAGGCTTGAAAAGGAGCTGCATTTCTCCCGCGGCAAGCTTGACGGGCATGCCCGGATTTATTACAAGACAGGCAAAATTCAAGAAGAGCTTGTGTACAGCAGCGGCCGGATGACTGAACGGCGCTGCTTTACCGAAGAGGAAAAACCGCGAGCATGCCCGGAGCAATAAGCGGACAAACGCCCCGCTGTTTTTTTGGTTATAGGAATCCTTACACGTACCCGCCACCAGAGGGGGAAAAGTTAGTTATTTATATGCCACCGTGAAATTGTTTTCCGGGTTATATAGTAGGCAGCTAAGGCGGGAATTATGCCTAAAAGCGCCCCTCCCGCAATTGTGGCGCAGCAGATGACGGCGCCCGATTTAAAAAAATCCATAAAAAACTGCTGATTCAATGGAGATACGAATGCAGGCCTGCCGAGCATAAGCATGCCGAGCTTATAGCTCCCCATATACAATAACGGGATGGTTAGAGGATTGCCGGACCAGATGCCCAGCACGGCTGCAGGTTTGCTGCCGCGAAACAGTGCTGCCAGTACCAGGGCGAGGGCTGTCTGAAAGGGGATTGTAGGGGTTATGCCGACAAAAACACCGATAGCCATTCCTCTGGCGACATAGTCGGGTGTGCCGTCAATTTTTTTAAAAACATTGATGGTTTTAGAGATGAGGCTATTCATCATAGAGCCTTCCACACAACAGGTAAACAGACATATCCCGTTCATGTTATCGTTTCATTAAGAAATAATTAATTTTAGTACCGTATTGTAGTGCCATTGGCCTCTTTATTTCTGTATTACTCAAAACATTCCCTGTTTGGCAGAATCAATCATGCAAAAAAAACTTTTAACAAACAATTAACCGGCAACTCATCAGGAGTTAAGACTGAGATGCAATAATTGAAATTAATAATAAACACCTCTGTTCAGGAGCATGCGCATTTCCATGCGGGAACAGAGGCAGAATCAAGCAACCAGAAACACGCAAAACCCGTGCAGTGCACGAAAACTTTTTTTGGAAAGGAAAACTCCCATGAACATCATTATCAGATTGCTTACGGTCAGCATCATGATCAGTACACTTGCCTTCGGCGTGGCAGGCTATGCGGGCTCAAAGTCAAGAAGCCTGCCGATCGGCGAGGCAATTCAAGAGGTGCAGACAAGCTGCACCGTCATGCTGCGGGACATTAGAACCATTACCGACTACATGCTGAATCCCGCCCCTGCCGGGCCCTATTACAGTGTGAACGAATTTCCTCCACCTATTGTTTACCAGGAAATGATCAACTATCCATTTTAAGTCAGGCGCTGCCGGCCGCAGAGCCGGCAACGTCTATGGAACTGACAGCTGCGCGGGTGGGGCACTGCTTAACTCATTTAAAGGAGAGCTCGTCATGATACCAGCTTTGTCTCGACCCTGACTACCGCCGACCGCCAGCCCGCTGCAACAGTGGTTGCCTTTCCGGAGCGCCAGCCCGGAGACAGTACGCTATGGCGCGGGATTGTGGACAGCCTTGATTTCGCCCTGCAGCCCATCGTCAGCATTCATACGGGCATAAGCCTGGGGTTCGAAGTGCTGCTGCGCAATACCGGCCATGCAGGCTTTGCGACCATTCAGGACTTTTTCGACGCGGCCTATGCCGACCGCCTGCTCTATACGGTTGACCTGTGGCTGCGCGAAAAAGCGATCTGTAAATTCAAAAGCCTTGAGTTTTACCGCAAGTGCCGCCTGTTCTATAATATCGACAATCGCGTTCTGCACATGCCCGATTACCGGCCCGGCAACACCTCCGCTATACTTGAGCGGCATGGCCTGCCGCCCAGCACGGTCTGCTTCGAGCTTTCCGAGCGCCACCAGTTCGAATGCTTCAACAGCATCAAAACGACGCTCACCACCTATAAGCAGCAGGGCTTCCGCATTGCCGTTGACGATTTCGGGACCGGCTTTTCCGGGCTGCAGCTGCTCTATCACGCGGAGCCCGACTTCATCAAAATAGACCGTTTTTTCATCGCCGGCATCGCCGCGGACCCAAGAAAAAGACTGTTCGTCTTAAAAGTGCTCAGCCTGGCCCACACGCTGGGCATTGCGGTCATCGCCGAAGGGGTGGAATCGATCGATGAATTCCATGTGTGCAAGGATATCGGCTGCGATTATGTCCAGGGCTACCTCATTCAGGAGCCTCAGCTCGACTGCAAACGCATCAGCTTCAAGTATGACAACGTGCCCGCCTTGAGCCGCTCGGAGCGCCGCCTGTATACCAACTGCGACCACCGTATCATAACCGACCAGATGGAGTTCATCTCGCCCGTCAGGATCGACCGCACCAACATGACACAGGTATTTGAAGAGTTCCGCCGGCACAAGGCTCAGACTTTTATTCCCGTGGTCAATGAAAAGGACGAGCCCCTGGGGTTCATTATGGAAAAAGACCTCAAAGAATACGCCTATTCACGCTACGGCAAAGATCTGCTGCTCAATGCCGGGCTGAGCAAGACCCTGTACGACTTCATTTCGCGCTGCCCTGTCGTTGATGCCCATAAACCCCTCGAGGAAATCCTGGACATTTATGCCCTGGATGAACGCTCAGAGGGAATCATACTCACCAGCGGCGGCGTCTATATCGGGTTCATGAGCGCACGGGCTCTTCTGAAGGCGCTGAATGAAAAAAATATCGCCATAGCCCGCGACCAGAATCCGCTGACGAAACTGCCGGGCAACAGCCTCATCAGCACCTATATCGCCGAATCATTGTGCGATCTGAATCATGATTATGTCTATGTGTATTTCGACTTCGATAATTTCAAGCCCTTCAACGACACCTACGGCTTTCGTGTGGGCGACCGGGCGATACTGCTGTTTGCCGACCTGCTGAAATCATGCGCCAACGGCGGCGCTTTTGTCGGTCATATTGGGGGTGATGATTTTTTTTCCGGCGTGAAGGTGACTGAAAAAAACCGCGGCCACCTTCTGCCGCGCACGCAAATGCTCATTCGACGCTTCCGCGAAGACATTCTGTCTTTTTACAGCGAGCGGGACCGCAGCAACGGCTATCTCAACGGTATTGACCGCGACGGCACGAAGCGGCGCTTTCCGCTGCTGAGCGTGAGCGCGGTATTTTTGCACCTGTCGAAAAACCGCAGCAGCCTGTCGCTTGAAGAGATCAGCATGCTCCTTGCCCGTCTCAAAAAAGAGGCCAAGCAGTCTCCCCTGCGCATCAAGTGCGAACAGATTTGATAGCGGCTTTTACCGCTCCACAACCACCACACGGGAAAGGATAAATCCATGTTGCTTACACTATCTCACGCGCCTGGCCGCACCGCTTGGCCGCATGCGCCTGCGCACCAAACTGCTCGGCAGCTTTGCCGTCATCGCCTGCACGACCCTGCTCACCGGCTCTATCGGCTGGGGTGTGGCAAACAGGCTCAGTTCGCATCTGGTCGACATCGGCACGGTCAGGCTTGCAGGCATCGAAAACATCTTGCGGGTAAGCGCAAACCTTGAAACTATCAAAAGCTCGGCCATGATACTGCTTGACCCCGGCATCACGCAGCAGGAGCGGCTTGCTCAGTACCAGGTCATCACTCAAGCGCAAAAAGCCTATAAACAGGAGTTGCACACCTGTGACGGCCTGCCCCGCACCGACCGGGAAGCGGAGCTGCATAGGCAGCTCCGCGCCGCGCTTGAGGCATGGGAAACAGAAAACCGCGCCTTTCTCGGTCTGTGCCGCGAGCTTGATGTTCTCGACATCGGCAATCCTTTAACCATGAAAACTGAAGTGGAGCAGTTCCGCGGCGATCTCTACAAG
>CAWDSQ010000009.1:0-67567 GCA_963804955.1 uncultured delta proteobacterium | reverse complement strand
GTGCGCGTGGACAATGGGTATGATAAGAATGGTCCGCATTGAAAGGAAGGTTGGATGTGGCCCTTCTCCTTCTGCTCTGCATGGTTCTTCAGTCTGACGACTTCGATGAGCTGTCGGCCCAGCTCCATCTGGAAACCGGCAACGCGTTCCTCCAGCAGGGGCTCCTGGAGCAGGCCGAGCATGAATTCCATCTCGCCCTCGAGGCCAGGGAGGACTGCCACTCCGCGCTTCTGGGGCTGGGCAGGGTATACGCGGCCTACTCATCCTTCGACAGGGCCGCGGATTACTTCCGCGACTTCATGGCGGTATCCCCGGATGACTACCGTGGCTATTATGAGCTTGCCTGCCTGATGCTGGATACCGGCAGACCCGACAGCGCGTTCATGATGACCGACAGCGCATTCGTAAGAGCCCCTACCAACCCTGACGTATGGATCCTCTCCGGCAGAACGGCGCTGGCTTCGGAAGACACTGTCGCCGCAGAACGGTGGTTCATTCGAGGTCTGCAGGATCCAGGCGTAATCGGACTTGAATCACGGATCCTTCTTGGCTCCTTGTACCGGGCCACCGGAAGGTCAGTGGAGTCCAGGGAGCTGCTCCTACCGGCCGCCCAGGCGGGATATGCGCCTGCCTGGTGGGGTCTGGCCATGGGATACCTGTCGTGGAACGACTACATGCGTGCAGTTGATGCGATCCAGAGTTACCTCGGGCTTGCTCCCGGGCGGAGTATACGCGGATTCAGCCTATCTCGTGCTGCAGTCGCTTGCCGAATCTGGAGACTTCATCGTACCCGATTAGGACGGATCCCGCTTCTGTCGAAGCTCGTCCAGCGCACTGAACGCCTTTCGCCAGCCCCACGAGACCAGTGCGATCACAAAGGCGATCGCCTCACCCAGAGTCACCCACAGCAGGGCCGCAAGCGAAACCAGCGTGGGAAGTCCGGGGTCCGTCCCGGGCATTACGAGGCCGATCAGCCATACCAGGGAAACCTCCCTGACGCCGAGACCACCCGGGGAGACAGCACCAGAAAACCCACTCCCACGGCAGTGGGCATCAGGAATGCACCCGGAATCCACGGGAGGGCCAGTCCGAAGCTCCTGGCCAGAAGGACGAATGCCGCCCCCTGCAGCAGGAAGACCAGCACATAGAGAGGCAGCAGGCGCACGACGCTTGCAAAACCCGTGTCCTCAAAATCCAGGGTCCTGCCGGTCAGCCGTCTGGCGACGGCGGTCACCTTTTTAAACGCACCCGGGTGGGCGGTAAAGATGACTGCCATTGCCGCAGCCAGGACCACTGCAATGCCTACCGGAGTGCCCAGACCGATCTCGGAAGCGGCCAGCGGCACCACGGGAATGGAAACGATCAGGCATCCGGACAGGATCAGGAGTGCTTCGAGCACAAGCGCGTGCCCGGTCTGGAGATTGCTCATGCCCACTGTTTTCGAGAGCCCAACCTTCCCAACCGCCCCCCATACCTTGCCGGGTATGTACTTGCCCACCTGGGCAAGAAAATGCACGTTGAAGGCCTGTCTGTAGGTTATCTCCGAACCGGCCCTTCGGCAGACCAGTTGCCAGGACCATGCGGCCGCCATGAGGTGCATCATGAGCATCGCCAGGGAGAAGGCGAACAGCAGGGGGTCGAAGGAGAAGAGATTGCCTGCGCCTCCGGCTCTCGCAGCGCTCCTGGAAAACGTATGCACCAGGTAGAAGAGAGCAACGGCGGTGAGCAGCAGCCCGGCAACGGTTAGAACCGCACGGCCCCGCTTTTTCCCGGTCTCGTCAGACATCCCCACCACTCCTTCTATCCGAAACAACCACAATGACCATAGGGAGCGAACCGGCGATCATGACAACGAGCACCGGCAGAATGACCGGCGCAGCAGTGGCAACTGCGCCTGAGATATCCGAGTCGAACAGCCTCATCGAGGCGGTGAACAACCTCTCCCCTGGACCCAGACTCTCCAATGGAAGAGCGGTCATCACAAGAAGGGCTGGTTTGTCCCTCCGGAGATCGTGCAGGGTGTGGGCATATTCGACCGCGCTGGCGATGTCATCCGGGTACAGAAGGTACTGTGCCTCCAGCGTCGCAAGCCGTTCGAGGTTGATGCTGTCGCCGGGAGACATGCTTCCGATGGACAGCGTCAGGATCAGGACCGCAGCGGGGGCGACGGGTGACAACCTCAGTCCAGCACGCTCAGCTCGACGCCCGCACGCTCGATCCTGGGGCCGCTGTCGCTGGAAGGGATGAATGAGGCAAAGTGAGGAAGACTGGCTGTTTCGAGGAGTGAATCGAGCAACGCAGAATCAACGGCGGGTCTCTCCATGATTGACGTGACCAGCCTCTCCTTGAGGAGAGCGAGCCTCTGCTCGGCAGTCCGGGATGACTCGAGTCTCCACCTCGCGGGATCCTCGAGCCGTGCGAGAAGCCTTCTGGCCGTCATGTCGGGTTTGATCGAAATCTCCCACAACTGCCTCGATTCGGTGGAACCCAGGATCTCCATGATCTGGCCTGCGAGGATGTCCCGGGAGATCAATCCCCTGCCGTGAAGCTCCCGGAGCCTTGACAGGCGTTCCTGGAGATGATCCCTGAGCAGATCAGGATCATGCATTTCAGGCATGCAGGTCAACCCTCGCTTCAACTGCTGGAGACATCAGCGCACCCTGTGATTGCGGTTGCGCTCCTGACAGTACCGAATCCTGCAAGCTTTCGCGCCAGAGCGGGATATCCTCCGGGAGCGCCGGCCACCACGGTCATCGTCCCGTCATCCCTGTCCGATATCTCCCTGATGACGCATCTGCCGTACATCCAGTTTATCAGGGCGCTGTCATGACTGTCAAGCTCCAGCCTGAACCAGCCAAGCGTGTCGTCCCGGATCCGGGTGATCGCTTCTACCAGGCGGTCCAGCCCGGAGCCTTCCAGTGCCGATACTGCAACTCCGGAAGCTGGCTCGCCGAAGCCCCGCCCGGCGTCGCACTTGGTCCATACGATCAGCCTTGGGATTGACGGATCCACGCCGACCCGGTCCAGGGTGCTTCTCACGGTCTCCAGGTGCCTCTCCCTGAAGGGATTGGACCTGTCCACGGCTACGAGGAGCAGGTCCGCTTCCCTGGCGGAGTTCAGCGTGGTGTGGAAGCTTGCCACAAGAGTCTCGGGAAGCCGCTCGATGAACCCTACCGTATCCGAGATCAGGATCCGCGAGCCGTCCAGCAGATCCACCCGCCGGAACGTCGTGTCCAGGGTCGCGAAAGGCCTGTCGGCGGTGTAGACCGAGGCTCCGCAGAGAGCATTCAGGAGAGTGCTCTTGCCTGCGTTGGTGTATCCGACAATCGCCACCCGGAAGAACTCGCTCCTCCTGCTGGCGGCTACCTGCCACCTGGTTTCCATTTCCGCGATTCCGCTCTCGAGGAGTGAGATCCTGGCCCTGGCCCGTCTCCTGTCGATCTCGAGCTGCGTCTCGCCTGGACCCCTGGTGCCGATGCCTGCCCCAAGCCTGGAGAAGTGGTGCCACAGGCCTGAAAGCCTGGGAAGGGCGTACTTGAGCTGGGCGAGCTCGATCTGGAGAATGGCTTCACGGCTTCTGGCCTGCCCTGCGAAGATGGCAAGTATCAGCTCGGTCCGGTCGATGACCTTGCAGCCGGTTGTACGCTCCAGGCGGGTGACCTGACCCGGGGTCAGGTTGTGATCGAGTACGATCGTTGTAACGTTCTCGCTTTCGGCAAGTTCCTTGATCTCTTCAGCTTTGCCTTTGCCCACGAAATAGGATGGATCAGGACGACTCTTCTTCTGCGAGGTCTCGGCGGCAACCTCGCCTCCGGCAGCTTCAACCAGGGCGATCCTCCGCTACAGCGCCATACGATTTTTTTCTGCAGTTTATCGGCGATCCTCTCAACTTCGCTTCACAAGGAGCTACGGAGCCCGACGCCGGTTAAATTCGCGCAACAAGACGGAGATGGCAGCATGAATCAGCCTCTAAATGCCACTGAGTCAAGCCCGTCCGTCACCGCAGCACTGCGCCTGGACATGGTCGCGGGCCTGACGGCAGCGGCGGTTGTGCTGCCCAAGGCCATGGCCTACGCGACGGTTGCCGGTTTGCCGGTTGCGGTAGGTCTCTATACCGCCTGCATCCCGATGGCGATATACGCGCTGCTCGGCTCGTCGCGTGTGCTGAGCGTCAGTTCCACAGCCACATTGGCGATTCTGGCAGGCACACAGCTTGGCCTGGCCGTTCCGGACGGCGACCCGGCAAAACTTCTCACAGCGACCGTTACACTGACCGCTCTGGTCGGTGTGATGCTGGTGCTGGCAAGGCTGCTGCGTCTGGGCTTTGTTGCCAACTTCATTTCAGCGCCTGTGCTGACCGGCTTTAAGGCGGGGATTGGACTCGTCATCGTTCTTGATCAGGTGCCGAAACTCCTGGGTATCCATATCGAGAAACAGGGCTTCCTGCGCGACCTCTTCAGCGTTGCCCTCCACAGTCCGGAAACCTCCCTGATCACGCCGGCTTTGGCTGTCGCGACGTTCATCGTGCTGGTCGGCATGGAGCGCTTGTGGCCGCATGCTCCGGCGCCTTTGATTGCTGTTGGCGGCGGTATCGCCTCGGCCTGGTTCTTCGGCCTGCAGGCATTGGGCGTTTCAACGGTCGGCCACATACCGCAGGGATTTCCATCACTGACGCTGCCGGATTTTGCTCTCATTGAGCAAATGGCGCCGGGTGCGCTCGGGATTGCTCTGATGAGTTTTACGGAAACGATTGCGGCGGGGCGCGCCTTTGCCCGTCCGGACGATCCTCCCATCGATGCAAATCGCGAACTTATCGCCACCGGAGCCGCGAATCTGGGAGGCGCGCTGTTTGGTTCGATGCCGGCCGGCGGCGGCACCTCCCAAACCGCCGTGGTGCGCGCAACGGGCGGGCGGTCGCAGAAGGCCTCGCTCGTTACTGCCGGCGCCGCAGTCGCCACCATGCTGCTGCTTGCCCCGCTGGTGGGCTTTCTGCCCCACGCCACGCTGGCGGCGATCGTCATTGTCTATTCGGTTGGGCTGATCCAGCCGAAGGAATTTCTTGCCATTCGCAACATACGCCTGATGGAATATCGCTGGGCGATTGCCGCGGCGCTCGGCGTGCTGGTTTTCGGAACGCTGAAGGGCATCGTGATAGCGATCATCATTTCTCTGATCGGCCTGGCAAGCCAGACTGCACACCCGCGCATCTCGGTCATCGGCCGCAAGCGCGGAGCCGACGTACTGCGCCCGCTGTCGCCCAGGAACCCGGAGGACGAGACATTTCCCGGCTTGTTGATCGTGCGCCCTGAGGGACGCCTGTTTTTCGTGAACGCCCAGCAGGTGCGTGCCGATATCCGGGCGCTGATCACGACATACAAGCCACGGGTGGTTGCGCTGGACATGAGCCGGGTGCCCGATATTGAATACTCGGCACTGCAGATGCTCGTGGACAGTGATACGCACATGCTCGAAATGGGCGCTACTCTGTGGCTGGTGGGGCTGAACCCAGGGGTGCTCGAGGTGGTGCAGCATTCCGGTCTGGCCGCCATCCTGGGTTCTGAGCGTATGCTGTTCAATGCCCGCGCGGCTATCAAACGGTATCAGGAGCTGCAGGCAACGGTGGGGGGCATGCCGCCAACTGCGTCGTGATCAGAAATGCTGCCTCATCGATTCATAGAGCACGAGCAAGGAGTGGGATTTACGATGCAGTTTGTTGTGTGAGTTAACGACGCCGCCCGATGACAACAGGTTTTTTTAACATCATGGAGGCAAGCATGGTAGGCAACAAGAAGAAAAAATATCTTCCGGCAACAGAATCCCAAATCGATGCGCTTGGCAACAAGGCCTACGACAAAGAGCTCAAGCGACTGCACGTCGAGCTGGTCAAGCTGCAGCAGTGGGTGGTGCACAAGGGGCTCAAGGTCTGCATCGTATTCGAGGGTCGTGACGGCGCCGGAAAGGGGGGTACGATCAAGGCGATCACCGAGCGTGTAAGTCCGCGCGTGTTCCGTGTTGTCGCGCTGCCTGCGCCGAACGAGCGCGAGAAAAGCCAGATGTATATACAGCGCTATATCCGCCATTTGCCGGCGGCGGGCGAGATCGTCATCTTCGATCGCAGCTGGTACAACCGGGCCGGGGTCGAACGGGTGATGGGTTTCTGCAAACCCGAGCAGGCAAAGAAATTTCTCGAAGCGGTGCCGATGGTTGAACACGCGATGGTTGAGTCCGGAATCATTCTGCTGAAATACTGGCTTGAAGTGAGCCCGCAAGAGCAGGAGCGCCGCCTGAGAGACCGCATCAACGACGGACGAAAGATATGGAAGCTGTCGCCGATGGACATACAATCGTTCACCCGCTGGGACGACTACACGCAGGCACGTGACGACATGTTTGCCGCCACCGACACATCCTGGGCGCCGTGGTTTGTCGCTCGCTCCGAGGACAAGAAGCGTGTGCGCCTGAACGTGATCAGCCATCTGCTGCAACATGTGCCCTACAAGGTCGTTCCGGCTGAAAAAGTTACGCTGCCCGGGCGCAAGATCGGTCGCTACAAGGCTGCCGACTATCCTTACAAATACGTCCCTGAGTATGTACCGGTCAAAAGCAATCCGGAAAAACACGGCAAAAAAAAGTGACAGAGACATAGTTTTCCAAAATTGCCCGCAAAGCGCTTCTTTGCTGCTGTTTGATGATCCTGAGAAGAATACGGACTCAACATAACCGTCAGGCGTCCGCCCTGACTGCGCGCATGGCCGCCGAATGTTCCCGGTTAAAAATGCGTTCAAGCCGCGTATCTGTTCCCCGAAGTTCAGCCGCCAGCTTTCCGGCAAACTCAAGGTAGGAAAGCTTTCTTTGCCGTGACCAGCCCAGCGGACAGGTCATAATATCGCGCATATTGCAGATTTTATCTGCAAGCCGTATTTTTTTTGCGGCCGGAGAGAGACGCCCGGCCGATTCGATCTGGCGCTGTTTTCTTTCCGGATCCGGCAGGCTCTTGTCTTCAGTGACTTCCCGGACTATGCCCAGCACTTCTTTGCCGAATGCCGCTCTGATGCCGGCAGGATCGGCTGCTGTGTTTTCGAGCACGTCATGAAGCAGAGCCGCGACCAGCAGCGGTATGTCTTTTTTCCGGGAAACCGAAGAAAGCAGGCTGGCCACTTTGATAGGATGGTTAATAAAAGGAAGTTTGCGGCAACCCTTTTTCAGCTGGCCGGCGTGCATATCCGCCGCAAAGACAAGCGCCTTGAGAAAAATGTCATGCTCGTGGGTTGTAACATTCTCTTGCATGCAATGTCCTTTAATTCTGTGTTAAAAAAGCACAGGGTTGCCCCTGTGCTTCATGAATAAAACCAAAGAGCGGCGAAGCGTTTCACCGCCGCGACGCGTCATTATTTTTTCGACATTTTCTCGGCAATCTTGCACACCAGCTGGCAGATGTGCGCTATGTCTTTGAGCTTGCCCTTGTCGGGCTTTACTTTTACCCCGCGCAGTTTTTTGGCCAGCTGCAATGATGCTTTGGCTCCCGGCAGCTCGCCCGGTTCACCCGGCGCCTGCTTTTTTTCCAAAACCCGCAGCGTGTCCGCAATCCGGCCGTCTATACGCAGGCTCACCTGCTTGACAATTTCTTTCAGCGCAGCGCGAATCTTTTTCAATTCAGAAGCCAACTCGGCGGCGGCCTTTTGTTTTGCTTCCGCTTTGTCCTTGCCTTTGCCCTTGGAGACCTTGGAGCACTCTGCTGCGGGGGGGGTCTCTTTCTTTTTTTCTTGCCCCGGTTTCTTTTTAGCCGTCATTCCGTTTTCCTCCCTTAATGAATGTTTTTATTTAGAGTCCTGCCGCATTGTCACCGTATCGTGTCAGCCGAACTTGCCGCTCAGATATTCACGGGTCCTTTTGCGTATGGGCCCGGATGCATTACGGTCATGCCCATGATGCTCAGCCCTTTCATAATCAAACGGCAACGCATCATTGTTATATAATATCTCGCCGCGCAGTTTAATCAACTTAACGCCGGACACCAGACCATCGGAATCTTGAGCATACCAGTAAACGATGTTTGTATCCATGTCATTGAGACTGAGATAAAAACTTTTTTCATTTGGTGATGAGTTAAGGTGTGCATCTATAATCTGGGAAAGGCCGGCATCCATGTAGTGTACTTCAATATCTTCTCCAACATGCTGCGTCAGAACCTGCACCGGACGCCTGACACCGGCATTGCTCTGTTTGGTGTTTATCGGGCCTTCTTTTCTGTTGACGATCAAAGATTTTGTGAAAGATATCGTTGAATAGTGCGCCCATAGACATCCTCCCGTACATGGTTTATGCACATACAGTGTCCAGGCATTTCCCTGTAGGGAAACTTCGGCACCACTATAAACCGTATGGGTTTAGCAGACAGGCATGGCGTGCATAAAAACAGATTTTCTATATAGCATACAAAAGTTAAATTTATGCTGCTGTTTGCCAAAAAAATTTTTGGGGAAGCGTGGCCAGAAAACTTGATTTTAAAACCACCGTTTTTTAGTAAAAGCCGCATATTTTTAAAAAAGAATAAAAACAACTTTTATATCATCATCTTCTGCTGCAGGCGCAATCCCGGCTGCGTAAAAGATGACATCCATCAAAACCACTGAAAAATATGACTGTAGTATTCTGTCTGATTAACAGTCCCGAAGCTCGGCACAGGTCAGGCGTTTACAATCCGCACACGCAGGCCGAACAGGTCGGTAAATAATTGCGCCTTGCGCTGGAGCGACCAATGCTCTAGATCGCGGAACCCCTTGCCGGTAATTTTTAAATCCAGATATGGCTGCCGGACGCTTGCGGTAAGTCGTTTGATGGTTTGCGCGTGATCGCGGTCCAGAGCGTCGGCAATCCGCAGCAGCGAGGCCAGCTTGGTAACGCGCAGGCGCTGGGATTTGGTTAAGCGGGAGAACTGTTCGTGGTCGGGCTGCGGGCTGTTCTTTCGGTGATACCGGGCGATGTTGGCTGCCATCAGCATGTCCTCGGAGCTGAATCCCGGCAGTTCCGATTGCGCAATCAAATACAATGAATGCTTATGGTGCTTTTTATAGCTTATATAGCCGCCGATGTCGTGCAGCAGAGCGGCAACCATTAAAATGCGATGGTCGTCAGGGGCAAGACCATGCAGCGTCTGCAGCTGTTCAAACAGCGCCAGCGCCAGCCTGCAGACCTGCTGGCCGTGAGCCTCGTGAAACTGGTAGCGCCTGCCCAGGCTTACGGTTAAATGCAGCAATTGTTTTTCTTTTCGATGGGTGTAGGTTGAGTTGAGCGTCAGGCGATCAACCAAATCAAGAAGAATTCCCTCCTTGGTTCCCACATAGGGCACCCGCATGCTCTTCTGTCCGCTTAACGCTGCCAGGTGCGCATAGACCACGGCGGCAGGCATTACCACATCGGCCCGGTCCTGATACATTCCCCAGCGCACCATACGCTGTTTAACCGACAGGCGCGGCAGTTCTTCCATCACTCTCTTGAGCGCTGAAACGGATAAATCCCGTATGCCCCCGGTTTTCTGGGGAGCGTCTGCCATTTTGGCCAGCTCCTCGATATTGCCGCCCGTGGCAATAAAACCAGCCAGCGGCGCCCGGATGCCCTCCAGTGATAAACGCAGCGTGGCAACATACTCCTTCAGGAGCCGCACGAACTGCCTTGGGCTGTCTGCGGAGGATTTAAATTCCTCCAAAAGCCTGACTGCGCCGATAGTGTGGGTTTCGCTGGTCAGTACACCGCTTTGATTCACAAGAGCGACTTCAAGGCTGCCTCCGCCCAGATTTGCAAGAAGCCAGGGGGCTTTCCCCAAATGGATAAGGGGCTTAAGAGATCGATACACAAGCTGCGTTTCTTCCGACCCGCTCACAATTTCAAGTGGTATGTCTAACTGTTCATGTACCTGCTGGGCGAATTTTTTGCCGTTTGCGCTTTCACGCACCGCACTGGTGGCAATGACACGATAGTGCTCGATGTTTAAAATGCGAAGCCGCTCCTTAAACCGCGCTAAAGCCTGCAAAGCAGCTTTTATTCCGTCCGCGGCCAGCCGGCCGCTTGAGAACGCTCCCGCACCCAAACGAATCGGGGCACGCTCTGCTTCCAGCACTATGTACCTGGAAGAATTTAAAAATTCCGCAGCCATGAAGCGAATTGCATTGGAGCCGATGTCGACGGCCGCTACTCGCAAGGGAAAGTCTTTTTTCGGATGATCCGCGAGGGAGACGAGCCGGATTTTTTTGTCCGGAGGAGAATGTCGATGCAATGCTATGATTTTTGCGGGCTCCATTTTTTTCATCACCGCAAAGGTGAGTCGGGGTTTTCTCTCATGCATTACAGATACTCTTTTTTTGTTACAAATATGTTAAGGCTGAGTTAAAACTGAGTTATATTTTTTATATTCATATTGATTGAATGTCTGAAACTATCACGGGCGCACAGAAACGGGCTCCGCGGATTGGCCAGGCCATTTTTTAAAGGCCTTGCAGCCCGGGTCGGCTGCACAGCAATGGCCTGACCTAATTCATTTTTCGCTTTCAAGCATTTTTCTGGCTTTCAACAGTTCCAGCCGGTGCTCCTCGCTTACGGCGGGATAGGCGAGCTTCAGGCCTTTCAGGGTTTTACAGATCAGGGCAGCCACGGCAATGCGCGTAAACCACTTGTGGTCCGCGGGAACGACATACCAGGGGGCATGCTTTGTACTGGTGTTGTTCAGCATGTCTTCATAGGCTGCCTGATACTGGTTCCAGAACCCGCGTTCACGGGCATCGGCCATTGAAAATTTCCAGTTCTTCTCAGGCAGGTCGATACGCTCCAGAAAACGTTTCTTCTGCTCGTCCTTTGACACGTTAAGAAAGACTTTTAAAATGACCATTCCGTTATCGACCAGATACTTTTCAAAGTTGTTGATTTCCCGAAAACGCCGCTGCCAGATATTTTTATCTTTCAATTCGGGGGGAAGCTGCTGGCGCTCCAGGATGTCGGCATGCACGCGCGCGACCAGCACTTCTTCATAATAGGAGCGGTTGAAGATTCCGATATTCCCGTGTGCGGGAAGGGCCTTGAAGTTTCGCCACAGGTAGGTGTGATCAAGGTCTTCAGCCGACGGGGCTTTAAAGCTGTAGACCTGTGTGCCCTGCGGATTCAAGCCTGACATGACATGCCTGATCGTACTGTCTTTGCCTGCGGCGTCCATGGCCTGAAGGATGATCAGAAGGCTATACGTGTTTTGTGCATACAGCTTATTCTGGTATCCGGCCAGCAGTTGTACCCCTTCGGCCAGTAACTTCTGCGCTTCTTTTTTCTGCACGAAGTCCGCCGGTGTCGCCCGGATCATAATCTTTTTTGAGTTTAATTTTTTTGCCGGGCGGAACAATGAGCATGTCGATAAGCCGATCGATTTTTGAAGCCATGGGCATGTCCTCGCGCATGAAATTGTTATAAAAATATACAGCCCGGGTCAAGACCCCAGTGAAACCGGCTTGCACAGCCTTTCCGGATCTTTTGCAGCCCTGCCGCACTTTTTACAAACAAAGCAGGCATCGCGCACCAGCTTTTTATAGTCCTGCAGGTTTTCCTTTAAATAGTCTTTTTTCAGCTCGCAGAGAGTTTTTTCTTTTGAACCCATAATGGCCTCAATTTAGTTTACGGTTTGTTGAATTTATTTAACTAATCACACAGTGCATGAGCAAAGTACTTATTTAATGTAGCATTTTCGGTATTCAAGCGCAATTGCGACACTATGTTTTGTTGTGATAAGAGGTCGTTTTAATACAGGCCGGTGACCTTTTTCTGCAAGCAACTGATCGAAAATTGCCGGCCCGGTTTTCAACAGTATTTTTGCATCAAGCCAAAGGTTCTTCTTCATCGCATAGGCTATGTCATACCGCATCATTGCATTGCAGGTTGTCCTGTTTTTTCCATTCACCTGCCACAGCCCGGTAATACCGGGCACCGCTTCAAATCGTTTAAGCTGCCAATGCTGGTAGTGCTCTGCCTCATACGGTATACAGGGCCTTGGCCCTATAAGGCTCATGTCTCCCCAAAGCACATTGAGCAGCTGCGGCAGCTCATCAAGGCCGGATTTTCTCAATAATCTGCCATACGGAATAATTCGAGGATCATCAGTATCTAATTTTTCCATCGGGGTTTCACTGCCAGTCAAGTTCTTGAAATAGGCATTATGGACGGTTGTACTTGCATTGATATGCATGGTTCGGAACTTAAAGCACAGAAAAGGTTTCCCGAGGAAACCAACGCGCTTCTGTTTAAAAAGAACGGGCCCCGGCGATACGCTTTTTATATATGCCGCAATAAGCGTACATAGCGGCAGCAGAAAAAACAGGCCTGCAGCAGCACCCGCTATATCCATTATCCTTTTCCATGAGGGCATCTGGGCAGCGGGGATGTTCAACTGTTGCAAAAGGCTGCCATACGTGCTTGCCCCTTCCGTTATGTGGAGAATTGTGCCGGAACCCTCGACTGCAGCATGCCGCGCCTGTTCCTTCCTGCCGTGTTCCACGGCGGAGGGATAGGTGAAAACCGAAGCTGTGGGAGTCAGATTTTCAGGTATCATGGCACTGCAAAATTTGTGCGCTACCTTATGCGCTTGCTCCGATGAAGTTTCAGGCAAAAGTATGGCGAAGCAGTGTTTCGCAATAAATCCGATATCGTCATAGTCCCGGGTGTTTCTTATAAAAAGCTCGCACAAATTCCTTTTCTCTCCCTCATTTTTTTTTAATTTATTCATAGTGAAAATTACAACAGAGAAACACCCCGCCATTCGATCTGCACGTGCCCGTTCGCGTTCGACGATGGTAATAAATTCCTGCTTTGAATATATCGTGTGCATTATAACGGCCTCGTTCATTGTTTATTC
Organism: uncultured delta proteobacterium; assembly: GCA_963804955.1. Taxonomy (GTDB): domain Bacteria; phylum Desulfobacterota; class WTBG01; order CAIYCZ01; family CAIRTM01; genus CAIWCT01. The sequence continues at coordinate 54,681 of CAWDSQ010000009.1, read as the reverse complement.
TATCAACACATTTTGCTATAAGATTTTTTGCTAAAACACAATCCTGCCTTCCCCTTCACTGCGCGGCATTGGCGGATTGCACATTGATAAAACTTGTTTCGGAATAATCCGGCTTTGAAAACATGCTGGCATATAATGACTGCAACGTCTGCACGTGTATTTATCTGGTTTCCGTAATGCCTGTTTTTTCAGTTTTGCAAACAAGGATAGCTGCGCTGGATTAAGAATAAATTAATGTTGCGTAAATTTTTGGTGAATTGCGGACGGAAGAGCTGGTGCTGCGAGAATAAAAAGAAGAGAACTGTGTCGGGGTTTTGCGTACTGCACGGAGAAGAGCTTACACAGGAAATGATCAGCACAGCTGCTCTGGTACAATGCTGCTGCATTCCCGGCATATCAAAGATTAACCGCAAGCCGGGCCATGTCTTGTTTTATTGCCTAAGTGTTGTTTTTATTTTTCTTTAAAGGTGCAAAGTATATATATGGTAGTTTCAGTCACAACGTACCTGCATTCCGAACTTTTTTTACAAAAATATGCTCTACAAATCCAACTTTTTTGTGCTACATACTATTTCATATCTTTATATCGTTTCCGGTTCAGGCTCAAATGTGTTCTAGGTTTTTTCGAAAAAAAAGAATATCTTAGCGACAAATTCGGCTGGCCATACATCCTCACGCGAAATGTGGTTTCAAAAAGCAGTGAAATGGAGTACATTTAAATTAATTGAGATGCCATGGGTGGTAGTGCTTGCACACATGATTCGCAGAACAGGACACGACGAATGAACGATAAAGAACTGACGCTGATACAAAACGGAAAGCTGAACCGCTGGACAATCGAAAACTCCAAAGAATTATACGGCATCCCCAACTGGGGCAAGGAATTCTTCACTATTTCCGACAAGGGGGAAGTTGTAGCCACGCCTATCCGGGGGCAGGAGCATCAGGCCATCAGCCTTATGGAGATCATTTCCGGGATTAAAGAGCGCGGCCTTGACCTGCCGGTGCTGCTGCGCATCGAGAACATGCTTGACTCCCAGCTTTCCATTCTGCACGAAAGCTTCAATGACGCGATCAAGCAGTTCAACTACCAGGGCCAGTACCGCGGGGTGTATCCCATCAAGGTAAACCAGCAGCAGCAGGTGATTGAAGAAATTACCCGCTTCGGCGCGCGGTACCATCACGGCCTTGAGGCCGGGAGCAAGGCCGAGCTCATCATCGCCATATCCATGATCAAGGACCCCGAGGCCTGCATTATCTGCAACGGATACAAGGACGAAAAGTTCATCGATCTTGCCCTCTATTCCATCAAACTTGGCTTCAATTGCTTTATCGTCATCGAGATGCCCTGCGAACTGGATCTCGTGCTGCGAAGGGCCAAGGCCCTTGGGATTAATCCCCGCCTGGGCGTGCGGCTCAAGATATCGCTCAAGGCGGGAGGGCACTGGGCGGAATCCGGGGGCGACCGGAGCCTGTTCGGCCTGAACACCTCTGAAATAATCGCCGTTGTCGACCGTCTGAAACAGGAAAATATGATCGACTGCCTCCAGCTCCTGCATTACCACCTGGGCTCCCAGATCCCCAACATTCGGGACATCCGCGCGGGCGTTGCCGAGGCCTGCCGCTATTACACCGAGCTGGTTATGGAGGGTGCGCCCATGGGGTTTCTGGATCTCGGCGGCGGCCTTGCCGTCGACTATGACGGATCGCAGACCAACTTCCGGTGCAGCCGCAACTACTCGGTGAACGAATACTGCGCCGATATTATCGAAATCGTCATGGCGAACCTTGATGAAAAAAAATTGCCGCACCCGACCATCATTACGGAATCGGGGCGGGCCACCGTTGCCTACTATTCAGTGCTGCTGTTTAACATCCTGGATGTCAGCCGCTTTGATGCGTCTCAGCATTCCCGATGCTCTTCCCGCCGATTCGCACGAGATGCTGCAGAATCTGCTGGATGTGTACACATCGCTGAACACTAAAAACATTCAGGAGTATTATAACGACGCCCTGTACTATAAGGACGAGATTCAGCGGCTTTTCAGGCACGGCGAGATCAGCCTGCGCGAGCGTTCCCTGTGCGAAACAATTTTCTGGAACATCATCAACAAAATCGCCAAAGAAGTAAAAAAAATCAAGCAGGTTCCTGTCGAACTGGAGGGCATAGACATTGCGCTGGCGGATATTTATTACTGCAATTTCAGCATATTCCAGTCGCTGCCGGATTCATGGGCCATCGACCAGCTTTTCCCCATCATGCCCGTGCACCGGCTGAATGAGTGCCCGACCCGCAGAGCCATTCTTGCCGATATCACCTGCGATTCCGACGGCAAGATAGACCGTTTTATCGACCTGCACGATGTGCGCAGCACTTTGCCTCTTCACGATATAACAACCGGCGAGGAATATTTTATGGGCGTATTTCTGGTCGGAGCCTATCAGGAAACCCTGGGGGACCTGCACAACCTCCTGGGCGACACCAATATCGTGAGCGTGCGGATGAATGATGACGGGAGTTTTGATTTTGTCAGGGAACTCGAAGGCGATTCCATCGCCGATGTACTGACCTATGTTGAATACGACACCAAGGTTTTATTGAACCAGTTCCGTCAGGCAGCCGAAAATGCGGTGCGTGAAGGAAAAATTACGGGGGCTGAAAGGCATAAAATCATGCATGCCTATGAATCCGGGCTTCGCGGCTATACGTATTATGAAATTTGACGGGACAACTTGATCCGCGGCTGCGTTTCGAGGCTTGCCGAATACAGGATACATTATGAGATCTCCGGCGAGGTACCGGGATGCATCAGCTGCGGCTGATGAATCCTTTTTTTGTGCAGATTTTTTGTTGCAGGCAGGGCTCAAGACGTGTTTGTATAGTATGCGTACTTTACGACAGTACGCGGCCCGAAGCGCCGGGCTTTTGTAATCAAATTTTTAGGGAGGTTCAGTCATGCATAAAACCGTTTTTATTATATGCCTCGTCTGTGCAGGGTTTCTTGCGTCCTGCATGCATGAAAGCAGCCTGCGATCGTCCAAAGAGCGGGAGATGACGCTCGGTATTGTGCAGAAGGAAATCAGCACCGGCATGTCGCAGGCAAGCGTTGCCGAAGCGCTCGGCTCGCCCAATATCGTCACGCGCGATGAGGCAGGCATGGAAACCTGGGTCTATGACAAAATCGCCACCGAAGCCTCCTACTCCCAGAGCAAGGGCGATGTAGCAGGGTGGTTTGGCAGCCGGCGCTGTGATAAGCAAGACCATGATACTGGGCGGTGTCGGCGGCTCATACGGGGGCGGCTCGGGCGCATCAAGCTCGACGCAAAAAACCCTCACCGTAGTCATCAAGTTCAATAAAAATAGCGAGGTCAGCACCTTTTCCTATCACATGAGCAAATTCTAGCGGGGATGGCCATGACAAAAATAATCCTTTCCTGCTTCGCCCTGTGCCTGCTGTGCGCCTGCTCATCCTCCACACTGAGCGGCGGCATCGACCCGCGCATGTCGCAGCTTCAGATTCGCGAGTTCCAGACCCGCTCTTTTGAAACAGCAGATACGCTGCTGGTCATGAAGGCGCTTTTGAACGTGCTGCAGGACGACTTCTATATCATAAAAAATGCCGATGCCGCCCTGGGCGTGGTCACCGCTGCCAAGGAGATCGATGTTGATGACCGCGGGTTCTGGGGAAAAGCGCTTTCAGACGAAAACGACCGCTGGAAAAAAAATGCCGTGGTTGAATGCTCCGGCACGGTAAGCGGCCACGGCAAACAGACCCGCGTTCGGGTCAACTTCCAGGTGAAGACCTATGACAACCGGGGCGCTATCATGGCGGTCGTGCAGGTCCAGGACCAGAAATTCTACCAGGAGTTTTTCGCCAAGGTCGACAAGGGCGTTTTCCTGGCCAAAGAAAAGCTGTAATGCCATGCCGCATGAGCTTGTCATAGCCCTTACCGTTGTTTTGATGCTGCTTGGCCTTGCCGGGTCGCTGCTGCCCATGCTGCCGGGTTCGCCCCTGATACTGGCCGGTGCTGCGCTGTATGCCTGGCAGACGCACTTCACTGCTGTCGGCTGGGCCGATCTTATCGTGCTTGCAGTGCTTGCCCTTGCCGGGCAGGGGCTTGACTATGCAGCAAGCGCCCTTGGAGCAAAAAAGTACGGGGGCAGCACATGGGGCATGATCGGCGCCTGTATCGGCGGCACCCTCGGGCTTATAACGGCAAATATCATCGGCCTTATCATCGGTGCATTTGCCGGAGCCGTTGTTCTTGAGCTTGTGAAAGGCAGCGAGCTGAAAGCATCCATGAAGGTCGGCTATGGCACACTGGTCGGCTTTTTATGCGGCGCCGTCGGCAAGGTGATGATAGCCATTACCATGGTCGGCTACTTCATTCTGCAGGTGTGGCGATAAAAAGAGTGCCGCCTTTGGCTCTGCCCCTGATCCCTGATCCCTAATCTCCCCCCATTGTAATCAAAAATAAAATGACCTACATTTATACTCTGACGTCAGTCTGAGTATTCCCTTCCTTTTATAAACCCTTAAGCGATAAGGAGGCAGTATGGGAACAATAGCCTGGGAAACCGATATGAAAGCAGCGCTTGCCAGGGCGCAGGCAGCACAAAAGCCCGTTTTGGTTGATTTTTTCAACCCCGGCTGAATCGGCTGCCAGCAGATGGATGCGGTTACGTATCCACAAAAGGCGGTCGAAACATTTCTTGCCGAGGCTATGATTGCCGTGCGCATACCTTTCGATCAGCCCCTGGCATCAGAGTTTAAAGTAACCTGGACGCCGACGCTGGTCACCCTTGACTGGAACGGCAAGGAACATCACCGGACGGTCGGCTTTCTCTCAGCCGAAGAGCTGGTTCCATCGCTCATGCTCGGCAGCGCAAAAGTCTTCAGCGATCTTGAGCTCTTTGACAAGGCGTTTGGCGTCCTCGGGAAGCTGTTGTCGGCATACTCCACAAGCGATGCAGCGCCGGAGGCCATGTTTGTCCGCGGTGTCTGCGGCTATAAAAGCACGCATAATCCAGCACCGCTCAAGGAGGCTTATGAGCAGCTGCAAAAAATGTATCCGCAAAGCGAATGGACAAAAAGAGCATATCCATACCGTCTGCTGTAAATGACCAAAAGATCGTCTTGCGCCGCCAGTTGGAAAAGGGTAAGATTTTTTTGTGCTGGTTAAGAACAGGAGCACGTCCCGGTAGTGTGCCCCTGCTTTTTTATGAGCTTTGCAGGGACATTGATTGAAAAAAGAACCGAACGCTACAGTTGTTCTTCGTGACGATACAAGCGGGCGCTGGCTCACATTTTCACAGCCCCGCATCATCTGCATTGCCCGGCATATTGATGAAGTCGATCCCGTACTGCGCGAAATTGAGCAGGCCGTCGACACCGGGGGGCTCTATGCCGCAGGCTTTGTCTCCTACGAGGCTGCTCCCGCCTTCGATCCGTCGCTTGTCGTAAAACCGGACAAAAATTTCCCGCTTGTCTGGTTCGGCCTGTATGATGCCCCAACAGAGCTGGCATCCCTTCCCGCCGGTTCCGCTTCGGGGCTGTCGCATCTTCACTGGAAGCCGACAGTCAAACCCGGGCACTACCGGGCCTGTATTGCCCGCATTAAAAAGCATATCAGCGAGGGAGACACCTATCAGGTCAACTTCACCTACCGGCTGCGCACGGAATGCGATGCCGACCCATGGGATCTTTTCCTCGAAATGACCGCAGCCCATGATCCTCCTTACGGCGCATTCATTGATACGGGGCAGTGGGCTATCTGCAGCACCTCCCCCGAACTTTTTTTCAAGCTCGAACGCAACCGCCTTGAATCCCGCCCCATGAAGGGCACTGCCAGCCGGGGGCTCTGGTATGAGCATGACCGCCAGCAGGCTGCAGCGCTTGCCGCATCGGCAAAAGACAGGGCTGAAAATCTTATGATTGCCGACATGGTGAGAAACGATATGGGCCGCGTTGCCGTTACCGGCAGCGTGCATGTTCCCCGGCTTTTCACCGTCGAGCAGTTTTCCACGGTCTGGCAGATGACCTCGACGGTGCGCGCCAAAACCCATGCCTCCGTAGCGGATATTTTCAATGCTCTTTTTCCGCCCTCCTCGATAACGGGCGCTCCGAAGACGAGAACCATGCAGATCATCGCCGACCTTGAATCCTCGCCCCGCCGCATCTATACAGGGGCAATCGGATTTATTGCCCCCGGAAGGCGCGCGCAGTTCAGCGTGGCCATACGCACCCTGCTGATCAACCGGCCTGAGCAGCGTGCCGAATACGGTATCGGCGGCGGCATTGTCTGGGATTCGCAACCCGGCAGCGAGCTTGAGGAAAGCCGCATTAAAGCCCGCATACTGCACCGGCCCCCTGCGGCATTTGATCTGCTTGAAACGATTTTGTGGACACCCGAGCGCGGCTTCTGGCTGCTGCCGTATCATCTGCGGCGTCTGCGGCAGTCCGCCCAATATTTTGGGTTTAAGCTGACTAGTGGAAGATGTTCGCAGGCAGCTTACCCGTTGCGCAAAGGGTCTGCCCGGAGCGCCCCACAGAATACGCCTGCTTGTCAGCAGAAGCGGCGCTGTGTCCGTCACGGCAAGCAGTATTGAGCCCGGCATGTCAGGTTTCCCCGACATCGCTCTTGCAGCGCAGCCTGTTGATGCCGTAAACCCGTTTCTCTACCACAAGACCACCTGCCGGCAGGTCTATCAGGATGCGCTCAAACTGGCGCCGGGGGCAACAGATGTTCTTCTGTATAATCAGAAAGGCGAAATTACCGAATCAACCATTGCAAATATTGCCGTCGACCTGCGCGGCAGGCTCTACACCCCGCCCCTGCGGTGCGGCCTCCTGCCGGGAACGCTGCGTGCTTTTCTTCTTGAGCGGGGGGATATTATGGAAAAGGCCGTTACGGTTGAGCAGCTTGCCTCATGCCGCAGGATTTTTCTGCTTAATGCGGTGCGGGGCATGCAGCAGGTGAATCTGATTCCCCCGATTGCGAGCAGCGGCAAAAAATAATCCACCCCTGAGTGACCGCCCGCAGCTCCTCAGACTGCCTCAAAACCCCTGTTATAGAGATATCTTTATAACACCTTAATATTAATAAAATCGAACAAAATAATAATTTATTTGACAGCATCTTGATAAACCCTGGAATCAGCACTTAAGGCAAGGATACGGCAATTATAGAGCGCTATATATAAAAGTTAGGTTCCTTTTATGTCTATCCAAACAGCTCAAGTCTTTATTGACGGCGAAAATCTGGTATATGATCTTTTAGAGAAACTATACGTAAGTCACTCAACAACGAAGCCATGATGCAATCAGCTACTACATTAATTCCAGACGACCATTCCCTAAACGGTTCGCGCAACCCTGAAGCTTTCTACTAACAATGCACTTGACAAGGAGGGTTGAAAAAGGCAAAGTGATTATTACCCCTGTTCAGCGCAATTTTTTAAGATATAAAAATGCCATAAAAACGGGCGTGGGCGATATCACGGCCGATATTAAGCGGGCAAACACTGCACGCTTGGAGAAATATCGTTGAAAAAGTATATTGTCGATACCAATGCGCTCATTTCTTTGTTCAGCAGAAGCAGCGCAACTACCCGCTCAGCCGACCGCTTATGCGGCGGCTGAGCTTACATCGCGACGCAACTGATCGCACGACGCAACAAGGTGCTGACAGGCTTAGGGTTTAGGGGCGTACTCAAGTCCTTCCCAAGGCTTATTGGAATATATTTCCATACACCACGAACGGCTGTACTTTAAGCCTGCCTGGTTTCGTGCAGCAGAACGGGCAGATGTTTGCGGTAATTGAAAAAGTCTTTGTCGGTAGTGAAAACTGGCGTGTCGAGTCGTGCGGCAACAGCGCAAATAAGAAAATCCGTATGTGAGCCCTGCACACCCTTTATGCGGCATCTGTTGGAAAATTCCGCAGCCAGTTCGTAATCAGAGTCAAAAATAGGCGTGTTTTCGAAATACGCCAGTTTGTCACGCAGCAGCGCAAACTGCCCGGCGTCGCTGTAGCCGGAAAGTATCTCCTGCCGGATAGGGCCGATGATCAGTGCCTGATGGCCGCTGATGAGCCTGGCAAGCTCATCGGTATGCTGCTGAAACCGCTGGCTGCGCGAGCGCAGGGCATATGACCAGATCGGGGTATCAACAAGCACGCTCAACGTGAACGTCCTTTTTTATAGTCATAGCCGGGGTCGGGGTCTGTCTTGCCGAAAAGACCGATGATCTCCTGCTGCTTGTGCCGGTTGATGAATTCGCGCAGAGCCAGATTCACCGTGTCTTTCTTGGTTTTCAGCCCGCCGACATACTGGGCTTTTTTCAGCAGCTCTGCATCTATTGCCAGATTAGTCGCCATGACACACCTCCTGATAAATAAAATATTACACAAAGCATTGTGTGTCAATAGCTACATTGAGTGCTGCCTGCAATTAAAAAAGCCACCCGCACTGCGGGTGGCTTGGTTTTTCCTGAAGGATAAGGCCTTAAAACTTCCCCTTGCGGTGGTCCCTGCCGAGAAAATAGTTCAGCCATGAAGAGGTTTGCCACAGCTCCCAGTTGCAGGGCGGCATAATGGAGGTTTCTGCAAAAATAGCGCTGGTGCCGTCGTTGCTTTTGAGGCGCTGATAGGCCTGCACCCAAATGCATTTCTGTTCATTTGGATGGACCTCGCACCACTCGTTGAAGCTGCCGCCGCAGGGGCCGTTGCGCTGCGATTTGGGCACGACGCCATGGGGCACATATAGCCTATGTCGAACAGGGCGCAGTCGCCGCAATCGATGCAGCCGAACAGGGCGACTTTCATAACGTGCTCAAAATGGCCGAGACCCTTTTTAACTCCGGGGCGCTTATCGGCAAACCGGACGAATGCCATGATCGCATGGTGCAGCGGGCTTGCTTTGTCGAACATGATCCAGTGCATTATTTTCGCAAACCTGTAGGAAAGGGGGCGAATGGCCTTCTCCGGCCTCGGGTTTTCCTCCGGGCGGTTAAGGGTGGTTGCTTCGTCGCGCTTGTAATAGTAAAAGAACGTTGTCTCACTGGAGTAATCGAATTTCGCCAGAACGTCGCGCCAATTGGGCGACAGCTCCTCCCCGCGGTCGATCACCTCGAGCACCGTATCGCAGCTGATATTGTGGCCGCCGATATGGGCGCCCGCGCACCCCAGGCCCTTTGCAACGGCATAAAATTCCGCAGCGCGCATGATGCGGCCGCCTTTGCCCTTGTCCGGGGCCTTTGACTCCTCTTCGAGCTTGGCCAGCAGTCCATCGGGAATGACGCAACCGGGGATTTTGTTTGCCTTCATGATTTTTGCCGCGCCGAAAGGAAGCACGAAAAGGTTGGCAAGCACCGGAAGGTCGAATTTATTGAGCTTCAGCCACTGCATCAGCTCATGAATCTTTCGGGCGTCATAGCCGATCTGCGTGATGGCGAACTTCGCCCCCGCAGCTATCTTTTTGCGCAGCTTGTAATACTGACCGGCAAGCTCGGACTCGCTTGCTTTAAAGGGTGATATGCCCACACCCGCGAAAAACTGCGTAGGCGTAAGCTGCTGGGGTTTGCCCATGTTCTGGTACTTAAACCCCTTGTTCATTTCATCCACCAGCTGCAGCACATTCACCGGGTCAAGATCAAAAACCGGGCCGCGATGTTCCGCCGAAGCCCTCATTGGAGGGGTAATCGCCGGAGAGCAGGAGCAGGTTGCGGGCCTGGCTGCGCTCAAGGCCGTAGAGCATGCTTTCGATGGCATTGCGGTTTTTGTCGCGGCAGGCAAAATGCACCAGGGGCTCCATGCCCGTGCGCTTCAGCTCGGCGCACAGCAGGTCAACGGCAAGGGCCGGGTTGCCGCCGGGGTTGTCGGTAATGCCTATTGCGTGAATCTTGCCGCTCTGGCGGGCTTTTTCGGCATTGGTGATAATCTCTTCCTGCTGGCGCTCGATGGCGCCGCGGCCGGGAATCTGCTCCCAGGTAATGCAGAATGTGGATGGATTGAGGACATTTTCTTTAAACATTTGAATAGTACCTCATTTAAATATTTATCTTTTTAAAATAGATATATCAGACAAAATCGAGAGAATCAAGAAGCATATTCACTAAATCTATCGTTTTTGTTCTGAAACTGGATCGCTGCTGCTTAAAAAGAAACTGCCTCTCTCCGCGGCCTGTATAAGCTGCAGCATGTCATCAAAAAGCGGAGCTTCAACGATGAGCTCTTTTTTTGTCACGGGGTGAATATACGCTGAGCGATACGGCATGAAGCATGGTGCGGGCAGGGCCCTGCGCCTGGGCCCCGCCATAGAGCCGGTCTCCCAGAATGGGATGCCCGAGATGGGCCAGCTGCAGCCGCAGCTGGTGGGTGCGGCCGGTTTCGGGCTGGCCTCAAGCAAGGCTGCAGCCATCATAGGCTGCAAGCATGCGAAACTGCGTGACAGCCTGCTTGCCCGGGCCGCTATCGCTGCAGCGGTAACGGCCGTCATGGCGGTAAATAAAATTCTCGAACGCGCTTTTCCGAAAAGCCCGGATTACCTGCCACGAGAGCGCGGTAGATTTTTTTACACCCGGTGATCTTTAAACTGATAGTGAATGCTGCGGTTGACCTTCGGCGACAGGGTGAAAAGCACCACGCCCGAGGTGTCAAGATCAAGGCGCTGGTGCATGCCGAGATAGGCGGGGGCTTCCTGCTGCTGTTTCAGGTGCCGCTGCAGCCCGGCAAAGATATTGTTGTAGTTGTCGCACACCACGCCCTGCGTGGGCACGCCCGGCTCCTTGCGGTAAAAAAGCAGCCACTCGTCGCGGTAGAGAATGTTTGCCGGGTCGATCTCATAATAGCGGTCAACCCCCCGGCGGCCTATATAGACTGCAATACGTGTCGCCGCTGCGCACCGTGCGCGACACGATCTGCGTGCGCACGCCGTTGAGCCATACCGCTCCGATGGCGATGAATTTTTTTGCCCGCTCGCGGCTGATATCCTTAAAAAGCCCTGCCACGGCCTGATCAATGCGCAGCCCGTTCAAGGGCTCTGCCACGGTGCCGCTCAGGGTGGTGACGGGTTGCGAGTGCTGAAGCAGCTCATCTTCATCGGCACTGTTTTTAGCACAATCAGCCATGGCTTATATGATTAAATTAGCGGGAGAGGGTTCGACTCATGGTTATTGTCGACTAAAGTTGATCGTCCCGTAAAGGTCAAACAAACTGTCATTGCAACGATGTTGTAGGGGCTCAAAATTTTGAGCCCCTACGAAAAACCAAGATTTGCCATGCCGCTGCCCGCCACCTTCGCAAAGACCCGTGCTGCGACTTTTTTCGACGACATACAAGCCGCAGCTGCAGAAAAATATTCGTACGATACTTCACAGCTCAACAGCCTGCGCAGCTTTTTCCTCAGCTTCTTTGACAGGCTGAGATTTTTTAAGCTTTGCCTCATCAGACGGCCCGCCCGGCTGGGTGCGCCACCGGAAATTGGTCCACATCCACTGCGCAAGATCGCCCCGGATGCGCTGCTCGATGACGGCCGTAAACAGCTGCGTTATTGCCCGCACATCATCTGCGGCATCAGCCGGTTTTCTGCCACGAGCATTTCTCTGCAGGATGGTGATGTGCTGAGAATTGTCCGGATTGCGCGTAATAAAAATGGGCACAATGGCGGCGCCCGTGCGCAGCGCAAGGGCCGCAGGGCCGGGGGGCGTTGAAGCCGGGCGGCCGAAAAAATCGACAAAGACCCCGCCCGTGCGCTTGTTTTCGTCGGCTATAAGGCACAGAATGCCGTTGCGGCTAAGGGCCTTCATGGTGTTTTTAAAAAACTGCCGCTCGGGAGTCTGTAGAAAATGTGCGCAGGCCCATCATGCCGCGGCCCTTTTCATAAATCGATGCGATAATGGGGTTTTTCGGTTCACGTATGACGACAGTAAAGTCATAGCCCCGCTCGGTAAGCTGTGTGCCCGAGGAGGCCGTAGTTGCCGATATGTCCGCTCACGGCGATAACCCCTTTGCCTTTTGCCAGAGCCCGGTCCAGATGCTCAAGCCCTTCAATGGTAATCCGGCCCCTGACATCCTGTTTTTTTGCTCCGGCATAAAAAAAGAGCTCAAGCCAGTTTTTGGCAAAAAACCGCAATACCCTGCCGGCGATCTCGTTGCGGGCAGCTTCGGTAAGATCCTGGCCCAGAGCCAAAAGCAGATTGTGATGAATGCGCCTGCGCGGCCTGCGCAGTATCCCGAAGAGGAAATCTCCTGCGATATCCCCCAGCGCCATAATGCGATCGTAGCCGGCGCGGCTTGACGCACCATATAATAACCTCAAGGCCTGCTGCGCCGAGCGCTTTGCCTGCTCTCATGAGCAAAGAATCCTGTGCTTTTCCCATATGGTTCCCAGTGGTAGATGAAGCCATGAACGCATCGCTCATTTGAATCAATTAAGGCGTGCTGTAATGGTCTTTGCGGTGTATTACAAATTGATTTTTTAGTAAAGTTGTCACCGCCGTGGAAGCCGTGATTCATATATCACCACATTATTAATAACGCGGATGCCAGGCTTAATCAACATCAGAGCGGGAAAATAAAAAAGCGCCCAGCCCGACCATGCCTGCGCAGAAAAGAAACAGCACGGCAGCGTCGATGAGCGGCGGAAATTTAGACATGCCGATGAGGCTGTACCGAAGGCCGTCAACCCCGTAAAAAAGCGGGTTGATATAGCTCAGCCACTGAACCCATACGGGAAACTGCTCTATGGGAAACATGGCTCCCGACAGAAGCAGCAGGGGCACCATGATAAAATTCATCACGATGCTGAAGCCCTGCATGTCGCGCATGAGGGAAGCAATGGCAAGGCCGAGGTTCACAAAAGATCCGGCAATAAAAATCATGAACAAAGGGGTCAGCAGAAACCCGGCAAAACCCGACAGCTTCAGGCCCGCAAAAAGCGCCACGGCAATAAAAAGAAAACCCTGCATAAGGGCGGTTGTCATGCCGCCAAGGGTTCTGCCCAGCACCAGTGCCACCCGCGACACCGGGGCCACCATGATCTCTTTCAAAAATCCGAACTGCCGGTCCCAGAGTATGGCCATGCCCGTAAACATGGACCCGAACTGCAGCACCACGGCGAGCATGCCGGGGGCAAGGAAGTTGAGATAGTCGATATGGGCGGGCATGCTGTCGGGCCTGAAATTTTTAAATCCCGTCCCGAGAAACAGCAGAAAGAAGAAGGGCATGCCGAGAGAGCCGAATATTCTGCTGCGGGCTCTCAGGTAGCGCTTCATTTCCCTGAGCCACAGCGCATATATGACCTGAACATTAAACCATTCCTTCATCAGTGCGGCCCTCTCCGCTTGCGCAGCCTGCCCCGCGGCACCTCAGACTCGGCATCTTCCTCATCGCGTATGGTTTTGCCGGTATAGTGCAGAAACACATCTTCCAGGGTCGGCTTTCGCATGGATATGGAGCTTATAACCGTTCCGATTTTTCGGGCGATTTCTACAGCCACGGGGATTTTTTCCTCGCCCTGCCGTGCGCTTACCAGCAGGTGGTCGTCGTAGCGCTTTACCTCCTGCACCCAGGGCTCTGCTGCCAGCTGCGCCATGAGGCTATCAAGGTCTGCGGCCTTGATGGTCAGTATATCATTGCCCAGGGCGTTTTTCAGGGCACCGGGCGTGTCGATGACCAGTATTCTGCCATGATCGATGATGCCGACGCGGGAGCAGAGCGAATCGGCCTCTTCCATATAATGCGTTGTGAGGATGACGGTCACCTGCTCCTTTTGATTGAGCATTTGTATGTATTTCCAGATGTGGTGGCGCGTCTGGGGATCGAGGCCGAGCGTGGGCTCATCAAGAAACAGCACCCGCGGATAGTGCATGAGCCCCCGGGCTATTTCGAGGCGCCGCTTCATGCCGCCGGAATATTTTTTTAAAAGCAGGCCGGCCTTGTCCTCAAGCCCGACAAGGGCAAGCACCTCGCTGATTCGTGCGGTGCGCAGGTCCTTCTTCATGCCGTACATGCGCGCATGAAAATCAAGATTTTCCCATCCCGTCAGGCTGTCATCGACGGCGGGGTCCTGAAAAACAATGCCTATGGAGCGCCGCACATCATCCCTGTCCGCGCTGATACTGAAGCCCCACACGGCAGCGTCGCCGTCGGTAGGGCGCCATAAGCGTTGAGAGCATTTTTATAATGGTCGTTTTTCCGGCCCCGTTGGGCCCCAGCAGCCCGAAAATCTCGCCCTGCATGACATCGAAGGACACCCTGTCTACAGCCGTAACAGATTCAAACCGCTTGGTAAGGCTTGTTGTGCTTATTGCATTCATGCATCACGCAAAAAAAGGTTGCTGGTTGCCGGTCAATGTCCTGTGCTCTGGTAAGAGTTCGCAGCAGTATACGTGGTTGTTGCGGTTTTTGCAAAACACTTTCATTAAGGGGCGTATGTTTCCGGCAGTTCATTACCGAAGTCTGCAGCTACTGCTGCCGCCCGCACACGGATGAGTCCCTGATCGATAATCTGGAACCGCTGATGAACCCTTTCCCACAAGCCGTAGCCTGCCCGGAGGAATCTAAAAGAACTGCTAACCGGCCGTGACATGTGAAAGCGAATACCTGGCGGCAAGGCTGCCGAACCACTCATCGCGGGTTATCACCCGCAGGGTTCATTGGTTGCTGTGTTGATGTACACAACAGGCCAGTCGATTTCCGCGGTCATGGCATTCAAGTCAGCCCCGCTTGTGCATAAAAAAAATGCGGCTGGAGCATGTCTGCCTCAACCGCCCGTTCTTTACCCCTGCCGCTGTTCCCTGCGCCGGCCCAGGGGCAATAATGCACACAGTGGCTCAAAAACTAAAAAGCCTGATACCGCTGATTATTCAATCACGATCTTGCCTGCCAGCGGCTTTACCGGTTCAGCCGGGGAGCTGTCCCGGACAGCCTGCGTGCTCACAACATAATCGAACTTTCCATTTTCTATGAAGCACAGGCTTGCCACACCCTTGGTCGGTATCATGCCTGACTTGAACGAACCCTCTTTTGTTATGGCAAAATTCGTAGGGCTCAGGCAGGCGCGGGTGACCTGTTTGGCGGTAAAAACTATTTCAACACCCCCGGACAGCTGATTGACCCAGACCACAGTCGTGCCTTTGCTCACCAGCACTGTTTCCGGCTTTATCCCCAACAGGCTGGTAATGCGGACAACCATTATTTTTTGGCTGCTGTCATTCGATGCAGCGGGCTGCTCCTGTGCAGCGGCCGTACCTGAAACAAGTATCGCCATGAGGACAGCCGCTGCGCTCAGCAGGATTTTTTTCTTGCCGTATGCCATTGTGGGCTCCTTTTCGTGTTCATGCTTTGTCTTCAACTGATCAACTATAGAATGGGGGGGGTTGCCTGTCAAGGCAATTGGCCGGATTGGGCAGGGTATGCCCCGCTGTGCAGACGGGAAGCATCACACAGCCTGGTTGTGCAGGCTTCAAGTCTCGCTCCGTTTTTTTTCTGCCTGTTTTCGGGCTAGGGGGTTTTTTTCTGCATCGAGCCGCTGCGTTTTAAAAAGATCGCCTGCCCCTCGGGGGATTCAATAAAAGCGGCAAACTCCTCTGCCTGAAATCTTTGTGTTGAGCGATTCGTAACAGCAATGACGCATGAGCGGTATACGGCATTTTCCTGTGCAGTAATGACTTGAGGGCTCTTTGTCTGCCCGGCGTGTCAGATCAAGCCAGGCATCGCAGTCGGGTTCGCTGAGCCAGAGAGCTTTGGCCTCCATGTTGCCGGTCGCGGAAAAGCCGATATTGGCTCGCAGCGACTCAACAAGTTTATCTCCCCCTGCGCTCTTTGCCGCTTCTTCCCACATGCCGCCGCCTTCGGGCGGCGCAACCACAAGAATCTTTATACCAGGTTTGCCAAGGTCTTTGATTCCTTTAATGCCTTTTGGGTTACCGGTACGAACTACGATTGCCGACGGGTGCAGCGACAGGGTGCGGGTGCTCATGGGGTCGATAATCGCCGGCAGGTCCCGCTGCACAAAGTTGTTCATCATCTGTTCGGAGTCGGCGAAGATCAGGTCTGCATCACGTATAGCCCGCTGCTTCCATGACTGCACGGGCCCGGTTGTAATGTTGACAATAACACCTCTTTGCCTGCCGAACTCCATCGCAGCTTCACGCATGGCAGGAACGATGACGCCTGAGCCATATGCCCTTAAAGCCAGGGCGCCTCCTGCTTCGTCCCCTGCCGGCCACTTTGCAAATTGAGCAGCAGCAGGCAGGGCCGTAAGGGCAATAATCATTGCGGCACAAACAGCTATGAGATTAAAGGTTCTTATTGTCCGATGCATATATACCTCCTTGTGCAAGTTTTTTTACCCTGTTTATAATTTCCCGCTGCCGCATATCCGGCACAGCCAGCCCGGATGCTGGATTCTTTTCATATGTGTACAGTGTAGCACAAGGAGGAAAATCTGTTGCGGGTGTAATTCCCTCCGGATGTGCAGCGCTGCAGGATCAGGCATTCATTTCAGGCTGCTGCGGCTGGGGCTCGGCCAGAAAATCCAGTTTTGTCTGCACCAGCTCGGATCTGCCGAAATCAAACTGCACATCGCGTGCGCCCAAACCCTTGGCAAGCATGGTCAGGGTCCTTTTGGCCGCATTTTGAATATCGGGGACCATCCGCTCGGCAAGGAGCTTGCCGGTATTCATGGCCTGCTGTTTTGCCTCGTCAATGAGGTAATTTTTCTCCTGTTCGCTGAAGGTCGCGCCCAGTATTCTTGTCACCATGCCCGGCAGCAGCCAGGGCATCAGCTCTCCTGCTTTTTCATCGTAAAATTTCAGGTTGAGGATATTGGTTTCATAATAGCAGGGCGCCATTTTGAAGGTATAGCACTGGCCGCCTTCATCGATAATTTCAAAGTCGGGGCTGTTGAGATCGTACTTGAAATTGATATTAAACTCGAAAATCATGGCCAGCTTGTTTTCGGTCAGGAGCCATTTCAGATATTTGGCCCCGAGCTTGCCGAACAAGTGGTCGGTTGCGGTCACAATCTCTTTGTTCAGCACGCGCAGAACGACAAGTTCGCCGACTGCCCGAATTTCCTCAATGGTGGAATAAATGGCTACGCGAGACGCACCTTTTTTTAATTTCTTCCGTAACATCCAAAAGCCGGCTGCGCCTGCAACCGCAATGACGAGGCCGGTAAAAAATCCGAAAATAGCATCCATAAGACACCTCCTGCGTTTTTTAATGGCACAGCATGGAGCCTGCCGTCAGTTTTTACATCCGGTTCGCATGCAGTGCATTATTTTTTTATTTCGACGGTAACTTTCCGCGCCTTTTCCAGCCCGTCCGGATACTTTGCAATAGTATAGTGAGCGCGCAGCGGCGCGGCCTGTGCGCCTGTGCCATAGCCTTCAAGCTCAAAAAACGGTAATTCCGCTGCCGATCCGACTGCAGCCGCACCCACCATTATCGAACCCGAAACAACAGGGCTTGGCGGCGTATCAACATTGATACTGAAATACCATCCCGGCGGGATAGTGCGTATTGATTTTACAATGGCTGTTTCAAACTGCATGTCAGCAGCGATAATTCGCTCGTTTTCTGCCAGGGTAACGGCTGGGAAATAATAATACGCTTTCAACTCATTCACGTTTTCCACCGGCGGGTTTCCACCGGCCGGTTTTTAAAATACCATGCCGCTGAAGCTATGTTGAGCACGACCAGTGCCGCGATGAGTATATTTTTTTTCATTGAAGGGCCTTTCCTGCTGCTGTATTTCAGCGGCGGTAACTTTCAGCCTCATGCCTTTTGTCGGAGGTTACAATTTTCGTGCTGTCATAAGCCCAGTTTAATAATGCCTGCCGCTGCACTCTGCGGCAGCGCAGATCACCCTCCCTGCAGTGTTTTCTGATTTGAGCACTATGCCGTTGCATTCCTTTCCATCTTTTTATCTGGCGCTCATCATCGGCACATCTTCTGCCCATGTAATACCGGCAATACCATTGAAACCAGCCCCGCGGGTCGTCATAAAATATCCAGCCCTTTTTTCGCCACTCGGACAATGGCTGTGATGCATTAACGCCAAAGTAATTCAATCCGGGATCATGCCGTTCATGGCAGAGCTTTGCATGAACGAACCAGTCACGGGGAAATTCCTCTACGGCAGTCAGTCATATATCTGCCGCCGAAAACGCCCATCGCGAGCATGTCTTTTGGCGGTATGTCCGGCTTGAATTCCGGATGGAAGTTTTCCCCGACTGGCTCGGTAAGATAATATATATACGTCTTCTGCATGAGATCGTTGACGATTATTTTTAGTTTTCTCATTGCCGGTCTGCCGCGGATGTATTTTCGTAGCCGGGCAAAGCGTAGCGTGCCCAGCCTTAATTCGATCAGCACATACTGATTGTTGGGCACGACACTTTGCCCAACCCGGGATTTTTATCTGCGTTTGTTGACATTTTCCAGAGCGCCGCTTGCAGCAACCGCCGCATATACCTCACGTAGCGGCACCTTTTTGGCTTTGGCAATACGGCGGCATTCTTCGTATTCGGGCACCGGCCGCATGGCGCCGCTGCCGTCTTCAAGCAGCTTTACCTTGAGTTTGCCGAACCTTGTGTCTACCTGCCCTTCGCGCCGCTGCAGTATCGAGCGCTCGGCTCGGTATGAACGTACGCCTGCCGTCGTGGTCTCCGCGAAAAACATCGCCGTGAGCAGAGCCTGCTGAGCCTCGGTGCAGATCACCGTCATGAGCATGGCGGGCCTGTTTTTTTTCATATAGACCGGCGTGAACGCTACATCAAGCGCGCCTGCCTCGAACAGGCGCTCCATGGCATAGCCTGCAAGCTCAGGGCTCATGTCATCTATGGTTGCCTCAACAACGACGACCGTATCAGTGCGGCCCGGCTGAAGCGCTGTGCCCCCAATGAGGCGCAGCAGATTGGGCATTTCAGTAAGTTCGCGGGAGCCTGCGCCATAGCCCGTTTTTTGAATGGTCATAGGAGGTATGGCGCCGAAGCTCTCGCACAGGGCAGCAAGGATGGCAGCACCCGTGGGCGTGACAAGCTCTGCCTTGATGCCGTTATCATAAACGGGTATGCCTTTCAAGAGCAGAACCGTAGCGGGAGCAGGAACCGGAAGGACGCCGTGCTGGCACTTTACAAAGCCCCCGCCTGTTGGCACGGCAGAGGCTGCAAAGCGCTCAATGCCCAGATAATCAAAACCGATCATGCAGCCGGCGATGTCCACAATGGAGTCAATAGCCCCCACCTCATGAAAGTGGACAGCCTCGGCCTTTTTATTATGAACCGTGCCCTCGGCTTCTGCAATGAGCCGGAATACGGCCAGGCTGCGCTCTTTAACAGAAGCTTTCAGCGGGCTTTTGCCGATAATTGTTTCGATGTCCTTAAATGTGCGGTGATGATGCTCATGATGGCTGATTTTCACCTGCACCTGCCTGGCCGTAATGCCCGAGCGCTGCACGCGGCCCGCGCGCAGGCTGTAGCCGGGCACGTCCAGTTTTGCAAGTTCCTGTACAAGATACTTCTGCGGCACGCCAAGATCAATGAGCGCCCCGAGGGTCATATCGCCGCTGATGCCGGCAAAACAGTCGAAATAAACAAGGTTCATGTGCTGCTCCTGCGTGGTTTATCGGCTCGAACGATTGGAATATAGCAGATTATGGGCCGCCTGCCAGATAAAAATAGGGCGCAGCACGACACCCTCCAGGCTTACAGAGAAAACCGCTCGGTGGAGATGCGGCCGGCCTTGAAGCCGAGCTGCTTTAAATTTTTTGAAACCGAACTCATCATGGCCGGAGGCCCGCAGAGAAATATCCGGGAGCTTCGGCTGCAGCCTTGAAGGATTCTGCCGAGCATGGCAGCATCGAGTCTGCCTTTCAGCCCTGCATAGTCAGGCTGGCCGGTGAGCACATGATGCACGGTGAGGCCATCCATTTTATGCCGCATGGCATCGAGCTCCTGCCCGCAGAATACATCCAGGCCTGTCTTATTGCTCCAGATGAGCTTCACGGTGCGCCGGTATTCGACATCAGCCATATAGCGCAGCATGCTGAGCATGGGTGTAATGCCGATGCCGCCTGCAATCATGATGATTTCACTGCCGGGGGGATCGGTGAAGGTGCAATGGCTGAACAGGCCATAGGGGCCGTCAAGGATGGCCATATCGCCCGGCCGCAGCCTGCCGAGCCGGGAGGTGAAGTCACCGCTGCATTGTATAGTGAAGATGATGCTGCCGGGCCGTGTTGGGGTGGATGAGAGCGTAAAGTGGTGCTCCTCGGCCGGAAGGCTCCCCGAGCGAAAGCTGACAAAAGAAAACTGGCCGGGCTGGTAGGGAAATATCTGCCCGCGAGCCGGCACAAGCTCAACAGCATGTACGTTGTGGCCGATGCGCGACACTGCGGCGACCGCATATGGTTTGCGCTGCAGCAGCCAGGGCTTTACGGCCTTTACCCAGGCAAACAGCAGGCCGTAGGCGGCAAGCGCTCCCAGCAGGGCGGTGCGCGGCATGCCTTCTTCAAAATCACCTTCCACATTCAGGGCATGGACCGAGAGCAGCAGCCACCCCCGCGCAGACCCCAAAGCGGTGCAGCAGCCACCAGCGCTCAAAAGGCAGCCCGAGAAAAGCGCGCCAGAGAGACAGGCAGGCCGCAGCCCACAGGCCGCACAGCAGCAGAATGCCGAACAGCACCGGCCACAGGGCAAGCCGCAGGGGGCCGATTTCCTCCTTTGCCGGACCAAAGACAAGCAGGGGATGCAGGGTGGCCAGCACGACGATGGCGCAGCCCAGCAGGCGGTGAGCGTTCAGCAGCCGGTTCAGGCCG
This sequence comes from uncultured delta proteobacterium, assembly GCA_963804955.1. GTDB lineage: Bacteria > Desulfobacterota > WTBG01 > CAIYCZ01 > CAIRTM01 > CAIWCT01. Next base: position 33,857 of record CAWDSQ010000009.1, on the reverse strand, counting down.
AACAGGTGATCCAGAAATTTCAGCCTGCTGCTCAGGGTAAACTGCAGCAGCACAAGGGCGGCTGCGGCAATGGCGCACATTTTGCCCGCTGTCTCGGCTGCTTCGGCTCCGGCGGCAGCTGCTTCATGCTCCTGGCCGGACAGCGGAATCATGACTGCCGCGCATACGGACATGGCCGCAATAATGATGACAATACCACCCAGTGCGCGGCGCAGGCCTGTCGGGAAAGCGCCGGCCGCGACATAGGCTTGTTCCCGGGCTTTATTCATCGCAGCACCTCCCGGCGGCTGCGGCAGGCGCCGTGCCCCGTACCTGCCTGAGCAGAACATACCCCAGCGGAACTTTCGCAGCCAGGATAACGATATCGGCAAGGGTCGATTTGAACAGTACCGTATAGAGGGTCACCGGCTCCTTCCATTCGACAATGGAATAATAGGCCATGCCGATTGTGCCGGCGACAACGGTGATGCAGCAGAGCATGAAGGCAAGAGGGGCGGTGTCGGCACGGCGAAAAAGCAGCGGCAGGAGCAGGATATTGACAGCCCCGAATGCCGCGGGTATCCAGTTGAAAAGGCTCGCGGCAGGCGGGTGGATGCGGATATGCAGCATCATGCCGCCCACGGAGAGCAGCACGAAGGCCTGGATAAGCATGCGGATATCTTTCTGCGGCATAGAATCTCCCCCTCTCGTATGTATGAGTATAGCAGATTGCAGCCCGGCGGAGGATATGACATAAAGAAAAGACCTGCCGGACTTTGTCGGGCAGGTCTTGTTGCTGTTTGTTTCCTACAGTGCCGATTGAGCTTTTAAAAAAATGCCGAATTTTTTATCCGTGTTTGTAATATGGTTTTTAAACCACTCAAACAGGTCATAGCACAGCGATTCGGCCACCAGCTCGCCTTTAGCAGTCGTGAGGGTTTTTAAATCCTGAATGTTTTTGCGAAACTGGTCATGGGCCTCCACATGCTCATAGCGTTCGGGGTAGCTGTAGGTTTCCATATATTTTTCTTCAAGGGCGAAGTGGTTTGCAATATAATCATCCAGAAAAGCTAGAGTTTCTGCTATACGATCTTCACCTTTTTTTTCAAGAATGGCGGTATAGAGAAAATTTATTTTTTCTATAAGCATCTGATGCTGATAGTCCATCCAGACAATGCCGGCACCGAGAGCATCCGACCACTGTATAAGCTTTTTCTCCATATACGCTCTCTCCCTTTATGCTCGATCCCTGGTTTTTCGTTGTTGCCCCCTTGTATGTTTAAAGCATGGCATGCTGCAAAAGGCAGGTCAATAATAAAATTGACCGCCGCTTCAACATCGTTTCATGTCGATGATAAACATGTCATCGATTATTTCAATGATCTCGCGGAAGCCGCGGCCGCGAAAAGCGGTGAGGGCCGTCTGCAGATGCCGGCGGCCGGGGTCGGCGATGATGATACGGCCCCCGGGTGCGCACAAGGCCGCTGCGCAGGCCACCAGCACCTCAACCTTGCGCTCTTCATACAGCAGATCGCTTCCAAAAACAAGGCCGTAGTCTTCATTCGGCGGCGGGGCCGCCCAGTCGAGAACCCGGTAGGCGACCCCCGTAATGCCGTTAAGATCCAGATTGCGCCGCAGATAGGGCTCATTGTGCGGATGATAGTCGGTGGCGGTCACCGAGGCGCCCCTGCGCGCGGCAACAAGCGACGGCAGGCCCAGGCCGCAGCCGAGCTCAAGGGCCCGGATGCCGCGCACTTCCTGCCCGGGCAGGGCAAGATATTTTGCCAGCGCCACGCCCGACTGCCACAGCTCGGCATAGTAGGGAATCATGTCCGCATCGTCGCTGTGCCGCTCAACATAAAAGTCAAGAAGAGGATCAAGGTCGCACACCACCTCGAGCTCGAAGCGCATGTCGGCTACAGCAACCGTTATGCGGTGCGTGGGAAGCATGCTGTCGGGGTGTGTCTCCTGCATAGCTGTACCGTCGGATATGTGAGGCGGGAAGTATAAATGAGCGGGTCATCCGGTGTCAACGAAAACCGGACCCTATTTCTCTGGACGACGCAGCGGGCCTTTGGTATAGTATCTGTTGAAACAGTCGACAATAGTCCCCGGGGGAAAAGCATATGCCGTGTACGGCCGCAGATACAGACCAGCGCAGCCTGCGCATCCTCATTGTTGAAGACGAACAAGACGTTCTGGACATGCTTGAGGAAGTTCTCGCGGGCGAAGGGCATACGGTTATGACAGCACTGGACGGGATAACCGGCCTTGACTGCTTTCAGAGGCAACCCGTCGACATCGTGTTAACGGATCTGAACATGCCGGGCATATCCGGCCTTGAAATGGCCGGCCGGATGAAAAAGATCAAACCCTCCGTTCCCGTCATGCTGCTCACCGGATGGGATGTGGGGCTTGATACGGCAGAACTCGCGGCAAAGGGCATCGACTGCTTTATCAAAAAGCCATTTACCATTGTAGATATTCTGCAGGCCCTCGACGACCTGTGCGGCGCCAGTCAAACAGCAGGTTAAAGCCATAGCGCCTGTGACTGCTCTGTCCCGGAATGCAGCAGATACTTGAATCCTGGCCAGCCTTCTGTGCCGCCTGCATGCTATATATAATGAACGTTTTATTCAATCCGTACTGAGAGCCTATGAAAGCAACCATTTCACTCTACCAGATAAAAAAAATAATCGCTGCCGAGCATCATGATCCGTTTGCCGTGCTGGGCATGCATGAAGTGACCAGTGGCGGCGCTGCGGCGCTTGCGGTGCGCACATTTCAGCCGGGGGCGCAGGCTGTTCGCGTGGTGCCGCTGCAGGCAGGCCCGGCCGCGCAGATGACTCGCGTGCACAAAGAAGGTTTTTTTGAAGCGGTGTTTCAGGGCTCAGCGAAATTTTTCGATTATATGCTGGAGCTCCACTATGACGGCTGCCCGCCGGTTACTATCCGCGATCCCTACAGCTTCATGCCCGTGCTGTCTGACTTTGACCTGCACCTGTTCAACGAGGGCAATCATCTGGGCATTTACGAGCGCCTCGGCGCGCACAAAATCATGCATGGCGGCGCCGAGGGGTTCTGCTTTGCCGTCTGGGCGCCCAATGCCGTGCGCGTGAGCATTGTCGGCGATTTCAACTGCTGGGACGGCAGGCGGCATCCCATGCGCGTGCGCGGCATGTCGGGCGTGTGGGAGCTGTTTATTCCGGCTTTTCCGGAAGGCGGCTTATATAAATATGAGCTGCGCTCTGCCAACGGCTCCATCATCACCAAGGCCGATCCGTACGGATTTTTCAGCGAGCTGCGCCCCAAAACCGCCTCGGTGGCATACTGCCTTGACGCCTATGACTGGACAGACGGCGACTGGATGCGGCAGCGCGACGCTCAGGACCAGCTCGGCAAGCCCATCTCTATTTATGAAGTGCACCTGGGCTCATGGCGCCGCGTTCCCGAAGAGGAGAACCGCTCGCTGACCTACCGTGAAGCGGCCGGCCTGCTCATCGATTATGTATTGGACATGGGCTACACACATATCCAGTTCATGCCCCTTGCCGCGCACCCCTATGATCCTTCATGGGGCTATCAGGTAACGGGCTATTACAGCCCTACGCCGCGCTTCGGCTCGCCCGAAGACCTCATGTACCTTATCGACTGCTGCCACCGCAGCGGTATCGGCGTGCTGCTTGACTGGGTGCCTGCCCACTTCCCCACCGACAGCCATGCCCTTGCCTGTTTTGACGGCACGGCCCTGTACGAGCATGCAGACCCCCGGCAGGGCTTTCATCCCGACTGGAACACCCTTATTTTCAACTACGGCCGCAACGAGGTGCGCAATTTCCTGACGGCAAATGCCTTGTTCTGGCTTGAAAAATATCATATCGACGGCCTGCGCGTGGATGCCGTGGCCTCCATGCTCTATCTTGACTATTCGCGCGAGCCGGGAGACTGGATCCCCAACCGCTACGGCGGCCGGGAAAATATCGACGCCGTGCACTTCCTGCAGCGCCTGAACGAAATCGTCTACAGCCGCTATCCGGGCGTGCTGACAATCGCCGAAGAATCAACAGCCTGGCCTGCTGTTTCTCGGCCCACCTATCTCGGCGGCCTGGGTTTTGCGCTCAAGTGGAATATGGGGTGGATGCATGACATGCTGGCCTATATTTCGAAAGACCCTGTCTACCGCAAGCATAATCACAATATGCTCACGTTTGCCCTGCTCTACACGTTTCACGAAAATTTCGTTCTGCCCCTGTCCCACGATGAAGTCGTGCACGGCAAGGGCGCCCTTATCGGCAAAATGCCCGGCGACCGGTGGCAGCAGTTTGCCAACCTGCGCCTGCTGCTGGGGTATATGTTCGCCCATCCCGGCAAGAAGCATCTGTTCATGGGCGCGGATATCGGGCAGTGGGCTGAATGGGACCACAACTCAAGCGTCGAGTGGCACCTGCTGCAGTATGAACCGCATATAAAGCTTCAGGCTTTCGTGCGCGAGCTCAACCGCCTCTACCGCACCGAGCCTGCGCTCTATGAGCTTGATTTCGACCACGGCGGCTTTGAATGGATTGATTTCAGCGACTGGGAGTCAAGCATCGTCGTGTTCATGCGCAAGGCGAAAAACCCCGAAGACTTTCTGCTCATTGTCTGCAATTTCACGCCCGTGCCCCGCTCGGGCTACCGCGTGGGCGCGCCGCTGCCCTGCTGGTACCGGGAAGTGCTCAACAGCGACGCCGAATTTTTCGGCGGCACCAATCTCGGCAATGGCGGCGGCCTGCAGGCAGAGCCCGTGCCGTGTCACGGCAGGACCTGCAGCCTGACCCTGTCGCTGCCCCCGCTTTCCTGCCTGGTCTTCAAGCCGGAAGTGTAGAGGGAAAAAAGCGCGTTTTTAAATCGTACAGATGAACAAAAGTTTTTCATAATAAAAAAACCGGCTCATGTACGAGCCGGTTTTTTTTATTGCTTTGCGGGCAGTGCCGCTCAGGCTTTATGCGGCAGGCCGCTGCCGCGCTTTTTATACTTCGTGTGCAGCAGCTCATGTGACTTGTGCCCCAGAGGCTTCTCCAGGAATGTCTCATAGAGCTTCTTGACGGACTCATTTTCATGGGACTGCCGCTTTTTCTGCACGCCGGCATCATCCCGGTAGAGCGCCTCAGAGCGCAGCTTTCTGATTTCATTGGTCGTGGGGATGGGCTGGCCGCCGCCGGCGATGCAGCCGCCCGGGCAGCACATGATTTCGATGAAATGATAGTCTGCCTTGCCCTCGCGAATGCGGTCCATAAGCTGGCGGGCATTGGCAAGGCCATGGGCCACGGCCACGCGCACTTCTCCCAGATCGCCCACGGTCGACGGCTGCTTCCTTTACGCCTTCAAGGCCGCGAACGGGCGTGATATTCAGGTCGGGCAGATTCTTGCCGGTGACCACGGCATACACGGTGCGGAGTGGCAGCTTCCATAACACCGCCCGTGGCGCCGAATATGGTGCCGGCGCCGGTGTACTCGCCCATGGGAGCATCGTAGTCCTCATCAGGCAGGCCGGCAAAATCGATGCCCGCCTCCTTGATCATGCGGCCAAGCTCGCGGGTGGTGAGCACATAGTCCACATCCTGAAAACCGCTGCCGGTCATCTCGTCGCGCTGGCACTCGAACTTCTTTGCCGTGCAGGGCATGATCGAGACAACGACGATATCCTTGGGATCAATGCCTCGCTATTTTGGCATAATAGGTTTTGGCAATGGCGCCGAACATCTGCTGGGGCGACTTGCAGGTTGACAGGTGGTCCAGCAGGTCCGGGAAGAAATGCTCGCAGAATTTGATCCAGCCCGGCGAGCAGGAGGTGATCATCGGCAGCTTGCCGCCTGTCTTTACCCGCTCCAGCAGCTCGGTGCCTTCCTCGAGAATGGTCAGGTCTGCTGCGAAATTGGTGTCAAACACCTTGTCAAAACCCAGGCGCCGCAGGGCCGCGATCATTTTGCCCGTCACCAGGGTGCCGGGGGCCATGCCGAACTCCTCGCCGAGGGCCGCGCGAATGGCAGGCGCCTCCTGAACGATCACATGCTTTGTCGGATCCTGCAGCACGTTCCAGACATCGGCTATATCATCTTTTTCATACAGCGCCCCGACCGGGCAGGCCATGACGCACTGGCCGCAGAAAACGCAGTTGGTCTGCATAAGCGGCAGGTTGAAAGCGGTGCCCACCTGCACATCATCGCCGCGGAAGGCAAGGGACAGAACAGCAGGCGTCTGGACCTGCTCGCACACGGTCACGCAGCGGTAGCACTTGATGCACTTGCGGCTGTCTCGAACAATGGACGGCGAAGATCTGTCCAGCGAGGCCTCTTTGCTTTTTTCTGCCAGCGCGAACCGGACCTCCCTCAGCCCGACCTGCTCGGCAACCTTCTGGAGGTCGCAGTTGCCGTTGCGCACGCAGACATTGCACTCCGTCGGGTGATTGGACAGCAGCAGCTCCACATTGAGCCTGCGGGTTCTGCGCACGCGCTCGGTTGCCGTGTGCACGATCATGCCGTTGTCGACCGGATAGACGCATGAGGCAACAAGATTTCTCACGCCTTCGACCTCGACGACGCATACGCGGCAGGCGCCGGGCTGATGCCCTATTTCAGGCCACGTGCAGAGTGTCGGAATTTTGATGCCGGCCGTTTTGGCCGCCTCCAGGACGGTTGAACCCTTCTCAACCTGAACTTTTGTTTTATCAATTGTAACCGTTACCAGGGACATTGCATATCTCCTTTAAAAACTTGCATGCCTGCAGGCTGACAAGCCCGCACGCCTTTTATTCATGATCGCAGCCGTCGCAGCGCTGGCACCGGCAGGCCTCGGCCCAGGCGATGTCTGCCGTGTACCCGAGCTCCACTTCCTTGAAGCTCGCAATGCGCTCCGCCGGCTTCAGCTCAGGCATTCTGCCCCGCGGCGTGACCTTTGGCTCTTCATCGACCTCAAAGGGGATCACGATCTCTTCTTCGGAAGGGGCCTTCCAGGGCTGGCTCATTGTTTTTGGCGCGGATGGCGGCATCGACCTCATCGGCAGCCTGATGGCCCATGGCAATGGCCTCGACAACCGTTGCCGGCCCCAGCACCGCATCACCTGCGGCAAACACGCCCGTATCGGCGGTGCGGGTTTTGGCTTTGGGCTGAATTTTGAACGTGCCGTTACCCGTGACTTGAACACCTGCATCAGAGGGCAGGAAGCTTGCGTCGCCGGACTGGGAGATTGCCGGTATCACGCAGTCGAATGCCATGGTGAACTGATCGCCCTCAATCGGCACGGCCTTGCGCCGGCCGGAACGGTCAAACTCGCCAAGGCGCATGCGCTGGCACACGACACCCGTCAGCTTGCCGGCCTTGCCGATGAATTTCACCGGATTCACGAGGCACTCGATTTTCACGCCTTCCAGTTCGGCAGCCTCGATTTCGTTTGCCCAGGCAGGCATGTCTTTCTTTTCGCGGCGATAGAGTATCGTCACATCACGGGCGCCGAGGCGGATCGCCGTGCGCGCCGCGTCAATGGCGGTATTGCCGCCGCCGATGACCGCAACCCGGTTGCCGACTTTAGCCTCCTTGCCGAGATTGACCTCCCGCAGGAATTCAACCGCGCCCCAGACGCCGGCAAGGTCTTCGCCCTCGATATCAAGGGTCCAGCTCTTGTGCGCACCCGTTGCCAGCACCACGATGTCATAGTCTGCCTTCAGCTTGTGCATACTCGATATCGCGGCCCACGCGGCAGTTGGTTTTTATCTCAACGCCCAGGGCTGCGATATCATCGATTTCAGCCTGAATGACCTGGCGGCTGAGCCGGTATTCGGGAATGCCGTAGCGCAGCATGCCGCCGGCAAAGGGCAGTTCCTCAAAGACCGTCACCTGATAGCCCCGCTTGGCAAGATCCTGCGCAGCGGTGAGCCCTGCCGGGCCTGCGCCGATCACCGCAATTTTTTCCGCGCGGGTCACGGGCACTGCTTCAACCCGGGGTCTGCTGGGCGTTGTCCGTGACATAGCGCTTGAGCCAGGCAATGGCCATGGACTCATCGAGCTGGCTCCTGCGGCACTTGTGTCGCGCAGAACTGCGGGCAGATGCGGCCGCACACGCCGGGAACGGGTTGGTGCGCTTCATGAGGCGGTAGGCATCATCAAGCCGGTTTGCCCGCACAAGCGCTATATAGCCCGGTATGTCCATTTCGATGGGGCAGCCGTGCTGACAGGGCGACTTGAACATTCCCGAGCACACGCAGGCCGGACATTTTTTGTCGTAAATATGGGCCTCGTACTCGTGCCGGAAATAGCGAAGGGTGGAGAGCACGGGATTGGGCGCTGTCTGGCCAAGTCCGCACAGGGCCGAGTCTTTAATGCTGGCGGCAAGCTCCTCAAGCATCTCGATGTCGCCGTGGCGGCCCTCGCCGTGGCAGATGCGCTCAAGGATTTCGAGCATGCGCTTGGTGCCTTCGCGGCAGGGCGTGCACTTGCCGCAGGATTCTTCCTGGCAGAACTCCATGAAGAAGCGGGCCGTGTCGACCATGCAGGTGTCCTCATCCATGACGATGAGGCCGCCCGAGCCCATGATGGCCCCGAGCTTTGCTATTTCCTCATAGTCCGTGGGGGTGTTGAGGCCGGATGCCGGCACGCAGCCGCCGGACGGGCCGCCCAGCTGCGCAGCCTTGAACTGCTTGCCGTCGGGTATGCCGCCGCCGATGTCGAAAATGATATCGCCGATCGGGGTGCCCATGGGCACTTCCACAAGGCCCACATTATTGATGGCGCCGGTGACCGCGAACACCTTGGTGCCCTTGGAGGTCTTGGTGCCGATGGAGGCGAACCACTGGCCGCCTTTCGTGATGATCTGGGGCGATATTGGCAAAGGTCTCCACATTGTTGAGAACCGAGGGCTTGCCCCACAGGCCCTTCTGCGCCGGGAACGGCGGCCGGGGCCGCGGCATGCCGCGCTTGCCTTCGATGGAGGCCATGAGGGCTGTCTCCTCGCCGCACACAAATGCGCCTGCGCCCTGATAGATGTGAATATCCAGGCTGTAGTCAGATCCCGAGTATCCTGTCGCCCAGCAGGCCGTACTCGCGGGCCTGCTCGATGGCGATGGTGAGCCTCTTGATGGCAAGGGGGTATTCCGCGCGGCAGTAGATATAGCCCTGCCGCGCGCCGATGGCATAGCCGGCGATGATCATGCCTTCCAGTACGGCATGGGGGTCGGCCTCCAGGATCGAGCGGTCCATGAACGCGCCCGGGTCGCCTTCGTCGGCATTGCAGAGAATATATTTAACATCGCCCTCGGCCTTGCGGGCAAACGACCACTTCATGCCCGTGGGGAAACCGCCGCCGCCGCGGCCGCGCAGGCCCGATTTGGTCATTTCGGCAATGACCTGCGTCGGGCTTCATTTCAAGCAGGGCTTTGGCAGCGCCCATATAGCCGTCGCGGGCTATGTATTCATCGATCTTTTCAGCGTCGATCAGCCCGCGGTTTTTCAGGGCTATGAGCATCTGCTTGCCGAAAAAGGGAATGTCGTGAATATGGGGAATGGGCTTTTCCGTCACGGGCTCATGGTACATGAGCCGCTCGACAGGCCGGCCCTTGATAATATGCTCCTCGATGATCTCGGGGACATCATCAACGCTTACCTTCTGGTAGAAAATTCCCTCGGGGTACACGACCATGATGGGGCCCGCCGCGCAGAAACCGTTGCAGCCGGTCTCAGCCACCACCACTTCGCCTGCAAGGCCGCGCTTTGCAATTTCCTGCACCAGAGCCGGATGTATCACTTCGCTGCCGGTGGCCTTGCAGCCTGTGCCGCCGCAGACCAGTATATGAGCCCGAAACACTTTCACCTGTCACCTCCCCGGGAATCCTGCTCCCTGCCCCGCGCCATAACAAATTCGCTCTGCACCTTGCCGCCCACTATATGCTGCCTGAAGATCTGCCGCATCTTGCCCTGTGTCAGATATTCGTAGACGATGGGCTCCTTGCCCTGCTCTTCAACCGTCACCAGAGGCTCGCGGCTGCAGATGCCGATGCAGCCCGATGTCGTGACGAGCACATCGTTCACATTGTTCTGGGCTAGCTCGTCAAGCAGTGCGTCCATGATGTCCCGGGCGCCCGAAGCGATGCCGCAGGTGCCCATATGCACGGTGATTTTCGCGCGCTTCTGGCCGGAGCGGAACTGGTCCTCCATAAGCACGCGCTCTTTTATCTTTTTTAAATCATCAACTGTCAGCTTTGCCACGGTGAAAAGTCTCCTTTATTTATATAAGGCAAGTACGCCTTCAAGTTTTGCTGGTTTCATCTGCCCGTGCGTGTCTTCGTCGACCACGATGACCGGCGCAAGGCCGCAGGCGCCCAGGCACCGGACCGTTTCCAGCGAGAACCTGCGGTCCTCGGTGCAGCCGCCCGGCTGTATGCCGAGAATGTCCTGCAGCCGCTCAAGCAGCTTCTGACCGCCCCGCACATAGCAGGCCGTTCCGAGGCACACCCGGATATTGTGCCGCCCGCGGGGAACCATGGTAAAAAGAGAATAAAAGGTCACCACGCCGTAGACATTGGCAACCGGAATGTTCAGCCCTTCTGCCACGAGCATCTGCACGGGTACGGGCAGATAGCCAAGCACCTCCTGCACCTGCTCAAGCACGGGAATGAGCGCGCCCGGCTTGCCCTTGTGCGACACAATGATGGCATCGACCTGTTTGAGTTGGTCCGCGGTGAATTCCTCGATCCCTCCGAAACTATCTGCTGTCTGCGTTCCCACAACCGTCTCCCTCGTGTAATTTTATTACGTCGATTAAATTGATATTTATACTTCTTTTCAGGACGTTCTCCAACTGTTTTTTGTTTGAAGTATCCGTTATGCAGCCGCTCTGTACCTGCCCGTTATGAGTATGCCCCTGCTCATGAATCATGAAGATATAAAAAACCAACCAAAAATTTAATGCAGAACCGATGCCATTTCACCAATTATTTTAACAAAAGCAAAATCAAGGCATTAGAGCTGAGCGCCATTTCGCTTCCCTGATTATTATGGCTAAAATGCCAGATGCAGTGTCAAAAATGACAGTTCCCCGCGGCAAAAGTAACATTTTTGTTGTTCTTTTGCTGAACAAGTCAATTGTACTACAAGCACTGCCGCTACCAGGCGTATTCCCGGATCTTAGAACAGTTTTTTGTGGGAAGCCCTCAAACGTTCCGGCATAAGCCAGGTGAGCAGAGAGCCCGGGTGTATACCCGAAGTCTGCACCAATGAGCCACAGCAGAACAGGACATTTTGCGGTTGACTAAGGACTACGGTTCCATTAGACTGTTTCAATAACATAAAAGCTATTCAACCTTCTGATTTTTCATCTTTTATTTTTTTCTATGGCACAAAAAAAGAAACAAACTCGACATATCGCCGAAGTTACCGGCATCATGCTTCTCGGTTTTGCCGTTTTTCTGATGTGGTGTCTCATTAACTATGATCCCCGTGATCCGTCATTTGAAACCGGCGTGAGCGCCATCCCCAAAGATTTATGGAAACGCGGCGGCCGGCTGGGTTCATATTTGGCAAGCTTTCTGTTTCAGGCCATGGGCCTCGGGGCTTTTATGGTGCCTGCCGTTGCGCTGCTCGGTGCGCTCAAGGTGCTGTTCAAACCCGCGCTTGAGTGGAAAATGTATCTCAACGGGTTTTTGTTGCTGCTGCTGTTCCTGATGGTCGAAACCGCTTTAAGCCTGTACCCGGGACGGCTTGCCCTTTTGAAGTATAATTTTAATGCCGGAGGCGCGTGCGTGGGCGCTCCGCTTGCTGCGCTGCTGACCGGGTACCTCGGCACATTCGGAGCGTATCTTGTTCTGTTTATGGGGCTGCTGATAACCATCATGGGCCTCACGCGCATCTCCTATGTGACCCTGTGGAAAAAATGCGCCGATCCGGCGGGAAGGCGCCTTCTGGAAACCATGCAGGCGCTGAAAGAACGCTACCGGACAGCAGCAGCACGACGGCTGCTTGAGAAAAAAAGAAAAGTATGAAACTCAGCAGCAAAGCAGTTCCTGCGCGACGCGCCGTGCGGGATAATTTTAATTTCAGCTTTGACGATATGGCTCCGGTGGAAGCAAATGATGCCCCGGTGATTGCTCCGGCCGCCGCCTCTGAGCGAGCGCCCCTGCCGCCGCCGATAGAAATTCCCATAAAGGTTCCCGCAGCCAAAGCAGCAAAAAAGGCGGCTCCCGATGATGGCGATGAAGATTTTGCACCTATGCCGGGCCAGCAGGCAAAAGAGTATAAGCTGCCGCCGCTGTCGCTGCTGGACTCGCCTGCTGAAAAAGATATAACTATAGACCATGAGGCCCTGCGCAACGATGCCGACATACTGGTACGCAAACTTGGCGACTTCGGCGTGCAGGGCGTGGTTGTGGAGATCAGCCCCGGCCCGATCATTACCCGCTTTGAATTCGAGCCCGCGCCCGGCATCAAGCTGCAGCGCATCATCAACCTGCAGGATGATCTGGCCCTTGCCATGAAAGCAATGAGTGTGCGCATTGCTCCCATTCCGGGCAAATCGGTCGTCGGCATAGAGCTGCCCAACAAAAAGCGCAAGACCGTCTACTTCAAGGATATCGTGGCGCAGGAGGAATTCATCGAATCCGCATCGCGTGTCACCATCGGCATGGGTAAGGGTATTGCGGGAACCCCGATCATCAGCGATCTTGCCCGCATGCCCCATCTGCTCGTTGCCGGCACCACGGGCTCGGGCAAAAGCATATTTGTGAATACCATCATCTGCAGCATTCTTTTCAAGTCAACGCCCGCCGAGGTGCGCTTTCTTATGGTCGACCCGAAGCGGATCGAGCTTTCGCTCTACGAGGGCATACCGCATCTGCTGCACCCCGTGGTGGTCGATCCCAAGAAGGCCGCCATTGCCCTTCGCTGGGCTGTAGAGGAAATGGAGCGGCGCTACAAGCGCATTGCAGAAAAGGGAACGCGCAATATCGTGCAGTACAATAAAAAGCTCGAGGAAGATGCGGACGAGGGAATTGAGCACGGCGAAGGCCATGAAAAAATGCCCTATATTGTCATTATCATCGATGAGCTTGCCGATCTCATGATGGTGGCGGCGCGCGACGTGGAAAGCTATATCGCCCGGCTCGCCCAGATGGCCCGCGCTGCAGGCATGCACCTGCTGGTTGCCACGCAGCGGCCCTCGGTTGACATCATCACCGGCCTGATCAAGGCCAATTTTCCGAGCCGCATTTCGTTTCAGGTTTCATCAAAGGTGGATTCGCGAACCATTATCGATACCATGGGCGCCGAGAAGCTTCTGGGCATGGGCGACATGCTGTTCATGCCGCCGGGCACCTCGCGGGTGCAGCGCATTCACGGCGCGCATATCACCGAGAAGGAGATCAAGCGCATTACCGATTATGTGAAAAAACAGGCCAAGCCTTTCTACGATGAGTCGATCCTTGCCGTAAAGGAAGAAGAGGCGGAAAATCAGGTTGAAGAGGAGTACGACGAATTCTATGATGCCGCCGTGCAAATCGTGACCGAGACGAGGCAGGCCTCCATCTCCATGCTGCAGCGCCGCATGCGCGTGGGCTACAACCGGGCTGCCCGCATGATCGAACGCATGGAGCGGGAAGGTGTTGTGGGCCCCAGCGACGGCATTAAACCGCGCGAGGTGCTGGCGCAGAAGCTCTAGCAGGCTGTTGAAAAACGCCCATCTGCTGCGTTGCATCTGAGCATTTTCAACAGCCTGTGTATAAATTAATTAACTTTTTCAACGCCCTGCCAGGGGGCGGGGTTCAGAGGTCAGGGGTCAGTTAAAAATTTTGAGGAATTCGACTATTGAGGGATTGGAGGTAATAATAATCTCTGAAACCCAAATATCTTACTATGAAAGGTCTATGCGCATGAAAATAAATATACTGGTTACCGCCCTCATGGTGCTGCTGCTCTGCTGCGCCGTCTTTCGCCGCCCAGAGCGAAATCGACCGCTGCGTAAAGAACCTTGAAAAGCAGTATGGAACCATGAAGGATTTTCGTGCCGACTTTGAACAGGAAACACATCTGGCATCGATAAAACGGATGGAAAAAGGCTCAGGTGCGGTCTGGTTTAAAAAACCGGGCAAGATGCTCTGGGAATACAAAACCCCCCAGGCTCAAAAAATAATTCTCGACGGCAAGACCCTCTGGTTTTATGTGCCTGAGGACAAGCAGGTCATGAAAAATAATTTTTCCACCATTCCTCAGCACATCGTAGTCGACCTGTTTCGCGGCAAAATCGCCATTCAGGAAAAGTTCAAGGTTTCATTCATTCAGGAGGAGATGAAAAACAGCCGGAAGGAAATCTCGCTTGAACTTATTCCCCTGGTATATGACCCAACGGTAAAAAAGCTCACCGTTTGGGTGGACCCGGAAAAATTTTACATCATGCGCTCCTGCCTTGAAGATGAATTCGGCACGAAGACCATTCTGGTTTTTTCCAATATCGCGACAGACAAAAACATTCCGGATGCGACCTTTGAATTCACCCCGCCGCCGGGGGTTGAAGTTTTTGAGCCGCCGCAGGCGCAGCAGTAGGCGGTGGGGGTCAAGCGGCACATTCCTGTCAGCCATACTGCATAGGTAAAAACATGTCTGCCTTAGAAAAACACCGACGGCACAGCCTGGATCTCAAGGATGTCTGTGAGCTGCTGCTCAAGCGCGGGGTAATTACTCCCGAGCAGAAAGCGATGGTCCTTGAAAAGCAGCATGAACAGACGGAAAAGCTGCTCAAACTTCAGACACTGCGCAGTCCGGGCGAAAATTTTGTCATCGTACCTGCCGACATTATCTCCTCTCTCAATCTTCTGGATCAAAAGACGGGCAAGGGCTGTATAACCGAAGAGACCGTTATGATGGAGGTGGCGGCCGCCCTGGGCATCGCCTTCAAAAAAATCGACCCGCTGGAGCTCGATCTTGAAGTGGTAACCCGCACGATTTCAAAGGCCTTTGCCATCAAAAACCTGGCCGTCCCGGTAGCAATTGAAAACGGCGAGTTGAAGGTCGCCATGATCGATCCGTTCAACCAGTGAGGTTCTTGATGACCTGCGCCAGGTGCAAAAATTGCGGGTAACGCCGGTGATGAGCACAAAATCCGATATCATCAAGCTCATCCGGGAATTTTACGGATTCAAAAAATCAATCATCATGGCTGAGCGCGAGCTTGGCTCAGCGTTTATCGACATCGGCAACTTCGAGCAGTATTCAAAGCTTGGAACAGTCACCGAAATAGAATCGACTGATAAGTATATTCAAAACGCCGTCGATTATCTTTTTCGGTATGCTTTTGAGCAGCGCGCAAGCGATATTCACCTTGAACCCAAGCGTGACAAGGCTATCGTGCGGCTGCGGATCGACGGCGTGCTCTACGTAACCTACACGATGCCCCTGGTTGTGCATAATGCGGTGGTGTCGCGCATCAAATCCATTTCCCGGCTCAATATCGCGGAGAGGCGCCGGCCGCAGGACGGCCGGATTAAGCTCAAGGACAAAAACCGCGATGTGGAGATCCGGGTGTCGACCGTTCCGGTCGCTTTCGGCGAGAAGGCGGTTTTGCGCGTTTTAAACCCCGAAGTTTTGTTTCAGGACCTTGAAAACCTCGGTTTTACCGCAAGCGATCTGATTCACTACCGGGAGTGCCTCGAAAAGCCCCACGGCATCATTCTTGTAACCGGCCCCACGGGCAGCGGCAAGACCACCACGCTGTATTCCTCCCTGAAATCCCTGGCAAGCCCGGATAAAAACATCACCACGGTTGAAGACCCGATTGAAATGGTTTGCGAAGAATACAACCAGATCGCCGTTCAGCCGTCGATCGACATTACTTTTTCATCAATCCTCCGCAATATTCTCCGCCAGGATCCGGACATTATCATGATCGGTGAAATTCGCGATCGGGAAACGGCCAAAAACGCCATTCAGGCCGCTTTGACGGGCCATCTGGTGCTCAGCACCTTGCATACAAATGACGCAGCCTCAGCCTTCACCCGCCTGGTCGACCTGGGCGTAGAGCCGTTTTTGATAAGCTCAACCATGCTTGGCGTCATCGCCCAGCGGTTGGTGCGCATCATCTGCCCCCACTGCCAGGAAACTTTTACCCTGAGCAGCAATGATCTGAAGCGTTTGGGCATCGGGTTGTCTGATGATAGCGACGAAGAAACCGTGGAACTCAAAAGGGGTGCGGGCTGCCGCCACTGCCGAACCACGGGATATCAGGGACGCGAGGGCGTTTTTGAGGTGCTGCGGATGACCGAGGAGATAAAAAAACTAATAAACGAGGGGGCGCCTGCGGAGGTCATTAAAAAAACAGCCTGCCGGCAGGGCATGAGACCGCTGCGGGATAATGCCGCCGCCAAAATACTCAAGGGCAGAACAACCTATACCGAGGTGCTCAGGTGCATCAGCCAAGAAGATTAAAGGATAAAATAAAAACCCTTGATGAGTTAACGCCGATTGTACAGCAGGCAAAATCCCGCAGAAGCTTGGTAGTTTTCACCAATGGCTGCTTTGATATTCTGCACTCAGGTCATGTCAAGCTTCTTGAGCAGTGCCGCCAGGCAGGCGATGTGCTTGTCGTCGGGCTCAACAGCGATGCCTCCGTCAAGAAACTTAAGGGCCCTGAGCGGCCTATCGTTGCTCAGGAGCAGCGCGCCGAGGTAGTGGCGGCCCTTGAAGCGGTTGACTATGTGGTTGATTTTTGACGAGCTTGACCCGCTGCTGGTCATCACCCGGCTTGTTCCCGATGTGCTGATTAAGGGTGGCGACTGGACACCTGACACCATCATCGGCCGCGATATTGTGGAGACTGCCGGAGGTACTGTATTTGCCATTCCACTTATGGACGGAGCATCGACAACGGGAATAATCAACAAGATGAGAGATTCATAAATACGCCCGCGGTTGTCTTTGTTTTTTTATTTATAACTTATAATTGTTATAACAAAAAAGGCCCCGGCCCTTCTTTTTGACAATTATTGGAAGATTAGCAATTAATTGTTTAGCTGTTTTATGTTTTTTTGTATAGAAAATAGTTGGCATTTTTATTGCATATGAACTAATTGTATTAATTTAAAAATATTCCTAATCGCAAAAAAACCTAATTGAGCTTCGCGTTCTGATCATAAAAAAGGGCGGCATGTTGATTAAAATAAAAAACCGAGGGTTCACCCTGGTAGAACTTATGATTGTCGTGGCCATCATAGGCATTCTGGCGGCAATAGCAGTTCCTAACTTTATAGCGTACAGAAAAAGAGCACATATCGGATCATGCGTGTCAACCACGGAGTCCATTAGGGGCGCACTGGCAAGCTATGCTGTTGATTCTCCGGGCAATGGATATCCG
This sequence comes from uncultured delta proteobacterium, assembly GCA_963804955.1. Lineage (GTDB taxonomy): Bacteria > Desulfobacterota > WTBG01 > CAIYCZ01 > CAIRTM01 > CAIWCT01. Next base: position 16,516 of record CAWDSQ010000009.1, on the reverse strand, counting down.
ATGGCTGACGATATGCCTGACTGGGACACATTTCGCACTTTATGCAATCACCATGGAACAACGCTTGCTGAAACCATAGAGCAACAGGGTTTTAGCTCTTTTAAATATCATGGGGTTAGCACGACTGGTACCCTTGATACCTGTGATAACAATCAGGCAGGAAATGCATGCTCGGATTACCTGATTATTTTTGAAGTGCTGGGTGTTCAACATGATATGATAGGTTCCCGGATAATTGTCTCCTCACCCGGTATTTTCCGCCAGTCATATTAATAACCGGAAGTTTTTCAGGCTCAATATTTAAAGATTTCCTCCTTCTGCCTCTTTGTAATCTGCCCGCTGGAAAAATTGAGATTTTTCCGGTGGCAGAACCGCATCAGCTTTTCCTGTTGAAATTACTCCAGAAGCATCATGCATGAATGAAACGGTACGGCCGGCTGTTTGCAGGCAATAAGCTGTACCTTCAATTAGACAGTTATTTGTTGAAGGGTACTGTGATAATAAACACCTGTTTGCGTGTCGCCGCCCCGATGGAACCCAGGGGCCGGCAGGGCGATACAACTCCTCCAAAGTTGATGTCCGGTTGTTTTATCTTTTAAAATTGTTGTTCGTTCCAAACTGCAGAATGTGGTTCAACGCTGAATTAAGCGTCGCAAGACTGCCCCTTTTCTTCTGATCAAGCATCCCCACAATTTTTCTTTAGCGATTTTTTTACTTTTTCTTTTGTATGCACCTATTAAAATCCATAAAACTAAAAATAGTTAATTACCTGTTTTTGCCTGGCATTTTATAGCTTTATTTTCATGGTTGAAGAACCTGTTAACAAATAGTAAAACAAAGCCAGAGATTATTTTAGGTTGTCTAAAAAAATCCTACTACAAACAAACTTATTTGACAGGAGGATTGGTAATGCGGAAACAGATGCTGAGTAAAATTTTTGCTGTTGCATTTATCGCGTCCATGGTGCTGCTGTCCGGCAGCGCGCAGGCCAACTATTTTGACAAGACCCTCGGCACAGGCCAGGTCCGCGTCTTCTACAAAAGCCCATCTCCTGCAAATTGCGAAGCATTCATACTGGCCGTGGGCACGGCCATGTCGCGCGACAGCTATGACAATCTTGCCAATCAGATGATAGCTTATGGTTATGTTGTTGTTATTATGGATCATCAGCCCGGCAGTATGACAAAAACGGATGCGGGGAAATTCAGAAATTGTACCATTGAAGTACAGAACAACATACTTGGCTGGCTGTCAGGTACCGGCTGCACCGCCATCGCTCACTGGATTGTTGGCGGACATTCTGCCGGCGGGCAGGCGGCACAGAATGCCGTATCAGGGGATGCGAGCCTGGCAGACGGCATGTTCAGCATCGACCCCTATAATATTGACGGCGCCGGTCGCGTCAATCTGCCCGGCCTCTACTGGGGCTTTAACTTAACCACCTGCTTTGTTGAAATGACGGATGCTGCTGAGGCTGCATATTATTATAATGACGGCCCCCGTGCTTTTTACCGGGTAAATAAAATTTATTCATGGGGCCCCTGCGGTTATTCACCCAAATTCTATCATTGCAGCTTTGCAGACGGCAGCTGCCCAGCATGCACCAACTGCATGTATACTCCGAGTTACTTTTATACCGATATCGCAAAGAGCGTGAACAAGTTCATCAACGCTGCATTCTATGGCACGTGGTCAAAGGCCAATGTTACCGTCAGCACCACGACACCGACTGTGCTGTTTGTTGACAGCGATGCCCCCTAATGCCTTGAAATAGATGTACCTGCCATAACAGTAGCCGCCGCTAATATAGCTCTTAGCGGCGGCTTTTTTTATTCACCTTAAATCACCCGGCATAATACCGTCTGCCGGGAGGGGCTTGCAGAGACAGAGACATATCACATTCGGTCTCAGTTTGCTTCGGGGCAGGCTTCACCGGCTACTGCATCGTGTCGAACAGCACGGTGTCGCCAACCGCGATGTTGTGGTCCCTGCAAAAAAATCCGTTTACTTCAAGAACATATTGCGAGGCCCTGTCGATTTCATACGGGCCGTCAGTAAGAGGAGTAGCGTTTTCGACCCATCCGGCAATACGCCTGTCACGGCCAATAAAGATAATATCGAGGGGAATATAGGTGTTTTTCATCGTGAAAGCCTGTTTTTTTTCGCTGTCGAAAAAAAACAGCATTCCTGCGTCATGAGCAAGATGCCGGCGGTACATGAGGCCGAGCTGCCGCTGGGATTGTGTGCGCATCGTCTCCACGGCAACACAGACCACGGCCCCGTCTTTTTTTTTGATGCACGCGGAAGGCGATTTTTGACCGCACCCGGACAGGTTGCAGGTAAAAAAGGTTACGCACAAAAAAATTTGAAAAAAAGATACTCTTTTCATGGGAATACTTTTAAGAAAACACCGGCGTTCACGCCAATACCGTTTTTTTATGCGTAAAGGTTCTCTGCATGCAGAACCCTTTGGATTGGAGGTGAATCTGCCTCATCCTGGTTTTGGCGTGCTGGGGCAATGGTCTCTTATGGCTGCGCTACGCCTGCAGGCCTGACACATGAAGGCTCAGGGTTTTGTGCATCTTTGCTCCTTTTTCAATAACACCCTTCCAGTGCACAAGTATGGCAGAACCCTGATACGTTTTTTCAAGACCGTTTTCCGACTGCGAAACGGTTTCAATAGGAAAAAACCACAGAGCAGCCTCAGGGACAAATGTGAAATCAACTGAAAGGCCTCTCCAGGTATCGCGCAGGGCAAGAGCTGTGATACCGGCAATGTCTTTGCTGGCGTTCATGGGGAATTGCTGCCCGTCCACCAGACAGAAGCGCTGCGAATCTTCACCTGCAAGCAGGGTCATATTAAATTCAACACCAAACCAGACAGGCATATCCCGATCGCTTTTATTTGTCAGTTCATACTCAGCTGTTATGGTTCCGGCAGCATTATCAAGTGCAAAACGTTTTTCGAGACGCACAGGCAGTTGGGCATAATCCTGATGCAGCATTCCATCGCGGGCAAGGGTGAACCGGACGGAAGGCGTGTCTTTATCTGTTTCAAGGTTCGAGAGGGCGTACGAAGCTCCCACAAAATCTCCAAGCTCCATATACCGGGCTTGCCGGAAACTGTCGGCCGTTGTTGCCTCTGCCAGAAAATGATCAATGAATGAAAAACGTTCATACCAGTCATAGGCCAGAAGCTCCTGCAGCCCCTCATCTTTGACTTTGAGCAGCTGCTGGGGGGGCAGTGGCGGGCCTGATTCATCTGGCGGGCTATCGCCGGGGCCCGCATGCTTGAGCCTGCGGTGATACCCCTCCATTTTCCTGGTGAAGGTGTTGCAGAGATTGAACGAGCAGGGCCGGTAATCAAGTTCAAAAAGCGCGCCGCCTTCACCTGGGTGAAAAACAGGCGGTGAAGGTGCTGCCCGATATGATAAGGCGCTGCGAACGGTCGCGCATGAGATCAACGATGCGAGCCTCGCACCAGGGGGTTGCGCCATGAATATGGGCATCCAGCAGATTTTCGGCATTGATGAGATGCTCATACACGCTATGGCGCAGGTAATTGAGATAGACGCCGCCGAAAAGTCCATGCCAGTAGGCGCAATTGCACTGGGCCCGGTAGAGCTCACGGCGCGCCAGGTTAAGCGGGGCTGGCAGAGGGGGTGTGAGCGCGCGCTCACATGTTTCAACCCGTTCGCTCATGAGCAGCATCTTTTTATGCATGCGGTTGCTCTCAGGATATTTAGCGAGAAAGTTGGCCCAGTGGCCGCCACGGATAAAAGAGCTGTATTTTTCACGAAGGCCAAGGCCCTGAAGCTGATCGAGCATGTGGTTATAGCGGCAGCCTGCGTCTGCGGGAAGGGCCCACTCCATCATTTCATCATAGGTGATGCTCGGCAGATAGATGAATCCCTGCGGCGCATGCTTGTCCATGTATTCCGAAGCTGTCATCATATGTATCATATCGCGGTTTTTTTCCAGAGCGGTGAAAAAAGCTTCGAGCCATCCTTTTTCATAGACCCAGCTGTGTGTGCCCGGCCAGACGCCGAACTTTTCGCCGTCGTCGCCATAGGTTATGGCTATGGGTGCATCCGTGCTTGCGCGGTAGCGCAGATAGTCAAGGGTCTTTTCAGGCGGCTGGAAAGGGATGGCATAGCGAAGCTGCATATCTATGGGGAAAACGGCTATGCTGCGGCCTTCCCGCTCGGTCATATAGTAGCCGCAGATCTGTTCATGGGAAAGCCCGGTATGCAGAAAATGCGTGCTGTCAAGAAAGGTATAGGAGAGGCCGGCATCGGCGATCAGACGCGGCAGCACCGGATCCCAGACGCGTTCCGGAACCCAGGCGCCACGGGGACTGCGGGCAAACAGCCTGTGCAGTTCGTCGCTGAGCATGCGCAGCTGGCCTGCCGCATCGATATCGCGCAGCATAGGCAGAATGGGTTCATACAGCGCCCCTCCCAGCAGTTCAACCTGCCCCCGCTCGGCCAGGCCGTGCAGTGTTTGCAGAAAACCCGGCTCATGGTCTTCCAGCCATTCAAGCAGAGAGCCCGAATAGTGAAGCGTTGCCTTTATACGTGGATGGCGTTCAAGAAGTGTAAGAAAGGGTTCGTAGGCGCGGTCGAAGGCATCCCGGAAAACCTGCCTCATATTGCCCACAGGCTGATGATTATGCACACAAAAAATAAAAGTGGTCTTTTTCATGAATGGCGCCGATCAACAACACGGGTATATGTGGAGGGTTGTTGCTGCCTGCGGCGGCCGTCGGGGACGTACATCGAGGGGCTGCCGGACTAAAAGCCCCGCGCCAGCGGAGCCGTACGCACGCTTATCCTTGTGTCGCCTTTTCCCGCTGCTCCTGCTCCTCCTTGCACTTGATGCACAGTGTGGTCACGGGCCGCGCCTTGAGCCGGCCTTCGGAAATATCCTCGCCGCATTCATCGCAGATGCCGAACGTGCCTTTTTCGACGCGTTCAAGAGCCTGTTCAATTTTCGCAATCAATTTACGCTCGCGGTCGCGTATGCGGAGGACAAAATTGCGATCAGATTCAAGCGTGGCCCGGTCATTGGGATCGGGGAAGGTGTCATCCTCATCATTCATTTCATCGACAGTTTCCCGTGCCCCGCCGGCAAGGTCTTCCAATCTTTTATAGAGAAGGTCCTTGAAGAACTCCAATTGTTTCTTATTCATAACCGCCGCCCTCCTGACATCATCATTAAATGAAAATGTAGCACAACATTTTTCAGGAATACACAATAAAAATGCTACTGCCCTTCCCGCACAAAGGCCCCGCTTTTACCCCCGCTCTTTTTCAGCAGCTGTACAGTGGTAATGGTCATTTCACGGTCAATTGCCTTGCACATATCATAGATAGTCAGGGCCGCCGTCGAAACCGCAACGAGCGCCTCCATCTCGACGCCGGTTTTGCCGACGAGCCGCACCGTTGCCTGAACCTCGACGCAGCTTCGTTCTTCTTGAGGAAAAAAATCCATGACGATCGACGTAATATTGAGCGGATGGCACATGGGGATAAAATCCCCCGTGCGTTTGGCTGCCATAATGCCGGCCACCTGCGCCACGCCGAACACATCGCCCTTTTCAATCGTGCGGTCGATAATCCGGCGGAAGGTTTCCCGCTTCATGCAAACAGTGGCCGTAGCGGTGGCTTCACGCTCGGTGTCGGGCTTGGCGCTTACATCGACCATGCGAGACCGTCCGGACTCGTCAAAATGTGTCAGCTTATTTGCATCCATATAAGCGGTTCTCCAAAATGCTACAGCGTATCCTTTGAACTTTTATAAGAAAAGACCGGGTGCGTCAAGCCTAATCTGCCCCGTGTTCAGGAACGAGGGCAATCATTGCTTTTGACTTTTCGGGATGCTTTTTTTATAGTCACTGCCACAACAGTAGAGATTTTCAAGGAGGGCACACCATGCTGCTGCAGATCGGTGACATCAAAATAAAAAAAAGAATCAGAAAAGAGCTGGGGGATCTTGAGCCCCTTATGAAAAGCATGCAGGAATACGGGCTGATGAACCCTGTGGTCGTGAACCGCAGGCTTGAGCTTATAGCGGGCCATCGAAGGCTTGAGTCCGCCCGAAGGCTGGGCTGGGAAAATATAGAAGCTACCATGATGGCGACCTCGGGTGAACTGCCCATGCTGGAGCTTGAAATCGAGGAGAATGTACAACGCAGCGATTTTTCGCCTGCGGAGCTTGCCGAAGCCCTCAAGCTGCTTGAAACATTGCGCAATCCCGGTTTTTTTAGACGATTATGGCTCGCGATCAGGCGTTTCTACAACTCTTTTTTTGGTCTGGAGTGACAGAGGCGTCACTCTCTTGGCCGGCGTATGCATAGCCTGAGGCGCTGGTGCACAGGAAGCATCCCGAACAACAAGGCACGGCATAATTTAATATGACGTGCCTTGTTGTAAGCCTCTTAATGGCAGCTCTGCCAGATATTTTCAAAACGCACAGCAAAGTCTTTATGGAACTTCCTTTTTTTTGCCTTCTTCTCCTTCGACAGCCCCTGCAATTTTGAAGATGGGCAGATACATGGCGGCAAGCATGGTACCGACCGCACCGCCCAGAAAAATCATCATTACCGGTTCAATCAGCGTCGTCAGCGTGTCAACAGCCTGATCAACTTCCTCTTCATAAAAATCAGCGATTTTAGAAAGCATGCTGTCCAGTGCGCCCGTCTGTTCCCCGACGGACACCATCTGGCAGACCATAGGCGGGAAGACGCCGCTTTTCATGAGGGGTTCGGCAATTGTTTTGCCTTCGCTGATGCTTTTTTTTGTGTCATAAATAGCTTCTTCAACAATTCTATTGCCGGCTGTCTTTGCCACAATTTCAAGGCCATCCAGAATGGGCACGCCGCTTGACAGCATGGTGCTCATGGTTCTGGTAAAGCGGGCAACAGCGATCTTGCGAATCAAATCGCCGATGACAGGCATTTTCAGCATGTAGGTATCAAAGAGATACTCGCCCCTGTCGGTGCTTTTCCATTTTTTGAAAACAAAAACGACAAGCCCCGTGCCTCCAAAAACCGCCCACCAGTAGGCCCGCATAAAGTCGCTGAGATCAACCACTGCCTTCGTGAGACCGGGAAGTTCACCGCCAAAACTGGTAAACATTTCAGCAAAAACCGGGATAACAAAAATCAGCAGGACAAGAATAACGACAATGGCAACACAGCCGATCACTGCAGGATAAATCATGGCTCCCTTGACCTTGCTGACAAGCTTTGCATTTTTTTCAATATAGGCCGCAAGCCGCTGCAGGATGGTGTCGAGGATGCCGCCGAGTTCGCCGGCGGCGCACAGGTTGACATAAAGATTATCATAAACCTTCGGATGTTTCTTAAGCGCTTCGGCGAATGCCGATCCGCCTTCCACATCTGTTTTGATTTGTGTTATTATTTTTTTGAATGTGGGATTTTCCGCCTGGCTTGCAAGAATTTCAAGACCCTGGAGAAGTGGAAGCCCTGAATCGATCATCGTAGAAAACTGGCGGGTGAAAAGAATGAGATCCTTTGTTGTGACCTTCGGCTGAAAAAGCTCGACGCCTTCGAAAAGATCCTTGGGTTTTGTCTTAACCTCCCTCAGCCGTACATTTTTTTTGCGCAGCATCTCGCGCAGCATCGCTTCGTTGGTGGCGGTGGTTTCACCTTTCAGGGGCGTCCCCTGCTTGCTTGTACCTTCCCATTTATAAACTGGCATGACATCCCTCTGGTATGAATTTAGTAATAAGAAAATCGTCGGTGCACACCATCCAGCTGTCAGTCATCGCGCACCGACGATCTGAGCACCTCTTCAAGGGTGGTAACGCCCTGAAGCATTTTCTGAATGCCGCTCTGGCGCAACGTTTTCATTCCCAGGTTTATTGCCTCCCGCTTGATTTCAATTGAAGAGGCTCCCTGCAGCACGAGTTCCTTGAGCGGCTCTGACATGGTCATGACTTCATACAGCGCGATGCGGCCTTTGTGGCCCGAGCCCTTGCAGGTGTCGCAGCCCCTGCCTTTATACATAACGGTATCATGAAAGCCCTCGGGTACCGGGCCCAGCTTTGCCAGCATGTCTTCTGTAATCCTGATTCTTGGCTCCTTGCAGTCGGGGCATATCTTGCGCGCAAGGCGCTGGGCAACGATGAGATTGACGGCCGATGATACCAGGAACGGTTCAATGCCCATATTGAGCAGGCGGTTGATCGTGCTTGGAGCATCGTTGGTATGCAGCGTGCTCAGCACCATATGGCCCGTTAAAGCGGCCTTGATGCCGATTTCAGCTGTCTCAAAATCGCGGATTTCGCCAACCAGGATGATATCGGGATCCTGCCGGAGAAATGAGCGCAGCGCGGAGGCGAAATTAAGGCCGATATCTTCATGAATCTGGACCTGGTTGATGCCTTCAAGGTTAAACTCGACCGGGTCTTCGGCCGTTGAAATGTTTTCCGTCACCTTGTTCAGCTCTGAAAGGGCTGAGTAGAGCGTTGTGGTTTTGCCGCTGCCGGTTGGCCCTGTCACGAGCACCATGCCGTAGGGTTTGTAAATGCCCTCCTTGAAATCAACTATCTGCTGCTCATCGAATCCGAGCTTGGTCATGTCGAGCTGGAGATTTGATTTGTCCAGCAGCCGCATGACCACCTTTTCCCCGAACAGCGTGGGCAGCACCGACACGCGGTAATCCATTTCGCGGTTTTTGCCCATTTTTAATTTGATGCGGCCGTCCTGCGGCATCCGCCGCTCGGCAATGTCCAGCTTTGCCATGATTTTGATGCGCGAGACAATGGCATTGCGCATTTTCATGGGCGGTTTCATGACTTCCGAAAGCGTGCCGTCAACGCGGTATCTGATCCGGAAGCTTTTTTCATACGATTCAATATGAATGTCGCTTGCCCCCCGCTCAACAGCCTCCGAAAGAACCGCGTTGACCAGTTTTATGATCGGCGCGTCCTCGCTCTCCTGGGCAAGCTCATTGGGATTGAAGTTATCCGACAGGTCAACACTCTCAACACCCACATCATCAAAGTCGCTCAAAAGGCTGTCTGTTGACGTGGCCGTATTATAATAATGGTCTATGGAGGTCATAATCGCCTCATCGGCCGCAACGAATGGTTCGATGCGGTAGCCGGTAAGGAATTTCAGATCGTCCAGGGCGAAAATGTTTGACGGGTCGTTCATTGCTACGATCAGGGTCGAATTTTTAAGTGAAATCGGCAAAACCATATATTTTGCGGCGACTTCAGAGGAGATGATACTTATGACATCCGGATCTATGGTAAATTCCGATAGCTTCATGGCAGGCAGGCCATGCTGCTCGCTTAAAGTCTGCAGCAGGGTGCTTTCTTTAACGATATTCAAGCGCGTCAACGCTACTCCGAGCTTGACATTTTTTTCTTTTTGAAAAGCCAGCGCGGCATCAAGCTGCTCAGGGGTAATGGCCCCTTTTTTTAAAAGCAAACCGCCGATTTTTTCACTCATTATAGTATACACCCTTGTAAAACGAAGTTGCGATGCCGGAGAAAAAAGCCAAAAGCACTATTCCCGCAGCTTTTAAAGCTTAACTTTTAATATTATTTATTGATTTCAAACGACTTGTAAAGTTTTTTGTTTACAAAAAACGATAAAGATATTTTGGTGATAGTATGCTATTTAAAGAAAACTCAAGCAAAGGAGCCCCCAGCGCATTCTGTGCGTTTTTTTTAGACAGACATCGTATTTCTATTATATCGGCATGTCGGGTTAGGTCTTGATTAAAAAAGTACCGCCTGGAGATGGGTTATGAAAAAGAATATGATCGCGGGATTTGCCGTCAGCTGCATCTGCATCTACTTCGTGCTGCGCGGCATCAATTTTTCAGAAGTGGCGGCAAGTTTCCGCTCTATGCACTACGGGTATATTATTCCCGTGGTTATGATGAGTCTTGCCAGCCTTTATCTGCGGTCATACCGGTGGGGGGTCATGCTCAGCAGGCTGGTTTCCTATGACCAGTGGACGCTTTTTAAGCTCTCTTCAGTCGGTTTTATGGCCATAGGGGTTCTGCCGGCCAGGCTTGGGGAATTCGTCCGGCCATATCTTGTGAAGCAGCACAGCGGTGTGCGGATGTCCGCCACCATGGCAACAGTGGTGCTGGAACGGGTTTTTGATTTGCTGACCCTCATGCTTTTTTTATTGGTCGTGCTTGTCAAAATTTCTCTCCCGCCCGAGATTTTCAGAGCCGGCATCATCATGTTGACAATCTCTCTTACTGTTCTGACAGTGCTTATTATACTCGGCACCAAACGGGATTTTTCCGCTCAGATAATCGGCAGAGTCCTGGGGTTCCTGCCCGGCAGGATCGGCACGCCCGCAGCCCGTCTTGCAGACTCCTTTCTGGAAGGACTGCAGCTGCTGCCTGATGTAAAAAAAACGCTCTGGGTCTTTCTGCTGTCATTGGTGAACTGGCTGCTGGTCGGGGTTTCAAACTATGTACTGTTTTCTGCTTTCGACATGAACCTTTCAATCTTTAACGCTTTTGCCATTCTTGCCATTGTTGCACTTGGCGTCATGATTCCGGCGGCGCCGGGGTTTATCGGCACCTATCATTATGCCTGCGTTCTGGGGCTGACGTCATTTGGCATAGCAAAATCCGAGGCTTTATCCTATGCCGTGGTTATGTGGTTCCTGCAGATGATGCCCCCTGTTCTGATCGGGCTGCTATTCCTGCCATTTCTAAAGCTGTCTCTGGGGGGGCTTATGAAGCGGGCTGAGGTCGCTGCTGACAATGACAGCGATTAGGCCGGCTACAGGCTGTTTTCCGCCTGCTGCGGATCAAGCATCTGCAAAGCCTGTGAAAAGCTTCCCGGCGAAGCAAGCATGATGGCCATGGCCAGCGCCGTCACGATACAGACAATGATCGCGACGGTCAGGGCAGCCTGCCGGGGTGTGAGCCGGTGCTGCTCCTGTATCCCCAGAAAGATGAGGTATAACCCGTAGAAATAGGCAAGAGGACCGAGAAGAGGAATCCAGGAAACCGTGTCCATAAGGCTTGCATAGGCCAGAACCCGCAGCGTTGATCCGAACGGAGCCTGCGACCGGAACATCCTCTGTGCCAGGATGTGCATGACCATGCTTCCGAATACCGTTGAGAAAATATTGGCGCAGCATAATAATAGAAAAAGCTGAACGCCGCCGCTTCTTGCGTTTGCAACGAACAGTGCCGTCAGGAAGGCGCAGACCGTCAGAAAAGCCAGAGGGTTTTTTATCGATCCTGCTCTGGGCAGCTGCCTGAAAAACTCCCGCGGCCGCACAAGCAGTTCCTTGGCAACGCCGATAAACGTATCGAAAAAACGCTCCGGCTCGAATTCAAATGGCTGTATCTGTTTCTGATCGTTCATGGTGTCGTGTCTGCCCATTGACAATAGCGGTTTCCTGCGTTAGCGTAGCGTATAAGATTTTTCAATATACCAATTTTGAAGCCGGATAACAAGCATGGAAAAGCAGCGGCGAAGCGCAGTGACCCATAAGCGGCTCAAGCATCTTGACACGACGTGCATATGGCATCCCTTCACCCAGATGCAGGACTACAGCAGCTGCGAGCCCCTCATTATTGAGCGCGGCCGGGGCTCCTGTCTCTACGATATTGACGGCACTACCTACATCGACGGGGTCTCATCGCTCTGGGTCACCGTGCACGGGCACCGGAAGCGGCAGATTGACGAGGCCATCATCAGCCAGGTCGGCAAAATCTGCCACAGCACCATGCTGGGGATTTCAAACATTCCCGCCATCGAGCTTGCCGAAAAGCTTCTGCGCATTGCCCCGCAGGGTCTCACGAAGGTGTTCTACTCCGACAGCGGCTCCACAGCCGTTGAAATAGCACTCAAGATTGCCTATCAGTACTGGCAGCAGAAATCGCCGGCAACGAAAAAAAAGAAAAAATTCGTATCCCTTGTCAATGCCTATCACGGCGACACTATCGGCGCAGTAAGCCTCGGGGGCATCGATCTCTTCCATGAAGTGTACCGGCCCCTGCTTTTTAAGACTTTCAAAGCGGCATCTCCCTACTGCTACCGCTGCCCGTACAATAAAACGCAATCATCATGCGGGCTGCACTGCCTGAATTCCCTTGAGGACATTCTCCGCACCCGTCATGGTGAAACAGCAGCTTTTATTATGGAGCCCATGGTGCAGGGAGCCGCGGGCATGATCGTGTTTCCGAAAGGCTACTGTTCGGGCGCACGCGAGCTCTGTTCGCGCTATAATGTTCTGTGTATTGTCGATGAGGTGGCAACAGGATTCGGCAGAACCGGCCGCATGTTCGCCTGTGAACATGAAAATGTCCGGCCCGACCTTATGGCCATTGCAAAGGGCATTACCGGCGGCACGCTCCCCCTTGCCGCAACGCTTGCCACCGATGAGGTCTACAGCGCTTTTCTTGGGGACGTGCATGAATGTAAAACATTTTACCACGGCCATACTTATACGGGCAACCCGGTTGCCTGCGCAGCGGCATGCGCAAATATCGATATTTTCCGCAAGGAGAAAGTCCTGGCGCGCCTGCAGCCCAAGATCAGACAGCTCTGGTGCCGGCTTGAGGAATTGAAAGGTTATAAGCATGTGGGTCAGGTGCGGCAGTGCGGCTTTATGGTCGGCATTGAACTTGTGGCCGACCGGACGACAAAAAAGCCCTATCCCGTGCAGCAGCGCATCGGGCACCGGGTGATACTTGAAGCGCGCAAAAACGGGGTCATCATACGCCCCCTTGGCGACGTGATCGTGCTTATGCCGCCTCTGGCAATCAGGGCATATGAACTGGACACCCTGTGCGACGTTGTTTTTGCTGCTATCAAAACGGTCACTGAACAGTCATGCCTGCGCCCTGAAAAAAAGACGCGCTCCGTCTGACGGCCTATCGAGTCCATCGCAGGTTTGTCCGGGACGTCGACTTCCGGGGAAAGTGTCTGCAGCTGGCCTGCACAACCGCAGCCTCGCGCCTTATCCCCAACCTTGTATTGACTTTTTTCGGGCGCTCATTCATAATAATTCTTTTAAATTAAGCAAAAACAGCCGGTTACCCCGAGAACCGGTACAGAGCCATTCAAAGAAAGAGAGGTGTGCATGTTTGAAATTCTCAAACGGGAGGAAATGGCGCAGGGCACCGTAGTCATGAACGTACTACGGGCGCCAAAAATAGCAGCCAAAGCACGGCCGGGGCAGTTTGTCATACTGCGGGCAAACGAGACCGGCGAGCGCATACCCCTCACCATGGCAGATACTGATCCCGAGCAGGGAACCATAACTATTATCTACCAGGTAGTGGGCAAATCAACAGCTCTGTTCAAGACCCTGCAGGTCGGGCAGGGCTTTACCGATGTGCTCGGGCCCCTCGGCCAGCCGACCCATATAGAAAGGCAGGAGGGCCTTGTTATCTGCATCGGCGGCGGCACGGGCACTGCCGTTGTGCATCCCATTACCAAAGGCTTTAAAAATGCGGGCAACCGGGTCATTGCCATTATCGGCGCCCGCACCAGAGACCTGCTCATTATGGAAGATAAAATGACAGCTGCTTCAAGCCAGCTCAAGGTCTGCACCGACGACGGCTCCTGCGGCCATCATGGCTTTGTGTCAGATATTCTCAAAGAGTTCATCGACAGCGGCCAGACAATTTCTACGGTCGTGGCGGCAGGCCCCGTGCCCATGATGAAAGCAATCGCGAACATGACCCGGCCCCATGGCATTCAAACGCTGGTGAGCCTCAACTCCATCATGATTGACGGCACGGGCATGTGCGGCGGCTGCCGCGTGTCGGTTGGCGGCAAAAATCAGTTCACCTGCGTCGACGGGCCTGAGTTTGACGGCCACCAGGTCGATTTTGACGGACTCATGCAGCGCCTTGCCGCCTACAAAGAGCAGGAAGCCCAATCACATGACGAATTCAGCCACAGCTGTAAACTTGGACAGGAGAGGTAAGGTGTTCTCATGACAGACAAGAAAAAAATCCCCCGCCAGCCCATGCCCGAACAGGCCCCGGAAAAGCGGCGCCGCAATTTTGAAGAAGTCCCCCTGGGCTATTCCGCGGAAGTCGCGCGGCTTGAAGCAAGCCGCTGCATACAATGCAAGAATCCTGCCTGCGTCACGGGCTGCCCTGTTGAAATCGACATACCCGGCTTTATACGCCCCCTGCGCGACGGTGATTTTGCCGCCGCCATTGCCAAGCTGAAGGAGAAAACCGCGCTGCCGGCGGTATGCGGCCGCGTGTGCCCGCAGGAAAGCCAGTGCGAAGAGCGCTGCGTGCTTGCCAAAACCGGTGAGCCTGTCGCCATTGGCCGGCTTGAGCGCTTTGCCGCTGACTGGGGCCGCGCTCAAGGCGATTCTCCACTGCCGCAGTTGCCGCCCAAGACGGGCAAGAGCGTCGGGGTTGTAGGAGCAGGCCCCTCGGGCCTGACCGTTGCCGGCGACCTGATACTCAAGGGACATGACGTGACGGTCTATGAAGCCTTTCATAAGGCAGGCGGCGTGCTGGTATACGGCATCCCCGAATTTCGCCTCCCGAAGGCCATTGTTCAGGCTGAAGTCGATTACCTTGCGCAGCTCGGCGTGAAGTTCGAGGTCAACGCAGTCATTGGCAGAACAGAAACCGTTGATGAGCTGCTGGAGCGGCACGATGCGGTATTTCTTGCCGTGGGCGCGGGCCTGCCGAGCTTTCTCAATGTGCCCGGCGAAAATCTCATTGGCATTTATTCGGCAAACGAGTACCTGACGCGTTCAAACCTTATGAAGGCCTATCTGTTCCCGCAGTACGATACGCCTATCGTGCGCGGCAAAAATGTGGTTGTGCTGGGAGCGGGCAATGTTGCCATGGACGCGGCCAGGACAGCCATGCGCCTGGGTGCGGACACGGTGCGCATCGTGTACCGCCGCTCGCGAGAGGAAATGCCGGCCCGGGCCGAGGAAATCCATCACGGAGAAGAGGAGGGCCTTGAGCTGCATCTGCTGACTGCGCCCGTGCGTTTCATGGGTGATGAAAAAGGCAGGGTCAAGGCCATTGAATGCCTGCGCATGGAGCTTGGCGAGCCTGATGATTCAGGCCGCAGGCGCCCCGTTCCCATCAAGGATTCAAACTTTATAATCGAAACGGATATGGTGGTCATCGCCGTGGGCGCAAACGCCAATCCACTTATCACCAGCACCACAACGGGCCTCAAAACCAATAAGTGGGGCTATATCATAGCCGATCCTGAAACAGGCAAAACCCTGAAGCCGGGGGTATGGGCCGGAGGCGATATCGTTACGGGCGCAGCTACCGTTATTCTTGCCATGGGGGCGGGCCGCCTTGCCGCCAAATCGATTGATACCTTCCTGCGGCTTGGATGGTAGGTAGTTACCTAAACTGGTTATCCACAAAGCTGAAGTTTATATGAGGTAGCCAGTTTTATCGCAAAATTTTGTCATTTCGGGTATAAATAAATCAATTGCGACACAGCCTCAAGAGGGCGAGGAGGCTATTTGTTTTATTAATAATTTATTGGCAATAGTAATTTTATTATGACAACACGGGCGATCATACTTGCAGCAGGAAAAAGCAAACGGCTTGGTACACTCACCGGGCAGAGCCCCAAGTGCCTGCTCAAACTGAATGATGCAACCATCATCGACCACCAGATTGCAAATCTGCGTGCAAACGGCATAACCGATATCACCATCGTCACCGGCTTCTGTGACGATATGGTTCGGGCTCATTGCGGGCCGGGCTTTGGCTATATCCTGAACCCTGTCTTTGACACCACCAACAGCATCTACTCTCTGTGGCTTGCACTGAAAGAAGTGCCGGGCCCTTTTGTGGTGATGAACTCCGATGTGGTTTTTCACCCCGGCATCCTCAAGAACCTTCTTGCTTCATCCTATGCTGACGCGCTCACCATCAGCTTCCAGAGCGGCCTGGGCGACGAGGAGATGAAAGTGAAGGTTAGGGGCGACAGAATCATAGACATCCGCAAGGACATGAACCCGGCTGACGCCGACGGCGAAAACGTGGGGTTGCTGAAATTTTCCGAGGCAGGCGGCCGCGTGCTGTTTGAAAAAGCCGGTGAGCTTGTGGCCCGGGGCGTGGTGAATGCCTGGGCGCCGCGCGCTTTTCAGGAAATTTGCCCTGCGCACCCGCTGTATGCCGTAAGCACTGAAGAGCTGCCCTGGATAGAAATCGATTTCCCCGAGGATCTGGAAAAAGCACGGGCTGAAATTTACCCACGCATTGCACACGTGAAATAAAACGATTGCATTTACCATAAAGTCGCAGAGGGCACAGAGGGGAATTATTATTTTGTTTTTCGCTGAAAGGGCGCAAAACAGGCCTGCCCTTTTCGGCAAACGAGGCGATACCTTTTCCTTTCTGCCTTCTCACCAGAAAGGGAAAAGACTATCTATCTCTCGGCGTTCTCTGTGTCTCGAGCGAAGCAGGCGGTTCGACAGGCTCCCAAGGCGCCATCTGTGTCGCTGCGGTAAAAATTAAAAAGCTGTACAATCAATGGAAAA
>CAWDSQ010000008.1:0-177756 GCA_963804955.1 uncultured delta proteobacterium | reverse complement strand
GAGTGCTACACATGCAGCCCCCTGTTTTTTGCCGCGCTACAGCGTTATCTCGCCCTTGCCCTGCCGCATAATGGCAAACTCGTCGCCCGAAAGATCAACTATGGTCGAGGGCTCGCTTACCAGCACGCCGATATCAAACACCAGGTCGATCTGCCGGCCAAAATGCTCGTCGATGACATCGCCGGAGTTCAGCACCTTTTCTCCCCACAGCGGAACGCTCGTGTTGATGATCGGGTTGCCGAGTTCCTGCGTGAGCATGCGGCACACATTGCTTTGGGGCACGCGGATGCCGATCTGCTTGCGCTTGTAGAGCATGTAGCGGTTCACCTCTTTCATGGCGGGCAGGATAAAGGTGAAAGGCCCGGGCAGGCATTTGTTCATGATGCGGTAGGCGCGGTTGCCGACCTGCGCGTACTGCGACACTTTGCTCAGATCGGGCGAGATGAAGCTCAGCGGGCTTTTTTCGTCCATGCCCTTGATGCGGTACAGCTTTTCAAGTGCCCGCTTATTGTGCAGGTCGCAGCCAAGCCCGTAGATGGTATCTGTCGGGTAGACGATAAGCCCGCCGTCGCGCAGCACCTCAACGGCTGTGCGGATGGCGCGCGGCTGCGGATTCTGTTCATAGGTTTGAATGATCATGACGGGTCTGCAGGCTGTTTTTTTGTTGCCGCCATGATAGCAGCAGGCAGCAGGTGATGCAAAGAAAAAACAGCCTGCGGGAGGCATTAGCTCCGCTTGAGAGCGCGCGCAATCTCCGCCTGCACCGCAGCTGATGGGTCGCCCAGATGCTGCTCAAGCGCCTGCTGTGCCTCTGCCGTGCCTATCCTGCCAAGGGCCCAGGCAGCATGGCTGCGCACGATCTCCTCAGGGTCTGCGGCAAGAGCCTGCCGGAGGTCGGGGATATAGGCCGGATCGCCATAGTTGCCCAGGGCTACGGCGGCATTGCGCTGTATATATTTTTTATCCATGAACATGAAATCAAAAAACGTGTCGCCGAACATCTCCTGATAGCGCTCCTGCGAAATATTCACCAGGCCTGCGATATCGGGATAGACAAGCTCTTCAGGATTGTCAATTGCGGTCTGCACGGTGAGCTTTTTGTTCTTGGGGCACACGTCAACGCAGATATTGCACTGGGCAATGCAGGTGCCGGCTTTCTCGCGGATATGCTCCGGCAGATCGCCCTTGTTGTTGACCATGTGCAGGGTGAGGCATTTCTCGATATCGCAGGTATAGGGCGTATCAAGGGCGCCCGTCGGGCAGGCCTGGCGGCACAGCGTGCAGGAGCCGCAGGGCTCGCTCCAGGGGCGTGTCGGGCTCCAGCGGCGCATCGGTCACCAGCAGCAGCAGGCCGATCGCGCTGCCGAGCTCCGGCGTCTGAATAATGCCGTTTTTGCCGTAGGCGCCGATGCCGGAGCGGGCCGCGATCGTTTTGACCGAAATGCCCGCCACCGCCTGCGCAGCGCTGTAGCCGCGCTCGGCAAGAAAGCCGGTTACCAGCTCGGTTTTTGAAGCAAGATGGGCAAGGCAGCCCGGGTTGACATAAAAATTCATGATCTCCCCGCGCGGCGGCCTGCCCGGCAGCTCGGGCCTGCCGAAATAAAAGTTGAAGCCCAGCACGATGACCGCGCGGGCATTGTCGAGAAAATCGCGGGGCTGCACCACAGGGCTCTCGGCAAAGTACATGGGGCTGTACTGTGCCATAACGGCATTCATGCGCTGCATGGCCGCCATTTCCTGCCCGGTGAAATCATCAGCCGGCGCTATGCCCAGCAGCACATCGGGGCTGCGCTCTTTCATAAAGCTTTTCAGTTCCTGTTTCATCCTGCAGCCTCCCTGCTCTACCGCGTAAGTTTTTTTTCAAATACTTTTCTGAACTTCTCAACCTTGGGCGTTATCACAAACCGGCAGTAGGGCTGGCCGGCGTTCTGGCGGTAATAGTTCTGGTGGTAGTCCTCGGCCTTATAGAATTTTTTAAACGGCACGATTTCCGTCACGATGGGGCTGCCCCATATTTTTGCCGCCATGAGCTCTTTTTTATACAGCTCGGCTGTCTGCCGCTGCTGGTCGCTGTGATAGAAAATTGCGGAGCGGTACTGCGTGCCGGCATCATTTCCCTGGCGGTTGAGCGTGGTGGGGTCATGGGTTTGCCAGAATACTTCAAGCAGCTCCCTGTAGCTTATCAGTGCCGGGTTAAAGTGTATCTGGCAGACCTCGGCATGGCCTGTAGCGCCGGAGCAGACCTGCTCATAGGTGGGATTGTCGACCGTGCCGCCCGAATAACCGGACTCGACAGAGGCCACGCCGTTCAGGTTTTGAAAAACCGCCTCCACGCACCAGAAGCAGCCCGCACCGAAGGTGGCGGTTTCAAGCCTGGCGGCAGATGTCGGGTTTGAGCGATTGTCCGTTGACATGGCAGCGGCTCCTCCATCACCTGCTGCGGCAAAAAACAGCAGAGCGAAAAAAAGTATGATTGGTTGTAATGGTTTCATAAAAAATTCCCAACATTAAATTATTTCTACTATTTTAATAACATAAAAGTTGCTAATAGCAACTAAAGAATTTCCGCCGCCGCCTGATCCAGGAGCCATCCGTCATTAAAAGCACACTGTTAATTTTTGTTTACAATAATTATAAAACATATACAATGGGGCAAACCTCTACGGCAAAAATTCTCTTGCCTCGTTTCTAAAGAATAAACTCTTGGGACAAAACCATGCGGAGAATAAAAACATATTCTATTCTTGTACTGTTTTCAGCGCTGCTGTTGTCAGGGTGCGCCAGCAGCACCGGCTCAAGCGGGCTGCTGGACATAAATGATGCCGACCTGAACGGCTGCTCAAAAAATGGCAAGGACAGAAATCAGGCGCTGCTGGATGCAGCCCTGGAAAAATGCGAAAAGGCCAACCAGCTCTATGAAAAGGGCAAGATCGATGACGCCATAGAAACGCTGGACAAGGCCTATATCATGGTGCTCGAGGTAAACAAAGACGCCGATCAGAGCATTCTGCAGCAGCGCGAAGACCTGCGCTTTTCCATAACAAAGCAGATCACGAAAATTTACACCTCCCGCTTCAATGTCGCCAATGGCTACAACAAGGCCATTCCGCTTGTCATGAATGCAGATGTTAAGCGGGCTATTGAAGCATTTCAGGGCTCGCAGCGCAAGTTTTTTCATGGATACCTATGCCCGGTCCGGGCAGTACCGGCCCATGATGGTAAAAGCGCTCAAGGCAGAAGGTCTGCCCGAGGAAATTTCATGGCTGCCGTTTATCGAAAGCGGCTATAAGCTGAGGGCGCTATCCTGCGCGCGGGCTTTGGGCATGTGGCAGTTCATCGCCTCAACGGGCTATAAGTTCGGCCTGGAGCGCAATGAATGGATCGATGAGCGCATGGACCCGAAAAAGTCAACCAAGGCCGCCATTGCCTACCTTAAGGAACTGCATGGCATGTTCGGCGACTGGTCAACGGCGCTTGCCGCCTATAACTGCGGCGAAGGCACAGTGCTCAGGGTCATACGGACGCAGAATGTCAATTATCTTGATAATTTCTGGGACCTCTACCGCCGGCTGCCCCAGGAGACCGCATCGTATTTCCCCCAGTTTCTGGCCGTGCTGCACATCGTGTCGAACCCCCAGAAATACGGCTTCACGCTGCCGGCCCCGGACAGGGAGCTTACCTATGAAGAGGTGGCCATCGACCGGCAGGTGCATCTGGATACCATCGCTCAAACCATCGGCGTATCCGTGGACAGCATTAAAGAGCTCAATCCCGACCTGCGCCATGATGTGACCCCGCCTGACCCCTATACGCTGAAAGTGCCTCATGGCAAAGCCAAAGTTCTGATGGCAAATCTGTCCGATATTCCGCTCTGGGTTCCGTCGAGCCAGACCTATGCCGTGCATAAGGTACGCAAGGGCGACAGCGTTTCAACCCTGGCGGTAAAGTACAAGACCTCGGAAAAGGCCATTATGGCCATGAATAAAATTAAGCCTGATAAGCCTCTGGTGGCCGGCACGCGCGTGAAACTTCCTGCTGCCCGCAGCATTTCCTCGCCCGATGTGCAGGAGCCGATACACTCGAAAGTCATCAAAGACAATTTGATCGAATATGTTGTCAAGCAGGGCGATACGATCTGGACTATTGCCGAGAAGCACAATACCTCGGTCAAGGTTATTCAGTCCCTCAATCAGCTTTCATCAACAAGCCTCATGACGGGCCAGGTGCTGCAGATTACCGCAAGCCCCGATACGCTCAAAAAGCGCAAAACAGCCACCCACACTGTTCAGAAAGGCGACTTCCCCGGCAAAATCGCAAAAAAATACAATATGAAACTCGATGAGTTGCTCAAGCTCAACAAGCTTACCCGGAGCGCCCGCTCATGCCCGGCCAGACCCTGGTGGTGCGGACAAAGCAGTAATCCCGGCGGCCGGAAGCACCAGATCACACGAGGCGTCCTGTTCAGGCAGGGCGCCTTAATTTTTTCAGACCTTCACATCATCCCTGCGCAGCCCTGCCACGCAGCAATTACGGACACACAGTCCTCCGGCCCCCCCTGCTCCGTAAAGCCGCTCCTTGCCGGAGGCGGGAGGCGGTACCCCGGCGCACAGCCCTGAAAACTTGGCCTTGAAAAATATGCCCTCCGTGCTATGATGAAAATCTATCGCGCAAGCTGCGCGGCAACTTACCCCCATTTTTTATCCAGCACAGAGAGGGTCGCTATGCTTCCAACATTTGATGAAGTTGTGCGGTTTCACGGCCACATGTGCCCCGGCCTTGCCATCGGCTACCGCATGGCTTGCGCGGCCATGAAAGTCCTTAACGCCTCCCACTCTGACGATGAGGCGATGGTGGCAATAGTCGAGAACAGCGCCTGCGGCGTCGACGCACTTCAGTGCGTAACAGGATGCACCTTCGGCAAGGGCAATCTCATATTCCGGGATTACGGCAAGCATGTCTATACCCTGTATTCCCGCACAACCAGCAGGGGCGTGCGGGTGGCATTCCACGGCCGGGGAGTTCCCGATGGCCTGCGCGAAGACAAGGTGGCTTTTGCTCAATGGGTTCTTGAGGCGCCCGTTGATGCGCTTCTGTCGCTTGAAGAAAAGCTGATGAAGGAGCCGGAGCCTGCCCAGATGCACCGCTCTATTGCCTGCGCCCAGTGCGGGGAAATGGTCATGGAGACCCGGCTCAAACAGGTGACAGGAAAAGTCATCTGTATCCCCTGCGCTGAGCAGTACGGTGCTGCCTGATACGCTTTTCCCGCCTGCGGCATGTACAAATCGCAGGGGTCAAAAATTTTAAGCCTTCCGCTAATTCGCACCTGAACGAAAAGTCATGTATTTTGGGTTAAGCCCGGAAGAAATCGATGGGGTTCGCACCTTAAACCACCCTGCGCAAAAACAATTGCTTACGAAGAAGTACCGGCATAAGGGCGAACCCGACACATGTATGGTTCCGGGTTTTCGTTTAGCCACTAATTAGTACCAGAACGAAAAGTCTTTTGTTTGGACAAAGTCCGCTGCGGCGGACCAACCACAGCCTGCCCGGCTTTAGCGGACAATGATATATTATCAGAGCAAACCTGTAATAAATTTTTGCGGACTGCTCAGCCAACATATATCACGTAGTGTGGACTTTTTCTGATTTGTCCTGACCACAATATATAGAAAAGCGGAGCCGCTATAACTTCGCTTTTATTCGACTTTTCAACAGGAAAGAACTACTAGCCTTCCATCCTTAGGGCTATGTTTTCAAATTCCCAGTTGCGCACAGTCTACTCAGGAAGGCGGTGTAAAAAGTTATAATAGAGGTATCCCGGCAGCAGTGCATGTGCAAGTGCGTTTTTTAAAAGCTCAGGATCAAGCGGTGTCGGGATCAATCTTTCATCCTTGTACGTGAACTGTGCTGCTTCTTTCTTGGGTCGGTGCAAAACCGCCTGATCATCTTCCAGATACACATTGTCTTCGCCATACTGGATGATAGCCCGGCCTTTGACACTGTCAGAAAGATGGGCAAGGGATCTTCCGATAAGAGGCACCTCGGCACTGAACCCCATTAAATCAAGAAGGGTCGTCGGCATATCAATCTGACTTGCCACCCTGTCAAATGTTCCCGGTTGTACATCGGGTCCGATAATCAAGGCCGGAATATGGAATTTGTGTATCGGCACCAGGTCTTTCCCGCCAAGCCGTGTACTGTGGTCGGCGATAATCAAAAATATCGTATTACTGTAATAGGCTTCTTTTTTTGCCGACTCAAAAAATTTTCCTAGCGCGTAATCCGCATACTTGATAGCATTGTTCCGGGTCATTTTCGGCTTTTCATACAGTTCAATCCGGCCGTCGGGAAATTCAAAAGGATCATGATTGGATGTAGTAAGCAGCAGCGCAAAAAATGGCTTTCTGCCATGAGATTTGAATACCTCATTTGCTTTTGCAAAAAGATCTTCATCCGAGACCCCCCAGCTCCCCTTGAAGACCGGTGCTGGTATGTTTTTCTCATCATAAATGTTCTGAAAACCATTGTTCAGACAAAACGAATGCATGTTGTCAAAATTGCTTTCCCCGCCATAGATAAACTCAGTTATATACCCGCCTCTTTCAAAAAGTTCAGCAATGGTGAAGAAGTTTCTTTTGACAGTCCAAGTTTAAAAACACTTTTAGCTGGCGTGGGAAGAAATCCCGAAATGACGGCTTCAAGGCCTCTGAGCGTGCGTGTGCCGGTAGCATACATGCGGGTAAACAAAAGTCCCTCTTTACTGAGCGCATCAAAGTTGGGGGTTAAGGGAAGCCCCCCGAGACAGCCCACAAATTCAGCGCCCAAACTCTCTTCTACTATGATAACTAAATTGACGGGGCTTGTTCGCTGAACGCTTGACTGCTGTTTATGAAGCAGCGGAATGTTGGGGTTTGTACAGCCCTCTTTTGATATGTTTGCGGTTTTGCGCACCCTGTCCAGCATTTCCTGCGTATCCATGTTACCATAAAATTTTACCGGGTCTTTTTCCGCATTTTTCTGGCTGCAATACTCATACACTAGATTATAGGTTGTATTAAGACAAAGCTGGTTTACCAGATGGCTTTTAGAAAATGCAAAATCACTGGGATTTGCAGGATCCCCAAAGCTTGAACTTGAGCGAGCGCCATAAGCCAGAAGTGGCGTAATGATAAAGAAAAAAAGCACTTTTTTTGCAAGTCCATTAGGAATAAAGCCTTCAAAAACTGCCTGAAAAAATCTGAAGCTGCCCCAGCTTATCAACAGTGTTACCGATACAGTAAAAAGCAGCGGTATCGTATACCCCTTCAAAATCATGCTCGCAACCTCTCGGATCTGCACGGCATGTTCCAGAAAAACACGATCAGGCCGGGTATCAAATTCTGCCAGAAACGGGAACGTGGCTAGTTCCAGAAATACAAATAAAGAGACAAGCAGTGCAAAGTACAGTGAGAATAAACAGCGTATTTTGCTGATTACAGGGGCTGGAAGGATAAGAAGAGCAAGTGTCGGTAGCATCAGACAATAACAGAGCAGAATAGTATCAACCCTTACCCCTATGGCAAAGCTAAGAAGACTGTTCTCAACTTCCATGACTCTTGCATAATATTGCAGGCAGAGCGCTGACCTGAAAATAAAAAAGATCACCAGTCCAAGAAGATAA
The DNA here is from genome assembly GCA_963804955.1 of uncultured delta proteobacterium. Taxonomy (GTDB): domain Bacteria; phylum Desulfobacterota; class WTBG01; order CAIYCZ01; family CAIRTM01; genus CAIWCT01. The sequence continues at coordinate 170,096 of CAWDSQ010000008.1, read as the reverse complement.
AAGATAATGATGGGATGCAGGGGGCTAAGGAAAGAAAGATTCTTTTTCAGAAAGCTCATGATACCGATTCATGAAAGTTGATTATTTTTTTTCACAAGGGACACTGCTCAGATTTATCATATAAATAGTAGTATATTGCATTAAATGTTTTTAATGATGGAAACAATTTAAAGGTTGAATAAACGCCCAACAAAGGATGAAGCCAAGTTTTATTCAAGAAGTACATATAAATGATACCATATGTTGTGCCCATGAGTTGCTGCCCAAAAGTCCACATTACGGCTCTCTAACTGGACAAAACAAAATCCTCAAAATTCAACATTACCAAACGTATCATAAAATAAATCAACTGTGGTACTGCAGTAAAAGCGTTATCACGTAATGTTGACTCTTTAGAGAAAAGGCCCAACCACTATATCTAGTAGTTAGGCCTTGAATATTTTAACCAATCGCTTACTCAATTACAACGAGCAAAAATCATCGCATACTGGCTGGCCTACCCCCCCGCAGCCGGGGTCAGTGTTCACAGCAATCACCTGTGCCGTTACCATTGGCGTCAAGCTGGTTGGGATTGAAGTCGCTCGGGCAGTTGTCTAGTGAGTCCATGACATAATCGCTATCTGTATCTGCCGGCGGCTCGCATAACGGCTGCTGGCCGCACCCTCCACCGCAACCAGGTGTCGGGTCGCACGTGTCACCTATGCCATCGTCATCGGCATCTTTCTGCAGAGGGTTGGCTGTAGAGGGGCAGTTGTCATAATAATTCTGTATGCCATCTCCGTCTGTATCAATATACTGGCAGGCAGACCGCAGCCTCCGCAGCCAGGTTCGTTGTCGCACGCACATCGCCCACTCCATCACTATCGGCATCAAGCTGCTGCGGGTTGGCTACTGCCGGGCAGTTGTCAGAGGCATGGGAAGTACCGTGACCGTCTGTATCAACTAGGGCTGTTAACTGTCCGGCCGTAATGGGAGTATCGGGTGTGCTCTCATAGGCCCAGTCTATGATGGTGCCGCTGGCTTCATTACAGCCAGAACACAGGGGTGGAAGTACCTGGGAAGCGTTCCATGATACTGTATCCAGCCGAAATGCTTCTCACTGAGGATGTCCAACTTCACCCCTATATAACCTGTTGTGTTTATAAATGAACCCCAATTAGGACTATATGGGATAAGCATATTGAGGATACCCTCATCGTGCTTCCAGGGCAGAGAAAGGGAACTATTGAAGCTGCAGCAGGAAGGTTAACCGCTTTGATGCTCTGTGGGACACAATACTCATAATACAGCGAACAAAGGTACTGCCATCAAAGTAATTATCATTAAGCGGGCTTAGCAAAACCTTATAACCGGCATAGAAACTACGATAGTTTGCAGCTGCAAACCGCACATCATTTACACCGTTACTGTCAAGATCCACTGATACTGTAGGGTTGGATCTCCCGACCGACAGATTTTTCACTCCGCTGTAAACAACCGCAGCCTCTTGGCCGGCGGTGCCGCCAGCAGCGCCCCTGAAGCCACAGCGCAGTAGGCAAGCAGCTTTGCATCAAGAAGTTTCTGCGCTTCGGTACTGTGTGGTTGAGCAGTCCGTTTTTTCGCCATCTCCCCTCCTTCTTAAAAGGTAGTAGTAATAGTTCACATATAATGACATTTAATATTTAGGTCAACGACAATACCTTCTTCTCAAAAAAGGTGGGACTTTGGGTTGGACAGCATACGAGGTCGGAACGAGGCGGGACTTCTGATTATAAATAGGACGTATCACAATATCTAGAGCCATTGCCACCCCGCCAAAACTCCACACTACGGCTCTTAATGATTGGACAAAACAAAATCCCGAAAATTCAAGATTATCAAACGTAATATGCAAAAACAGCGTGGGTTAACTGCGATCATAGCAGAGCTAGAACAAGCCCGTATTTAATGACCCAGTACCTGATTAAAATTTATCGGAATGTGAAAGTATCTTGAAGGAGGAGGCGTGCAGGGAAAATGAGGGGGGGGAACATTCTCCCTGCACGTTTTTGAGGAATTCTGTACTTCTACTACTCTGCAACAATCCTTTCGCTTTAGGGTTCTGATTCGTGCAGGGAGCATGAAAAGGGGGGGGAACACACTCCCTGCACTATCAGTTTAAAGAACGGTTTTCTTGCTGCTCAATTTCTCTCTTTATTCTGATTAAAATATAGCATGTGAATAATTAAAAAATGGTTAAAGCAGGATTATAAAATTCTAATTCTCATTTTGTTTTATCAGACAAACGCACAACATCACCTTGAACATACAGGGTCTGTATATGCCCAACAACAACCCATAAGAATCTGGTATAAGAATGAACATTTATCAAGGCACTGCCATCTGGTTTTGATGCGGTTGCATCTTTAATAGCGCCTTCATAATCGGGACTTCCGAAAGGGATAACGCTAAAAAGTGAAAAATACCCTGTGCTTCCTTCAGCATGACCAATAACTGTAATTTTTTTATTGTCTACAGGTGTTGATGACGGAGCAAATCCAGCGGGCATATATATGCATCCAGACATTAATGCCGCTACAAGAGCAACCAATATGAGTTTCCTTTTCATGGCTTCCTCCTTGTGGGGTTTCAAATGTGAAACTTTTCTACCTTCCAAAATCGGTGCAATCACTTCAAGAACTCTTTTGAAAACTGTCCTTAGAGCTGGGCTCTTCTCAAGGGCGGCATTTATGCTATCAGCGTTGTTGTAATAGATTGCTATAATTTTTCGGCCTACCGTATTTTGGGCAAATTTGCTATCGCGAAATGCCCGCAGATTTTTAAGTTTCGGATTATCCGCACCAAGCACATCAGTTATCGGACAATAGAATGGCCCGCACAGTCCCGCACGCACCGCGCGAACAAAGTTGTAATTCCTCTTACCCGTGTGGTTGATGTAGCCACTATAGAAGTTCACGTACCATACTTGTTCTGTTTCGTCTGGATCGTTAGCGTACTTAGTAGACGACCAGTAATCGTAATCGGACACCCCCGCGGTGTCTGGAAAGAAAGTGGTATCAATAGACGGTTTTTTGCGAGTATAATCAACTATCGTCTGCAACTCGTTTCTTGTTGGGAGCCGCCAGTCGCTCTTTTCCCCAAGGATCAGGTTTTCACAATAGTCCTTTGCCTGGGTCCAAAAATAGGTAGTCGATTGCGCTAATTTTTCCCACATAAGGCCTGTACTGGTATCGGTTATTGTGCCATCGCCATTATCGACGAAATTATTAGGTGCTGAATTACCCCGCACCGCACGCACATATGAATTTTCAATTTTATCTTTGTAGCCGTAGACGATACCGTTCTCGAAATCCATAAAATACGCGGAGTCTGGAGTATCAGAGAAGGTCGTAGACGACCAGTAATCGGACTGTTCAGTGTTAGGAAAATAGGTCGAGTTGATAAGGGGACCAGGAAACTTGATACTGACATCCACAAGAGTTGATATTTCCTTAACGGTGGGCAAATGCCAGTCTGTATGGCCGCCGAGACTGAGATTATTGCAGTAATCCACTGCCTGCTGCCAGGTATAGGTCCCCGGGGCTGTCGCTTTCTGCCACATAAGTCCGGTAACATGGTCTTTAATGATACCGCTGCCGAGATCAGTGTAGGAATGGGTGTTGCAGTTGCGCTCGTTCGGGTCACCCGTGTCTGGAACCAGCCAAGCCTTGGCAGTAGATGAGCACAATGCACAAACCACGATGCACAATAGGGCAAAAACAACTTTCTTCATAGAAACACCTCCTTTAATTAAAGGTGAAACGGGAAAAGTACATGCCGTCCCTCCCTATTTTCTTTGCACACCTACAACACGTCCCTGCGTTTTTACGCAAAACATGAGAACGGTGGTTATCTCTTTGTTACGAAGAAAGTACAAAAAACACCCCCGTTTCAGGGGATGCTGTTAGTACTGCTATTGATTAAATTAATTTGGGGAACTAAGAAAAAGGAACATCAGATGATTTCAGGTATCAAAATCAAAATCCACTACCCCCCATTGACAAGGGCCTTTATAAATTCTATTTAGCACAAAAAAAAATTATTTCATGTTTTTTACTATAGAATATTTAGTAAATAAGAAAAATCTTGGACGGATGGGAAAATAGGAAAAGGCGGAAGCGGGATATATCCCAACATCTTGTGCTCTTGATTTGCCCCAAAAATTCAACACTACGGCTCTCTTACTGGACAAATAGACCCCTGAAAATTCAAGGTTACCAAAAGCAATATGCACATTTTGCGTTATGTATGGGCCAGGGGCAAAGGCCATAACACATTCACCCCTGGCCCTTGATTCTTAGCCATAAAGATGTTCAATCCACCGCACTGCTTCTGCATCACTGACCTTGCCCAAATATCGCTGCGTTGTCGCCAAGTTTGAATGTCTTAAAATAACTTTGCTTACAATTTCTAATGGTGTTCCTGATCGTGAAGCAAATGTTGCAGCATGCCGTCTCAGATCATGAGGAGTAAGCGTAATTCCTGCCAGTTTGCCAGCCTCGCGCACAACTGCTCTTGCTCCTGCATACACTAACGGAAAAACCCTCTGATCAGCCTTGATCCCCTCGTTGCGAATATAGTCTTTCAGCCGGTCAGCTATTTTTTGCGGAATGAATACACCTTCAGTTTCCTTGCCGCTTTTGGGTTCATGCAGGATGATTTTTCGCTCCTCAATATCTTTCGCCCTTATTTTTAACACTTCACCAATTCTCATACCGCCACGGGCCATGAGTTCCAGCAAAAGTCGGTTTCTCGGGCGCACTGTTTTGAATATCATTTCATCCACTGATTCCTTTTCCAGGATTGACCATTGGACAGTCTGTCTTATCCTGAACATTTTTTTTAATAACGGGGTATTGCAAGGATTTTGTATTTTGCTATCGACCGTATTTTCAATAAAATTGAAAAATGATTTCAGGAGGGTATAACGTAATCTTTTTGTGGATTGCTTTTTGCTATTGCTCTGGTTGGTTAAAAAGAACAAAATCTCTTCGGAGGTAATAGTGCCTAATTCCCTCTCGCCAAATCCTACAAGGAATTTTGATAACAGGGCCTCATAATTTATAAGCGTATTTTTTTTTAGAATTTAGCCTGTGGTAATCAATGAAACATTTTTCTGCCTGTGATACTTTCATAATACAGCTCCCTTCATGCATGATGTTAATAAATATACGTAAGGTCCTGATTCTATGACCTTACAAGGTTACTGATTTGTAATGTAGACTATGCTATAGAGAAAGCGATAGGTAGACGTATCATGTAATATGCACTTTAAGAAAAAGGCATAACTGCTATATGTTGAAATTATGCCTTTTTACGCACGAGAACCCAAAAATATTCATTCCAACAATTAGACCGAATAGATTTGACAATATTCTTAACATTTGCAATATGGTCTGTAGGTCTAGAGTTAAAAATTACAAAGTTCTCTATAAAGTATCGGAGTAACTATTTAAATAGGGGTGACGGCTCTATGGGAAACACCACGTTTTGTCCCAAATGCAATTACTACAGCGCAGATGAAGATTTTAATATATGTCCAGAATGCGGTGTGATTATCGAAAAACATTTTGCAAAATTGGAAGAAAGGCAAAAGATTGGGGCTGAAGAATTGAAAAATGAAAAGCCGGAAGATATAGCTGGATTAAACATACAGCAAAAAGAACCAATAAGAACCCAAAGAACGAAAGATAAAGTTCGCCCCAGTGAACATCACCAGCAAGAAAAAACCAGGCGTATCAAGGCCTCAACGGTCCTGCTATTGATCATCACAGGGCTGCTAACAGTAGACTTATATTTTAGCATCGATGAGCGGATGCAGCGGCAGGAAGCCTCTGCTGAGGCATTAAAGGTAGTCATGGAAATAGAAACCAAAAGGGCTGAGACTTTTACAGACTACGTGAAAGCTGTCAATTCCGATAAGGCCCAATCGGTTTACTATCAGATATATCAAGCTAATAATGCCCAACTGAAGATGATGAATCTGATGATGCAAGAAAACAAGTTGCTGGTTGCATTGTTGGCCGGAAAGAAATGAATTGCCCAACTATAAAGCCGGAATTTAAGAGTGTCGGACACTCCGATCTTTTTAACATCGCCATACTAAACGACAAGTGCGCTGTTATTTCTTACCGCCAATGAACTTCAGCTTTCATCACATCACAATATAATTGAGTCCTTGACTCGTTACTCAAATTTACCATTACGACTTTTTACTGGACCGCATAAGATACTTCCAACGTCTTTTTAACGAGTTGTTGGATCATGGTAGCACTGAGTATGGCCTTGAACCTGATGCCGCTTATCAATTCATTGGGGCGCTGCTTGGTCCACATGATTGCGGCCTCAGCAGGAATATGCATAATCGTGTTCGGTATGGAAATATCCATTACAATAACAGCTCCTTTCTTAAGACTTTCAGTGAGCGGGAAGTAGGACTGTAGCACCACTTGAGCTCAGATTGGCGATCTGGCATTCCTGATGCTGTGTACCCTGCCCCTTGATAATGTAGGTAGCTTTGAGGTCGATATTGAAGCGTTCCTTGTCGCGCATCTTTGCATATATAGATTCTTCCATGTTCTGCATTGTTTCTGTCCTGGTTTAAAATTTTACAACATAATCTGTGCCTGGCGTAAGAAGCAATTTTTCTTCGGAGTTAAACTCAACTTATCGCGTGATTTTTAGATAATCCAGCCAAAACATTAATGCTGTGTCGCACACATCTCATCTTTCGTTGCCATCGCAAAACTTTGACGGAAATGAAAGCTGAAGGAGCGCGTGCAATAAACTTATTAAAGAACTGATGAGCAGAGGGTGCTATTAACCCCAGTGGTACGGTTCAAGGCATCAATTTCCGCAAACAGCTTGTTCTTCTCTTGCGTCAGTTCCTGGACCCTTGATGGTGATAACTCCTTGGCGCGCAGAAGCTCGATTGTTACCTTCCGTAAACGGTTCTCTAGGTCAAAAACAACATCCCCTATCTTTTGCTCGCTGCTGCTCCAGCTGTTTTCTCCGAAACAACCGACTGAAAAAGGAGCCAATGGATGTCAAAATGGCTATTACAATTTCTTTTCCGGTTTGTTTAGCTGCAATGAGTGGACTCATGATCGTTTATCTCCCTCTCTTATGGTTGCTAAAACTTGTCGATCTTTTATCAATAACAGTAACTGCATCTCACATTGTCACTGGAGTTCACTTATCTTTATAATATACACATACTGTGCCATAAAAATTCTATTCATTTATAAGGATAAAGTAACCTGAAAAACGCTAATAGCTTCGATAATAATATTGAAAAAACTTATTTTTTCTTAAATTCCAGTACAAAAAAGAATTGTTTTTTATTATATACATATCCGCAATTCAACTCTGGGTTACTCATAAAAGAGCGGGTTTATTTCAGCCAATATGTTCAAAATGAACACTAGTTGTCATAAAGATTTACTCCTAATGAACACATGGTGGCAAGCCATATATGGGCATCAAATGTATGTTCTTAAAGGGAGCGCATTTCCCATTAACAACATCTGCCTAAGCAACTTAAGTGTTAAGTCCGGCTACCGATAAAATCACTGCAAGTCAAAAAACGATCAGGAGGATCGGTAATGGTAAATAAAGTTGTGCTCCATTTCGTCGATGGCAAAATTCTGAAGGGAACAACCGAGGACTTTTTCCCGAACAAGGAGACTTTTAACGTTAAAGACACAAAAACGGGGACCAATACCCTGATCAATTTTCTCAACTTGAAGGCAGTCTTCTTCGTTAAAAGCTTTGTCGGCAATCCTGCCTATCAGGAAAAAATTGATGCCGAACGCGTAGGTTTCGGTAAAAAAATCCGTGTCGTGTTCAAGGACTGCGAAACCCTGATCGGCTACACTCAGGGATATACACCCAACCGGCCGGGTTTTATCGTCTTCCCTGCTGACCCTAACAGCAATAACGAAAGAATCTTTGTCATCACCAAATCGACCAGCGAGGTTAAGTTTTACGCGGTTACTTAACTGCTGTTGCAATTTCCAAATGACACCAGAATCCACTGAAGTGCAACTAGTCACTTGCCGGGACGTTGTACACCCTAATGAACCGCCTTCAAAGAGCTTCACCAAAATATACCCCACAAACCACAAACAAAAATCGCTTTTTGATGGGGCGAATATAGGACGTGGGTTGAGGTGAGCTAAGGTAAATACCTGAAACAGTGATCCCCAATGGGCGGGACGTGAAAAGCGGCCAAGACAGCGGGAGGCGGGAGGGGTCGTTTGACGCCTTACTCTGAACTACTATATCTGAGCGCTAAATATAACCTCTTGTGCATATGCTTGGCTGTTGCTGCCCAAATTCCATATTACGGCACTCAAACTGGCATCACCCCGCCTTCCCGCAAGCGACTTGCTACCAATCAGCGCTGTAATATCAATTACAATATTTTCAAGGGCTCTGGCCTGCGATGCAAGTTCCTGGCAGAAGGCTGATGATTCTTCTGCATTAGCTGCATTGTCATGGGTAACCCCCGTGACCTTTGCAAGGGCCAGATTGATCTGGTCAATGCCCCCTGCCTGTTCATTGTTGCCGGCAGCGACCTCGCAGGACAGTTCGTTGACATTTTTGATTTGACCTACAATTGTGCCGAACAGCTTTGATATCTCCCCAGCAAGCCGCGTGCCGTTGTCTGCGTTTGCCTGTGATTCATCAAGCAGGCCGGCTGTTATTTGTGCGGCTTCAGCGCTGCGGTTGGCAAGGTTGCGTACCTCGTTGGCAACAGCCGCAAATCCCTGCCCGACTTCTCCTGCGCGCGCCGCCTCTATGGCCGCATTGAGTGCCAGGATGTTTGTCTGAAAGGCTATTTCCTCAATAGTTTTCAATATTTTTGAGGTTTCGCCGGTCGATGATTTGATGCGCCCCATAGACGCAACCATATCCTGAATGGCACTCTCCCCCCGCAGGGCGGCATCAGTTGCTTCCTTGATTATGTCATTTGCCAGGCGGGCATTGCCGGCATTCTGCCCTGTCATGGCAGACATCACCCCAAGTGATGCCGAGGTTACTTGGATGGATGCCGCCTGGTCATTTGCCCCATTGGCCATCTGCATGCTTGAGGCCGCAATTTGCATTGAAGCTCTGCTCACTTCCCCTGAGGTTTCCTTAAGGCAATCCATTGCGAGGGTAAGATGCCCAACGATATATGCCCCCACAGAATAGGACATAGTCGTCAGCAAAATGATGCCGGCAAGGAGTGTAACAAGAATTATCATATAGGAGCGGTCCGCCTGCTGCATGAGTTCTGCAGAATTAGCAGCATACAGCTGTGTTACTGCCGTACTGATGGCGCTGAAGTTTTGTTCAGCAGCAGCGCTCTGCGGGGCGTGTTTTTCCATAAGCAGGTTTGATGATGCAGTCGTGCCGCCGGCGTTTTCCCGTGTTTCCCGTACAACATCGTAAAAGCCCCGGGAGTACCGATCAAGATGTCCCTTTGCAGAGGCAAGGTGCTGTGCTGTGTCATCTGCTGCACCCTGTATATCGGCAAGCATTTTTGAGAGTTCATCTAGCTTTGCGTGTATCTGGGCCTGTGCGGCATTGAAATTTTTAAGCTTACTTTCCTGAACATCAGGATTCCCCATGTTCATGAAAAAATCTTTTTCATAGCACCGCAGCAAAGGAATATCCTTTGCCGTATCTTTTACCTTCAGCAAAAACGGTACAGTTCCACCAGACATTTTTTCCGTTGCACGAATCGTCGTTTTGAACTGCACTATCGAGAATACGCTTATGGCAATGCACAAAACGATGGAAAGTGTGTACCCATATAAAATCATTTTTTTTACGGGTATTGTTTTTTTCACTGGTCATATCTCCTGTATAGAAATCGTGAGATTTACTCTAGGATATTTATTTATCACTAGAGATCATTTGTTTATTCTGCTATCTCAATCGAAGGGAGAAATCTTTGGCTGGGGCTCGCATTTCCTGCTGCATCCGAAATACGACAGAGTGTTTATGCCAGCCTTCATTCGATCGGATTTCAAGCACCATTTCGTTTAAGCTATTGATCAGTAGCGCTGATAAGTTTTCAGTCATCGCGCACCGACGATCTGAGCACCTCTTCAAGGGTGGTAACGCCCTGAATCATTTTCTGAATGCCGCTCTGGCGCAAAGTTTTCATGCCCAGATTTATGGCCTCCCGCTTGATTTCAATGGAAGATGCACCCTGCAGCACGAGCTCTTTGAGCGGCTCTGACATGGTCATTACTTCATACAGCGCGATGCGGCCCTTGTGGCCCGAGCCCTTGCAGGTGTCGCAGCCCCTGCCTTTATACATAACGGCATCATGAAAGCCCTCGGGCACCGGGCCCAGCTTTGCCAGCATTTCTTCTGTAATCCTGGCTTCTGGGCTCCCTGCAGTCGGGGCATATCTTGCGCGCAAGGCGCTGGGCAACGATGAGATTGACGGCCGATGATACCAGAAATGGCTCAATGCCCATATTGAGCAGGCGGTTGATCGTGCTTGGAGCATCATTGGTATGCAGCGTGCTCAGCACCATATGGCCCGTCAAAGCGGCCTTAATGCCGATTTCAGCTGTTTCAAAATCCCGGATTTCGCCAACCAGGATGATATCGGGGTCCTGCCGGAGAAATGAGCGCAGAGCGGAGGCGAAATTAAGGCCGATATCTTCATGAATCTGGACCTGGTTGATGCCTTCAAGGTTGAACTCGACCGGGTCTTCGGCCGTTGAAATGTTTTCCGTCACCTTGTTCAGCTCTGAAAGGGCTGAGTAGAGCGTTGTGGTTTTGCCGCTGCCGGTTGGCCCCGTCACGAGCACCATGCCGTAGGGTTTGTAAATGCCCTCCTTGAAATCAACTATTTGCTGCTCATCGAATCCGAGCTTGGTCATGTCGAGCTGGAGATTTGATTTGTCCAGCAGCCGCATGACCACCTTTTCCCCGAACAGCGTGGGCAGCACCGACACGCGGTAATCCATTTCGCGGTTTTTGCCCATTTTTAATTTGATGCGCCCGTCCTGCGGCATCCGCCGCTCGGCAATGTCCAGCTTTGACATGATTTTGATGCGCGACACGATGGCATTGCGCATTTTCATGGGCGGCTTCATGACTTCCGAAAGCGTGCCGTCGACGCGGTATCTGATCCGGAAGCTTTTTTCATAGGATTCAATATGAATATCGCTGGCCCCCCGCTCAACAGCCTCCGAAAGAACCGCGTTGACCAGTTTTATGATCGGCGCGTCCTCGCTTTCCTGGGCAAGCTCATTGAGATCAAAATTATCTGATAGATCAACACTCTCAACATCAGTGTCTTCAAAATTACTCAAAAGACTGTCTGCCGAGGTGGCTGTCTGATAATAGTGGTCGATGGAGGTCATAATCGCTTCATCGGCAGCAACAAATGGCTCTACCCGGTAGCCGGTGAGAAATTTCAGATCGTCAAGGGCGAAAATGTTTGACGGGTCGGTCATTGCTACGATCAACGTCGCATTTTTAAGCGAAATCGGCAGGACCATATATTTTTCAGCGACTTCCGGAGGAATGATTTTTATGACATCCGGGTCTATGGAAAACTCCGAAAGCTTCATGGCCGGCACGCCATGCTGTTCGCTTAAGGTCTGCAGCAGCACGCTTTCTTTAACAAGATTCAAGCGTGTCAATGCCACGCCGAGCCTTACATTTTTTTCTTTTTGAAAAGCCAGCGCGGCATCAAGCTGCTCAGGGGTAATGGCCCCCTTTTTTAAAAGCAAACCGCCGATTTTTTCAGCCATATACTGAAATCCTTGCAAAACAGGTTGTGACTTCCGGACATAAAGGCCAAAAAATTTTGCAGCACAGAATAAAAGTTTTTTTCATATTATTTATTGATTTCAAGCGACTTGTAAAGTTTTTTGTTTGCAAAAAATCACAAAGATATTGTATTGATAGTGTGCTATTTTGACAAAATTACCGTAGCGTAGGCTCTTTTGAGCACTGCGTACGGGGATTGTTTATACAACCGTCGTGTTTTTATAGTATCGGCATGTCGGTTCTGGTCTTGATTAAAAAAGCGCTGTCTGGTGAGGGCTATGAAAAAAAATATCCTCGCGGGAATTGCCGTCAGCTGCATCTGCATCTACTTTGTGCTGCGCGGCATCAATTTTTCCGAAGTGGCGGCAAGCTTCAGCGCTATGCAGTACGGGTATGTTATTCCCGTGGTTTTGACGAGTCTTGCCAGCCTGTATCTGCGGTCATACCGGTGGGGGGTCATGCTCGAACAGGCTGGTATCCTATGACCAGTGGACGCTTTTCAAGCTCTCTTCTATCGGTTTTATGGCCATAGGGGTTCTGCCGGCCAGGCTGGGGGAATTCGTCCGGCCGTATCTTGTGAAGCAGCAAAGCGGTGTGCGGATGTCGGCCACCATGGCAACCGTGGTGCTTGAGCGGGTTTTTGACCTGCTGACCCTCATGATTTTTTTATTTGTCGTGCTTGTCAAAATTTCGCTACCGCCCGAGATTTTTAAAGCCGGCATCATCATGCTGACGATCTCTCTTACCGGTCTGACCGTGCTTATTATACTCGGCACCAAACGGGATTTTTCCGCTCAGATAATCGGCAAAGTCCTGGGGTTCCTGCCTGACCGGATCGGCAAGCCCGCAGCCCATCTTGCGGACTCCTTTCTGGAAGGGCTGCAGCTGCTGCCTGATGTAAAAAAAACGCTCTGGGTCCTGCTGCTGTCATTGGTGAACTGGCTGCTGGTCGGGGTCTCCAACTATGTATTGTTTTATGCTTTCGGCATGAACCTTTCAATCTTTAACGCTTTTGCCATTCTTGCCATTATTGCCCTTGGCGTCATGATTCCGGCGGCGCCGGGATTTATCGGCACCTATCATTATGCCTGCGTTCTGGGGCTGACCTCGTTCGGCATAGCAAAATCAGAGGCTTTATCCTATGCCGTGGCCCTGCACTTCCTGCAGATGTCGCCCGCTATTCTGATCGGGCTGCTATTGCTGCCTTTTCAAAAGCTGTCCTTCGGAGGGCTTGTGAAGAGAGCTGAAGTCGGCGCTGACAATGACAGCGACTAGGCCGGCTACAGGCTGTTTTCCGCCTGCTGCGGGTCAAGCATCTGCAAAGCCTGCGAAAAGCTTCCCGGCGATGCCAGCATGATGGCCATGGCCAGCGCCGTCACGATGCAGACAATGATCGCGACGGTCAGCGCTGCCTGCCGGGGCGTGAGCCGGTGCTGCTCCTGAATCCCCAGAAAAATGAGGTAGAGGCCGTAGAAATAGGCAAGAGGACCGAGAAGCGGAATCCAGGAAACCGTGTCCATGAGGCTTGCATAGGCCAGAACCCGCAGCGTTGATCCGAACGGCGCCTGCGACCGGTACAGCCTCTTTGCCAGGATGTGCATCACCATGCTCCCGAGTATCGTCGAGAAAACATTGGCGCAGCACAGCAGTATAAAAAGCTGAATCCCGCCGCCTCGCGCGTTTGCCACGAACAGTGCCGTCAGGAAAGAGCAGACCATCAGAAAAGCCAACGGGGTTTCTCAGGGATTTTGCGCCGGGCAGCTGCCTGAAAAACTCACGTGGCTGCACAATCAGCTGCCGTGCAACCCCGATAAATGTATCAAAAAAATGCTCCGGCTCGAATTCAAATGCTGTGGTCTGTTGCTGATCGTCCATAGAGTTCCATCTGTGCGTTGACAAGAGCTGTTTTCTGCATTAGCATGCTGCGCTGTTTAATAAATTATTATACCAACCTTGCAGCCGGATAACAAGCATGGAAAAGCCCCGTCGCAACAAACAGGCGCTTACACGCCTCAAGCACCTTGACACGACATGGCTGTGGCATCCCTTCACCCAGATGCAGGACTACAGCCGCAGCGAGCCGCTCATCATAGAACGCGGCAAGGGCTCCTATCTCTATGATATTGACGGCAACTACATACATCGATGGAGTTTCATCGCTGTGGGTCACTGTTCATGGCCACCGGAAAAAACAGATCGATGACGCCATCATCAGCCCAGGTCGGCAAAATCTGCCACAGCACGCTGCTGGGGCTTTCCAATGTGCCGGCCATCGAGCTTGCAGAAAAGCTCGTCGCCATTGCCCCGGAAGGGCTCACAAAAGTATTTTATTCCGACAGCGGCTCCACGGCCGTTGAAATAGCTCTCAAGATTGCCTATCAGTACTGGCAGCAGATATCGCGGGCGACGAAGAAAAAGAAAAAGTTCGTATCGCTCGCCAATGCCTATCACGGCGACACTATCGGCGCGGTAAGCGTCGGGGGCATCGATCTGTTCCATGAAATCTACCGGCCCCTGCTTTTTAAGACTTTCAAAGCGGCGTCTCCCTACTGCTACCGCTGCCCGTACAATAAGACGCAATCGTCATGCGGGCTGCACTGCCTGAATGCCCTTGAGGACATTCTCCGCGCCCGTCACGGTGAAACAGCAGCTTTTATCATGGAGCCCATGGTGCAGGGCGCCGCTGGCATGATCGTGTTCCCGAAAGGCTACTGCTCGGGGGCACGCGAGCTCTGCTCGCGCTACAATGTGCTGTGTATTGCCGATGAGGTCGCAACGGGATTCGGCAGAACAGGCCGCATGTTTGCCTGCGAACATGAAAATGTACGGCCCGACATCATGGCCATTGCCAAGGGCATTACCGGCGGCACGCTGCCCCTTGCCGCAACCCTTGCAACAGATGAAGTCTACAGCGCTTTTCTGGGAGAAGTGCATGAATGCAAAACATTTTATCACGGCCACACCTATACGGGCAACCCGGTTGCCTGTGCCGCGGCATGCGCAAATATCGATATTTTCCGGAAAGAAAAAGTCCTGCCGCGCCTGCAGCCCAAGATCAGGCAGCTCTGGCCCGGCTTGAGGAACTGAAAGCATTTAAGCATGTCGGGCAGGTGCGGCAGTGCGGTTTCATGGTCGGCATAGAGCTTGTGGCCGACAGAAAAACAAAAAAGCCCTACACCGCGCAGGAGCGCATCGGGCACCGGGTGATACTGGAGGCGCGAAAACACGGCGTCATCATACGCCCCCTTGGCGATGTTATCGTGCTCATGCCGCCGCTTGCGATCAGAGAAAAAGAAATCGACACGCTCTGCAGCGTTGTTTTTGATGCAATACGAACGGTCACGGAAACAGTGATTGCCACTTTCGGTTCACAATTCATCCAAAACCTGTCACCGTGTCTCGTGAGTGCTGTATTGACTTTCCCCGGAGTTCATTCATAATAAATATTTTAAATTGAGCAATAATTGCTGTTTGCTTATAGCGCTGTAAAATATTCTAAAAAGACGGAGGTTTGCATGTTTGAAATTCTTGAACGCTCGG
This sequence comes from uncultured delta proteobacterium, assembly GCA_963804955.1. Classification (GTDB taxonomy): domain Bacteria; phylum Desulfobacterota; class WTBG01; order CAIYCZ01; family CAIRTM01; genus CAIWCT01. The sequence goes on along the minus strand of CAWDSQ010000008.1, from coordinate 154,751 downwards.
AAATGGCACAGGGCACCGTGGTCATGAACGTGATCCGCGCGCCCAAAATTGCGGCAAAAGCACGGCCCGGCCAGTTTGTCATACTGCGGGCAAATGAGACCGGCGAGCGCATACCGCTCACCATGGCCGATACTGATCCCGCGCAGGGAACCATAACCATCATTTACCAGGTCGTGGGCAAATCAACCGCCCTTTTCAAAACCCTGCAGGTCGGGCAGGGATTTACCGATGTGCTCGGCCCCCTCGGGCAGCCAACCCATGTCGAAAAGCAGGAGGGCCTTGTCATCTGCATCGGCGGCGGCACGGGCACGGCCGTTGTGCATCCCATTACCAAGGGCTTTAAAAATGCGGGCAACCAGGTCATTGCCATCATCGGCGCCCGCACCAAAGACCTGCTCATTATGGAAGATAAAATGACTGCCGCCTCAAGCCAGCTCAAGGTCTGCACCGACGACGGCTCCTGCGGCCATCATGGTTTTGTGTCAGATATTCTTAAAGAGTTTATCGACAGCGGCCAGAAAATTTCAACGGTCGTGGCAGCAGGCCCCGTGCCCATGATGAAGGCAATCGCGAACATGACCCGCCCCCATGGCATTCAAACGCTGGTGAGCCTCAACTCCATCATGATCGACGGTACGGGCATGTGCGGCGGCTGCCGCGTCTCGGTCGGCGGCAAAAACCAGTTCACCTGCGTCGATGGCCCCGAATTCGACGGCCATCAGGTCGATTTTGACGGGCTCATGCAGCGGCTTTCCGCCTACAAGGAAGCAAGAAGCCCGGGCAATGGATGAAAGCAGCCACAGCTGTAAACTTGGACAGGATAGGTGAGGTGTTCACATGACAGACAAGAAAAAAGTTCCCCGTCAGCCCATGCCCGAACAGGCCCCTGAAAAGCGGCGCCGCAATTTTGAAGAAGTGCCCCTGGGCTATGCTGCCGACACAGCCATGCTCGAAGCAAGCCGCTGCATACAGTGCAAAAATCCTGCCTGCGTCGCGGGCTGCCCTGTTGGAATCGATATACCGGGCTTTATCCGCCCCCTGCGCGACGGCGATTTTGCCGCCGCCATTGCAAAGCTCAAAGAAAAAACCGCCCTGCCTGCCGTGTGCGGCCGCGTCTGCCCGCAGGAAACCCAGTGCGAAGAGCGCTGCGTGCTTGCCAAAACCGGTGAGGCCGTGGCCGTCGGCCGCCTTGAGCGCTTTGCCGCTGACTGGGGCCGCGCTCAAGGCGAGTCAGCACTTGCCGCAGCTGCCGCCCAAGACCGGCAAGAGCGTGGGTGTTGTAGGCGCAGGTCCTGCAGGGCTTACCGTTGCCGGCGACCTGATTCTCAAGGGCCATGACGTGACGGTGTATGAGGCCTTTCACAAGGCAGGCGGCGTGCTGGTGTACGGCATCCCCGAATTCCGCCTGCCGAAGGCCATTGTGCAGGCCGAAGTCGATTACCTTGCGCAGCTCGGGGTGAAATTCGAGGTGAACGCCGTCATCGGCAGAACCGAAACCGTTGATGAGCTGCTGGAGCTGCATGACGCGGTCTTTCTCGCCGTGGGCGCGGGGCTGCCGAGCTTTCTCAATGTGCCCGGCGAAAACCTCATCGGCATTTATTCGGCAAACGAATACCTGACCCGCTCAAACCTTATGAAAGCCTATCTGTTCCCGCAGTATGACACGCCCATCGTGCGCGGCAAAAATGTGGTCGTGCTGGGAGCGGGCAATGTCGCCATGGACGCGGCCCGCACAGCCATGCGCCTCGGGGCAGACACGGTGCGCATCGTGTACCGCCGCTCGCGCGAGGAAATGCCGGCCCGGGCCGAGGAAATCCATCACGGCGAAGAGGAGGGCATCGAGCTGCATCTGCTGACCGCGCCCGTGCGTTTCATTGGCGATGAAAAAGGCAGGGTAAAGGCCATTGAATGCCTGCGCATGGAGCTTGGCGAGCCTGATGATTCAGGCCGCAGGCGCCCGGTTCCGGTCAAGGATTCAAACTTTATAATCGATACGGATATGGTGGTCATCGCCGTGGGCGCAAATGCCAATCCGCTCATCACCAGCACCACGCCGGGCCTTAAGACCAATAAGTGGGGCTATATTATAGCCGATCCTGAAACAGGCAAAACCCTGAAGCCCCGGGTATGGGCCGGCGGCGATATCGTCACGGGCGCTGCCACCGTTATTCTTGCCATGGGCGCGGGCCGCCTTGCCGCAGACTCGATAGACAAATTTCTGCAGACTTGGCTGGTAACCTTCGCGCAATCGCTCATAAATACAGAAAAGTAAAGGCCGCACAAACATTTGTGCGGCCTTTGTTTTTTATACTGATGGTGTGCAGGCCCGGCAGACCTTATTTCCCGCCTGCGCCGGTTAAGGCGCCTTTCAGCTTTTCTGCCATCGTTTCCGCCCCGCCGCGTGTCAGCTCTTCTGCGGTGAGCCATTTGGCCCCGTGTTTGAAAAATGCCGGCGCATCAAGCAGGTTTTCCGAAAGCGACTGCTGGGTTTTATCAAATGCACGCGCTCCAGACAATCTCTCCGGCTGCAACATCCAGCAGATACACCGAAAATGCCACCGATGCGGGCATGTCTGCGCCGTAGGCCGTGCCTTTGCGCTGCCGGTACCGCTGCACCGTGCCGGCAAGACATGGCTTGCCTGCACCTGTGCGCCAAGCTTGAGGGCATGGGCCTTGAGCGTTGCGGTTTTTTTCATATACGCAAGCAGCTCTTCAGCCCCTGCAGTCTCATTCTGCGGCACCACGCGGCCGGGCAGCTCTTTTTCAAGGGCCTGCTGCAGGCAGCCCGTCACAACCGCCTGCGGCATGAAGGGCTCGCTGCCTGCCCCTGTGCTGTCAACTCCGCTTCTTGGCAGTCAAGCAGGCTCATGCCTTGTGCGCTTGCAGGTGAAGGCAGACCTTCAGCAAACGGCATCACAGCGAGCCGGCTTATCTGCACTGTCTGCGCGGCGGCCTGTGCGCTGCTGCAGGCGGCGGCGCACAGCACCGTGAGGACCATGGTATGGCTGAAAAATTTTTTCATGCTTTTTTCTTTCCGTGAACCGACGTGTGGTTTAGAACATTTTTCCAGCTGTTGTCTTTATAAAAAAATAAAAATTTTTTCGAAAATGAAAGCCCTATCCGTTCACCCTGAGGCTGTCGAAGGTTGCGGAGATTTTTGCCCGTTCATGGTTCGACTAGCTCACCACGAACGGACTCAACCTTTCGGCAGTTTTGGTTCGGTTGAGGTACGAAACCCAACTGTTTTTTGCGGGCTTAACCCAACCTGCAATAAAACGACTTTCCGTTCAGAACGCTTAATCAGCCAGCATCTGCGCCACGGCCCTGCCGTAGCTCTGGCAGGCCCGCATGCCATCCGGCGTATCAACAAGATGCTCCAGCAGCTTGAACGGCCCAAGGCTGGTCATGGCCATTTTAAACACATGATCCATGGTGTCGAAAATATGCAGCGGTGCATCACCGCTGTGCGTGTATGAGTCCGAATGCGCCCCCGGGCTTGCCCGCAAGCCCGGCCAGCTGAGCGATAAAGAGAAATGACTCCATGATAGGCGGCATGGTGCGGTGATAGGTCGGGCGAGCCGAAAATACAGCCGTCGTACCCGGCAAGATCCTTCTCTGTTTTAATTGCGGCGGCTGTTTTCAGCTCGGCTTCACACCCTGTCATGCGCACGCCTTCTGCGATATAGTCGGCCATCTGCTTCGTATGGCCTGCCCGGCTGATATAGGCAATCAGAACTTTTTTCATACTCCCTCCTTATTGCGTCATACATGATTATACGATCTTGCTCAAAAATTGCGAACCGGGGCTGCTGTTTTGCCGGAAGCTGCTTTTTCCTGAAAGCTTTTAAAAGATAGCACAAAAAAAGAATCATTATAAGGGGGCCTTCTTGCCGGTACACAGATAAAGAATACAGCCGGGCCGGTTGACGCCGTGCAGGCAGATGGCTATATAAGAAAGAGTACTGTTGCCCATTGCCTGCATGAAAGGAAGCCCATGGAAAAACACCCTGCAACCCTTGAGCAGTTTTCAGCTGCAGAGCACCGCTTCGTGCCGGTGCGCGACCTGCTTGCAGCTGTGGTGCGCCGCAAGCTGCGCGCCGGTCATGACCTGTTTCCCGACATCTTCGGCCTGTCCTTTGAAAAACGGCGCATTGTTGAAGTGCTGGCCACAGGCAGGGGCGTTATCCTCACGGGCCGGTACGGTGTGGCCAAAACGGATCTGGCCAAGCATGTGCTTACCCTGCTCAACGAAGCCTGCGCAGCATCGCCGCTTTTTGCCGTTGAGCGCTGCCCCATACAGGAAGACCCGGCCATACTCGCAGCGCACAGGGCGGGTAAAAAAACCGGTTGCCAGACCGCGCCCTGCCCGATCTGCAGCACATATGCTTGATACTGCACCGGATGATTGTTCGCAGATAGCCCTGGCGCGACTCAGCCGGCTTGAGGAGGGCAGGGGCTTTGCCCGCGTGCAGGGCGGCGGCGATGTGCTGCCGGAGGAAATTGTCGGGACCTACAACCTCTTAAAGCTCGCCCAGATCGGCGACCCCTTCGATCCCCGCGTGTTCGAGCCGGGCAAAATCGGCCAGGCCAACCGGGGGCTCCTGTTTGTTGACGAAATCGGCAAGCTGCCGGAGACGGCGCAGCATGCCCTTCTTCAGGCCGGGCAGGAAGGTATTGTCACGCCGTCAAAAAGCAGGCGGACTTTTCCGGTCGATTTTCTGCTGGTGGCAACCACCAACCCTCGCGATGAAGAATACCTGTGCGGCGCTGTGCGCGACCGTCTGGTAAGCATCAGCATCCCCCTTGTCGGGCTTGAGGACGAAATGCGCATTGCGGCCAAGGAGGCGGCAAAGCTCAAGCCGCAGGTCTATATCCCGCAGCTGTTTTTGCGCCTGATGGTGGAGACCGTGCGCGCCTTGCGCGCTGATGATCGCCTGGAGCTCGGGCCCAGGGCAAGCATCAATGCCGCTCTCATAGCCCGCAGTTCGGCCATGCTCGAAGGCCGGCGGGTGGCATCTTTTTGCGACACAAAAGAAGGCATCTATACCGCGATTCTCGGCAAGGCATTTTTTGAAGACAAGGCGGATGTGGAGAGCCGCATCGACGGCGTCTTTCCCGATATCGGCGCCTACCTCAAGCGCCATCTGGCCGGCATCGACCTTGCTGAAATCGTGACTATTTTTCGCCAGACTCACGGGCCTGGTGCAGTCTGGTGCGCGGCAGGTCTGCGCAGCCTGCCCGAATCTGCTGCAGTTGATGCTTTTGCAGCCTGGTGCCGGGCGCATGAGCCTGCCGGCCGGACCGGCTTTGCCGCAATTATGGCTGAATATCTGGCGGCATATGAAAAAGGGAGCGCAGGCTGTGACTGCAGGGGCTGATCTGCAGGCATGGTGCTGGCGGGAAAAGCCGCGGCCCATGTCAAACAGCGAGCTTTTTTCCCTTGCCCGGGACATGCAGGACCGGCAGGAAATCTCGCGGGATGAGCTCGAACAGGCTGTGCAGGAGGCGCTGAAAGGGCTGCCCTCACCGCAGGCAGGCCGGCAGCTTGAGGAGCAGGCAGCCAGGGAGCTTCAAAAAGCTCTGTCCGGCCCGTCAGAGAGTGGAACAGATACCGGGCAGGCTGAGCCTTCAGGGGAAAGCGACGCAGCCTCCGGCAGCAGCTCTGCCTTTGCCGATGCTGCCCGCCAGCTTGCTGCGGCAGCAGGTGCTGCAAGCGCTCTTGCCGCCGAAGCAGAACAGGTCGCAACAGTAAACGAGCTTGAAAGTTTTGTCTCCCGGCTGGAGAAGGAACTCGGCGCAGAAGGCAGCGGGCCTGGGGCAGGAAACCGGCAGCGGCGGTGAACAGGGCGATGAAATTGCTGCCGAGCATGACGGCATACCCGGCGGCAGCAGGCAGGATGGCAGCCCCGGCGGTTTTGCTCCAGAGGCCCGCGACGGACTCTTTGAGCCCGGAGATAATTTCCCCCGAAGCGCTGCACAGCCTCCTGATGAAGAGCTCTTCAACGGCATCGACCATCAGGAAGACGACCCCGGTGATCTGCGGCAGGTAGAAGCTGCGGGGCCCCGTGAACAGCTCAGCGGGCTGCTTGGAGCAGTCAAACAGATTCTTGCCGACCATCACCGCTGCGAGCGCAAGGCAGCCCGGCATACCGAACAGACCCTTAACCCTCAGGACCTTGCAGCGGCAGTGGATCAGCTGCTGCAGCTGCCCCTGGTGAGCCCGCTGTTTGAAGACACCTATCTCGTGAACCGCGACGCCGCGGCATGGCTGCTGGCAAAAAAGGCATACCTTGCCCTTGAGCGGCTTATGCCCCGCAGGCGACCCCTGCAGCGCGGCACCCATGCAAGCGGCAGCCGGGGCGTGCAGACCGTACTGCCCGACCGCGTACAGCCGGCACGCCGCCTGAGCTCACGCATCGCCGTGCTGCACACGCTGCGCCGCAGCCTGCGGCGGCGCGCCTTAAGCCCGTATGCGCCGCTGCTTGATGAGGATGATCTTATGGAATATGCAACGCGCGCCAGGGTTGGCTGTTCGGTGGTTCTGGCCCTCGACGTGTCCGGCGCTGTTCAGTTCGGCAAACGAATACAGGGCGTTCGCAGAGCTTGCATGGCTTTTGCCTACTATCTCCGCCGTTTCCATCCTGCCGACCGGGTGCGCTTTGTCGCCTATCATGAGTCCGCCCGCATTGTTCCCTTTGCCGATGTCGGGCGTCTGCGCGCTGTCAATGGCGCAGGCAAGGATATCGGCGGCTGTCTTGCCAGCTGCCGCGACATTCTGCGCAAAGATGCCGACCGCGTGCCCGTAGTGATACTCTTGGGCGACGGCCTGCCGGCTCGCGGCGACCAGGCAGGGTTTTACCGGTTCATGGAAAATAATCAGGAGTATATCGACCGGGCTTTGCAGCAGGCGCGCCTGCTGCGGCAGGAACATATTCTTTTCAGCTTTTACCAGTTCATGGATGAGCGGCATCTCTGGCGGGACTATGCCGATGATATGGCGCGCCGCATAACCTCCTCCGCCGGGGGCACCCTGTACCGCATCGAAAGCCCCGCTACCATGGCCCTGTCGCTCATGACAGCCTATGACCGCCTGCGCTCGGCAGTGCTGGAGTAATCTCGGAGAGCAGTATCAAGCTATAGGCTCGTCTAAAATGAGCCCTGAATAAGCTCTCTGAGGTGTAAAGAGCCCGCGCCCTTCACTTTCTCTTCCGCTTCGAATCAAATATTTCATGCTGAATAACGCCGAAATCATAGCCTGCAACAGATTATTGTGCAATTGATTTATCTTTATGATTTTAGATGATTACTAAATTAGAATATGTAAGTTAAAGAGCAGCCGTGCTGTGGCAATTTGGGCCTGTTATTCCGCCGGTTTTTTATTGTCAAGGCAGGTTGGACACGTTATAAAAGACGGGTTTTTCAACGCAATTTTTGAACGCAGCTCGGAAACAGGCAGGTATATAACAGATGGCGGACGCTCAAACACGCACAGACCGGCGCGGCCCCGGCAGAGAAGGGTAAGCTCATGCTCACGGGATATCTCTTCTTTATCGTGCGGCTGATCATCTTCACGACGCTGTTCTTTTTTCCGGTGTATCTGAAAGACCTGGGTTTTTCAGGCTGGCAGATAGGGCTGCTCATGGGCATTGATTCGCTCATGACGCTGCTGACCACGCTGCCCATGGGCGTTTCAAACGATATGTTCCCCTCGCGCATGCTTGTGGCAAGCTCATTTGGCGCGCTGGGCTTCACCTATTTTGCCCTGTCGTTCAGCACGTCTTTTGCCGTGCTGCTGCTTTTGATCATGTGCTACGGCACGTGGTACAATCTGGGGCAGATTTCCATGCGGTCGCTTTTCTATAAAACCGCGGGAGATAGATGGCAAGGGCAGGCGATTCTCGACCATAGCTTTTGCCGAGCATATGGGCATCGCAGCAGGCGCGCTGCTCGGGGGGCTGCTGCTGGGGTGGCTGAGCTTTCCGGCGGTCTTCCGCGTCTGCGGCGTTCTGTTTTTTCTGATCGTACCGCTGGGGCTGCTGCTGCCGGGCACCCTTGCCCAGATTTTCGAGCCCGCGGTGTACAAAAAAGAAATATTCCGGCGCGACGTTGTTATGTTCGCCCTGGTGACATTTCTGTATACCTATCACTGGGGAGCGGAAAAAACCGTGTATGTGCTGTTTTTGAAAGAGTCGCTCGGCTTTTCCCAGGCCGGCATCGGCGTCTTTATCGGCCTGACCGTGATCGCTCTGGCCCTTTCCTGCCTTATCTACGGCAGGCTGCTTGACCGGGGCACGGCATCGCTGCGACGCCTCATCATAGCTGGCCTGGGCTTGTCTGCGGGCGGGCATATACTGCTGGCATTATCACAGACCCAGGCTCAGGCCTGGCTGTTCCGCATCATTCATGAACTGGGAGATGCCTCTTTCATGGTTTTTTCCTATGTCATGACCTCAAATATGTTCAGCCGCTCCCGCGTGGGCGGCGGCTCGGGCTTCATTGCCCAGGTAGCGGTGCTCGGCACCTTTGCCGGAGCGCTTGCCAGCGGGGCCATCATGCAGGGGCTGGGGCCCCGCACCGCCATGATCGTTGCGGGCGTGCTGAGCCTTGCCGATCTGTTTCTTGTCAACAGGCTCGACTTTGCACCCGGCCGTTTCCTTCCTGATGAGGCGCCGGCCGCAGCTGAGGGGGAAATCCAATGACGAATCAATTGCCGGATATTGCCGAACGGCTGGCAGGCATTCAGGAGCGCATGCTGCGGGCCTGTGCCCGCTGCGGCCGCGACCCTGCAGGCGTCAGGCTCGTTGCGGTTTCCAAGACCGTGGAGCCGGAGAGGATCAGGCAGGCCCTGGCCTGCGGAGTTACTCTGCTTGGTGAGAATTATATTCAGGAGGCGCGGGAAAAAATTCCCATTATAGACAATCAGCGGAATTTCATGGCATTATATCGGCCATCTGCAGACAAATAAGGCAAAATATGCAGCCGCGCTTTTTGATATGGTCCACAGCCTTGACAGCCTGCCGCTGGCGCAGGCCCTGGATCGCGAGGCCGAAAAAAGAGGCCGTGTGCTGCAGGTTTTGGTGCAGGTGAATGTTTCAGGCGAGCAGAGCAAAAGCGGCAGCGGGCCGGATAATGTGCCCGGGCTGATTGCAGCAGCTGCGAGCCTGCAGCATCTGCGCGTGCAGGGCCTTATGACCATGCCGCCGCTATCAGATGACCCCGAGCTGTCCAGGCCTTATTTCAGTGCCCTGCGAAGGCTGCGGGATGATATTGTGCGGCAGCTGCCCGGATGCGGCGGGCTGCCCGAGCTTTCCATGGGCATGTCAGCCGACTTTGAAGCGGCCATTGAGGAAGGCGCCACCCTTGTGCGGGTGGGCACGCTGCTCTTCGGGGATCGCTCATATACTTAAAAAAGGGGAAACCATGACGCAGGCGCAACTGGCCAGTTTTGAGAAGATCAAGCGGCGCATAACGATCATTCATGAAATCGGCAAAACACTCACCTCATCCCTGACCGTGAAAGAGGTGGTGCAGCAGATATTTTACAAGGTGGCCGAACTGTTCAGCCCGGAGAACTGGTCGCTGCTGCTGGTGGATCATGAGCGGCAGGAGCTGTATTTCGAGATCGTGGTCAGCGCAACAGGCCAGGCTGAGAAAATAAAAGATACGCGCCTGAAGATCGGGGAGGGCATTGCCGGCTGGGTTGCCAAGACCGGCCGGCCGCTGCTGGTTCCCAGCGTTGACAAGGAGCCCCGGTTTACCCGCAAGGTTGATGATGCAGCCGCATTTTCAACCGAGTCCATCATCTGCATACCGCTGAAGATCCGCGATAAAGTGCTTGGGGTGATCGAGTTTGTGAACAGAAATGATGTGGCGTCGATACACGACTTCGACATAGAAATGCTCGTCACGGTTGCGGACTTTGCCGCAATCGCCCTTGAAAATGCCCGCAACTTTGAGCAGGTGAGCAAGCTTACCATTACCGACGACATCACGGGGCTGTATAATTCCCGTCATCTGCATATCATTCTTGCAGGAGGAAATCGACCGCGCTCTGGAACTGGGGGGCAAGTGCTCACTGATTTTTTTCGACCTTGATTTTTTCAAGCTGGTCAATGATACGCACGGGCATCTGTGCGGAAGCAGCCTTTTAGGAGAAATGGGCGCTATTATCGCCGGTATGCTCGGTGAAAATCATTTCGGCGCCCGCTACGGGGGTGATGAGTTTGTCATCATTCTGCGCGATACCGGAAAGCAGGAGGCCCTGGCCTTCTGCCGTGAGCTGCAGAGCAAGCTCAACAGCACTGTGTTTCTTGCAGCAGAAGGGCCTTGCCATTCATCTTACGGCAAGCTTCGGCATTGCCACATTTCCCGATGACGGCGACACGAATCAGCAGATTCTGCATCTGGCTGATGATCGCATGTACAAGGTAAAAGGCGGCGGCAGAAATGATATCTCCTGGTGCTGAGCCGCAGCAGGATGCTCCTGCTGCCCGTGATGTAGAAATAGGCATTCGTCAGTTTGACGACGGGCTGAGCTTCAGCGGCATGTTCAGCAACAGCAATCCCATAGAGATTGAAATAGGGTCAGGCCGTGGCCGCTTTATCATCAAAAGCGCACAGGAGAACCCGCATATCAACTATCTCGGCATTGAGAGGGCCAATAAATTTTTTCACTTCATGAAAGAGCGGGTGGAACAGGCGCGGGTCGGCAATGTGCGCCTGCTGCGGGCTGAAGCCGACTATTTTATATGGGGATATGTTCCGCCCGAGTCGGTGCAGGCATTTCATATTTATTTTCCCGATCCCTGGCCCAAAACAAAACATCGCAGGCGACGCATTGTTAATCCGGAGTTTTTTGAACTGCTGCGCAGCAGGCTGGTTCCGGGCGGTTGCATTCATCTTGCCACGGATTTTGCCCGGTATTTCGAGATCATGCTCAAGACCGGCAGGGGCTGTGCAGGGCTTGAAGAGCTCTACTGCCGCACCATAGATCCCGCCGGCGTCGATCCTGAATCTGCGGCTACACACTATGAGCGAAGGTTCTTCATGCACGGCCTGCCGATTTACCGGGCGGCATACAGAAAAACGGGCCCGCAGTCCTGACCGCGGCCTGCATGCACAGTGGCAAAATGACGCAGCCAACCTTATTTCCCCCCGAGCAGCAGCATATCGTTCTGTCGGCAAGCCGGCGCACGGATCTGGTTGCCTGCTATCCCGAGTTTCTCATTGAAAAGCTTCGCGACTATCCGCCCGAACAGGTGCATAGCCTTGTTATCTGGACAAAAAATCCGCAGAACATGATCGCCCCCGGCGCGCTGCGCGACACCCTTGAGCGCTACCGCCAGCTGTATGTGCATCTGACCATTACGGGCCTGGGCGGCACGGTGCTTGAACCCCATATCCCACCATGGGAAACGCTGCGGCAGATGGTGCCCGCCCTCATAGCTTTGGTTAAAGGCCCCGAGCGGATTTGCTGGCGCTTTGACCCCATACGTGCGCTGCATGGCCCATGGCAGCCCTATAAGCAATATTGAGATGTTTGATGCTCTTGCCCGCAGCATGGCCGCAGCAGGAGTCAGCACCTGCCGCACAAGCTGGGTTGAGCCATACCGCAAGGTGCTGCGGCGTCTGGAGAAGAAAGGAGTTCGCCTTAACCCTACACTGCTCAGGAGCGAAAAGAACACGTTCAGCTGCTTGAGCAGACCGCTGCCGGCCTGGGCATGAGCCTGCACTACTGCTCGGTTGAAGGCTGCCCCCGCTCAAGCTGCATCGACGGGGAGCTTTTAAGCCGGCTGCACCCGGATGGAAAAATCTGTTCGACACAGCGGGCAAAGGGGCAGCGCAAGCTGTGCGGCTGCACCGAAAGCATTGATATCGGCTGGTACAGCCAGAAATGCCCCAATGGCTGCCTGTACTGCTATGCAGAACCGCTGGTGGAGTAAGACAGGGTTCAGGGATCAGGATTGGGATCGGGTATACTGTTCCTGAACCCTGCCCCCCGAACCCTGATCCCTGCGCAGCTACATAAGCTTTTGCTTGCAAACAGGGGGCAAACTGACTAAAGTGCTTGCCAACCTTATACTGCATCAAGGAGTTTTTCGATGAGCACAATTCACCCAACCGCCATGGTGAGCCCCGGGGCGCAGATTGCTGCCGGTGTTGAAATCGGGCCCAATGTTATTATCGACGAACATGTCACCATCGGCAGCGGCACGAAGATTTATGCCAATGCCTATCTGACCGGCTATACCACCATCGGCTGCAACAATGAAATACATATGGGCGCGGTCATCGGCCACGAGCCGCAGGACCTTGGCTTCAGCAAAGATACGGTCAGCTATGTCGAAATCGGCGACAATAATGTCATTCGCGAATATGTGACCATTCACCGCGGCACCAAGCCCGACAGCAAAACCAGTATGGGAAACAGCAATTTCCTCATGGGCGGCAGTCATCTTGCCCATAATGTCACCGTCGGCAGCAATGTGATCATCGCCAATTATGCCTGCCTTGCCGGCCATGTAAGCGTGGCAGACCGGGCATTTGTTTCCGGCGGCGTCATGGTGCATCAGTTTGTGACCGTGGGACGGTTTGCCATGCTCAGCGGCAACGGCCGCTTCAGCCGCGACATACCGCCGTTTCTCGTGGCGCTGGAACGAAACCGCGTGGAAGGGCTCAACCTTGTGGGCCTGCGGCGGGCCGGGCTTTCACGAGAGACCATACGCGAAATCAAAGAAGCCTACAAAATCCTGTATCTCTCTGGCTATGGTAAAAAAAAGGCTATCGAGGCCCTTGATGCGGCAGGATTCATCTCTCCGGAGGCGGCAGAATTCATCTCTTTCGTGAAAAGCGCCAAGAGGCCCCTTGTCATGCATGTGGGCCGGGGCGTGATCGTGGGGGATGAGTAGTTTGGGCCTTGATCTTCTCTAATCCGTGTGTACCGTATAGCCCATGCTGCGATACCCGCGCAAACGTTTGTCCCACATGCGGGCAAGCTGCGGATGGTCAAATTCAACATAGTCATAAATCCGCACATCATGCTTGCCTGCATGCTCCCGGTGAAGGCGGCCCGCATACTGCTGAAGCGTTCCCTTCCACGAAATCGGGAGGCAGAGCACCAAAGTATCAAGGGGCGGATGATCAAAGCCCTCGCCTATTAAGCGGCCTGTGGCAAGAATTACTCGTGGTGCTGAGCCGTCAAGCGCAGCAAAGCATTTCCATCACTTCTGCTCTGTGCTTCTTCGACATTCTGCCATGCAGCATGAAACAGGTCGCCACCTCATCACCAAAAGCCGTCCGCAGCAGTTCCAGTTGTTCGGTCCGTTCAGTCAAAGCAAGAATTTTTCTACCTTCACGGAATGCATCAATAATATCCCGTGCAATGCGCTGATTGCGTTGCGCATCGGTTGTGAGGGTGCGAAACACATCTTGAATTGCAGCTTCCGGTGCAAGCGGCGGCGCCTGCAGCATGCGCGGCCAGACTTCCAACTGTGTCGGCGCTGAATCCGGTCGTGCAGCATTATGGCGGATCGGGCCGCACTGCATGAAAATGATCGGTTGATGCCCGTCGCGGCGCACCGGTGTTGCCGTCAGCCCCACAACAAAAGAGGCTTTACACTGCTTCAGAATGGTTTCAAAGGAAAAAGCTGAAATATGATGGCATTCATCGACAATAATCTGGCCATACCGGTCAAGCAGTTCCGGCAGATTTTCATAGCGCGACAATGTCTGCATAACAGCAATATCGATGCAGCCTGAAGGCTTCTTTTTACCGCCGCCGATCACGCCGATGGAGCCTTTAGGTGCTTCAAGAAAAACTGTCAATCGCTCCTGCCATTGCTTGAGCAGTTCATTGCGGTGAACCAGCACAAGCGTGCTGACCTGCCTTCGGGCGATCAGCGCTGCGGCGGTGACGGTTTTGCCGAAGGCTGTCGGAGCACAGAGTACTCCTGTCTTGTGCGCAAGCATTGCCTCAACAGCCGCTTCCTGATCTTCTCGCAAAGTTCCAGTAAAAACAGCGCTGACAGGTTCGCCGGAACTCTTTCGTCCAGAATTTCAGCGCGGATATTATGCCTGCCCAGAAGATCAAACACTGCCTCAAGACAGCCTCGGGGCAGGCCGATATGCTGCGGATAATTTTCTGCGCACCCGATAACTCGCGGCTTGTCCCAAACCGGAAAGCGCATGGCCTGTGCCTTGTAGAATTCCGGATTCTGGAAAGCTGCAAGGCGAATCAAGCGGTTGGCAAGCGGCTGCGATAATGCAGCTTTTTCAATAAATATCTGATTTGCAAGAACAAGCTTAAGCGAGGGTGGCAACGGCCCCGGAATTTCAGTAAATTCCGCAGATGGTCGTTTCCAAGGTTCGCGCTCATCCTCCTCCGTCACAAACGCCACATCAAGAGGATGAGCGCCCTCCTGTCGCCCTTTGGATGGCGTTTTCCACCTCAAGTAAACTCATCCGGGCAAGTGAAGCCAAAAACGTCCATTGATCAGGCAGCAGATTAAAGTCGTTCATCGACAAACACACTGCGACCCTGTTCGCGAATATTTTTCTGCAGGGGCAGCGCAATCAGATTCCCGAAGCCGCCTTTAGGCAGGCTGTCCTGATTAGGGAAAAAGCGGTCATAACTTGCAAGACTCAACTGCCGTGTGCGTGCGCAGGTATGGCTGATAAGCGCCGCCCCAGCTTGCGCGCTTCACGTGCAGGCACGGCCTCAGTAAAAAATATCCAGACATGCGCGCCATCACCAGAGCGTGATATTTCGAGCGCCGCAGGCACGCCAAGCTCACGGCACGATTGCATAAAAGCATGGGCATCATCGCGCCAGTCGGCTTCGTCAAAGTCGACCGCCAGAAACCAGCAGGTATCATCGGTAAGCAGCGGATAAATGCCGATAGTCTGCCGTCCGGTCAAATGATCAACAATAACCTGATCGGTGACAGGCAGCAGCATTCGCTGCTCGCAATCGGCGCACTTTGTCCGGGGCTTTCCGCACACACCGCTTCGCCATTCATTAGCACAGGCGGGAGAATAGCCGGATTTCCCTTTGGCCGATTCCCAGCGCAGAGGATACACATCGGTGCGGCCACGGAAAAGGCTGCGAAAAAGAGCGACTTTTGTGGAAGAATCTAACTGGGGGCCGCTTTCGTGTGCAGCGGTCGGCGTGGTATGGGTTACGGCATAGGTTACAGGATCTTGCTCCCAGTTAATACCGTGAGCGTCAAGCAGTGACTTAAGACGCTGGTTTTCCTCTCGAAGCTGTTCGATTTCTGTTTGCTTCGTTTCATGACTATCGTAATGTTTTGTCACCGCTTACATTCTCAAAACGATCGTCCTTATAAACATCCAGCTTCTAAAAAACTGTAATAACCATTCCGATTGAAAATGATGTGATCAAGAAGCTGAATTCCGACAATCTCACCGGCTTGCTTTAACTGGCTTGTTATCTCTACATCAAATTGTGAGGGTTCAAGACTTCCTGCCGGATGGTTATGCGCTACGATAATACCTGAGGCGCGATCTGACACCGCATCAGCAAATACTTCACGAGGGTGTGCAGGGCTGCGGTCAACAAGGCCAATAGAAACAACCCGTACACTCAACACTTCATTCGCCCCGTTAATGGTTATTGAAAGAAAATGCTCCTGCTTCCGATCGGCATAATGCCGGATTAAGGGCAGCACGTCGGCAGGGGTAGCAATCTTTAAGCCTTCAGGCTTAATGCGGCGTCGTGCAAACTCAATGGCAGCCAGAATAAGCGTTGCTTTGGCGGCTCCAACCCCATCAAACCCTGTCAAATCTTCCACTCGGACAGCAAGCCCTTTTTCATCAATGACACGAGCCACCCTGGCAGCAAGGGCCATTACATCCATTTGAGGAGTGCCCTTACCCAGCAGGACGGCAATTAGTTCCTGGTCGCTAAGCGCAGCAGCCCCTTTTGCGAGCAGTTTTTCTCGCGGCCGATCATGGGGAGGGATTTGACTAATTTTTTTGCTCATGCTGCGCACTCCAGATGATGTCGAATCACCGTGCCGGCCATAATATCAAAAATTGCACCCTGATCAATGTAGCGTGGATCGAAAAGCTCATTTATATGGCCAAGTTCTTCATAGCGGCGCTGGATCAAACCATCGACTCGTTCCTTGAAAGTTTCTTCTATAAAGACAGGATTATCCCGATGTGAAATGACCGTTTCATGGATCTCCCTGTCATGAGCTTTTTCATCGGTTACCTGCCGTATTAACAGCGCTTCTTCATCCGTGATGGTAAACCGAGTGCGAATCTCATCAATCATATCCTGCACGGATACTTTTCGAATCGGCGGACCAGCGCCCGTATTCCCTTTCCCTGGTTTCAGTTTTACTGTACCGCCGCTGCGCACTTCCCCCAGAGATTTGACAGCCGCCTTGACAACTTCTGTTTGGCGGATTTGCTGCATGAGCTCTGAAACAGTGCCCTTTTTAATAAGCTGTGGCCCCACATATTCGGCAAAAGCGGCAAACTCTTGTATCTCAACCGAATATGTAAAAAAGGAAGTCAGGAAATGATAACTTTTCACAAATTTTTCCAGCAGATACACAAAGGCTTTACGCTGGTCTATGCCGCTGATTGTATCCTCAAAACGCTGGCGTAGCGCAGCAACTCGGAGCTGCGTTTGTGCGTCTGTTTCATTTGCCAGAGATACGACTATATCACCGGCATCCTTTTGCGTGAACACACCCGCCCCGATAATCTCGTCATACAGGCGAATGCACTGCTGGTCGTCCGGCTCTCCCGGTTCAAACGGGGTGCCTTTCCGATATTTCATGAATGCCTTGAGGATGGCCCTGGCATTATTCGTAAAATCAACAACCACGACATCCTTTTTGCCTTCATGGCACCGGTTCAAACGAGAAACGGTCTGGACTGCGTTGCGGTCCATAACCGGTTTATCAAGAAACATTCCGGCCAGAAGTGGTTGGTCAAAACCCGTCTGAAATTTGTTGGCCACCACCATCAAACGGTAATCATCGCCGTCGAAACGATCTTCAATCAGCTCACCGTCTTTAAGTTCGTTTACCGCATGTTCGCTGACAGCCGCATTCGTTTTGTAATGAACAAAATCGGAGAATGCATAGAGAACCTTATAGCCCACCCCACGCTCTATGAGTTTCTGCTTAATAATCTCAAAATACCGCAGGCCTGCCACGCGGGAACTGGTGACAATCATCGCTTTGGCCCTGCCATCGATAAGATGCATCACGTTTTCTTCAAAAATGCGGAGCATCACTTCAGCTTTGTATTGAATAAGGCCTTCATCCTGAAACGCCACATTCTTGAGCGCTTTCGCCACCACGCCTGCCGGATAAACTTTCTCTTCGCCAAGTTTTACGACAACAGGACACTGTAAATGATACAGCGTTTCATAAGAAATGATGCTGGCGGCAACATCAACTATGTACCCTTCGGCAATGGCTTCAGCCTCCGTATACGCATCGAACGGTTCGCCAAAAAGCGTCACGGTGGCGGGTGCGGGTGTGGCGGTAAAAGCGACAAAAAGTTGATTGCTATCATGCTCGCGGATAATTTTGGCAATCTTTTCTTCTTCGTCTTCTTCTGGTTCATCGGTATCGGGTGTTTCGACATCGCGGAATGGCACGCGAATAGCAGCGCCCATCTTTCCTTCCTGCGAGCGGTGCGCCTCGTCAATCAAGAAGGCTACACGCCGTTTTTTCAGATCCGGATCGCTTTTAATTTTTTCCAATATCCAGGTAAATTTCTGCTGGGTGGTCACGACGATGGATTTTCGCTGTGCAAAAAAGCGCGGCAGGTCATCTGCTTCCCGCGCAAGACCGATCACATCCTTGAGATGCGTGAAATTTTCGATTTCGTCCTTGATGTTTTTATCAAGCGACTTGCGGTCAGTGAGAATAAACACCATGTCGACCAACTTTTCGTTTGTGCCCGGTTTATACAGGCTGTGCAAACGATCAGCCAACCAGCAGATGGAAAGCGTCTTTCCGCTGCCTGCCGAGTGATTGATAAGATATTTGCGCCCGATATCGCCATTTGTGGTGAAGTGCGTCAGAGCATCGTCTGTCACCTTCCGCACCATGCGGCTTTGATGATAGCGGGGAAACAGGGTAAAGGCAGGCCTCTCCGGTTTATCCTCCTCGGCATCACGGTGCGGCACACGGACCAGAAAGAACGAAAGCGCCTCCAGCAAATGTTCCTTCGATAGGACTTCGCGGTAAAGGAACTCAACCGGATATTCCTTGCCATCACTGTTCAGAGGCTCATTTTTAAGTCCCGTATTGTGCCAGCGGAAATTCTCCTCACGGCGCGGGTCGGTGGCTGCCATCACATCGCTTGTATCGGCAGCGAGGTAGAGAAACGGATGCTGAAAAATTTTGTGTGCATGGTCGCGGCTGGCAAACTGAGCTACGGCATCATGAACGGTCTGGTTTTTATCGTGCTTCAGCTCTAGGGCTACTATGGGCAGACCATTAAGGAAGAGGACAAAATCAATTTCTTGATTTGTTTCTCCGAAAAAGAAGTGGTGCCTATAAGTAATGCGGTTTTGGCCGTAATGTGCGTTTGCTATGCTCTCGCTTGATCGTGGTTTGGGTATAAAAAGACGAAACTCCAGCCCCCGAACCTTTAACCCATGCCGCAAAAGCATCCATAGCGGTGTATAATTCAGTTCTGCACGTAGAGCTTTAGACACCTCATCCCGCGCATCAATGCCATAATCGGCAGCCAGTTTGTCAAGAGTGTCTTTCTGCGTAGCATTGAGAAAACTCCACAGATGATCCTCTGCGATGAAGTGTTCCGAGTCTATAATTTCGGTTTGTTCAAGCACAGGATAACCGTGCTTAGCGTTAAGGTAAGCGGCGATATGCTCTTGAAACTTAATTTCAGGGGCTTTTTTCCGTGCCATAATCAGTCTCTACGCATCCTAGCTTTCAGATATCAATGTGGCATCAATAAAGTTAAAGGACTTTTTATTATTATTTCCAGCTTTCAGGACGGCGCAGTACAAACCCGTCAGGTTTTGTCACAGTCTCCGGAAACTGACTTTGTGCAAACTTTTTATGCCCTATGACAAAATAGCCGCTTGCATTATTGGCAAGTTCCCGAGAGAACCGGTCGGGTGGAAATGCAATAACAATTCGCTTCATGGGGAATAATTTTCTAACAGCAGTAATGGGGCCGATAAGATCACTGTCAGCGGAGATCAAAGCGCAGTGTCGTAATTATTCTGATAAGCATCGATCAGAATTTGTACGGCAATGTTAACATCTGTCATTTTCTCACTTGGCACCATGCTCTGAAAATTACAGTTACGGCTGTTTGAGGATTTAGCTGATATTTTCCGTAATATATTTCCAGGTTTGAAAGCCCTTCAAGCGCTTCAATATATGTGGACTGGCGTTTCTGTTTATCGGCGGGCCGGTTATTCTGGCAGTAAAGTACTTCACTTTTACCAACTGCTGTGGTTTTTTAAGAAGATTAATCGAGAGGTTATGGAGATCAAGCCAGAGGTAGCGGTTAAGTCTGGCTGACTTTAAGCCGAAATACAGATTGAATCCGTCTATATATGAAATTACTCGCTCCATTGCGATTCTTTAGCCTATAATTACTTAGTTTGCTATTATTTTATTGACAATTTTTTTACCCGAGCTATATACATTAAGTAGATAACAGCCCTGGAGATAGCATCTCCAGCCTGATGCCCTTTCCGAGATTCGGAGGGGCATTTCTTTTTGTGCTGTCATTCCAAAAATTGGAAGCCTCCCGGAAAGGTATAGTGGGTAGTTACCCACTACCGAATAGTGCAATCAGTGTCTGCACAATCTTTTCAATAAGCTTTTCCCGCCTCAATTCCGGAGCACCCGCGCCACATCCGTTTCCGTCACCCGCCGCTGCCCGGTCACGCATTCGTGAATGAGCGACTTGCGGTAGGCGGTAAGAGTGGTGATTTGGGAGATAATACAACGACGAAGTTGATCGTACTGACCATCATGGTTCTCAATTTTAGTAACGACTACCTGCTGCACTTGTAACTTCGGAAATGGAATACGGATTAGACCGAGATCCTTGTGGCTCAACCCTTGGCGAGACGCACCGGTAAATGTCGAATGAATCTGATCTTGCCCCATTGGTGATGAAAGGAACGCGGTGAGGAATCTATAATCAATGCATGGGCCGGGACGAATTATACAAACATGTTGGTTGACATTGCCTTCACCAAACCCATCTGGAACGAAAGAACAACGGCCAATCGAGGCTCCGGTGATGTTGAGTAGCACATCCCTTGGTTTTAATTGGCTTCCACTCATTTCGGCATGAGTTTCAGCTGAAATAAAGGCCACATCATCAAGGCGAAGACCGTCAAAATGGACGTTTTGGCTGCGCAGTAATGGTATACCGCTATCGAGATAGCCGGAAGCACCACCATCCGGAGTTACCCCGCTCGTAATTTTTGCCGCTATGTCTTTAACTCGCTCGTTAGCTGTACCGCTCAGATTTGCAAATAAAGAATGGATGATGGACTTACGATGTTCGTCGAGAAGTTCAAGCTGGCGGCGTTTGGCGGCCACCGCCACATCAATCGCCGCACAACTCGCATCCAGATATGCCGCAACGCGGTGTTGCTCGGGGAAGGGCGGAAAGCCTATCGGCTCTAGTTTGGCTTTGCCCCGGCTTATCTCTCGAAAGGTAGTTCCTGGCGCTATCTCGGCAAAATACCCCCCAAGAAAACCGGAAATCACGTAGTAAAGAAAACGCCGGTGGAGTTTTTTTGCATCACAAATGAACGAGATGAACCCTTGGTTTGTCGTCAGCACGGTGCCAGCAAGGCGCACGGTGCCTATTGTTGCGCGACTAGCCATAATTACGGTGCCCTGCGGCAACAGAATAGCTGCAGAGGAGTTCAACCCAGTGCGCGTAATCTTTCGTTCGGAATCAGAAATCTCTGAACTGTTTTCGGAGCGGGAGAAGTCAGTTGGTGTCACCCACACAATATCTCCGTCTTCCCAGCAATCAGGGTCCGAACTTGGTGGTGTCCCACCGCCGAGTATGCGCGGAATAATGTCCTTCAGCCGATCAGTCTGCCAATCGCGCGGTATTGTGTAAAGCCAGGGCGCATTAGAAGTCTGACAAGTTATTGACATCTCAATTTAACCCCTCCAGCATCTTCTCCGCCTCTTTTTCCAATTTCCAGAACTCCGCCAACAATTCTTTTGCCGGCGTTGGGGGCTGATAACGATAAAAATATTTATTTGGCAAAATTTCATAGCCCAGTTGGGGGCTGTCTTCCCAGCGGATGATGGGCTTGCCTATCTCACGTTTCAGAAATGTTTCGATGTCTTCGCCGTAGGGGATGTATTCATCATCTTTCACATAGTGGCGGTGGGTCCATTCAACCGAGATGATCTCCGGCTTGTCATCCATCACTGTCTTCAACTTTTTAGCCGCATTATCCTTCGGGGAAAGAGCCAGAGTTACTGCTTTCTCACTTTTTCCGCTCTTCAGCCGGATACGGAAGGTTAAATCGCTGTCGTAGAACTCCTGTTCCTTTTTTACATTCGCCGCTGTGAAAGCTTTTTCATAGGGCTCGGTGACAATAGCGGGCTGGTCATTCTCATCGGTCTGCCAGAAAACAACAGCCACCTTGTGGAAGGCAAAATCTTTTGTTTGAAAAAGTTTTACATTTTCATCCTGATAATACTTGGCACAGCCTTTGCGGTGGCGCTCTTCAATCCAGTCGCGGTGCACGTCGGTCATGCGGTTGCGTTTGCTGGCGAACGCTTTCGGCTCTTTTTCAAACTGTTTTCGCGCATCTATGAGCATCACCCGGCCCTTATGACTTGCGGGCTTCTCGTTGCGCAGAAGCCAGATATAGGTAAATATGCCGGTATTGTAGAAAAGCTGATCAGGCAGCATCACGATGGCGTCGAGCCAGTCGTTCTCCAGAATCCAGCGCCGAATTTCGCTTTCACCGGAGCCGCAGTCGCCATTAGAAAGCGGTGAGCCGTTAAAAACGATAGCAATGCGGCTACCGCCTTTTTCCGGTGGCTGCATTTTGGCGAGCATGGTCTGCAAAAAAAGCAATGCACCGTCATTGGTGCGCGGCATGCCTGCCTGATAGCGGGTCTTTTTAAGCTTTCGTGCTTCGGTCTCATAGCCGTCTTTACCTCCCCAGGTCACGCCAAAGGGCGGATTACTGAGCATGAAATCAAAATGGTATGTTGTTTCCGGCAACTGGTCGCCCGGCTCCCGGCTGTTTTTATCGTGCGGGATAAGCGAATTGCCGCAATATACTTTTGCCTGCTGATCGTTCTTGATAAGCAGGTCAGCCATGCAAATTGCATAGTTGGTGGGAGAAAACTCATGGCCATAAATCGTAAGAAGCTTTGCAACCCGCTCTTTTTCCGCTTCATTTTTTGCTCGATCAAGCAGGTGTTCCTTTTGCAACCGACAACATGCCGCCGTTTCCGGCCGCGGGATCATAGATTGAAATATTTTTATCGGGTATGGGTATTTCAAGTAATTCGACCATCAAGCGGATAATTTCACGCGGCGTGAAATGATCACCAGCCTCTTCGCCGCTCTGCTCGGAAAAACGTTTAAGAAGTTCTTCGTAAACATATCCCATTTCAAGCGGTTAAAGCTGATCGGGGCCCACGTCAAGTTCCTTGTATTGATTAAGAATGGGCGCAAGCCGATTGTTCTTTACCATTTGGCCGATGGTGCCACGGTAATTGAAATGCTCGATAATATCGTCAACGTTTTTTGAAAAGCCGTTGAGGTAGGCACGGAATTTTCTTCAAGAAGTGCGTGGTCTTCTTCGTAGACTTTCCGCAGGGTCCAGTCGGTTTTATTTGAGAAAGGCGCCTGCTGCGGGTTTTGTTCCAGCTTCTTGACCAGAGCATCAAGATCCTTATCGGAAAGCTTTGGCTGTTTTGACCGAATCTCGGCCTTTTTATCCTCACGCCATTTCAGCAGAACACATTCAAGCCGCCGGATGACGATGATGGGCAAAACGACAGTCTGATATTCATAAGCCTTGAATTTTCCGCGCAGCCGCTCCGCGGATTTCCATATCTCACCGGCAAGATTATCAAGTTTGGGTTTGTTGAGGGAGAGAGCCATTTATTTGATATCCAATTAGGTTATGTTTAATTATTTGAACTTCGGAAGAATTGTACCAAACTTATATCATGCGAAGGAAGAAAAGGGCAAGATTTTCAAATGGTAGACGTATTGTTGGAGGGTAGGTCGCCACTAGCTTTGTCCTTGCCATTTGCCTGCCGTGAAGGTATAAATATAAGCTATTTTGAAATGACCATTTTGGAGATATCTATGGGCCTCTATACCGGCTCTGCAAGCTATGTGCGCTACCGCCTGATCGATGATCCGCCCGAGCGGGTGAAGGAATTTGCTCTTGAGAAGCTCAAGGAGTTTTCCTTCCGCGAGATCGAGACAGGCACCCTGAACGAAAAATCAGCCGGGTGGGTGTCTGCCGAAAACATGGCCTCCACGTTTTTCGACGACCTGCATTTTTCCAAAGGGCCCTATATCGTTTTTTCGCTGCGTATCGACGTGCGCCGCGTGCCGGGCCTTGCCATGAAGGCGGCCATGCTGCGGGAAGAGATCAAATATAAAAAAAATTCCGGCCTTGAGGTGCTCCGGAAAAAAGACAAGGATCTGCTTAAGGAGCAGGTGCGGCAGGAACTGGTGAAAAGGTCGCTGCCGGCGCCAACGCTTTTTGACGTGTGCTGGAATACGGCGACAAACGAGATACTCTTCTTTGCAAACAGCGCTGCGGCCAACGAGGAATTCATGGGCTGGTTCTTTCGCGCCTTCGGCCTCAAGCTTGGCCGGCTGCTGCCCTATGATCTGGCCGGCGCTGCCGCAGAGAAGCATCCCGGCATTGAAATCCGTTTCCCTACAGTGAGCTTTACCAATGAATGACGAGGCCATCCGCAAACAGAACACCTTCGGCCGTGATTTTCTCACCTGGCTCTGCTACAAAACCGACCAGAGCGCGGGCAAGATTGAGATGGCCTCGGGCGACATCTTTTTTCTCTGGATCGACGGCAAGATCGTCATGGAAGACGACCGGGCCGCCCCTCCCAACAGCGTCTCCTATACGGGCGATGACTTCACCAATCAGGACATCAAGCTTGCGGTGCGGGCGGGCAAGAAGGCTCGCGAGGCGAGGCTGCGCATCGAGAAGGGGGAAAACACCTGGACATTCACCCTGCGGGGCGACCGCATGGAACTTGCGGGCCTTAAGATCGACATGCCCAAAGCTGCTGACAAGGACGAACAGTTCTTCGGCCGCATCATGTGCATAGAGTCGCTCAATACACTGCTGGACGGGCTGTACACCGAGTTTCTTATGGACGTGCACGGCGAGCAGTGGAAGGACGCGGGGTATAAAAAATTTCAGAAGTGGCTGAAAAGCGCCTAGCAGCAGGCTATCACATTTTACATTATGAATTCAACAAGCTCGTTGCGCTTCAAGCCTCACCCGACGTACGGACAAATAACTGCCTCTTCGAGACAGGGCGACGCACTGAGGTAGGGGCAGACTGCAAAATAAAATGTGAAGGCACCCCAAGCCGGCAGGCAAAATATAATCAAGGATGGTGTACACCATGCTTGATATCAAATTCGTACGAGATAATCCGGAGACAATACAGCAGAGGCTTTCGACCCGCGGCGGCGAAACAGCAGGGCTTGACGAACTGCTGTCTCTTGACGTGCAGCGCCGTGAGGTGCTGCACCGCCTTGAAAAACTGCGTGCCGAGCGCAACCGCGCATCCGATGAGATAGCCGCTGCCAAAAAGCAGAAGCAGGATGTGCCCCCCGAACGGTTTGCCGGGCTCAAGCAGGTATCAAACGATATCAAGACCCTTGAGGAGGAACTCAAGAAGTTTGAGGCTGCGCAGGAAGCCCTGCTCATGACCATACCCAATCTCCCGAGCGACACGACGCCCGTCGGGGCCTCGGCCGATGACAATCCCGTGGTGCGCGTCTGGGGAGAAAAACCGCAGTTTGCCTTTGAACCCAAACAGCATTTCGACATCGGCGAGCAACTGGGCATCCTTGACTTTGAGCGGGCGGTAAAAATCACCGGCGCCCGGTTCAGCCTCTACAAAGGCGCCGGCGCCAGGCTTGAGCGTGCTCTCATCAACTTCATGCTCGACCTGCACACCACCCAGCATGGCTATACCGAGGTGCTGCCGCCCCTGATGGTCAACCGCCAGTCAATGACCGGCACGGGCCAGTTGCCTAAATTCGAAGAAGACCTTTTTAAAGTTGAGAACACCGACTATTTTCTTATCCCGACGGCTGAAGTGCCCGTGACCAATATTCATGCAGGGGAAATACTCACCGATGAAGAGCTGCCGGTCAAGTATGTTTCCTACACGCCCTGCTTCAGAAGCGAGGCAGGCTCCTACGGCAAAGACACGCGGGGCCTTATTCGCCAGCATCAGTTCAATAAGGTTGAGCTGGTGAAGTTTGCAAAGCCGGAAACATCCTATGATGAGCTTGAAAGCCCTGCTTTTGAACGCCGAGGAGGTTTTGCGGCGGCTGAACATTCATTACCGCGTCTCCTGCCTGTGCACGGGCGATCTGGGCTTCTCATCTGCAAAAACCTATGATATCGAGGTATGGCTGCCGGGGCAGAACCTGTACCGCGAAATTTCCTCATGCAGCTGTTTCACCGATTTCCAGGCCCGCCGCGCCGGCATTCGCTACCGTCGGGCCGATACGAAAAAGGTCGAGTTTGTCCATACGCTCAACGGTTCAGGCCTTGCCGTGGGGAGAACATTCGTGGCGGTGGTTGAAAACTACCAGCAGCCCGACGGCTCCATACTCGTTCCCGAGGTGCTGCAGCCCTATATGGGCGGGCTGAAAAAAATAGGCTAACCCTGCGTAAAAACAGCTCTTGCCGCGGCGTCCGCCAAAAAACGGCACTTGACTTGCACAGCCCGATAATGGTAGTGTTTTTCCCCTCGGAGGGATGGCCGAGTGGTTGAAGGCGGCGGTCTTGAAAACCGTTGACGGAAACGTCCGTGGGTTCGAATCCTACTCCCTCCGCCACATTGCAATCACCGGGAAAGCTCCGTTTCCAGCATACCGCTGCTGAGGGGCTTTCAGAACGTATCGCGGAGAGATGGCCGAGTAGGTCGAAGGCGCTCGCCTGCTAAGCGAGTATACGCCTTTAAAGCGTATCGAGGGTTCGAATCCCTCTCTCTCCGCCAATTTCCCCCCTTTTCCCGCGCGCATTTAATTTAATTTCCAAAAATCCCCGAAAAGAGTATAAAAAAGCATCGCCGTTTGCCAGAAGACGCTGTGCACTATTCATCCTTTTCAGAACAGGGGCTGTTTGTATGACGGAAATTTTAATTCTGATCCTGCTCTTCGTGTTCGGGGGAATTGTGGGAAGCTTTCTCAATGTATGCATCGTGCGCATACCCGAAAAGCTCTCCATCGTCATGCCGCCCTCGCATTGCCCGAAATGCAAACAGCCTATCGCATTTTATGACAATATCCCGCTTCTCAGCTATATCATACTGGGGGGCCGGTGCCGCCACTGCAAACAGCCCATCCCCTTCAGGTATTTTGTTGTTGAGCTGCTCACAGCAGCGGTGCTTCCCGGCCTCTACTTCTGGTATGGCCTCTCGCTGCCTCTGGCTTTAAGCTTCATTTTTTGTGCCGCGCTTATCGTCGTCACCTTTATTGATCTGCAGCTGCAGATTATTCCTGATGTGATAAGCCTGCCGGGCATACCCCTGTGTTTTTTGTGCTCCTTTGTCGTACCCTGGACAACGCCGCTTGAGTCCGCCATCGGTATTCTCGTAGGCGGCGGCGTGCTGTACGGCGTGGCGGCAGGGTATTATTATCTCAGAAAAAAAGAGGGTATGGGCGGTGGAGACATCAAGCTGCTTGCCATGATCGGCGCATTTTTAGGCTGGAAAGGAGCGCTCGTCGCGCTGGTTGTGGGAGCTTTTGCCGGAAGCATCATCGGCGTTACGGTCATGATGCTCAAGGGCAAAGACATGAAATACGCCGTTCCCTTCGGGCCGTTTTTGTCTCTGGGCGCGCTCTGCTCGCTGCTGTACGGCGCGGAACTGCTGCACTGGTACCTGACGCTTGGAAAAGGGTAATAGTATTGCGGGTTTTGGATTGCCGATTGCGGAACAGATACCGATACGGACAGCGCCTTTTGAAATAATGCCGGTGACATACGGTTTTTATACCGGCCTTCAGCTGGCTCGGCACGCAGCCGTTTAAACCGCAGGGAGAAACAGGTATGCGCAAAAAAATAAACTGTGCAGCAGGCACTATTTTGAAAAATCCAAAATCCAAACTCCGAAATCATAATCATGTACGTTAGCCTGCGCACAACCGTTTTCTGGAATCTCTCACTGCTTATGGTGCTTGCAGCAGCACTTATAAGTTTTGTGGTGTACCGCGTCATGGAGAAAGAGCTGCTCAGAGAGGGCGCGCTTTCAGGCGGAGCTATTTTTGCCGCAGTTGAGACAGGTGCGGCCCATATGCTTGAAAAGGATTCAGGGCTTCTGGAATCGCCTTTCGAAGGGTCTGAGCTGCAGGCCCTGTTCAGGCGTTATATAGATTCCGGAACCTGCCTTGAGCTTGTTCTGGTTGACAGGGACAACAGGGTGCTGGCGGCATCGCAGGGCCGGGTCGGCCGCCTGCTGTTTGACGGCGATATCGTCCGGGCGCTGGAAACCGGAGCTCTCTCCACACGCATTGAAAACCGCTTTGCTGCAAGCGGGCCCCGCCTTATTGCAGCCGCTCCCCTGCGCATTGCCGGAAAGCCCGTCGGGGTACTGAAGGCCCTGCTGCCGCTGCAGGATATTCATCGCAGCATGAAAAAAGCATATGCCATTATTTTTCTCTATATCATCACCAGCGCCGTTATTCTGCTCATCGTCGGGTTTCTGCTGTTCAGCCGTTACCTGGTGAGCCCCATGCAGCGCCTCATCGGGCAGACCGAAAATATTGCCCGGGAAAACGTAAGCGGTCTGCCTTTATTCCTGTCCGGCGGCAATGAACTGCAGAAGCTTTCCTCAGCCCTGAAATCCCTTGCTGATAATCTCAAAACAGAGCGCGGGCGGCTGCGGGGACAGATGCAGGCCCTTGAGGAGAAAAACGTTCAGCTGCACCAGGCCCAGCGGGAAATAATCCAGACGGAAAAGCTTGCCTCCGTTGGCCGCCTGGCTGCGGGCATCGCCCATGAGGTGGGAAATCCGCTCGGGCATCATACTCGGGTATATCCACCTTTTGCGCTCTCCCGATGTTACCGATGTTGAACGCGCCGATTACCTTAATCGTATGGAGCATGAAACCGAGCGGATGAAAAACACTATCGGCGATTTGCTGGATTTCGCCCAGCCTTCATCCCAGGAAATCACCGAGCTGCAGCTTAATGATATCGTTCATGACACCTGCGCCATGATTGCCTGCCACAATGAATTCAAAAATATCCGGATCCTGCAGAATCCGGCAGGCGAGCTGCCTGCCGTTCGGGGCAATGACCGGCTGCTGCGGCAACTGCTTTTAAATCTGGCGCTCAATGCCTGCGATGCCATGGCAGGCTCCGGCGGCACTCTGACGATAACAACGACGCCTGACGCCGGCCGGAACAGCATTTGTCTTGCGGTGGCAGATACGGGCCACGGCATTGCGCCCGAGCATCAGGGAAAAATTTTTGATCCCTTTTTCACAACCAGAGCTAAAGGCACAGGGCTCGGGCTTGCAAATGTGCACCGCATTGTCGAGGTGATGGAAGGCTCCATTGCCTTTGCAAGCCAGCCCGGCCAGGGCACAACCTTTACAATACACTTTCCTGCCGCGGCGCCGCAGTAGCCCGCGTCAACCCTTGACGCTTTTAAGAACGGGGAGATAATGACACAGCAAAAACGACTGCTCGTCATTGATGACGAAGAAAATTTGCGGCATCTGCTCCGGTCGATGCTTGAAAAGGAAGGCTTTGAAGTCTGCCTTGCCGCAGACGGCCAGGAGGCCCTTGCCTTTCTTGAACAGCAGGACTTCGACATCATTCTCTGCGACCTGCGCATGCCGCGCATGGACGGCATTGAATTTTTGAAGCAGGCCGCCGGCCGCACCAGCACCGCCACCATTATCACCATGTCGGCCTATGGAACCATGGATCTTGCCATCGAGACCATGCAGCTCGGAGCCTACGACTTTATTTCAAAGCCGTTCAAGCCGGCTGAAATTCTTCTGGTGCTGAAAAAGGCGGAAGAGCGGGAGCGGCTGAAAAAAGAAAACCGGCAGCTGCGCGGCCAGCTCAAGCAGCTGTACGGGTTTGAGAATCTCATTGGCAAAAGCCCGCAGATGCAGGGCATATGCGAGCTTATTGGAAAAGTGGCGGCATTCAAAAGCTCGGTTCTCATCACGGGCGAATCGGGCACGGGCAAGGAGCTTGTGGCCCGGGCCATCCACGAAACCAGCCCCCGCAAAGACCGTATGTTTCTGGGCATCAACTGCGGCGCCATACCAGACAGCCTGCTGGAAAGCGAACTGTTCGGCCACAAAAAGGGCTCGTTTACCGGCGCCATTCAGGACCGCAAGGGCTTTTTTGAAGAGGCTGACGGCGGCACGCTTTTCCTGGATGAAATCGGCGATATACCGATTAACCTGCAGGTGAAGCTTATTCGGGCGCTGCAGGAAGGCGAGGTCAGGCGGGTTGGCGAAGAGCGGGCTGTTTCGGTTGACGTGCGCGTGATCGCGGCAACGGCCAAGGACCTGCTGGTCGAGGTTGAAAAAGGCTCTTTTCGCGAAGACCTGTACTACCGCCTGAATGTGCTGCCTGTTCATCTGCCGCCGCTGCGCGAACGGCTGGAAGACATCCATCTGCTGGTCGATCATTTCATAGCAAAATACAATAAAAGCCATGGCCTTGCCTGCACGGGTGCGACGCCCGCGGCCATGCGGCTGCTGCTTGCCTACCCGTGGCCCGGCAATATCCGGGAGCTTGAAAATATGGTCGAGCGCGCCATGATACTCTCGGAAAAAGACCGCATCGACGCCGATGACATCCCCGCGCCCGTTGCCCAGTTCCAGAAGCAGGGCGGCAAGCGTTTCACCGATGACATTTTTTCAATAAAAGTCATGAGCCGGATAATCGAGGAGCAGTTCATCCGCAAGGCCCTCAAGCGCACCCATGGCAATAAAAGCCAGGCAGCCAGGCTGCTCGAGCTGAGCTATCCCGCGCTGCTGAGTAAGATTGCCGAGTACGGCATAGTCTATGAAGATTAAACCTGCCTTGAGCGAACCGGCGGGGTATGCTACGCTGTATACACACTGGACATTGATTTGCAGAGATCTGTTTGAAACCCATCCTGTCCGGCTCGCAGGCCGGATTGATCCGCCGAGGCGGACATAACCCGACAAATATTTGACCGGTATCGCGGGGGAGACCGTCATGACAGCAGCATCATTCAATTGGCACATCCACCACAAGGGCAATGATATTGAGGCATTCAAGGCATCTATTCTCTCAAACCTTGAATACCGCCTGGCCAAAGACCAGTACAGCGCCACAGCCTATGACCGCTTCCTGAGCACGGCCTATGCCGTGCTGGAGCGCCTGGTTGAGCGCTGGATCTCGACGCAGCAGACCTACCACAACCGCAATGTCAAGCGCGTCTATTATCTGTCCATGGAGTTTCTGCTCGGGCGCTCCCTGGAAGACAGCCTGACGAATCTCGGCCTCCATGATGCCTGCCGCGAAGCGCTGAAAGAGCTCGGTATGGACCTTGAGACCATCCGCAGCTATGAAGTTGACGCCGGCCTGGGCAATGGCGGGCTGGGGCGGCTGGCGGCATGCTTTATCGACTCCATGGCAACAATGGGAATTCCTGCCCACGGCTACGGACTGCGCTATGAGTATGGCCTTTTCAACCAGCGGATTGTGCATGGCGCTCAAATAGAGACGCCCGACAACTGGCTTGCCCGCACCAATCCCTGGGAGGTGCCCCGGCCCGAGTATACCTTCAAGGTGCGCTTCGGCGGCGCCGTCGACCACAAGCCCGACGTGTTCGGGAGGTCAAAGACCGTGTGGTGGGGCGGCGAAGAGGTAATCGCCATGCCCTATGACACACCCGTACCGGGCTATGACATCAACAATGTCAACACCCTTCGCCTGTGGTCATCGAAAGCCACGGAGGAATTTTCACTCAATGACTTCAATGCCGGCGACTATATGGCTGCCTGCCAGACCAAGGTCAAAAGCGAAAATATCACCAAGGTGCTCTATCCGAATGATAATTTTTTCGAGGGCAGGGAACTGCGCCTCAGGCAGGAATACTTTCTCGTGTCGGCCGCTCTCCAGGATATTCTGCGGCGGTTTAAAAGCGAAAACAGCGATCTGAAAGCTCTGCCTGAAAAGGTCGCAATCCAGCTCAATGACACGCATCCTGCCATGGCAATTCCCGAGCTCATGCGGCTCCTGACCGACGAAGAGAACATGGGCTGGGACGAAGCCTGGGATATAACTGTCCGGACCTTCGGGTACACCAACCACACTGTGCTGCCCGAAGCGCTCGAAGAGTGGCCCGTGTCTCTTGTTCAGCGCGTGCTGCCGCGGCATCTGGAGATCATCTATCTCATCAACCATAAATTTCTGGAGGCTGTCGCCGCGCGCTTTTCCGGCGACGAGGCGCGCATCGGCCGCATGTCCATCGTGGCCGAAGGCTCTGAAAAGCGCGTACGCATGGCCCACCTTGCCGTTGTCGGCAGCCACTCGGTGAACGGCGTGGCCGAGCTGCACTCGCGGCTGCTGCGGGAAACGCTGCTGCGGGACTTTCACGAATTCTGGCCCGACAAGTTCAACAACAAGACCAACGGCGTTACCCCGCGGCGCTGGATGCGAGTGGCCAATCCGGGCCTTTCCGAGCTCATTACCGAGGCCATCGGCGATGGGTGGGTCAAGGACCTTACCCGTTTGCGGGAGCTTGAGAATTTTGCCGATGACGGCGGTTTCCAGGACCGCTGGCGCGCGGTGAAGCTTGCCTGCAAGCGCCGCCTTGCCGAATCGATCTGGGACGAGGAGTGGATAGAGATTCATTCGGATTCATTTATCGATGTGCAGGTCAAGCGCATGCACGAGTACAAGCGGCAGCTGCTCTTCGCGCTGTACATTACCGCAAAGTACCTGGAGCTGAAGGACATACCCTCCGCGCGTCGCCTTCCCCGCACCTGCATTATAGGCGGCAAGGCAGCGCCCGGCTACCACAAGGCAAAGCTCATTATTCGATTCATCAATGCCATCGGCCAGGTCATCAATAATGACCCCGATGTAAACGATTTCCTGCGCGTGGTGTTCCTGCCCAACTACCGGGTGTCTCTTGCCGAGCGCCTGATACCGGCCGCCGACCTTTCCGAGCAGATTTCAACGGCCGGCAAGGAGGCATCAGGAACGGGTAATATGAAGTTCGCCCTGAACGGTGCAGTCACCATCGGAACGCTCGATGGCGCCAATGTGGAAATTCTTGAGGAAGTCGGGCCTGAAAATATTTTTATTTTCGGCCTCAATAACGATCAGGTTGTCGATCTCAAACGCGGGAAATATGATCCCGGCCAGTATGTGGCCGGATCGGCCATGCTGCAGCAGGTAATGCGGCTGATCGGAACAGATTTTTTTCTGCCTCATGAACCGGGCCTGTTTCGCCCTATTTACGATGAGCTTTTGCACCATGACGAATTCTGCCTGATGGCCGACTTCGACGCCTATGTTGCCGCTCAGGACCAGGCGGAAAAGGCCTATCTTGAGAAAAAGCGCTGGACGCGCATGTCCATTCTCAATGTGGCCCGATGCGGCAAGTTTTCAAGCGACCGCACCATTGCCGAGTATGCCCGCGATATATGGGATGTGGGCAGCATTGATATTCCCCTTGTGGACAATCCGGAGTAGGGGCAAACCGGTGTGCCTGCCCCATGAGATTTCTAGAGCCCTGCAGCCCGGCCCACTATACAATTGCAGAAGAAGCAGCAGGCGGACTCAATCGGCCTGCGGGTTTCAGCACATGTGCAGAGCGGTGCGTCATACCCTCATGGCAGAGGCTTGCACAGATCTTTAATGGCTCCGGTGACATGCTTGATTTCAAGATCGCTTCGTATGCCGAAGCGCGTGAGGGCGAAATCATAGCGCACAGGGTCATGGGGGCAGAGATTTCTGAACCCGTCAGTAATTTCAAGGGCTGCCTTCAAATCCGCCTGTTTGCGGCAGGTGAATCCGAGCGACCGGCCGATGGCATCCATATGCGTATCAAGCGGAATGACAAGCAGCGAAGGCGAAATGCCCGGCCATCCGCCCGGATCTACATCGTCGCGGCGGACCATCCACCGAAGCATGAGATTCAGCCGCTTGCAGGCGCTGCCGCGGGCGGGCGATGGCAGCGTATAGAGATCAAGCCCGCCTGAAGCTTCCTGCAGATCGATTGTAAACCGTTCAAGGGCGGGAAGAATGGTTGTATCGCCAGGAGAGATATGGCTTCTCAGGCACTGCCCGAGGGAGCCGTGTTTGCGCAGTATCTTCTTCGCGCCGGACAGCAGGTGCGCGAGCTCTTCGCCTGACGTGAACCGGTGCTTGATGCCGGACAGTGCAAGCCTCAGTTCACCGCGTGTGGCCTTCACAATAAAGTCGGCAGGGTGAGGTCCGAGCCGGGCCAGCACCGTTTCGAGACTGCGCAGTATCTGCACCACCCGGCCATAGGCAAGCGTTGAGCAGACAAGGGCTGCAATTTCCCGGTCGCCGGGGTCGGCATACGCATACAAAAACTGCAGCGGATCGGGAGCTACGAACTCGCGTCGGTTGTAGGTGACGTACAGGGATTCAAGATAGGCATGGAGTTTTTTGGAAAGCATGCAGTGTATAATAAGCTTGATAGTAGTGTAAATCAAGGGGCTGCCGGCGGGGCCAGGCCCTGATCACCGTGAGCACATACACCCGGTTCATAAAGATGTCAATGGCAAAGGCTGCAGTGGCAGCTCCGGAGAAAGCACGTGACAGCACAGCAGGTTGCTGATACAAACATGCTGTATAAAAAATGCATCAAGTTACGAAAGGACGCAAGGCATGGAAAGCTGCAACTGCCCGGTATGCATCAGCGCCTGCCGCAATGACCCGGGAAGGCTCGTTCCAGAAGATCTGCAGAAACTTGCCCGCCTGCTCGGCCTGACAGAAGCCGGGCTGCGGGAGCAGTATCTGATAAAAATTCTTCTCTGCCCCAAAGACGCGATTTATGCCCTGGCGCCTGCCAAGCGCAAGGGCAAGCGCTTCGTCGCAGAGCCGGGCACGGTTGCTCCTGATTACTATGCCCAGGAGCGCGGGGTATGCGTGTTTCTTGATGAGCAAGGCAGCTGCACCATACAGGGGGCAAAGCCTTTTGAGTGCAGCGCCTATATGGGCTGCAAAAATACCTTTCTCGGGAGGCCGTATAAAAAAAAATACGTGGAAGAGTATTTTCTGCACCGGTGGCGCAAGGCGGGAAAAGCCCTGTAGCTCAATTTCCAAAATAACAGAGCCCTGCCTTATGGCGCTGCGGTAAAGAAGAGTCTCTGTTTGTCTTTTTTTGCCGGGCGCAAGAAAGTCGACCTCGCGCCTGTCTGAACCCTGACGGCAGATCTCTATTTTTCCAGAGAATACTTGTACCGCACGGCATATTCCCTGTTTTCCAGCACGGCGCGTTTCATAAAGTCCAGTTCCTTGGCCGTAATCTGCCGCAGGCGGTCTGAGGCATCCTGCGTATTGATGACGGCGTTTATTTCTATATAGCGATCTGATGCTATATTAACGGTTTCAATCACCGACATGACCCGGGTAAAGACATTGTCGCCAAGGAATGCATGGGTTATGACGCTTTTGGCGCCGATAAAGCAGTTCCGGCCGATGGCGGTCGTGCCGTGAATAATGGCGCCGTGATTGATGACCGTATCGTCGCCCACGGACTATGGAGTTTTCAGCATGCACATGCAATATCGCAAGATCCTGAATGCAGCAGCCGCTGCCGATGGTGATGCGTGCAATGTCATCGTCGCTTGAAAACCTGTCGGCCCTGATGACCACCCCCGGCCCGATATAACAGTTGGGGCCTATGCTGACTCTGCCGATAATGACAGCCGCCGGATCCACAAAAGCCGTGTTGTCAATTCTTGGAACATCCCCTGCAACGCTTTCTCGTATCATGGCAGCCCCTTTCTGTACCCGGATTTAAGTTCGTTTTCTGAAGTAAGTATAATGTATTAATACATTAGAATCAATAATACTTCACTTTATTTTAGATATTCGATTATTAATAGTACGATAGGCTCTTTGAGCGTTTTTTTAAAGTGTGTGTGGCGGGCACCCTGCTGCGGTGGATTTTACCGCCAAACGCGTTGTTTTCCGTTTTCAAAATACGTACTGCGTGGTTATTGAGACAGTTCATCTTCGCATTAAAACACATCCTTTCAAAAGAACCGCGCAAGCCGGTCTGTTTCTGCGGGAAACAAAATGAAGTTGTGGTGCAGCCTTGCCGCTTTCGGAACACAGTTGAGCAGCAGCATGCCCAGGCGGCGCCGGCTGCTGCCGTATTTCGCAATTGACAAATACCCGCCAATCATAGGAATAATAGGACTACTAAGCTAATTTTTTCTGGTCGAATTTCATGAACGATGAACTTCTTGAGCCTTTAGACGGCCACGAACTGGAAAGTGATGACGAAAAGAACGGGCAGGAGGGATTGCCGCTGCCGCCCGTGCCTGTTTCCGCCGACCCGCTGCAGGCCTATCTTGCCGAAGTGCGGCGCATACCGCTGCTGACTCCCGAGGAGGAAAAAGCCCTTGCCGTACGTTACCGCGAAACGGGAGACAGGGCAATCGCCTATCACCTTGTGACGGCAAACCTGCGCCTTGTCGTCAAGATTGCCCTGGACTATCAGCGCCAGTGGATGCTCAATCTCATGGATCTCATTCAGGAGGGTAATCTCGGTCTCATGCAGGCCGTGAAAAACTTCGACCCCTACCGCGGCGCCAAGCTTTCCTATTATGCCTCATACTGGATTAAGGCCTATATTCTGAAATTCGTCATGGACAACTGGCGGCTGGTGAAAATCGGCACCACGCAGGTGCAGCGCAAGCTTTTCTTCAACCTGCAGAAGGAAAAAAACCGGCTTGAAAAAATGGGGTTCTATCCGGGCCCGGCGCGCCTGGCCGAAGCGTTTGAAACCGGGGAGGATAAGGTGATCGAAATGGAGCAGCGCCTCGGTGACTGGGAGCCGTCGCTTGATCACCCCGTGGGAGATGACTGGCGCGAAACCCGCGGCGATATGATTTCAGACATGACCGAACTGTTCGATACCCGGATCGCAAACGCCGAACTTCAGCAGATATTCAGCAGCAAGCTGCTCGATTTCAAGGAAACCATCGATGCCAAGGAGCTTGAGATTCTGGAACAGCGCATCCTTTCCGAAGAACCTGTCACGCTGCAGTCCATCGGCGACAGATACGGCATTACCAAAGAGCGCGTGCGGCAGATCGAATCCCGTCTTGTCGGTAAAATCAGGACGTATATGGAAGAGCAGCTGCCGGACTTCAAGAAGCTTGAACTGCCCCCGCCCCCTAAAGACTCCTGATGGCGTTATCCTGCGAGAAAACACCCGGAACCGGCACAGAGCAAACAACCGGCAGCGACCGTATTGGCGAGCCCGCAGTTACCTGGGCCTGTTTTACCAAATTACATATGAGAACATGGGGGCAAAAAGTATGGCCTTTCTGCTCTTTCAATAGAATGATACTGTATCTGCACTTTTATATAATCAAATGCCCGGCCGCTGCAGATAGCGGCCGGGCATGCATAACACTTTATCTGATAAAACAACTACCTTCACCGTGCAGCCTGCAAACAGCCTCACGCACGGGCTGGCCATCGCTGCCGCAGTCGGGGCCTGCATCGCAGATATCCCCTGTGCCGGCTCTCGATCAATTGGGCAGTTCCAAAATCGCCCTGGATTCGGGCCTAAAACAGAGATTGTAAAACTTTTCCAGTATTA
The DNA here is from genome assembly GCA_963804955.1 of uncultured delta proteobacterium. GTDB lineage: Bacteria > Desulfobacterota > WTBG01 > CAIYCZ01 > CAIRTM01 > CAIWCT01. Next base: position 117,666 of record CAWDSQ010000008.1, on the reverse strand, counting down.
TTTCTCTGTTGAGAGGCTTTGGAATGCTGTCATTCATGCCGGCTTTCATGTATCTTTCATAGTCTTCCTGCAGAGCATTGGCCGTATACGCAATGATGGGGGTCATCACATGGTTTTGCCGGAGCATAATCGTTGCATCAACGCCGTTCATAATGGGCATTTGAATATCCATGAGTATGACATCATACTTATGCGGGTCGGCCAGCACTTTATTTGTCGCCTCCAGCCCGTCATTTGCTGAGTCGACGGCATAGCCGGACTGGGTGAGTATTTTCATGGCAACCATCTGGTTGACGCGGTTATCATCAACAACAAGAATGTTTAAGTTGTGTTTTATCTTTTCCGACAGAGAGTATCGCGTGAGGATTTCCCGGGGGCCCGTTGCATCAAAATTTTCCGTTAGCAGGTGCTTGATAATCTCGTAAAAAGAAAGTTTTGAGCCGGGCTTTGACAGGCAGCCGTTAAACCCCATGTTTTGGCATGCTTTTGCCGACCCCCTGTTGGGAGACGTAAACGCCAAAAGCGGAACATGCAGGCCGAAATTCTCGCGTATCAGCTCAATAATATCTGCAATATCCTCAAATGAAGTGGATACATCTATCACAAAAAGATCAACCCTGGTCTTGCTGATAATTAAATCTTCGAATTTAGCGGAGACAGTATGAATTTTTCCGCAGGTAATGACCTGCATGTTCGCCTGCTGGCACAGTTTTGATAAAATGCCCAGATGTATTTTCTCAAAATCGAGAATAAAAACCGTTTTGCCTTCAAGATTGACATTGACGTCAGACTTCACCGTCTGCCATTTTTCAGCCTTGTTCAGCGTTATCGTGAAGTAAAAGCAGCTTCCCTTGCCGAGCTCGCTGGTAGCATTTAAATCCCCGCGCATGAGGCGGGCAATGCTGCGGCATACATGCAGCCCCAGGCCGAGGCTTTTGCCCTGTTTTGTTAATGCCCCCGCCCCCCTGTCAGCCATTTCAAAAATAGACTCTATGCTGTCCTGCGCTATGCCGATGCCGGTATCCTGTACCTGAAGCCGTATTTTAATATCATGTTCATGCTCATCCTCAACGTCGAGCATTACTTTTATGCTGCCGGATTTGGTAAACTTTATTGCATTGTCAAGAAGCTTCAGCACAATCTGCCTGATCCTGCTGGGGTCGCCCTTCAGCAGAAAGGGAACCTGATTGGTTATTTCATGATGCAGTTCTATGCTTCTGCCGGCAAGCTTGGCCTTTGTGTCCATTATAACATTGTAAAAAAGAAGCTCGACATCGAACCCGATATCGGCAATTTCAGTTTTGCCGTTCTCGAGCTTCGCATAGTCAATGACATTATTGATCATGCTGAGCAGATCTTCGCTGCTCTGTTTGATGACATGCAGATGCTCTTTATATTCTTCCGTAATTTGCTCATTCTCAATCAGCAGCTCCGTAAAACCGCAAATGCCGTTCATTGGTATTCTTACTTCATTGGAGATTTTTGACAGAAAAAACTCCTTGAGCTCTTTTGCCGACTCAGCCAGCTTTTTAGCCTTTTCAAGCTCAGCTTCCAGGTTCTGTTTATCTGAAACATCCTTGACAAGGCACATTGAAGCAAGACTGTTGCCCCGTGAATCTTTCAGCAGACAGACAGTCTGCTGAACCGGCACCAGTTTTCCTGCTTTATCGACGTAAAATGTCGCCCAATCTTTTATTTCCCCTGTTTTGTCTAAAACGGAGAGTTTATTGAGGGTCTCGGTAAAATAATCATTACCAATTTCGAATACCTGGCCCAGTCTTGAGGTATAGACTCCCTGGGTCGGCATGAATTCATTGGGCTTTTTACCCACGATTTCATTTCTTTCAAATCCGATAATATTCAGGAAAAACGGATTTGCCTCAAGCACATGGCCTTTCAGGTCCGACAGTATGATGCCGGTTTCAACCTTGTCGAACACGCTGGATAAAAAAGATTTGGAAGATTGGAAATCTATTTCTGCACTCGAGGCCTGCATATAAGCTTACTCCCTTTTCTTCAAAAAGACATTACCGCATAAGATTTTTCGGCTTAGAAAAGCCTTCAGCAGATTCACGCGCCCTGCGGAAAATTACGGCGCAATGACCTGCTCATACGTATCCTGCAAAGCCCTGAGCTTTTGAAGCCCCCGGCTTATGGTCATAACGCTGCAGGGCTTTTTGTATGCCCGGCACAGTTTCTCCAGGGTTAAATCCTGCCGCTGCTCAACGGTTTTGCGCAGCCAGGCCAGATCCTGTTCCGACAGTATGCTTTTTCTCCCGCAGCGGTGGTTCTGCGGATCAAGAATACCCAGCTTTTTGCGCTGGGCCAGTAATTTTTTAACCATGCCCAGAGATACACCGTAGCGCTCTGCTATCTCCTTACGGGTGCCTTCACCCGCATCGCAGGCCGCGACTATGCGTATGCGTACTTGAATCGATATAGGCTTCACGAGTATATCTATCGGACAGTTTTTCTCCGGCTATAGTATTTTGTGAAGACTCGGGTAAACTATTATTTCCGTACCGGGCACGACTAGTTTAGACAAGCGAACAATTCAGGCAGACAAACTGCAGGAAATTAATTGGTTTACGGTTGGCACTCGCTGAAAGGCGCGTATTCTCAACAGGTTCGCGTACTCATCCCGGGCCTCTGCACGTTTAGTCCGGGCGCTTATTCTTAGAGGCATCTCCAGGGCATCGTCATACAAAAAAATCCGTCTCCTTGCCGGATCGGGCCTTCTGCTTCTGGGCTCACCGGAGCTGCCGCAACAGGGCCCGGGGAGGGTACTGTACGCTTAGGCCGGGGCAGCACCCGGTCTGTTCAGTCGTTTCGGAGAGGAATGAATGTAGAGACAAGAGACGCAACAATTTTTCATTGGGGTTAAACTGATCTTTCTCGAAACCAGCTACGATTTTCAAATAGTATGAAAATAAAACTATTTGGGGAAAAAAGTACTTGAATTTAAGCTTTGCTGGCAATATATTTGCAAATACTCGAATCGCATTTCTTAGCGGTACCTGCTCTGCTTGACTGTAGAAATAGTATGGCAGTTCCATTGCCGGGAGTTCAGCCCTGCACAACGGGAAAAAGGTGAACCAGTGTGCAAAATTCATTGCATCTCAAAGGGCGGCACGCGCAGCGCTCATTGCTCCTTCACCAGTCTTCTTTCCGCATGCCGGCAGTTAAGACCGTTTACAGATATTGCCCGGCTTGACGTGGCCGGTTTTTCAGCAGAATATGCGCCTTAAAACATTTCCGCACAGAAAGGAAGTATCTCAATGGAAAAAATAATTGGAAAAGAAATGCCGATAGAAAAGCAGCGCGATTTGCTTCTCGCGCAGACAGCCTTAAAGCTTCCCCTGCTGTATCAAACCCTTATTGAGATATACGGCGAAAAAAAAGGCAGGGATGTTTACAATGATATTTTTGAGGCCAATTTCAAAAAGCGAACAGGTATGTTTGCGGGCAGGGATTTCGGAGATATTATCATGTATGAGATAGACATGTTTCCGGCCAACGGCTGGCAGCTGTGGGTGGAAAAGGGTGAAGAAAACGGAGAGCCGGTCTGGTATGAGCACCTGGAGCGCTGCCCGCATCTGGAAGCGACCAGAAAGCGCAACCTTCCCGATCCCTGCCCGATCGTCTGTGACATGGACTGTGTTTTGGGTGAAAAATACAAGGTGGCAAAGTGGCAGAGGGTAAAGCATATGCCTTCCGGCGACAGTGAGTGCTGTTTCAAAATTACCCGGGCTGAATAATATGTTCTGCTGATCCGGTAAAACCGCATTTTTCAGGGAGAGCACCATGAAACAGATTGAGTGGCAGGACGGCCAGAGGGATATGGTTGAAAAGCTCTGTGCGGTTTTCCCTGCTGTTATCAAAGACCGGTGGAAGAATCGCCTTTTTTATAACGCTGAAAAAATAGCCGCCTATGAAGAGGCGCCTGCGGTGACCGATGATATATTCTGGCGCGCGGTTTATGAAGTGTTCCCTGGCGGATATGAGCCTCTCATTCTCAGCAAAAAAGACCCGGCGCGAATGCGCGCAGAGGTTGTTGCATCAAAATCCCAGGAGGATATCGAGCCGGGAAAGGAGCCCCTGATCATTAACCGCTGGGCGCAAAGACCCGGCCAGGCTGCAGCAGTTACCCCGGGCATGAACATACTTGCTGTTAACTCGAGCATGCGCAAGGGTGGCAATACCGACCTGCTCATTGACGAGGTTCTGCGAGCCTGCGCCGACGGCGGCTGCAGCGTTGAGAAGCTGTATCTGGGCGATCTCGCTATCAAGCCCTGCACCGGCTGCAGGGCTTGCCGGAAAGGCGATGTAAAAACCATATGCTCGCTTAAGGATGATATGACCTCTCTGATGTATGACAAGCTGTATGCAATGGATGGTCTCATCATCGGCTTCCCGATTTATACGGCGCGTGAAAACGCCATCATGGCAAATTTCATGGACCGGTGGGACTGCCTCTCAAACCCTGACCTTTCGCGCAAAATGCCCGCCGGGAAAAAGGGGCTGGTCGTTTCCACCTGGATGTGGCCAAACCCTGCAGCCTATGACAATGTTGTTGAACAGATGGTTATCCTGCTCAGGCTTCACGGCGTTGAAACAACAGACGTGCTTACCCTGTCAGGCACGAGAGGAAAACGGCATGGCAGGGGGGTTGTTAAAAATCATCCGCATATTCTCGCAACCGCCTACAGCGCAGGCGCAGATTTTTTAAAACAGCCTGAGTAGTATCCGACAGTGCTTCCGGACTGGCTGTTGGATAAAAGTATTTTTTCAGTGCCGGCTACATAAGGCTCCACGCCCGAGGACCGCTTAGCGCACAGCTGAAGGGAAACATATCAGTGTTTCATGTCTTGCAGACCGCTTGAGCATGCACAGGCAACCGGTCCCCGGCTAGCACGCGGGCAAGGCTGCCCCTCACGGTTTTACTCCTTCCTCCACACATAAAGAACCCAAACTCCTTTCATCCTCCACCGGTGCAGCTGACACAGTTTGCGCTGGCACGACATGTGCCTTTATAGACCGCACAGCCCTGCGTTGCAGGTAAATACGCATGCCGTAATTTTCTAACTACTCTAAACCGCTTGATAAAATTTATTTCTCCTTCGATGCCGGCTTCTGGCATGAATGGTGCATTTTCGGGAAGCAGCTACCTGGTTTTTAAAAGGAGGTTTATATGCGGATTGTGAAATCAACATTCATTTTATACTTTATCGGGTGTGTGTTTTTCTGCACGTCGGCCTTAGCTGCGCAATGGGGTGATTATCAGTATACGGAATCTGGCGGCACTATTACAATCACCGGGTATACAGGCGCCGGAGGGGTTGTGACTATACCCTCGGTCATCGAAAATAAGCCGGTTGTACGAATTGGAGAGGCTGCGTTTTATGATTGCCCCGGTTTGATTAGAATAATCATACCGGGCAGCGTTACCTTCATCGAGGAAGCTGCTATTCAAGGTTGCGAAGGTTTGACCAGCGTGACCATTCCCGCAAGTGTTACGAGCATTGGGCTTTATGTGTTTAGTTTTTGTCCTGTTTTGGCCAGCATAGATGTTGATGCGAATAATCCCACCTACAGCAGCCAGGATGGCGTGCTGTATGATAAAGACAAAACAGCAATTATTAAATATCCCAGCGGCAAGGCTGGCGGATTTGCTGTTCCCGGCAGCGTGACAACCATAGAGTCGTCCGCATTTGAAGACAGCCGGGGTTTGACCGCCGTGACCATGGGCAGCAGCGTAGAGAGTATCGGGGATTATGCGTTTTATGGCTGCACGGGATTGATCAGCGTAGTCATTCCTGCCGGCGTTACGAGTATTGGGGAGGGAGTAGTTGAAAACTGCATCAGCTTAACAAACATAGATGTACACGAAGACAATATTGTTTACAGCAGTCGGTATGGCGTGCTGTACGACAAAAACAAAACAACGCTTATTAAATATCCTGCAGGCAAGTCTGGTGAGTTGGATAGCGCAAGCAGAACGACGTGATAGGTTTGCTGTTCCTGACAGCGTTACAACTATTGAGGCTTTTGCTTTTGAAGACTGCACGGGTTTGGCCGCCATAACTTTAGGAAGCAGCGTTGTGGACATCGGAATTTACGCATTTTATGGCTGCACGAAATTGATCAGCCTGGAAATTCCTGCCAGTGTTACGAGTATCGGCGGAGGTGCGTTTCAATATTGCATCAGGCTCACCAGCATAGATGTGCAGGCAAATAATCCTAACTACAGCAGTCAGGATGGGGTACTCTACAACAGGGTTAAGACCATGCTTATTGCATATCCGGGCGGCAAGGCTGGCGGATTTATGATACCTGGCAGCATTACGGGCATTGGGACAGCAGCGTTTTTTATGTGCGCCGGGTTGACCGGGTTGACCATACCGGGCAGCGTAACGAGCATCGGGAGTTGGGCGTTTTATGGGTGCACCGGATTGGCCAGCCTGACCATAATGGAAGGCGTAACAGACATTGGGAATGCAGCATTTTATGGTTGTACCGGATTGACCGGCATTAACATACCCGGCAGTGTTACGCACATTGGGTCTTCTGCGTTTTTGTCGTGTACCCGTTTGACCGGTGCATATTTTTACGGGAATGCTCCGGCAATGGGAAGCAGGGTTTTTAATGGCTGCGCATCCGGCTTTACCGTTTACTATGCTGCAGGAAGCACTGGATTTACAAACCCGTGGTATGGTTATCCTACAGCGGTATTTACACCTCCTTCTACAACAACAACAACAGCACCCTCGATTGATACGGATGGTGATGGGGTGCTTGATGCCTTTGATAACTGCCCGAACATGTTTAACCCTGACCAGCTTGATGCTGATGATGACGGCATCGGCAATGTCTGCGACCCGGCCCCCGGCTGTGGCGGCTGCGGTCAGCCTTCCTGTGCAGCAGTATAAAGGGCTGACTGAAAGAGGCGGTTGCCAATTCGCTTGTATAAACGTGCATGCTGTGTGCGGCGGGGTGGTCCATTTGAAGCTGTGTATCGCAAAACGGCAGAAGGTATTCATGCCGGCCTGTCGTCCTGCGGTTTTACCGGTCCCCGGCTAGCACGCGGGCACAGGCTGCCCCTCACGGTTTTACTCCTTGCTCCACACATAAAGAACCCGAAACTCCTTTCATCCTCCACCGGTGCAGCTGACACAGTTTGCGCTGGCACGACATGTGCCTTTATAGACCGCACAGCCCTGCGTTGCAGGTACATACGCATGCCGTAATTTTCTAACTACTCTAAACCGCTTGATAAAATTTATTTCTCCTTCGATGCCGGCTTCTGGCATGAATGGTGCATTTTCGGGAAGCAGCTACCTGGTTTTTAAAAGGAGGTTTATATGCGGATTGTGAAATCAACTTTCATTTTATCCTTTATCGGGTGTGTGTTTTTCTGCACGTCGGCCTTAGCTGCGCAATGGGGTGATTATCAGTATACGGAATCTGGCGGCACTATTACAATCACCGGGTATACAGGCGCAGGAGGGGTTGTGACTATACCCTCGGTCATCGAAGATATGCCGGTTGTACGAATTGGAGAGGCTGCGTTTTATGATTGCCCCGGTTTGATTAGAATAATCATACCGGGCAGCGTTACCTTCATCGAGGATGCAGCGTTTCAAGGTTGCAAAGGTTTGACCAGCGTGACCATTCCCGCCAGTGTTACGAGCATCGGGTGGTATGTGTTTATTTATTGTCCTGTTTTGGCCAGCATAGATGTTGATGCGAATAATCCCGCCTACAGCAGCCAGGATGGCGTGCTGTATGATAAAGACAAAACAGCAATTATTCAATATCCCGGCGGCAAGGCTGGCGGATTTGCTGTTCCCGGCAGCGTGACAACCATAGAGTCGTCCGCATTTGAAGACAGCCGGGGTTTGACCGCCGTGACCATGGGCAGCAGCGTAGAGAGCATCGGGGATTATGCGTTTTATGGCTGCACGGGATTGATCAGCGTGGCCATACCTGCCGGCGTTACAAGCATCGGGTTTGGAGCCTTTCAATATTGCAGCAGCTTGACCAGTCTGGATGTTGAGGCAAGTAATCCAAATTACAGCAGTCAGGATGGCGTGCTCTACAACAAGGCTAAAACAATGCTTTGTGCATATCCCGCCGGGAAGGCTGGCGGGTTTGCTGTTCCCGGCAGCGTGACAACCATAGAGCCGTCCGCGTTTGAAGACAGCAGAGGTTTGACCGCCGTGACCATGGGCAGCAGCGTAGAGAGCATTGGGGATTATGCGTTCTATGGCTGCGCGAGTTTGATCAGCGTGGCCATTCCTGCCGGCGTTACGAGTATTGGAATTGGCGCTTTTGAATACTGTATCAGCCTGGCCGGCATAGACGTAAACGCAGGCAATACAGCCTATAGCAGTCAGGATGGCGTGCTGTACGACAAAAACAAGGATCTGCTTATTAAATTTCCCGGCGGCAAGGCTGGCGGATTTACCATTCCCGATAATGTTACGAGCATAAATGATTATGCGTTTGAGAGTTGCCCTGCTTTAACAAGTGTTACCATACCGGGCAGTGTTATAACTGTCGGGGTTAATTTTTATGATTGTGGAGGCTTGACCGGTATTCATGTAGACGCAGGCAACACAGTGTATAGCAGTCAAGATGGCGTGCTCTACAACAAGACGAAGGCAACGCTTATTGCATATCCCGGCGGCAAGGCTGGCGGATTCATACTACCTGGCAGTGTTACCAGCATTCAAGAGTATGCGTTTCTCTATTGCACCGGCTTGACCAGCGTGACCATACCGGGCAGCGTTGCGAGCATTGGTGAAAATGCTTTTAACAGCTGCACCGGCTTGACCAGCGTGACCATCCTGGACGGTACGCTGAACATTGGGCGCTGGGCGTTTTATGGCTGCACCGGTTTGGCCAGTGTGAGCATTCCTGACAGTGTTACAAGCATTGGACACTATGCGTTTCTCTATTGCACCGGCTTGACCAGCGTGACCATTCCCGCCAGTGTTACAAGCATCGGGTGGTGGGTTTTTGATGGTTGCGCCGGCTTAAGCGCCGCATATTTTTATGGTAATGCCCCAACGATGGGAACCAATGTTTTTTTAAACTGTGCAAGCGGCTTTACCGTTTACTATATGGCAGGAAGCACCGGGTTTACAAACCCGTGGCATGGCTATCCGACTGCGGTGCTGGCTCCGCCTGCGACTACGACCAGCAGTGTACCGACCTCAACGACTACGTCTGTGGAGCCGACAACAACCACAACAACAGTTGCTCAGGTGATTGATACAGATGCAGATGGCGCGGGTGACGCTGTTGATAACTGCCCGAGCATTGCCAATCCCCTGCAGCGTGATGCCGATGGCGACGGCATAGGCGATGTATGCGACCCGTCACCCGGCTGCGGCGGCTGCGGGCAGCCAGCCTGTGAGACTCCTGGTGATGCAGACAATGACGGTATTCTCGATGCAAGTGATAACTGCCAGAATGTATACAATACCAACCAGCTTGATGCCGATGGCGACGGCATAGGCGATGCATGCGACCCAGCACCCGGCTGCGGCGGCTGCGGGCAGCCAGCCTGTTAGAAGGCTTGCTCTTTCACGTTATGGCACAAACTGTGTTGTACCCTTTTGTGCCAATGCACACTTCCAATAAGCACCTTGAGGAGGGAACCTTGCGATAGATTATTGTAACCATTTGATTTTTGTTGTTATTATTTTTTTCGATATTTTTTTTACTATGGCATCATATTTGAAATAAGTAGAAGCAAAACAGTTCGAACATCAGTAAACATGGAGGTGCTTATGGCAAACTATAAAGAGGAAAAAAGTGGTGAGGAGCCTATCCGTGTGGTCATTGATCCTGATCTGGAATTTCTGATCCCGCAATATCTTGAAAACCGGGAAAAGGATGTGAAAATTATCACTGAGGAATTACAGCAGGAGCATTATGAGCCGATCCGCATTATCGGCCACAGTCTCAAAGGCTCCGGCGGAAGCTATGGATTCGAGCGGCTTACCTTTATCGGAAGCGCTCTGGAGGAGTCTGCAAAAGCTTTGAATCTGCAGGGAATTCGCACAGCTGTGAAAGATTTTGTCGAATACCTGCAGAGGGTGACGGTTGTCTATGGAAAATAAAATGCCCGTAACAAAAACAACCGATATGCTTGCGGATAGTTTTAAAAAGGACAAGGAGGCCTGACAATCATGAAAATGCTCCATCAATTTCGAGACCCGGATTTCTTTATTGTACTTCTCAATGATATCGCACCTTTTGGCGTGTGTTTGTTGCTTGCCTTATACTTGTGGGGATTTTTACCGCACGCCTAGGCTGCTCAATGCTCCTAAAGGAAAGAATCAAAGACCTGGCTCCCCTTGATCTTTAACTTCATAGACATGAGGCTGGTTCAGGCGAATTTTACGGTGCAGTGGTTGCAGGGAAACCTTCAAGCATACCTGTTCCGGGGTCGGCTTAGATTTGGTTGTTCCGCCGGAGCGGATTAATCCAACCTGCTTTAAAAATTTCTTCTTTCAAGAACTGTTCAGGATGAAGTCGTAAAAAGTCAAAAAACTGTCATTGCGAACGAAGTGAAGCAATCCGGCTTAGTGAGATTGCCACGGCCTGCGGCCCGCAATGACACAGTGTGGTGTCCGCAAAGGCAAAGCACTTTAAAATCAGCAAGGTACTGTCATTGACAACCGCTGGGGCTTTTTACGGCGGCATCATTCAAGTCTTCTATAAAAACAGCTGCTGCTTTGCTGTCTGGTTGGCAGAAGCTGCCCCTACCCCCCCCCGTGCAGCACGATCATGGCAGGATGTTTCTCCAGAAACTCAAGCCTGTTGCGGGATATAAAAAGCCCGAAGACCTATAATTCCTCAGGCTTTGCTCTGTCACGTTATGGCGCAACCTGTGCCGTACCATTTTGTGCCAAAGCACACTTCCAATAAGCACCTTGAGCAGGGAACTCCTCGACAGATTATTGTAACCGCCTGATTTTTTTTACTTTTTGTTTTTTTTCAGTATCTGTTTGCTATGGCATCATACTTGAAATCAGTAGAAGCAAAGCAGTGCGCAACATCAGTAAAAAAACATGGAGGTGCTTATGGCAAGCTATAAAGAGGGAAAAAGCGGTGAGGAGCCTATCCCTGTGATCATTGATCCTGATCTGGAATTTCTGATCCCGCACTATCTTGAAAACCGGGAAAAGGATGTGAAAATTATTACTGAGGAATTACAGCAGGAGCATTATGAGCCGATCCGCATTATCGGCCACAGTCTCAAAGGCTCCGGCGGAAGCTATGGATTCGAGCGGCTTACCTTTATCGGAAGCGCTCTGGAGGAGTCTGCAAAAGCTTTGAATCTGCAGGGAATTCGCACAGCTGTTAAAGATTTTGTCGAATACCTGCAGAGGGTGACGGTTGTCTATGGAAAATAAAACACCATTGATTCTGTGTATTGATGATGATGCCGATACGCTCAGTCTGCTGCAATACCTTCTGAAGCACGGCAATTACGAGGTAATGACCGCCAGCGAGGGCCGGCGGGGCATCCAGCTGGCAACGGCCAATCAGCCGGATGTAATCGTGCTTGATGTTGAAATGCCCGGGTTGAACGGCTATGAGGTGTGCCTGCAGCTGCAGAAAGATCCTGCTAACGGCATATATTCCCGTTGTGTTCGTGACATCAAAAAACAGCGAGCAGGACAAAAAAAAGGCCTTTGCAGCCGGTGGAGCTGATTTTTTAACCAAGCCGTTTCATCTGAACCCGCTGCTGCACAAAATCCGGCTCCAGCTGGAAAGAAACGTAAAATGGCAGCAGCTCAGGGAGCCGCATATCAAGAAGGAAGCACAGCCCTCGGAGTTTCTTGAGTTCAAGGAGTTTGTTGCAAAAAAATTTCAGTTTTCACCTGAAAAAAAAATCCGCTGGATGCAGGTTCCGGCTCTGCAGCTGTATCAAGCAGCCCATGACTTCGAATTTGAGCATGAAGACATGGCAAAGCTGTTTGCCGAATTTTTGAATGTCCCCTATGTCCCGTATGTCAGAACCCAGATTATCCGCATCGGTGTCATTCCGGCGGCATTTTCAAAATCAAACCTCATACTGGCGGTAGACGAATCCGTTTGCGGGGTGAACTTTATTCTCAGCAATCCCTTCGACTGGACGCTGCAAGACACAATGAAAAAGGTTAAGGGCGTTGATCAGCTGACCCGGTTTGCCGTGACCGAGCCGGATACGATTATCGGAATTTTCGACAGGTCGAAGCGGAAAAAAATTCCCGTCATGAGAACGGCGCAGCAGCAAAGCAGCGCCCCCTCCTCCCCGGGCCCGCTCCTGCAACAGGCGGAGGCCGGAAAAAATAATCCTGTCATGCAGTCATACAACGACTCTTCCGGTAATGCCGCATCGCTGCCCGAAACGGAGCTGCTGCAGGCCGGAAAAGCTGAAGATGATACTATGATCGCCGATCTTGCAACCGGAATTTTCAGCGCGGCCGCCTATGGGCGGGCAAGCGATATACATATAGAGCCCAAAGATAATAAAACCGTTGTTCGTTTCCGTGTCGATGGCGATATGCGTGACTATATAGACATTGACAGCGAAACGGGCGTCAGGCTTCTGTCGCGGCTGAAGGTTTTGGGGAGGCTTGATATTGCCGAAAGGAGAAAGCCGCAGGACGGCGCTGTTGAGATACAAATTGACAACCGGACGTTTAAACTGCGGCTGGCCACGACATCAACACCCCATGGAGAAAGCCTGGTGATGCGGCTGCTTGACCCCGAGGCGCAGGCACGGTCGCTGACTGAACTCGGCATGACCCAGCTGCAGACCGCTACGCTGATAGAGCTTGCGCAGCGCCACAGCGGTTTGATTCTCATCGTCGGGCCGACAGGATCGGGCAAGACCACGACCATTTACAGCCTGCTTGCGCATATCGACTGCCGGACGCGAAGCCTCATGACGGTTGAGGATCCCGTTGAATACAAGATACCGTTTGCCAACCAGCAGCAGGTAAATGAAAAGGCCGGCGTGACCTTTGAGGCGGTTTTGAAGTCATGCGTGCGCCAGGACCCTGATATTCTGTATCTGGGAGAAGTGCGCGATTCCTTTTCAGCCAGGATGTCCATGGATTTTGCCAGCACAGGCCATCTTGCCATATCAACTATTCATTCATCAAATGCCACCACAACCATTTTCAGGCTTGAGAGGCTGGGCGTCAGCCGGGGAGCCATGGCCGATTCCATTACCGGTATCGTTGCCCAGCAGCTTATTAAAAAACTGTGCGACCACTGCAAAGTCATAACCCCTGTTTCTCCGGAGGAGCGCCAGCTCTTATCCGGGTTGACCGACGCCCCTCCGGATATGCTCGCCCGTCCCAAAGGCTGTGATGCCTGCCGCAATACCGGGTATTCCGGCCGGGAAGGAGTATATGAAATAATAAAATTCGATCCCCAGATCGCAGACATGGTGCGTGAGGGTGCATCGATTGACGATATCAGGCAGTTTATGCGCAGCCGGGGCGATTATCTGATAAGCACGCATGCCCTTGAAAAAGTGTGCAATCACACATTTGCGCTGAGCGATGTCTATGAAAAAGTTCTTCTGGAAGAATCAAACGTCAAGGCAGCCCCCGCGAAAAAACCAGAACCCAGAGGCGCCTGCATTGCATATTGTCCGTGATGCCGGCGATACGTCACAATCAATACTGCTGGTTGATGACGATGAGGGCTCACAGACTCTGATGGAGCATTTTCTCACGCAGGCAGGGTACAAAGTCACCTGCGCAGGCGACGGCATTGATGCCCTGCTTGCTCTCGGTCAGAAGTCTTATGATCTGATTATCTCAGACATTAATATGCCCAATCTCGACGGATACAAACTGCTGGAGATGCTCAGCCAGAAAGGTCTGCATGCCCCCGTAATCCTGGTAACCGGCAGCACGGGGCCGGAGGACGAAATCAAGGGGCTGGAGCTGGGCGCGGAAGACTATATGCACAAGCCCCTTAACAAAGAAGTGCTGCTGTTTAAAGTTAGAAAAGCCCTGGGTGCGCATCGCAGGCAGCTTGGTGCGGCATGACGGGCGGAAGTTGGAGAGGCGCGTCATGCCCCGTGGAGTTCGGAGTTAGGAGCAGTTCAGGTTAAAAGTTCAAGGTTAAAAACGTTGGGGTTCACCGGAGTATGCCTAGAATTTGTTCTGATCCTCCGGTGGGAGGGATCAGGAGGGTTAATCAGGCATTAACCATTAATTAAAAACCATGAACAATGAAAATACATTATTGAATCCTGAATTTTGAATTTGTTTAAAGAGCATCCTCATGCCCGACACGCAGACAAAAAAATGGTTCGCCGGCAGAAACGTACTCTATGCTCTGCTCATGTCGGCGCTGCTTGGGCTGCTGCTTGCCTTTGGCTGGTGGGCAGGTGAAACCGCTGCCAGACGCCTTGACGCCGAAATGCGTGAGCACTTGCTCAGGCAGGTTGACGACATCAGCCGAACCATCAACCCGGAGCTTGCCCGCAAGCTTACCTTCACCGCAGCCGACAAAGGCCTCCTGCTTTTGAACATATCCGCCAACAGATGATCGCTGCAGGCAAAACCGGCTCGCAGCGCGGTATTTACAGCATGGCGGTGCGCAATGGCAAAATAGTGTTCGGCCCGGAAAGCTATCCCGAAAGCGACCCCATGGCCAGCCCGCCCGGAGCGGTGTACGATAAGCCCACCCCTGAAAGCTGGCAGGTGCTGCAAACCGGAAAACCTGCCGCGGTCGGCCCTACACTGATAAATACGGCGTCTTTATTTCAGCCTTGACCCCGGTGCTTGATCCCCGAATAGCGGCAGCGTGTTGATGGTAGTCGGTATTGATGTGCCGGCCGCAGACTGGCACGCCCGACTGACCGCCGTACGCCGCAATCCCGTCCTGATGACTCGTAGCGCTGCTGCTTGTTGCTTGCCTCCGGGGCTTTTATCATACACCGCCGCAACCGGAACATTACTCCCGACAGGCTCAAGCTCAGGCGCTGGATCATCATGCCCGCTGCTCTGGTTATACTGGCGGCAGTACTGCTTATCTCATTCTATGGCCACCGCGAATTCAAGCAGATGCCACATCGCAACATGATCGCCATGCTGGACCAGGCCAGAAGCAGACTGAACCGCAGCATCGACTCAAATGTCAGCTTCTGAAAGCGACAGATCGACCTATGAAAGCAACGCTGATTTGCTGAAGGCTTTCAGACCCGCGATCTGACAGCCCTTACGCCTGGCGCAGCCGGCATTTGCTCCTTAAGGAAAATCATACGATAACACCACTGTTACTTCATAGAGCCCGATCGAACCTGCTTCCTGCGAGCCCATCAGCCCGACCGGCGAGGCGACCGTATCGAGCGTTTCACCCTGGTAACGGCGCAGCAACGGACGCTGATGCCTGGGGAATCTGAGCGGGGCCACTGGGATCTTTTACGCTGCGGTATGTTCGCCCGTCCGCCTTCAGGGCAAGCTTATCAGGCTACCTTGAACTGGGCATGGAAATCGAGCATATGACGGAGCAGCTGGCCGCGCGATATGAACAACGAATTGCTACCTGTCGTTCGGAAAGACTTTTACAACCGCGAAGCACTTCGAGGCCTGCCCGGAAGACTTTCGGCTTCTCCGGCCGCTGGAACGACTATCCCCTTGTAGTAGCACCCTACCAGACAGACGCGGCCTGCCCGATGAGGTGGGCCGCTTGCTGGCGCAAGATTTTAGCGCGGTTCCCTCTAGCAACAGTTTTTCCGCCCGGCAGGGAGGCAAATGGTTTACCTGCGGCATCATTCATCTGCCTGATGCCGCAGGCCGCGCAGGTCGCATCGCTCATCATCATGCGGGATATAACCGCAGAAGCCGAGCCACCCGCAGCGCGGCTGTTGTCTGAATCTTGGCGCTTGCCGCGGGGCTGCTCAGCGGTGCGCTGATGCTGCTCTGGTCGCTCACCGGCACGGCAGAGCAGCAACTCGGCGCGGCGTTTGCTCGTGTGCATGAAAGCGAAACGCTGTTTCGCGGCCTGTTTGACAATGCCCTGTCCGGCGTTGCCATTCATAAAATAATAGTCGATGAGCAGGGCAAACCAATCGACTATGTTTTTCTGCAGGCTAACGCTGCCTTTGAAACGCACACCGGGCTGCGCATAGCCGATGTGCTGGGCAAACGCGTTACGGACGTCTATCCCCATGTCAAGGGCTCGACAGCTGATAGAAACATACGGTAAAGTAGCCCTCACCGGCGAGCCTGTTGCCTTCGAGCAGTTTGTCGAACAGCAGCAGCTGCTATTACACCATCAATGCTTTTCAGGTGGGGCCGGGCCAGTTTGCCACGGTATTTCAGAACATCACCGAGAGCAAAATTGCGCAAAAATCGCTGCAAACGGAAAAGGATAATCTCAAAGCCATTTTCTGCATCATCACCCGTGGGCATGCTGCTGCTTGACGAAAACCTGGTTATTACGAATGCCAATGCCGTAATCGCCCGAATGATAGGCAAAGAGCCCGCTGATCTTTTGCAGCAGCCCATCGGCGCCGGACTGGGATGCATCCATAGTGCTGAGGATGCAAGGGGATGCGGTTTTTCACCCGCCTGCCGGCTTTGTTCGCTGAGAAGTGCGATCATGGCGGTCTTAACAACCGACAGGTCGGTGCATGGGGCTGAAATACAACCCACCTGCTGCTGAACGGCATGGAACATCAGCCGTGGCTGCTGGTGAGTGTCGAGCCTGCGTTTGTTAATGGCCGCAGCCATCTCGTTGTTGCCATTGTTGATATCACGAAGCGCAAGGTTGCCGAAGAAGCTCTGAAGGTTGAGCTTGCCGAGCGCAGGCGAGTGGAAGCGGCGCTGCACGAAACCGAAAGTCTTCTGACCGAAGCCCAGCAGATAGCCCATATGGGCACCGGGATTTTTATGATCGCCACGCAGGAAATGCGCTGGTCCGATGAAATCTACCGCATTCTGGGCCTGCCGATGGGCAGTCCTCTGGGTTTTTCCGAATTTGTCCGGTACTTCACCCCGACGATATTTCGATCTTTCACTGACTGCATGGAACAGTATAAACGAAGCGGACCCCTCTTCAATTGATATGGAGTTCCGGATCATTCGCCCCGGCGGAGAAATACGCCATGTTCGGGAGTGTCACGTAATAAATTTGACGAAAACGAAACCGGCGGCAGGTTGCCAGTATTCTGCTTGACATTACCGAGAGCAAACAGCACGAAGAGCAAATGCGCCTGGCGCGGTGAGGCAGCTGAGGCCGCCAATATCGCCAAGAGCGAATTTCTTGCCAGCATGAGCCATGAAATCCGCACGCCCATGAACGCCATTATCGGCATGGCCGAGCTGCTGTCTGACACGCAGCTTGACAGCGAGCAGCAGCAGTACGTGCAGGTTTTCAAGAACGCCGGAGAAAATCTGCTGACGCTTATTAATGACATCCTTGACCTTTCAAAGGTTGAGGCCGGGCAGATTGAGCTTGAAAAAACCGATTTCAACCTGACCGACCTTATTGAAAAAACCTGCGAAGTCATGGCCATGCGAGCGCATAAAAAAGGGCTCGAACTGAATGGTTTTGTTGCTGAAGATGTAGAGGCAAACCTTATCGGCGACCCAACCCGCCTGCGGCAGATTATAATCAATCTGATCGGCAATGCGGTAAAATTCACCGAAACAGGCGAAATTTTCGTGAAAGTTGAAAAAGCAGCGCCAGCTGATTCAGTCGGCGGAGTTCCGGAAGAACAGAAATTGCTGTTCACTGTTCACGATACGGGCATCGGCATACCGCCCGGACAAACTCGATCTGATTTTCGACCGCTTCACGCAGGCCGATTCAACCACCACGCGGCGTTTTGGCGGCACGGGTCTGGGGCTTGCCATATCCCGGCAGCTTGTCGATTTGATGGGCGGCCGCATCTGGGTTGAGAGCGTTGAGCACAGCGGCAGCACATTCTGCTTTACCGCCACGTTTGAAAAACAGCCCTGTGACGACGCGGTGACTGCCGTGGCCGGGCGGATATCAAAGGGTTAAAAACTCTTATCGTCGATGATACGGCAACCAACAGGCTTATTCTGCGTAAGTTAATGACAGCACTGGAGCGCTTTGAGGTCGTTGAAGCAGAAGACGGGGCCACTGCTCTCAGGCTTCTCAAAAAAGCAGAAGAAGACCAGAGCGCCGTTTAACCTCGTGCTGCTGGATGTGCGTATGCCCGGTATGGACGGGTTTACCGTGGCCGCTGAAATCCAGAAAGATCCGTCATGCAGGCCGTAGCGGTTATGGTGCTGACTTCCGGATAATCGACGCGGCGATATTGCCAGAGTCAAGGAGCTGGGTATCCAGGGATATCTCGTCAAACCGATTAAACGGGCTGAACTGCGGGAGGCTGTGCAGGCAGTGCTGGGCAGGCATCATTGCATCGGCCGGCACAACAGTCGATTGCGCTCAAGACCTGATGAGGCGACCATGGCGCCGCTGAGTGCCAGAATTCTGCTTGTCGATGATAATGAAGATAACCGCATGTTGATCAGGGTGTATTTTAAAAATACTGCATGTCATATTGACATGGCAGAAAACGGACTCATTGCCGTTGATAAATTCAAAACGGGCAAATATGACATCGTATTTATGGATATGGAGATGCCGGTCATGGACGGCTACAGCGCAACCAGAGAGATACGCCGATGGGAGAGTGAGCTGGGACGAGCGCCCACGCCCATCATCGCTTTGACAGCCCATGCGCTCGGGGAGCATGTGCAAAAAAGCCTTGATGCGGGCTGCGATGCTCATTTGACAAAACCGTTTAAAAAAACGGACATTTTTAACTGCCGTTCTCAAATTTGCGGGCCACAGGGTCGCGGTGCCGGCGCCCGTCAGTTCGGTTAATGAGATTCCAGATTGCTGATTCAAGATTCAAGATTGAAGATGGAAAGCAGTAAGATTCAAAATTCATAATCTAGATTCAAGACGAAGACAAGAAAGTTCAAAATTCAACATTGAGGTGGCAAACATATCCACCGTTAAATCAGTGAATCTTATCTTGAAATCTGAATCCGGAATCTTAAATTATTCTTCTTGAATCAGCAATCTTGAATCATTGAAAAATTTAATTCCCTCTCCCTCGGGTCCTCCCATCAGGCGAGGAAGGCGGAGATGCCGGAGCATCCGCCGGTGACCACTTGCACCTTGAACTTTTGAACCTCTAACCTCGTAATGCAAAGGCTATACATGTTCAGACGACACAAAGGGAGTAATGGCTTGAAAAAACCCGTCCTTCTTTTTTGTTCGGTAGTATTTTATATAGCCTTATTTAAGTTCATACAGGCAACAGGCGGCCATGCCATGGCTATCGCGGGCATAGTGCCGGCGATAACAGCCGGGATACTCTACGGCATGCGCGCGGGCATTGCCGCCGGTGTGCTGGTTGTTCCGCGAGTTGTTTACTCTGCACGCTTTTTAATGTGCCAAACTGGGTAAACAAAATGGTTGCCGAAGCACCTGTCGGCCATCTGGCCATTGTATTCATTGGCGGCGTTGTCGGCCGCATCCGGGACTTAACGTCTCGCGTCCGCAGCGAAGTCGCCTCCCTCAAAAAACTCCAGATTGAGCTTAACGCCAGCCAGGAGCGTTTCAGGGCTATTGCCCATTACAGTCCAAATGCAATTTTTTATTCCGACCACCATAACCGCATCTTGTACTGGAACCCCGCCGCTGAAAAAATTTTCGGCTACACGCAACAGGAAGCAATCGGTCAGCCGGCACATATGCTTGTGCCTGAGCGCCTCAGAACCGCATACCAGGACAGGTTCCGGCAGTTCATGGACACAAAGGCTGAAAGCTTTCCCGGAAAAATTTCTGAGTATGTAGCACAGCGCAAAAATGGAGAAGAATTGCCCACAGAGATAGCCTTTTCCGCATGGAAGTCGGACGGAGAAACTTTTTTTTCGTGTAGTATCAGCGATATTACAAAGCGCAAAAGAGCGGAAGCGGCGCTGAAAACGGAAAAGGATAATCTCAAAGCCGTTTTCGCATCCTCACCCGTTGGCATGCTGCTCCTTGACGACGATATGGTGATAGCCGATGCCAATGCCGTGATGGCGAACATGCTTGCCAAAGAGCCGGCGCAGGTTTTGCAGCAACGCGCCGGTGCGGGGCTCGGGTGTGTGCACAGCATGGAAAACAAAAAGGGCTGCGGTTCCTCGCCAGTCTGCCCTGCCTGCCCCTTGCGCAATGCAATCCTCGATCTTTTGCAAACCGGACAGCCGGTGCACAGCGCTGAATTTCAGCTGACTCTGCTCATTGACGGCCGGGAGCAGCGTCCGTGGCTGCTGGTCAGCGCCGAGCAGGCCCTTCTTGATGGCCGCAGGCATGTTGTTGTCGCCATTGTTGATATTACCGAGCGCAAACAGACCGAAGAAAATATCCGCGCCAGTGAGGCGCGCTTCCGCAGCTACTTTGATTTGCCCCTGCACGGTATCGCCATTACCTCTCTTGATAAGGGATGGCTTGAGGCCAATGACCGGCTCTGTTCAATACTGGGCTATTCCCGGGACGAAATCCTTCGTATGACATCGGCGGAATGACGCATCCGGATGATCTTGCCCCTGATCTTGAACAATTTAACCGCATACTTTCCGGACAAATTGAACAGTATGCTTCAGAAAAGCGCTTTATCCGCAAGGATGGGGCCATCGTCTGGGTAAGTCTCTGCGTGGGGTGTGTGCGGAAATCTGGTGGCAGCGTTGATTATACAGTTGCTCTGGTTGAGGACATCACCGAACAAAAACTGGCGGAAGATGCACTGAAAGAAAGCGAGAATAAATTCAGGAGACTTGCCAGATCGTCTCCTTTTGCCATTATGATTTACCAGGGCGACAACTGGGTGTACGCCAATCCGTCCAGCGAAAAAATAACCGGTTTTTCTGTACAGGAACTGTATGCGATGCACTATTGGGATTTCGTCGCGGAGGATTATCGCGACATCATTCGTCAAAGCGGTAGAAATAGACAGGAGAACAAACCGTGTTGAAGCTTCGCATGAATTTAAAATTATAACAAAAAGCGGCTCTCTTAAATGGGTCTATCTTACCGGGAATTCCATTACCTATCTGGGTAAACAGGCAGGCATTATTTCCGTTGTTGATATCACTGAGCGCAAGCTGGCCGAGGAAGCTTTAATAACGGAATTGGCCGAGCGAAGGCGCGTGGAAGAGACGCTGCATGAAACCGAAAGCCTTTTGATCGAGGCCCGGCAGATAGCACATTTAGGAACCTGGATTTATAATGTCGAAACGGGGCAATTCAAATGGTCGGATGAAATCTACCGCATTCTGGGCCTGCCGGTCGGCAGCCACCTGGGCTTTTCCGAGTTTACCCGGTACGTGCACCCGGAGGATTATCCGGCGCTTGTACAGGCGTGGACCGGCTTATCAGACGATTGCCCCTCGGTTGAACTAGAGTACCGTATTGTACGCCCAAGCGGGGAAATACGCCATATTCATGAGTACAGCATTTATAAATACGACGGCAGCGGCCAGGATTCTTGAGCTCAGCCGGACTTCTGCTGGATATCACCGAGCGCAGGAGCGCTGAGGAAGAACTGCGCCGGGCAAATACCGAGCTTCAAACAGCAATCGCTCGCGCGAACACTATGGCGCTTAAGGCCGAGGTGGCCAATATCGCCAAGAGCGAATTTCTTTCCAGCATGAGCCATGAAATACGCACGCCCATGACCGCTATTATCGGCATGGCCGATCTGCTTTCCGAATCGCCCTTAACTGACGAGCAGCAGCGGTTTGTGCATATATTCAAGGCGGCCGGAGAATTCTCTTACGCTTATTAATGACATACTGGACCTGTCGAAAGTTGAAGCCGGTCAGATGACCCTTGAAGAGACCAGCTTTGACCTCAACGAATTGATGGAGCGCCTTGGTGATGTCATGGCTGTACGGGCCCATGAAAAAAGCCTTGAATTGAGCATGTTCATAGCCGATGATGTGCGCCTGAACCGCATCGGCGACCCTGTCAGACTGCGCCAGATACCTCGTCAACCTTGTGGGTAATGCCATTAAGTTTACTAAAACAGGTGAGGTGTCCATAAAGGTTGAGAACGCGCCGGATGCCGATGGGACATCGCGTCTCTTTTCCAATACGCGATACGGGCATCGGTATCCCGGGCGACAAACTGGGCCTTATTTTTGATAGATTTACGCAGGCAGATTCTTCCATAACCCGCACCCATGGCGGCTCCGGGCTGGGTCTTCCCATAGCCAGACAACTGGTTACTCTCATGGCACAGTCTGCATCGTTACGGCTTGTGCCATGACACAGAGCCGTTCAGCGTCATTTCAGAATTCTGTATACGGGCAACCGTGTAATCTGCTGAATTCATGGGGGTTTTTATTCCGGAATAATTTTTTATCGCATGGCATCGTTCTTGAAATGGATTAGCTGCAGTACATGAGCGGTACACAGTGACGAAAACCTTCAAACAGGGGTAGTTATGGAACCAACGTGACAGCACAGCAAACAGATACATGCACAGGAGCGGCGCCAGGCTTGCACCCCATTGTAACGCGGGCAGAGCTTGTTGATCAGTTTTCGGAAAAGCGTAAAAAATATTTTTTCAGGAGGGTATATGAAGATAAGAAAAGCAACATATATTGTGTCATTAATCGGGTTTGTGTTTTTGTGCTCGTCTGCTTTTGCACAGCAGGATGGGGATTTTTATTATGAAGAATTTAACGGCGCTATCAAAATCATGTGCTATGACGGCGTCGGCGGGGCTGTTGTTATTCCACCTGCTATAGACGGTATGCCGGTTGAGAGCATTGGTTTTGCAGCATTTGCAGACACCGGTATAACGAGCGTTGTCATCCCTGGCAGCGTTTCAAAAATCGGGGATTATGCATTTTCGAATTGCACCGGTTTGACCAGCATAGCTGTTGCCCCTGACAACACTGCCTATAGCAGCTTGACGGGCGTTCTTTACAATAAAAATAAAACAACGCTTATTACCTATCCTGCCGGAAAATCCGGTGAATTCACCATACCTGACAGCGTTTCGAACATTGCTCTATGGGCGTTTTATGGCTCTGCCGGCTTAACCGGCGTGACCTTCCCTGCCAGCATTAAAACAATTGGGGAGTTTGCGTTTGCGAAGTGCTCCGGTCTGGCCAGAGTTACCCTTCCTGCCAGCGTTACCCGCATGTGGGATGAGGCATTTGCTGATTGCGCCGTCCTGGAAGGCGCGTATTTTTACGGAAATGCGCCGAAGATGGGAGAATTCGTTTTCGCAGGCGGCGCAAGCGGTTTTACCGTGTACTATATAGCCGGCAGAAAAGGATTTAACGCTCTGAAGCGTGAATATCCTACTGCGGTGTTTACTGATAGTGCATATGCTGATGCAGACCAGGACGGCATTGATGATGCAGAAGACAATTGCCCGGATACGCCGAATGGACCACTGCTGGGAACCTGTGTTTCGGGCGGACCATGCACAGGCAAAAGTGAGTGCGCGGGCGCCTGGTGGAACTTTTGCAGGATGTCGCAAAAAGATCGGGACCACGATGGCATTGGTAATGTCTGCGATAACTAACATGCAGAAAAAAACTTAAAACAAACAGGGCAATGCGGAGCATGTCCGGCACATTCCTCCCCTTATGCGACGGATATGCTCTCGGAGCCCTTTCTGCTCCCTCCACCTCAACCGCCCCCTGGGGCAAACCAACACAGGTTTGCCCCTACAATTTTTTAATCAATTCAAGATTGCTGATTCAAGATGAATAAATTGATTCCGGATGGATTCAGGATAAAATTCACTGATTTAAACCGTGGAATATGTTTGCCATCCTCAATGTTGAATTTTGAATCTCTTCACTCCTCCCCCATTTAACTTAAATTTTGAATCATGAATCTATATTTAATTCTAGGTTCCCGCGCATCAATCTTAAGCCATTGATTTTACTTACTACAAAGATCTCTCCCGAGCCTGCCTGGGCCAATAATCTTCATGCTTTTTTTTTCTTCATGTAGCATGAATCAGCAATCTAAAGTGCTAAACAAATGCGCTGCGTCCCACCCAAACAAGAACGGGCTGCGCTCCAAGGTTAAGCGAAGATTTGTAAAAACCACAGATTACTGAATGCCGTTTTTTGTTGAGAGTGCAATCCTGAATTGATTTTAAATTCAATCCCCCTCCCTTTCATTCCCTCCCACGAGGGGGGAAAATTATTTTGAATCTTGAATCCGGAAATCTTGAATTTCATACTCCGAACACCGAACTCAGGGGCGGGCACCGTGCCCCTACGCTCTGAACTCCGAACACAGGACTCTGAACTTTCCTTGCGGCACCATGACACACTTTGACACAGTTTGTGCCGACACGGTTTGTGCCATACAGTATTACGTTTAAAAAAAATTGAAACATTTTTTTATTTTATTTATTTTTTTACTAAATAAAATATGTATTTATACTTATGCCAAACATGGTTCATGTGGCCTGATTTTTGTAATGTTAAATCAAGAGAATGTTGTTCATTCTGTATGGCTCCATTAAAAATATGAAAAAATAAAAGTATATGCCTTATTAAAAGTTTGGTTTTCAATATAATCTATATAGATAGCATGGGCTGGTGTATGAGACAGATTAAAAAGTCAGCCCTCGTCTTCTTGTCAATTGCAGGAATCCTGCATGCTAATGAGTTTCCGGAGGAAAACGATATGATCGGCAAAGGCAGCATTCTGGTTGTTGACGACACAAGGGAGTCACTGGATCTGTTGACGCATATCCTGTTGAGCGAAGGCTATCAGGTGCGCCCCGTAGACAACGGGGCAACTGGCGCTGGTCTGTGCAGCTGCCTCTCCCCGGAATTGATACTGCTGGACATCTGCATGCCGGATATGGATGGGTTTGAGGTTTTGCAGCGGCTCAAAGCGGAGCAGGCAACCCGGGACATCCCCGTTATTTTCCTCAGTGGGCTTACGGAAATGGCGCAGCGGGTCAAGGGCTTGAAGCTTGGCGCCGTTGACTTTATCACCAAACCGTTTCAGCGTGAAGAATTGCTGGCACGGGTGCAGACACACCTGTCGCTCAGCCGGCTGCGTGATAGTTTTGAACAGCAGGCTGCTGATTTACGGCTTGCCAATCAACAACTCCAGCATGAAATTACTGAGCGCAAACAAGCCGAGCAGGACAGGGAAAATCTGATTCTGGAATTGCAAGGGGCACTGGAAAACATACGGACACTGAAGGGCATGATCCCTATTTGCAGCAACTGCAAAAAAATCAGGGATGATGACGGCTACTGGAACAGAATCGAGAAATACATAGTCGAGCACTCGAGGCTGAATTCAGGCACGGCATCTGCCCCGAATGCGCGCGGAAACTCTATCCGGAAATGTTTAAGAAAGAAGATTCAACATTTCGGATTCAGATAAAAATCACTAATTTAACGGAAATGTTTTTACCCTATTCGAACTCTGAACTCCCAATCCCAACTCCCAATCAATAACCCCTTCAGGGGAAGGCAAGCATGCAACCCGCACTAAACACGGCAGCCATTTCCCGTATGCGCTCGTCATCATTTTCCTTATCTTTGCCGCGGGCATAATCGCTATCGGCTATACTTCCTATCGCACGTATTCACGGCATTTCCGCATGCAAGTGGAGTATCAGCTCTCAGCCATAGCCGATTTGAAGGTGGACGAGCTGGTGCAGTGGAGGAAGGAACGGCTGGGTGACGGCTCAAACTATTCTTCAAAAACACCGTTTTTTCAGCTCTGGTGCAGCGCTATTTGAATAATCCGCAGGATACCGATGCACAAAAACAGCTCCTGGTTAGGCCGGGTGAAGGAGAATTTCAGCTATAACCGGATCAGCCTCTTTGATGCACAGGGAGTTCGCCGCCTGACACCGGATGACATGCAGCCGCCAGTATCCGCTACTCTTCGCAGCTTATCCAGAAGCGCTAGCTCGAAACAGATCGTTTTCAGGATCTCCACCGCAATACAGAGATACCCCGCATATAGCCCTGTGGTACCCTTCTACGATACCCAGACCGGCCGCCGGCCCTTGGGCATAATAGTCCTTCGCATTAATCCGGATAGTACCTCTACCCGATTCTCAAACGCTGGCCCACGTCAAGCAGTACGGCCGAAACGCTTCTCGTGCGCCGCGACGGCGCCAGTGTGCTTTTTTTGAATGAACTGAAGTTTCAAAAAAATACCGCCCTTAACCTGCGCTTTCCCCTGACCAATCTTCTATTGCCTGCCGCGAGGGCGGCACTGGGCAGGGAAGGGATTTTTGAAGGTAGAGATTACCGTACACAACCTGTCATTGCCGCCCTGCGCCGGGTGCCTGATTCGCCGTGGTTTCTGGTGGCGCGCATGGACACTACTGAAATATTTGCGCCGCTGCAGGCGCGGTTCTGGACCACGATTATTGTGGTTATAAGCATATTCTGCGGCCTGGCAGCGATGTTGTTCGGCCTGTGGCGGCAGCAGCGGATGCTGTTCTACCGGGAACAATTGCAGGCTGCAGAGGCGCTGCGCGCTTCGGAGATACGGTATCGCAGGCTTTTCGAGACTGCCAAAGACGGTATTTTGATACTTGATGCCAAGACCGGAATGGTCGTGGATGTGAACCCTTTTCTGATCGAGTTGCTGGGTTTTGCACACGAGGCTTTTCTCGAAAAGGAAATCTGGGAGCTGGGCTTTTTCAGGGATATCATCACCAGCAAAGAAAACTTTACGGAATTGCAGGACAATGAATACATCCGCTATGAGAATTTGCCTCTGGAAACCGCCGCCGGGCAGCGTATTGAAGTCGAATTCGTCAGCAATGTTTATCTCGTGAACGGCAAGAAAGTGATCCAGTGCAATATCCGCGACATCACCGAACGCAAGCAGGCAGAGCGGACGCTGGCCCTGCAGGCCAAAATTGCGACTATCTTTATTACCGCCTCAGATGAGGAAATGTATAATGAAGTACTGCTGGTTATTCTTGAGGTCATGCAAAGCCAGTTTGGCGTTTTCGGCTATCTCGATACTGATGGCTCGCTGGTTGTGCCAACCATGACCCGTCAGATCTGGGACCGATGCCAGATGCCCGATAAAACCATACGATTTCCCCGTGAGACCTGGGGCGCAGCAGCTGGCCCCGGGCCATACGTGAAAAAAAAGCAAATTACACCAATGAGCGCTCCTCAAAAACCCCCGAGGGGCATGTCGTTCTCGAACGGCATATATCACTGCCCATTATGCTGGGGGGTGAGGTTATCGGCCTTTTCCAGGTGGCCAATAAAACAACCGATTACACCGGGGCCGATATGCAGAAGCTGCAAAGCATAGCCGATCATGTGGCGCCAATACTTAATCGCACGCCTCGAGCCGCGAGCGCTATGAAAAAGCAATTGCTGGAAACAAATGCCGAGCTGACGCGCTTTACCTACACCATGTCTCACGATTTAAAAAGCCCGCTCGTGACGGTGAAAACCTTTCTTGGGTACCTGGAGAAAGACTTGCAGAAGCAGGATGCCGGGCGCATAGAAAAAGATTTTACCTATATCCGCGGAGCTGCCGACAAGATGGGCAGGCTGCTGGATGAACTGCTGGAGCTGACGCGCATCGGTCGCGTCTTGAACCCGGAGGTTGAAGCGCCGCTGCAGGATATCGTGAACGAGGCGCTGACCATTGTGGCAGGCCAGATTGCCCGGCGGGGCGTTCGGGTTGAAATCACGCAGCAACCCCTGCTGCTGCGCGGCGACCGCGTGCGGCTGGTCGAGTTGTTTCAGAACCTTATAGACAATGCCGTCAAATTCATGGGCGATCAAAAGGAGCCGAAGATTGAAATCGGCCTGAAAACAAAAAATGGCGAGAATCTTTTGTTCGTGCTCGATAACGGCGTGGGCATAGACCCGCGGCATATAGACAAAGTGTTCGACCTTTTTGAGAAGTTTGATCCGGAGATGGAGGGTACGGGCATGGGCCTCGCGCTGGCGAAACGAATCGTGGAGGTTCATGGCGGCAGGATATGGATTGAGTCTGAAGGGTTGGGCAAGGGAGCGTGCGTTTGGTTCTCCAGCTGCCTGGGGCAGGAGATTGCATGAGTTCAGAGTTCGGAGTGAGAGATTCAAGACTTTCGGAGTGAAGATTCAAAATGTAACGTTCCCTGGAAACTGTGTTCAAGGTTATTGATGATTCAAATCCCGAGTTGAAAACGATTCTTAATTTTAATTACGGGCAGGATCTCTACCGCCGGCCCGAGGTGCAGCAAAGTTAATTTTACCCTCCCCTGGTGGGAGGAATGAAAGGGAGGGGGATTTAAATCCTAAAAAATCTAATTCAAGATTGCTGATTCAAGATTCAAGATGAAGATCAAGAAGGGTCGAACCCTCAACACTGGGGATGGCAAACATGTTCAACATTTTGAATCTTGACTTTTATCTTGAATCTTGAATCCGGAATTTTGAATCAACCTTTTAATGACACGGAGGTTTCATGGCCGCACACATTGACGAGCAGAAAGTCAGCTCCCTGATACTTGCCTCGCAGGACGCCCTTTCCCGGGAAATCGCCCGGAGCAGATACGGCGCACTGCAGGGGATGTTTGACCGGTTCGGCGTAGAGCCGGAAAAGCTGCTGGAATACACCCATTATGAGCTTTCCTATCTTGCCAATGCGATTGCGGAAAAAAACCCGGGCCTGTTTACCGAATATATCGACTGGACAAAATCAATGTTCAGCAGCAATGGCATTGCGCTTGACGTGCTTGAAAAAAATGTCGAGCTTGTCAGGGCGGGGCTGCTGGCGGCGCTTCCCCCGGAAACCCACGAGATAATTTCCAGCTATATGCAGGCGGGCAGGTCTGAAATAAGCGGCCCGCTGGAAGCACCCTGCTCATTTATCGACCCGCAGTCGCCGCAGGGAGAGCTTGCACAGCGGTATCTCGATGCCGTGCTGCTGGGTGATCGCGCCGCCGCGACCCGGCTGGTGATGGACAGCTTTCAAGCAGGCATGCCCATACAGGATATCTATATCAATGTCCTGCAGCCCGTGCAGTATGAAATAGGCCGCCTCTGGCAGACAAATAAAATCACGGTTGCGCAGGAGCATTTTTGCAGCGCCGTTACGCAGCTCATCATGTCGCAGCTGTACTACCCGCATATCTGCAATGCAGAAAAAAAGGGCGGCGCCATGGTCGGCATATGCGTCAGCGGCGAGCTGCATGAAATCGGCATGCGAATGGTGGCTGATTTATTTGAAATGGAAGGCTGGAATGTGTGCTATCTGGGCGCCAATATGCCCGCCTATAACATCGTCGACACGCTGCTTGAAAAGAAAGCCGATATTCTGGGCATATCCGCGGCAATGGCCTCAAGCGTCAATAAGGTAGAAAAAATTATCGAAAAGGTGCGGGCCTCGGATACCCGGCCGACAAAAATCATTGTCGGCGGTTTCGGCTTCAACCGTGACGCCGGCCTGGCAAAGCTTGTCGGCGCTGACTTTTATGCAGGTTCGGCCCGGGAGGCGTTGCGCATAGCAGGCATTTAATTCATGATTCATGATTCGAAATCGCAAGGGCAGACCTGCGTGTCTGCCCTGGGTTTTAAATATTGACGGGGTTATGGATACTATCAGAAATCATTTATTGGCCCCCTCCCTCGGTCCTCCCACAAGGGGAGGGAAGACGGAAAGAGAAGTTCGGTGTTTTTATACTCCGAACTCCGAACTCTCAACTCCGAACTAGAGGGCGAATGCCATTCGCCCCTACAACCTTAAACCTTAAACCTTGAACCTTGAACCCTGAACTTTTTTAAGGCCCTTATGGAAGACACACCAACTATCGATACGAAAAACAGCCGCACAGGGGTTGACCTGTACGAGGAGCTTTCGCGACTGAACAATGAGCTTGCCGATATGCATCGCGAGCTTGCAAAAAAAAATGTCGAGCTGGCGCAGCTCAATGAAGAAAAAAACCGCTTTGTCGGTATGGCGGCCCATGATATCCGCAAGCCCCTTGCTCTTATCATAAACTATAGTGAAATTTTAGCGGAAGAAATCAGCCCCCTGCTTGATGAAGACCAAACGAAATTTTTGTCGATCATTGAAAAAACAGGCCGTTCAGCCCTCGAAGTTGTGAACAGCTTTCTTGATATTGCAAAAATTGAATCGGGGAAATTTGAGTTGCTTGTGCAGCCGGGCAATCTCATGGAGCATGTTCAGCAGGCGGTGCGCTTTAACAGTTTTCTGGCGCAGAAAAAACAGATTGCACTGCATATTACGAATGAGCATACCGGCATACCGGCTTTCTTTGACGGGCAGAAAATCGATCAGGTGCTGGATAATCTGATTTCAAACGCTATTAAATTTTCCGCATCCGGAACCGCAGTCGATATCGCGGTGGCCAGCGAGGGCGCCCGTGTAGTTGTGTCAGTCAGCGACCAGGGCCAGGGCATACCCCAAAAGGAAGTCGACCAGCTTTTTAAGCCCTTTGGCAGAACCAGCGTGCAAAGCACGGCCGGCGAGTCCAGCACCGGCCTTGGCCTGGCCATTTCAAAAAAAATCGTGGTGGCCCACGGCGGCGACATATGGGTACAAACCGCGGAGGGAAAAGGCACAACATTCTTTTTTTCTTTGCCGTTAAAAAATATAGTCAGTTCGGATCGTAGGGACGGGGTTGTCCCGCCCGAAAGATCGTAGATGCGGCCGAGGGTATGGAATTGGGAGTGGAAAGAAGATGCATGAATCAAAATTCACAAAGAAGAAACTATTTTCACATTATAAATCTATGTTTTTCATTTTGAATTTTTTTGTTTTGAATCCGGAATTTTGAATCCGTTTCGCCACAGCGTATCGAATGCAGGTGCTAAATGGAAAAAAAGACGACAAACGATACCGGCGCTATTCTTGTTGTCGACGATGATGAATCGTCACTGGCTATGCTGGAGCATATACTGTCTCAGCAGGGCTATCATGTGCACTGCGCCGACAGCGGCAAGCAGGCTCTTGGTGCAGTAGAAACCCTGTCGCCGGAATTGATTCTGCTTGATATAAACTTGCCGGATATGGACGGGTTTTCGGTCTTGAGACAACTCCAGGCGCGGCCCGAATGCCGGGACATTGCGGTCATTTTCCTCAGCGGTTTCACGGAAACAGGAAAGAGAATCGATGGTTTTAAGCTGGGAGCTGTCGATTATATTGTCAAACCGTTTGAGCCAGAGGAATTGCTTGCCCGCGTTCACACCCATCTGGAGCTGCGCCGGCTGCGCAACAGGTTCAAACATCAGGCAGCCGATTTGCGGCTTGCAAATGAGCTGCTGCTGAAGGAAATCTACGATCGCAAAAAGGCTGAGGATGGGCTTCGGCAGAGCAGTATTTTCATAGAAGCGCTGCTCAATGCCATTCCGCTGCCGGTGTTCTACAAGGACCTTGACGCGCGCTACCTGGGATGCAACAGGGCCTTTGAAGAATTCTATGGGTGCGCCCGTCAGGACCTTATCGGCAAAAGCGTGTTCGATATCGCAGATGATGAGCTGGCCCGGGTCTATCACGCAAAGGATCTTGAACTGCTGCAGCATTCCGGACTTCAGGTTTATGAGTCGCAGGTCAGGGACGTCCGGGGTGCGGTTCACGATGTGGTTTTCCATAAGGCTGCATTTCCCGGCCCGGGCGGCCGCACGGCCGGGCTCATCGGCGCTGTGGTCGACATCACCCAGCGCAAGCGTGCAGAGGAGGCTTTGAAGCTGGAGCTTGCCGAGCGCAAAAGGGTGGAAGCGGCCCTGCTTGAAACCGAAAGCCTTCTGGCCGAAGCCCGGCAGATAGCCCATTTGGGCACCTGGACTTATAATCCCGAAACAGGACACTACCGGTGGTCCGATGAAATCTACCGCATTCTTGGCCTGCCGGTCGGCAGTCCCATGCTTTTTTCCGAATTTACCCGTTGCGTGCACCCGGAGGATTATCCGGCCCTTGTCAAGGCCTGGAACGGCTTCAACGACGAGCGATCCCTGGTCGAGCTTGAGTACCGGATCATACGCCCGGGCGGAGAAATACGCCATATTCATGACTGCAGCATTTTTAACTACGGCGAAAACGGCAAGCTCTTAAACTCCGCAGCCCTTTTGCTGGATATCACCGAGCGAAAACTCGCGGAACAGGCCTTGCAGGAAAAAAACGCCGAGCTGGAACGCTTTACCTACACTGTTTCGCATGATTTGAGAAGCCCGCTGGTGACAATCAGGACTTTTATGGGCCACCTTGCCGATGACCTGTCGCGCGGCGACACTGAGAACATAGCCCGGGACCTGCAGTATATACATACTGCCACGGCGAAAATGGGTCAGCTGCTGGATGAGCTGCTGCATTTGTCGCGCCTCGGACGCGTAATGAACCCATCGGTTGAAACGCCGCTGCAGGAAATCGTGCGGGAGGCGCTGGCCCTGGTGGCTGGACGCATTGATCAGCGGGGAGTGCGGGTACAGGTAACACAAGAGGCGGTGCTGCTCTATGGCGACCGGGTGCGGCTGGCGGAGGTTTTTCAGAATCTTATTGATAATGCCGCTAAGTTCATGGGAGAGCAAACCGAGCCGCTTATTGAAATAGGTGCTGAAATAAGGAATGGCGAGATTGCATGCTTTGTGCGCGATAACGGCATTGGCATCGACCCACAGCATACGCACAAGCTGTTTGAACTGTTTGAAAAACTTCACCCTGAGATCGAAGGTTCGGGCATGGGTCTTGCGCTGGTGAAGCGTATTGTTGAACTGCACGGCGGCAGGATTTGGGTTGAGTCGGAGGGCCTCGGCAAAGGGGCTTGTTTTTGGTTCAGTTTGCCGGGCAAACTGGTTCAAGGTTAGAAGGTTCAAGGTTCAATGTTCAATACTGAAAATAGAAAAGATGTTCAAAGTTGGAAGGTTCAAAGTTCAATGTTGAAAAAATAAAAACAAAACCTTGAACTTTGAACTTTTGAACCTTGAACAATTTTTTAAGGTTTTAAAGCCATGATACTCCTTAATCTTATTCAAAACATAGCGCTGCTTATGGCCTTGATCCTTGCGCAGCAGCTGCTTTCAAGCAATATAACCATGCGCAGACTGAATCGCTACCCGCATATGGCCTCTGTTCTGTCAGGATTTATTTTCGGCAGTGTGGGAATTGTCGGCATGATGACGCCGCTGCACTTTGCGCCCGGCATTATTTTCGATGGCCGCTCCATCATCCTTGCTGTGGCAGGCCTGTTCGGCGGGCCTGTTATCGCCGCTATCGCTGCGGGAATATGCGGGGCATACCGTCTGTGGCTCGGCGGCGGCGGAGCCCTGATGGGCGTCAGCGTTATCGGCGAGTCGGCTGCTCTGGGCGTGGTGTTTTATTATCTGCGGCTGCACAACCCGGCCCTGATGACAAATTTTATACTCCTGGGCTTCGGGTTCCTGGTACATACCGTCATGGTAGGCATGATGATGCTGCTGCCGGCTGCATCATCAGTTGATGTGATGGGGCGCATCGGCCCCCCGGTGCTGGTCGTGTTTCCGGTAGCCACCATGCTCATCTGCAGGCTTTTTATAAATCTGCAAGAGGGTGAAAAAAACAAAAAAGCGCTCCTGGAAAGCGAAAAGAACTACCGGGAACTGGTCGAATGCGCCAACAGTATTATTCTGCGCTGGGAACAGGGGGGCTCAATAACGTTCTTTAATGAATTCGCGGAAAAATTTTTCGGCTTTTCAAAAGAGGAAATACTGGGCAAATCCGTGATTGGCACCATCGTGCCCGAACGCGACAGCACAAACCGCGATTTGCGCGCCATGGTTGATGATATTGTCCGCAACCCGGATAAGTATGCACAAAATGAAAATGAAAACATGCGCAAAGACGGCTCCCGGGTATGGGTAAGCTGGACGAACAGGGCGATCTTCGACTCTGAAGGAAAACTTACCGGGTTTTTAGCCATCGGCAATGATATTACTGCGCGCAAACAGATGGAGCTCGAGTTGCGTGAAGGTACTGCACGGTTGAGCAAAGCTCAGGAAATTGCTCATCTTGGAAGCTGGGATTTGGATATTTCAACCAAACGGTTAATTTGGTCGGACGAGGTCTATCGCATTTTTGGCCTGCAGGCACAGGAATTTAAAGCCTCCTTTGAGGCTTTTCTTGATGCAGTGCACCCGGAGGATCGCGCAGCGGTTGACAAAGCGTATTCGGAATCGCTGCAGAAAGGCTTGGACGGCTATGAAATAATGCACCGGGTGGTCCGTAAAAAAACCGGTGAGGTACGCTATGTTTACGAAAAATGCCACCATTTTAAAAATGACGCCGGTAGTATTGTCCGCTCGTCAGGCATGGTGCTGGACATAACCGAGCGCAGGCAGGCAGAAGCGGCTCTGCAGGCAAAAAACGAGGAGCTTGTCCATTTCAACTATACGGTTTCCCATGATCTGAAAAGCCCGCTGGTGACTATCAAAACATTTCTCGGGTATCTGGAGCAGGATATGGCAAAGGCTGATACGGAACATGTAGCGCAGGATCTGGGCTTTATCCATACGGCAGCCGACAGGATGAATGCCCTGCTTGAAGAACTGCTTGACTTGTCGCGCATCGGGCGCGTTGTCAATCCACCAGTGGAAGTACCGTTTCAGGAGCTTGTCCAGGATGCCTTGGATTTGGTTGCAGGCCGGATAACCGAGCGTTGCGTACAGGTTGTGGTGGGGCAGGAGCCCAGTATGCTCTATGGCGACCGCCCGTGTCTGGTGAAAGTGTTTCAAAATCTGGTGGACAATGCCGTGAAATTCATGGGTCCGCAGAAGGAGCCGTTCATTGAAATCGGCACAGAAAAAAAGAACGGGGATATCTTGTTTTTTGTGCGTGATAACGGGATGGGCATAGACATGCGTTACAAGGATCGGCTCTTTGGCTTGTTCGATAAACTTGATGCTCATTCCGAGGGATCGGGCATGGGGCTTGCTCTGGCAAAGCGTATAATTGAAGTCCATGGCGGCAGGATTTGGGTTGAGTCGGCGGGGCTCGGCAAAGGGGCGTGCTTCTGGTTCACGCTACCGCGGAAGAGTTCGGAGTCATGAGTTCGGAGTTCGGAGCGTAGGGGCACGGTTCCCGTGCCCTAAAGTTGTGAGTTCGGAGTGTTGGGGCAGGTTTCAAACCTGCCCTGGGTTCGGAGTTGGGTGTTCGGAGTGAAGAGATTCAGGATTCCGGATTCTAGATTCAAAATGTATTTTTTTCTCCCCTGGTTGGAAAGATACAGGGAGGGGGATTTAAATCTTAAAATCAATTCAGGATTGCTGCTTCATGAGACAAGAAGAAAGACAAAAGCATTGAAGATTATTGGCCCCCTCCCTCGGTCCCTCCCACAAGGGGAGGGAAGACGGAAAAAATTTCGGAGTAAACGGATTCAAAATTTAAGAATACTTTTTGAACCTTGAACATCTTTTTTTTTGAACCCTGGAACTTAAAGGCATGACCCATGGCGAAAAAGAAAAATAAGCCCACTGAAACCCCGACTTCGCAGGCCGCTGCTCTGCGACAAAAGGCCGAAGATGCCCTGCGCAGGCAGCACATCGACCAAGGGCCTGTCATGCCCGAGGAAGCACAGCACCTCAACCATGAGCTTGAGGTGCACCAGATCGAACTTGAGATGCAAAACGATGAGCTGCGGCGGGTTCAGGAGGAGCTGAAAAACACCTTGCTGCGGTACTTTGATTTGTATGATTTGGCCCCGGTAGGGTATTTCACCCTCAGTGAAAAAGGCCTGATCCTTGAGGCCAATCTCACGGCATGTTCGCTGCTCGGCGTTGACAGAAGCAAACTGCTCAGGCACCCCCTGTCGCGCTATATGCTTACCGAGGATGTCGACCTCTACTATCTGTGCTTCAAAAAACTTTTTGAAACGCAGGAGAACCAGGCATTTGATATACGGATGCTCAAACAAGGCGGCGCACCCTTCCATGCACGCATAGAGGCGAACGTGGCACAGGATACAAAAACCGGCACACCCGTATGCCGTGCCGTACTGAGCGACATAACCGAGCACAGTCAGGCCAGGGCCGCACTGAACGAAAAAAATGCCGACCTGGAGCGCTTCGCCCGTTCCGTCGCCCATGACCTGAAAACCCCCCTGGTGACCATCAGAACTTTCCTGGGGCATTTTGTGGAGGACCTGGCTGATAATGACACGGGCCGTATGGTTCAGGATTTTGCCTATATAAATTCTGCGGCGGAGAAAATGGATGCGCTGCTTGATGAACTTCTGAAATTCTCGCAGATCGGGCGCGTCATAACGCCGTCCGTTGAAGCGCCCCTGCAGGAAATTGTGCAGGAGGCGCTTAGCCTGACCGCAGGACGCATTGACAAACGGGGCGCGCAGGTAACGATAACGGAAAAACCCGTTTTGCTGTACGGCGACCGTGTTCGAATTGTGGAGATTTTCCAAAATCTTATTGATAATGCCGCTAAGTTCATGGGAGAGCAAACCAAGCCGCTAATTGAAATCGGCGCGGAAATGAAGTCGGGTGAAATCGTGTGCTATGTGCGCGATAACGGCATGGGCATTGATCCGCGGCACAAGCATAAACTGTTCGGCATATTCGAAAAACTCGATCCTGATTCATCGGGCACGGGCCTGGGCCTTGCCCTGGTGAAGCGCATAGTGGAAGTTCATGGCGGCAGGATTTGGGTTGAGTCGGAGGGCCTCGGCAAAGGGGCGTGCTTCTACTTCACGCTACCGCGGAAGAGTTCGGAGTCATGAGTTCGGAGTGGGGAGTAAAAAACGTTCAAGGTTCAAGGTTGAAAAATGAAGTTCAAGGTTCAACAGTTCAAGGTTCAAGGTTAAAACGTAGGGGCGGGGTCGTCCCGCCCCTGAGTTCGGAGTTCGGAGCGAAGACGTAAAGACAGTTCGGAGTTGGGAGCGTAGCACGGTGCCCGTGCCCTAAAGTTGTGAGTCATGAGTTCGGAGTTGGTAGTGAAGAAGTTCGAGGTTTAAAAAGCAAAAATAATTAACAGGCCTTTGCAATGAGAATTTTAATTGCTGATGATGACCCCCTGTCTCGTACCGTTCTCACAGCACTTCTGGAAAAGTGCGGCTATGAGGTGGTGACTGCGGCAAACGGTGCTGAAGCCTGGCAGGCCATGCAGCAGCATGACGCACCCCGGATAGTTATTCTCGACTGGATGATGCCTGAACTCGATGGCATGGAGTTGTGCCGCCGCATCCGGCAGGTGGAAACGGACCAGCCGCCGCACATCATCATGTTGACATCAAAAGGAGAAAAGGCCGACATAATTACCGGTCTTGAGGCCGGCGCTGTCGACTATCTTGCTAAACCCTTTGACGCCGGCGAACTGAGGGCCAGAATAAACGCGGGGCGGCGCCTGATTGAAATGCAGAACAAGCTGCTGGATGCACGAAATGCGCTTGCTCACCAGGCCGCGCACGACTCGCTCACGGGCGTTCTCAACCGGAGGGCCATTCTGGAGGCTCTGACCCGTGAGCTTGCCAGAGAAAGGCGGATAAGCAGCGGCTTGACCGTGGGCATGTGCGACGTTGATCATTTCAAACAGGTGAATGATGCATATGGACATCAGGTGGGCGATGAGGTGCTGTGCGGACTTGTTCGCCTTCTGGAAGGCAGCCTGCGGCAGTACGACTATCTGGGCCGCCTCGGCGGAGAAGAGTTTGCGGTGATAGCAACAAACATCAAAGGACAGGCTGTGAGCCTCGTCTATGAGCGTTTGCGAACTGCAATTGCCGGCAATCCGATACCCACCAGGCAGGGGAATCTGTGGATCACTCTCAGTATCGGTGTGGCGGTGTGGCATGGAAATATGACAGAGAATGAGCTGCTGGCAGAAGCTGATGCCGCCCTGTATGAAGCGAAAGACAGGGGGCGCAACCGCGTTTGTCTGGCGGGAAAGGAGTAAGGTCGTAGTGGCGTCTGGCTGAACGGCCTATAGTTCGGAGTTATGAGTTCGGTGTTCGAAGCAAAAACGTTCAAGGTTCAAAAAAGAGGTTCAAAGTTCAAAGGTTCAAGGTTAAAAAAAACGTTTAAGGTTCAATGTTGAAAACAGAAAAGATGTTCAAAGTTGGAAGGTTCAATGTTCAATATTGAAAAAATAAAAACAAAACCTTGAACTTTTAAAACTTGAACCTGTCTTATTGCAAAATAATTGCGCTGATTTCTTCAAGAATGTCAGGCAGTTCTTTAAAAGAGGCCGCAATTGTACGGTTGCTTATGTGCTTATGATGGGGAAAAGAGGTCAGATCGGGATGATGCGGGGCATTATCATAGCGGAAAATCATGCGGTTCTGGCGATCCATATAATGGAACCTGTACTTGTCGACAGAAAGCGTACGGCCTGTTTTTTGAATGAAAAGTGAAAGTTCAAGGGATGAAGCATCGGTAAAAAGCACGACGCCACGAATATATACAGCATCATCATGCGGGCTGAAATATTTTTTGATGTCTGAGGATAAAGCAACGGGATGTGAGGTGATACTTTGTTCGAAACGCGCAACAAATCTTTGTATCATCGTACTGTCGACTGGATGGTTGAGCGTGTTTTTTGCCAACGGGTGAGAAGCTTCGCGAAGGCGTACCAGTCGAAGAAATCGGATTCATCACCCATGCGGCCTGCCTCAAATTTCTTCAAAAACGCCGAGGTGGTAAGATGATATTTTTGCTCAAATTCACTCAGCGATTTTTTATAAAAGGCGACAGCATGAGTGCACAAGCTGTATTCACGCTTCAGAGATGTCTTGATTTCGATGTTTAGCTGCATGGTTATTATATATGATAGATGACCGGCAAATGTCAAGGGGAAGTAGGGGCGCGGTGCCCGCATCCCATAGTTCGGAGGCATGAGTTCGGAGTAGGGAGAAAAAATTCAAGATTCAAAATTCCGGATTCAAAATTCAAAATTGAGAGAGGCTAAACTATTCCACGTTCTAAATCAGTTATTTTTATTTTCAATCATGATGAAG
Organism: uncultured delta proteobacterium; assembly: GCA_963804955.1. Taxonomy (GTDB): domain Bacteria; phylum Desulfobacterota; class WTBG01; order CAIYCZ01; family CAIRTM01; genus CAIWCT01. The sequence goes on along the minus strand of CAWDSQ010000008.1, from coordinate 78,677 downwards.
TCGTAAAAAGTTAAAAAAACTGTCATTGCATGACAACCGCTGGGACTTTTTACGGCGGCATCAATCATGAATCAGAAATCATGAATTGATTTTTCTTGAACCTTGAAGGTGAGCACCATGAACGCAACTGTTTACATCTTAGGCATCCTGCTGCAGGCCACGGCGGCTGTTATCGCATTGGCACAAATTCGTTATGCACCCCGCAGGCTGCCGTGGGTGCTTCTCGTGATTTCAGCGCTGCTGATCGTTGGGCGCCGCACCGGCACGCTGGGAGAATCTCTTTCCACCGGCAAAGAGCTTGCCGCTCCAGAGATACTTACGCTGCTCATTTCCCTGCTTTTTTTTCTGGCAATCCTTTTTATGACCCGGATGTTTAAAGATTTTCGAGACAGCAGTCTGGAACTGCGCCGGAATGAAGAAAAATACCGGACATTATTTGAAGGCATGTCGCAGGGCGCTTTTTACCAGGCTGCCGACGGCCGTTTCACAGACGTGAACCCGGCGGCCCTGCGGATGTTCGGGCTGACGCGGCAGGAGTTTCTGGAACGGGCCTCCTTCCCCACCGCCTGGAGCGTCATACGGGAAGACGGCGGCCTGCTGCCCGGTGATGAGCATCCTTCAATGGCTGCTTTAGGCACAGGACTGCCGGTTAAGGACATGACGGTCGGAATCCTGAACCCCAGCACCAAAGAGTATACATGGGCGATAGTCAATGCTATTCCCCAGTTCCGGCCCGGTGAAAGCTCGCCCTTTCAGGTATATGTCACCCTGCACGATATCACCGAGCGCAAGCTGGCCGAGAAAACGCTCAATCAAAGAACTCAACAACTGGCAGCCCTCAATGCCCTGAGTAGTAAAGTAAACGCCAGCCTGGAACTGTCCCTGGTCACGCAGGCTGCGCTGGAGGAAACGCTTACGGCAGTATCACCGGATCAAGCGTTTCTGTTTGTGCGCGAAGGAGGCGATTTAAGGCTTCAGGCCGAAGCCCCTCAAGATAGCCACATCAATCATACTTGCGTACCCGGCCTTCCTGTGGGCAGGCGCTTGTGCGGCCTGGCAGTACAATCAGGCCGCGCCCTGTACTTTCGCGACATTCCTACAGATGCCCGCTGCGCCGGTGAAACAGACAGGAACGCAATGGTGCGTTCCTTTGCAGCCCTGCCCCTGCACAGCGGAGATGAGGTCATCGGCGCACTCGGTCTGGCCTCAATCGAGCAGCGCGATTTTGAACAGCAAGCCATATTTCTGGAGGCCCTTGCCGACCAGGTGACCGCGGGTCTACAGAATACCCGCTTGCACGAAACAATTAAGCAGCATGCCGCCGAACTGGAACAAAGCGTGGCAAGGCGCACGGAAGAACTCAAAGTCGCCATGGAACGGGCACAGGACGCAGACCACCTCAAATCGGCGTTTCTCGCCACCATGTCTCATGAACTGCGCACACCGCTCAACTCGATCATTGGATTTACAGGCATTCTTCTTCAGCTTCTGGCCGGCCCGCTCAATGAGGAGCAAACCAAACAGCTCACCATGATCCGGGACAGCGCACGCCATTTGCTGGCGTTGATCAATGATGTGCTGGATATTTCAAAAATTGAGGCCGGACAGCTGGAGATCGTCAAACAACCTTTTGACCTGCGTCTGGCAGTCGAGGATGTTCTGCAAACCGTTATGCCACAGGCGGCAAAAAAAGGGCTGTCTCTTTCCGCCGCCATCGCATCGACGGTGGGCATCGTAGAGAGCGACAACCGCCGGGTGAAGCAGATTTTGATCAATCTTGTCAGTAATGCTGTTAAGTTCACCGAACACGGAGAGGTGCATATTGATTGCAGGATCAATGAAGGCCGGCTGGAAACGCGCATCCGCGATACCGGCATCGGCATCGGGCAACAGGACATGGACAAACTTTTCAAACCTTTCCGGCAGATCGATACCGGCCTGACCCGCAGCCATGAAGGAACCGGGCTCGGGCTATCGATTTGCAAAAAACTGGTGGAGATGCTGGGGGGAAGCATCAGAGTTGAAAGCGAGCCGGGCGTTGGCAGCACATTTATATTTACGCTGCCCATTGAACAGGTGTCAGGGTCTGGGGGCTTGAGTTACGGAGTAAAGAAGTTCAAGGTTCAAAAGTTCAAAGTTAAAAACGTAGGGGCAGCGCATGAAAACAATTCTTATCATTGAGGACAATGAACAGAATCTGCTATCTTGCCAACAGTTTATCCTTGAGAAAAAGACGGCTACCGGAGTTTGTTGCCTGCGCGGGATGGGGAGACCGGCATTGCGCTGGCAGGCCAGGTTAACCCTGCGCTCATTCTTTTAGATATCCATCTTCCCGGCATGGACGGCTATGCTGTCGCTGAAGCATTGAGAAAAAATCCGGCATTGGCCGAAGTGCCTATTGTGGCCGTGACGTCATATGCCATGGTCGGAGACCGCGAGCGGGTTTTAAAGGCCGGATGCACCGGATACATTGAAAAGCCCATCAATCCCGAAACATTTGTTTCAGAAGTTGCACAGTATTTGTAACTGACGGGAAAAAGGGTTGGGAGCAAAGAGGTTCATGGTTAAGAAAAAAGTTAAAGGTTGAAAAATGAAGTTCAAGGTTCAACAGTTCAAGGTTCAAGGTTGAAAAAAACGTTTAAGGTTCAAGGTTAAAAACGTAGGGGCGGGGTTCTCCCGCCCTTGAGTTGGGAGTTCGGAGTGAAGACGAAAAGGCAGTTCGGAGTTGGTAGTGAAGAGATTCAAGATTCATGATGTATTTTTCCCTCCCCTTGGGAGGCTGTGTCACAATTGATTTATTAATGTCATTTCGAATCCGCCGCAGGCGGTGAGAAATCTTAAGCCCTTGATTTTACTTACTACAAAGATCTCTCCCTTCGGTCGAGATGACAGCAAAGTTAATTGCGACACAGTCTCTGGTGGGAGGGAATGAAAGGGAGGGGGATTAAAATCCTAAAATCAATTCAAGATGGAGAATGGTATTCAGATACAGGAAGAAAGACAAAAGCATTGAAGATTATAGGCCCCCTCCCTCGGTCCCTCCCACCAGGGGAGGGAAGACGGAAGCGGAAGGGGCGTATGCTCCGCCGCGGCGGATTAAACTTTTAACCTTGAACTTTAAAAATGCGAGAAGGTGCATCATGAAAAAAGCCCTCATCGTTGATGATCTCGAGCAGAATATATATCTGCTCCGGTCCATTCTTGAAGGCGATGGCTTTGAGGTCATCAGCGCCAGAAACGGTGCCGAAGCACTTGAGCTGGCCCGGAGCAACCCTCCGGATATTGCAATTTCCGATATTCTGATGCCGACGATGGATGGTTTTGCCCTGCTGCGGGAATGGAAACACGACAGCCTGTTGCAAAACATACCCCTGATTATTTACACAGCCACCTATACCGACCCCAGGGACGAAGAACTGGCCTTACGTCTGGGAGCTGCCCGTTTTATCGTCAAGCCGATGGAACCGGAGGTTTTCTTAGACTCTGTGCGGCAGGTTATGGAGGCTGACCAGGCCGGCCATATCCCTTCGCCCCCATGCCGTATTGATGATGAAACAGTCTATTACCGGATGTACAACGAGACCCTTATTCGAAAGCTGGAGCACAAAATGCTGGCGCTGGAGCAGGAAATCATCCAGCGTAAGCGGGATGAGGAAACCCTGTGGTGGAGCGAAGAAAAATACCGGACCCTGTTTGAAGGCATGTCGCAGGGCGCTTTTTACCAGGCTGCCGACGGCCGTCTCACAGACGTGAACCCGGCGGCCCTGCAGATTTTCGGGCTGACGCGGCAGGAGTTTCTGGAACGGACCTCCCTCACCCCCGCCTGGAGCGTTATACGGGACGACGGCGGCCTGCTGCCCGGCGATGAGCATCCTTCAATGGCTGCTTTACGAACAGGACTGCCGGTTAAGGACATGACGGTCGGAATCCTGAACCCCTGCACCAAAGAGTATACATGGACGATAGTCAATGCTATTCCCCAGTTCCGGCCCGGTGAAAACTCGCCCTTTCAGGTATATGTCACCCTGCACGATATCACCCGAAGCAGGCAGGCTGAACAGCAGCTAAAAGCCTTTGCCAACCGGCAGGAGGCCCTGCTTGCCGCTATAACGGATGTCATCATGGAAGTTGACGCCAATAAGGTCTATGCCTGGGCCAACAAGGCTGGCATTGAGTTCTTCGGCGATAATGTGGTCGGCAGGAGGCAGCCTTCTATTTTGAAGGCAAACAGGCAACCTATGACAGGGTCCGGATATTTTTCAAGGAAATGAAGAAACGGTTTATGTTGAAAGCTGGCAGCGCCGCCGCGACGGGCAGAAGCGATTGCTTGCCTGGTGGTGCCATGTACTCAAGGACGCCGGGGGAAACGTCGGACAGGGGCAATTTCAACTGCCCGCGATATCACCGAGCGCAAAAAAATGGAGGAATCGCCTCCGGCAGGCCAGCGAGAAATGGCGCGCCACCTTCGACGCCATTCTTGATCCCGTAGCGCTTTTAAGCATTGATGGTACTGTCGAGCAGTGCAATCGCGCTTTTGTTGATTTCTTTGGTCTTGATTACCCGGCTGTGCTGGGGAGGAAAATGCCACCAGCTTATTCACCACGCCGAAAACCCTATCCCGGATTGCCCGATCGTCAAAGCACGGGCAAGCGGCGTGCGCGAAATGTTGGAGTTTTCGGCTGGCGAAAAATTTTTTCTTGTGGTGGCTGACCCGATCAAAGCGCCAGACGGAAAAATAACCGGATTTGTTCACATCATGCGCGACATTACCGAGCGCAAGCAGGCTGAAGAAGCTCTGCAGGCAAAAAACGACGAGCTGGAGCGCTTCACCTACTCGGTATCCCATGACCTGCGAAGCCCGCTGGTGACGATCAGAACTTTTATGGGCCATCTCGCAGAGGATATGGCCAGGGCGACCAGGAGCAGGTGGCGCAGGATCTGGGCTATATCAACACGGCCTCTCAAAAAATGGTTGCATTGCTCGATGAGCTGCTTCAGTTATCGCGCATCGGGCGCATGGCCAACCCCTCTGTTGAAGCGCCGCTGCAGGACATCGTGCAGGAGGCCCTTGCCCTGGTTGCAGGCAGAATCGACGAGCGGGGCGTGCGCGTAACGGTAACGGAAAAACCCGTTCTGCTCTTCGGCGACCGGGTGCGGCTGGTGGAGGTGTTTCAGAACCTGCTGGACAATGCCGTTAAGTTCATGGGCGAGCAGAAGGCGCCGCTCATTGAGATCGGCGCAGAAAAAAAGAATGGCGATATGCATGTGCTTTGTGCGCGACAATGGCATGGGCATCGAACCGCGGCACACAGATAAGCTCTTCGGATTATTCGAAAAACTCAATTCCGGCATGGAGGGCTCGGGCCTGGGCCTTGCTCTGGTGAAGCGTATCATTGAAGCGCATGGCGGCACAATCTGGGTTGAGTCGGAGGGACCCGGCAAGGGGGCGTGCTTCTACTTCACGCTACCGCGGAAGAGTTCGGAGTCATGATTCGGAGTTCGGAGTTCGAAGACATGAAGACTGTACGAAGCGAGTGTTCGGAGTTAAGACATAAAGGAGTTCGGAGTGAAGACATAAGGCAAGGTTTAAAATTCCGGATTTACGATAAGTGTGATTTAATACTCCGAACTCCGAACTCTGATTTCTAACTCTGAACTCCGAACTCAGAACTCATAACTATTAACAAAAAGGAGACCCTCTCATGGTTAAAGGCGACCCCATTATTATTCTGCTGGTTGAAGATGACATGGCGCATGCCGAAATCGTCAGACGAAATCTTGAGGACTTTCGCGTAGCAAACCGCATTGTGCATGTAACAGACGGGCAGGCAGCCCTTGACTATCTGTTCCGGCAGAACGGCTATGCCGATCAGGCAGCCAATCCGATGCCGCACCTTATTCTGCTTGATCTTGCGCCTGCCGAAAGTAGACGGACTAGAAGTGCTGCGCCGCATAAAGAAAGATGACCATCTGAAACACATACCGACGGTCGTGCTCACGACATCAGGAGCGGAATCCGACATGGTCAATTCCTATAGCAACGGCGCCTGCAGCTATCTGGTGAAGCCTGTCGATTTTGAAAAATTCACCACAGCTGCTGGAGGCATTCGGCTACTACTGGCTGGCCTGGAACCGGTTTCCGGAGTAGGGGCGCGGTGCCCGCGCCCGCTAGTTTGGAGTCGGGAGTTGGGAGTTTAGAGTTCGGAGTTGGGAGTTCGGAGCAGAGACCTAAAGACAGTTGGGAGTTCGGAGTTGGGAGACAAAATTAGAAAGGTGAAAAATGGCAGAAAAATTTTCTTTTGAGGAGTTGCAGGTATATCAAAAGGCTCTGGAGTATGTTGATTTTGTATATGCCATTACAAAAGGTTTTCCAAAGGCTGAAGCATTTTCTTTAACGGATCAATTCAGAAGAGCTGCAATATCCATTTGTTTAAATATTGCAGAAGGAACCGGCGGGAGCAAACCAGAATTCAACCAGTTTTTAAAAATTTCACGGCGTTCAGCCCGTGAATGTGTTGCTGTAACCGAGATAGCATACAGGCAGCATTTTATGGATAGTCAAAACAGAGAACTACTCAAGGAATTGGTGTGCTGAACTATCAAAAATGCTCAGTGGGCTTATGAGTTCTTTGAAGAAGTAGGGGCGCGGTGCCCACGCCCGCTAGTTCGGAGTGAGGAGTTCGGTGTTCGGAACATGGAGATAAGACAGTTCGGAGTAGGGAGTTCGAGTGGGCGTTTGGAGTTCGGACTAATAAAGTTCGGAGTTATGAGTTTGGTTTGTTTTTTCTCCGAACTCCCAACTCCGAACTCCGAACTAATTGCTCCCAACTCCGAACTTAATCAAAGGGAGCGTATCATGGAAACCAGCGGCAAACTGATACTGATCGTAGAAGACGAGCCGGCGCATGCCGAAGCCATTCGGCGGGCTTTCAAAACAGCCCGGCCCGGGGATGAGGTACAGGTCGCGCAGTCGATGCAGCAGTATGTAACTTCTATTGCACAGCAGCCGCCCGATATTGCCATCATGGACATGAAGCTGCCCGACGGCAGCGCTCTTGACGTATTGTCGTCCCCATCGGAATCAGGCCTTTTCCCAATCGTGGTTATGACCAGCTACGGCAATGAAAAGGTCGCCGTTGAGGCCATGAAAGCGGGAGCTTTTGATTATGTGGTCAAATCACCGGAGGCGTTTACCAGCATGCCGCGCACAGCCGAGCGCTGTCTGCGCGAGTGGCGCCTGCTGATGGAGCGCAAGCAGGCAGAAATGTCGCTGCGGACAAGCGAAGAGGCGACCCGGGCCCTTCTCAATGCCACCGTGGATGCGGCGTGCATACTTGATCATGAGTACAAGTTCGTCTGCCTTAATGAACAAATGGCTAAAAGGATGGGAAAAACAATTGATGAGCTGATGGGCACATGCATTTTAGAATGCTTCCCCCCGGAGCAAGCCGCAAAACGCAGAGGCAATTTTGTTTCCCATCATGCAGACTGGTACAGCGAGCCAGCTTGAAGAAGACTTTAACGGGGAATTTTATACTGACAGCATCTATCCGATCATCGACAATACGGGGAGGGCAAACCAGCTGGCCATCTACAGCCGCAACATTACGGAACAGCGTCTAGCCGAAAGGGACCTGAAGGCTTCGCTCGAGCATCTGCGCGCCTACTTTTATCTGCCCATCATCGGCATCGCCACGACAAGCATAACCAAAGGCTGGATTGATATCAATCCCAAGCTCTGCCAGATGCTGGGCTACACCGAGGAAGAACTCCGCACAAAGTCATGGACGGATCTGACTCCCGCAGAGGATATTGAACGGGAGACGGATATACATGCCCGCATTATAAGCGGCGAATACAAATTGCCATATGCGTTTGAAAAGCGCTTCATAAAAAAAGACGGCACGATCATCACGACGGAATTATCCACAGATGCCATCGGGGGACGCGACAGCGATCTTTATGTTGCATTTATTCAGGACATTACCGAGCGCAAGCAGATGGAGATAAACCTTCAGCTCAGCATGGATGAACTCAAAGCCATCTACGACGGCACGCAGGTCATGCTGTGTGTGATCGATGCCGAGCGCCGCGTAGTGCAGGCCAATCGCGCCTTTGTCGAGTTTACGGTATGGCCCAACAGCGCAATCGCCAATGAGAGGGTATGCGGTGTTTTCGGCTGCATTAACTCTTTTGACGACCCGCGCGGCTGCGGATACGGGCCTCAGTGCGAAGCATGCGGGGTATATGCGGCCATTGCCGATACCCTGAGCACCGGCAGAATGCATATTGATGTCGAGTACCGTACGACACTGCTTCGCAAGGGACGGAGGGAGGATGTGGCGCTGCTTTGTTCAACGATACAAATAAAATCCGGGAATGAATCACGGGTGCTGCTATCGTTTCTGGACATCACATCGCGCAAGCTGGCCGAAGAGGCCTTGATACAGAGCGAAGAGAATTACCGTCAGCTTTTCGATGCTGAATCGGATGCTATTTTTTTGATTGATAATATCTCCTCGCGCATACTGCAGGCTAATAAAGCCGCAACTGCACTGTACGGGTATGATCACAAGGAACTATTACAGTTGAAAATCACCGACATGGCGGCTCAGCCTGAAAATGGCATGCTGCATATGCAGGCTATGCTGCCTGCTGTCGGCCAGATCATAACAATACCCCATCGCCGGCATCGCAGAAAGGACGGCGGTGAATTTTCCGTCGAAATTACCGCGCGATGCTTTTTGCAGAACGGCAGGGCAGTGCATTTGGCGGCAATCCGGGATAGTACCGAACGAATACAGGCACAGGAAAAACTGGCCGAATACCAGAACAATCTTGAGGAGCTGGTGCGGATTCGCACTGATGAGCTTGCGCTGGCCAAGCAGGCTGCTGAGTCGGCAAGCCGGGCCAAAAGCATGTTTCTGGCCAATATGAGCCATGAGTTCCGCAGCCCTATGAATGCAATAATAGGATTTTCAGAAATTCTTGAAAAACTGGTGCAGGATGGAAGGCAGCATGAGTATGTGCACCGGATTTACGAAAGCGGCAACGCTCTTTTGACGCTGCTCAACGACATACTTGATTTTTCAAAAATAGAGGCCGGGAAAATGGACCTTCATCAGGAGCCGGTATCGCTGCGGCAGGTGCTGGAGGATGTGTGCCGGATGTTCAGCCAGCGGATTGAAGAAAAACACATAGAGCTTTGCACTGAAGTAGAGCAGGCAGTGCCGGGACTGGTTCTTGTGGACCCTGTGCGGCTGCGGCAGATTTTGTTGAACCTGATAGGCAATGCGGTAAAGTTCACGGACGCCGGCACGGTGCAGGTGCTCGTGAAAGCTCAAAGCATGCAGGAAGATGAGGGCAGCAGGCGACAGATCAGTATCTCTGTTCAGGATACGGGAATCGGGATACCGGAGGAGGAATTTGAGAGGATATTTGAGCCCTTTGAACAGCTGAAGGGGCTTGCGATGAAGGGGTACGGCGGCACGGGGCTGGGGTTGTCGATAACCAAAAGCCTGGTGGAGTCGATGGATGGGCGCATCAGGCTGGAAAGCTGTGTAGGCAAGGGCAGCATGTTTACAGTTGAACTGCCTGTAGCGGAAGTGGCGAAAGGGGAGCTTGAACAGAAAGCAGAGCCCGGCCGGGAAGAATATGATGAAGTCAGGTTCAAGCCGGCGCTGATTCTGGTGGTCGACGACATAGACTCTAACCGCGAGGTGATTAAGGGCTTTTATGATGGCTGCAACCTGGAGATTGAGGAGGCGGCAAACGGGCAGGAAGCCCTGGAGAAGGCGAGGCGGAGGAAGCCGGACTTGCTGCTTCTGGATATGAAGATGCCGGTAATGGACGGCTACGAGTTCATGCGGATACTGAAAAGCGATACGGCGTTGAGGGATATACCGGTCATAGCGGTGACGGCGCATGCGCTGAAAGAGGAAGAGATGCGGATACGGGCTCTCTGCCAGGGGTATCTGTGCAAGCCGCTGCGCCGCGATGACCTCATACGGGAGACGATGCAGTATGTGCCGTATACCTTGCAGAGCCCGGATCAGGCTGCATGCAGTGAGGCTGAAATCAATGAGGCTGAGCGCGCGTGCCTGGTGGCCGGTTTGCCGGATGAACTGACACAGGCACTAAACAGGGCTGCGGACATGGCTGATGTGAGCCGGATGCGCGAGCTGATCGGGGAGGTTAAAAAATTTGACGGGCGGCTTGGGGCGCTGCTGGCCGGGTATGCCGGCCGGCTACGACTATGACGGGATAGGTGAGGTGTTGAAAGGAGGTAAGGAGATTCAAGATTCCGGATTCAAGATTCAAGATGAAAACAAGGACAAGGAGATTCAAGATGTTCCGTGGATTCAAGATTCAAGATGAAAGCAGGGACAAGGAGATTCAAGATTCCGGATTCAAGATTCGAGATGAAAACAGAAAGGAGTTCGAAGATTCGGATCGATTCAGAAGACATGGACAAGGAATCAGTTCGGATTCGAGATGAAAAGACGAGATAGTTCGGAGTTCGGAGTCAAGATATGAAAGGGACAGTTTCGGCTCAAGAAGCGAAGAGAGTTCGGTGTTCGGAGTAAAGACATAAGACAGTTCGGAGCTAGTTCAGCGTTGAGTGATGAAGACATATTCAACGGTTAAAATCCCGCTTTCGGTAGTTGTGTTTTTAACTCCGAACTTTGAACTCCGAACTTCTTGAACTCTGAACTAATAACTGTTTCAAGGAAAAGAACGATGAACACGGCGGAGCAAAGCATACTGATAGTGGATGACTCTGAGGCAAATCTGGAGCTGCTGTCGGAGTCGCTGATAGCGCAGGGGTATCAGGTGCGGGCTGTGAAAAGCGGGGCCGCCGCATTAAAGACGATAGATGTTGAGCTGCCGGATTTGATCCTGCTTGACATAAAGATGCCGGTGATGGACGGCTACGAAGTGTGCAGGCGGCTGAAGGCCCGGGAGCAGACGCGCGCAATCCCGGTGATATTCATCAGCGGGATGATGGAAGCAGCTGAGAAGATAAAGGCTTTTGAAGCCGGAGGCGTAGATTATATAACAAAACCGTTTCAGACCAAAGAGGTTCTGGAACGGGTGCGGACACATATCGAGCTGCGGAATATACGGGAGCGCCTTGAGCAGCTCAACAGCGAGCTTGAGGCCCGGGTTGCGGAACGGACACAGCAGCTTGAGAAAACCGTCGGCCTGCTGCGCGAGGAGATTCACGAGCGGCTGCTGGCGGAGAATGCCCTGCGGGTCTCGCTCAATGAAAAAGAAGCCCTGCTGAAGGAAGTGCATCACCGCGTTAAGAATAATCTGCAGGTTGTGCAAAGCCTTCTTGCGCTGCAGGCTCAACGCATAGACAATCCGTCGGCTTTCAATGTGCTGCAGGACACCAGCAACCGCATCAATTCCATGGCGCTGCTGCATGAAATGCTGTGCAGCTTTCATGATGTGGCCCACATAGATTTTGCGTCGTATGTGGATGAGCTGTGCCGTCTGCTTATATTTTCAATGGGACCGGCCGGCGGCCGCATCCGGATTATCAACAGGATCGGCAGGGTGGAAATGCCGCTTGAAAAATCCGTTCCGTGCGGACTTATCATAAATGAGCTGGTTTCTAATTCCATTAAACATGCGTTCCCGGATGAACGGCCGGGCATTATTACAGTTGATTTACATGCGGCTGAGGCTGGAACCTCCGGCACAGGCAGTACGTCCCGAATGCTGCTGCGGGTAAGTGATGACGGCGCAGGTTTTCCGCCTGAGATCGACCCGCAGAAAGCATCGTCACTGGGGATGCAGCTGCTGGCTGCGCTTGCTGTTCAGCTGGGCGGCACGGTGGCTGTTGAAAGGCCTCAAGAAGGCGGTTGTGCATTCAGCATTGCTTTTAATATATAGGAGTGAGGAGTGAAGAAGTTGAAGGTTCAAAATGGTTACATTTTTAATATAGGGCTTTTTTCTTTTTCCCTCCCCTGGTGGGAGGGATTGAGGGAGGGGGATCTGATTGATCAAGCGATTAGCATCTGTTTCTAAAAAACTGCGGCAGCAGTCAACTGAAGCAGAGAAGTATCTGTGGAGCAGGCTGCGAGCGCAACAGATGGAGGCTTTCAAATTCAGACGGCAGCAGCAAATCGGGAATTATATTGCAGATTTTGTCTGTTTTGAAAAAGGATTGATCATAGAACTTGACGGCGGCCAGCATGCACTAGCTATGGAAAGCGATAAACGGCGGGATGACTGGCTTAGATCGGAAGGCTTTGAGGTTGTCCGGTTTTGGAATACGGACATCTTTGAAAATATTGACGGGGTAGTGGAGGCTATTAGGAACAGATTATTGGCCCCCTCCCTCAATCCCTCCCACCAGGGGAGGGAAGACGGAAAAAAGAGTTCAGGTAAAAATATGTAGGTTTCGTGATTAAAGAGTCAAGATGGAAAAATTTCAGGACTTATGAAATAGCTGAAAACGAGTCCATTTAAAGTGGGGGGATTTCTTTGAACCTTAAACCTTGAACCTTAAACCTTGAACCTCAAACCTTGAACCTTAAACCTTGAACTTTGGCCTTGAACCTTTTTCTACAGGTGAAATCGATGAACACGGCGGAGCAAAGCATACTGATAGTGGATGACTCTGAGGCAAATCTGGAGCTGCTGTCGGAGTCGCTGATAGCTCAGGGGTATCAGGTGCGGGCTGTGAAAAGCGGGGCCGCCGCATTAAAGACGATAGATGTTGAGCCGCCGGATTTGATCCTGCTTGACATAAAGATGCCGGTGATGGACGGCTACGAAGTGTGCAGGCGGCTGAAGGCCCGGGAGCAGACGCGCGCAATCCCGGTGATATTCATCAGCGGGATGATGGAAGCAGCTGAGAAGATAAAGGCTTTTGAAGCCGGAGGCGTAGATTATATAACAAAACCGTTTCAGACCAAAGAGGTTCTGGAACGGGTGCGGACACATATCGAGCTGCGCAATATACGGGAGCGCCTTGAGCAGCTCAACAGCGAGCTTGAGGCCCGGGTTGCGCAACGGACACAGCAGCTTGAGAAAACCGTCGGCCTGTTGCGCGAGGAGATTCACGAGCGGCTGCTGGCGGAGAATGCCCTGCGCAAAAGCGAAGAGCGCTTCCGCCTGGTTGCTGATTATTCCTATGACTGGGAGTCCTGGGTTGCTCCCGACGGCAAGATGGTCTGGACCAACCCGGCGGTGCTGCGCATAACCGGCTACACCCCCGATGAGTACCTTAAGCTGCCGGATCATCTTCAGCAGATCGTGCATCCTGAGGATTATGAACACATACGGCCGGTTTTTGACAAAGCGCTTAAAGAAAAAAGCTATGCTGATGATTTCGTATTCCGCATCTCAACAAAAAGCCGCAAAATAAAATGGGTCACCGCATCGTATCAGCCTATTTACTCTGATGAAGGCGAGTACCTCGGGCTTCGTGTAAGTTTCAGCGACATTACCGAAAAAAAGCTCCTGGAAGAGGAAGCCCTCGTGTCTGCGCAGCTGGCCTCTATCGGCGAAATTGCCGCCGGAGTGGCCCATGAGATCAACAACCCTATTATGGGAGTCATCAATTATGCCCAGATAATAGTAAACAGAAACAAGGCGCAGGGCGGCGATATTGAAATGCCGCAGCGAATTATAAAAGAAAGCGAGCGTATAGCAAAAATAGTGAAAAGCCTGCTGACCTTCGTCCGCAGCGGAGGCGAAGTATCATCAGCATGCGCCATACACACAATCATCGAGGAATCATACGCACTGCTGCAGAAGCTGTTTCTGGAAAGCAGCGTAAAAACCATTATAAATCTGCCGCCGGAATTGCCTGAGGTATGCGTGCAGGCGCAGAAAATCCAGCAGGTATGTATCAATATTCTGAGCAATGCTTTGTTTGCCCTGAACATGAAGTACCCGTCGGCCGGCGAAAACAAAATTCTTGAGATATACGGCCTGACTGTTGCAGATGAAGAACGCTCATACCTGCGGGTGGTGTTTTATGACAGGGGATGCGGCATACCAGATGAGATTCTTGAAAAAATATGCAGCCCGTTTTTCACAACCAAGCCCGCCGGTCAGGGCACCGGGCTTGGTCTGAGCATCAGCAACAATATTATCAGGCAGCACGGCGGCAGGCTCCTGTTTGAGAGCAGGTCCGGGGAATTTACAAAAGTCATGATTGATTTGCCGCTGGGTAACGGAAGGAAGGGCTGTTCGGAGTAGGGAGTTCGGAGCGCAGGGAAAGTTCGGAGTTGGGAGTTCAGAGTTGGGTGCGTAGGGGCAGGTTTCAAACCTGCCCTGGGTTCGTCTTTATTTTTCCTCCCACCAGGGGAGGGAAGATGGAAACGGCAGTACGGTGTTTTTATACTCCGAACTCCGAACTCTCAACTCCTAACTAGAGGGCGAATGCCATTCGCCCCTACAACCTTGAACATTTGAACCTTTTCCGCCGCGACGGATTAGCAATAACGGAATATTTGACTTTTACGGAAGCAGCACCATTAAAACCACGTACAAAGAGGTGGAATCATGAAAAACAGAATTTTAGTCGTCGATGATGAAGAACATGTGCGCATTGCTTTTCAGACTTTTCTTGAGGAGGAAGGCTATGAAGTCGTTCTTGCCGAAAATTATGATTCGGCCCTCACGTCATTAATGTCTTCGCGCCTCGACGTCGTGGTGAGCGATATAATTATGGGAGAAAAAACAGGTATAGACCTGTTGCGCGAGATTAAGCAGAAAGGATTGCGGTGCCCGGTTGTCATGATTACCGGCGTCCCGAACATAGAAACTGCAACGTCTGCGGTGCGGCTCGGCGCCTTTGACTATATATCCAAGCCCGTGACACAGGAAATTCTGCTCAGGATTGTCGCCCTTGCACTGCGCCACAAGGCCATTGATGATGAGCGGGAGCGGTATCTCCGCAATCTTGAAGCCATTTTTGCCAGCGTGCAGGATGGCGTTGTATCCGTTGACGATACCATGGTTATTACACATGCAAATGAAGCCATCGAGCATTTTTCCCTTTTTAATTCCGAACAGCTGCCCGGCAAAACAATGCGGGAAGTGGTCAGGCCGTCTTTCAGTTCCTGCATTGAGGTGCTTGAAAAAACCATACAAACGCGGGAGCCGGTCAGAGAGTTCCGTACGGAGGCCACGGGCAATGACGGCAAACCGATGGTTGTGGTCATCAACTGTTCGCCGCTTATCGACCGCGATGGAACATTTCTGGGCTCAGTGCTCGTACTGCGCGATATCAGCAGAATTACCACTCTCGAAAGGGAGCTGCAGGAAAGGCAGTTTTTTCATAAAATCATAGGTAAAAGCGCCATCATGCAGGATATCTATACGCGCATAGAGGCTCTTGCAGAAACCAGCACCACGGTCCTTATTACCGGAGGAAGCGGAACCGGCAAGGAGCTTGTCGCCGAGGCCATACACTACAGCGGCTCACGGGCTTTAAAACCGCTGGTCAAGTTCAACTGCACGGCTTTTGCGGAGAATCTTCTGGAAAGCGAGCTGTTCGGCCATGTGGCCGGGGCTTTTACCGGAGCGATCAAAGACAAGATCGGCAGGTTTCAAATGGCTCACGAAGGAACTATTTTTCTTGATGAAATCGGCGACATGGCCCCTTCTCTGCAACTCAAGCTCCTGCGGGTGCTCCAGGAGCATGAGTTTGAAAGGGTCGGGGATAACCGCCCCATCAAGGTTGATATCCGGGTCATTGCCGCCACAAACTGCGACCTTCTTGAAAAAATGCGGCAGGGCTCTTTCCGCGAGGACCTGTATTATCGCCTGAATGTCATGGAAATGAATCTTCCGGCTCTTTCGAAGCGCATTGAGGATATCCCCCTGCTGGTGAGCCACTTCTGCGCCAAATTCAACAAAAAGTTAAAAAAAGACATCAAGGGGGTTTCCGATCAGGTAATGCGGCTTTTTGTAAACTATCAGTGGCCGGGCAATGTCCGCGAGCTTGAAAATGTGCTTGAACGGGCATTTATTCTTTGCAACACCGATACCATAACAACCGATCATATTTCCCTTCAGCTCAAGGATGCTTCAGGTCTTGAAAACGGAGGGGAAGAATCAGAATGCGCCCTGGACTATGATCAGATTCTCAATGCACTCAAGCAGACAAGGTGGAACAGGTCAAAAGCGGCTGAATTGCTGGGCATAAGCCGCAGGACTTTTTACCGCAAGCTCAAAGACCTGCACCTGCTTGACAATAAATGAAATCGGGCTTTGCCGGGGGCCTTGCCTTTGGGGAAAATTGTTCAAAGTTAAAGTTCAAAGTTCAAGGTTCAAGTTCAAAGGTTCGAATGGTTCAAAGTTCGCCTTCTAGTTCAGGAGTTGAGGTTTAGGTTCGGAGTTCGGAGTATCAAAAACATCGAACTGCCGCTTTCACATCTTCCCTCCCCTGGTGGGAGGAAAATTAAAGACGAACTCAGGGCAGGTTTGAAACCTGCCCCTACGCACCCAACTCCGAACTCACGACTCCCACCTGAAGGATACGGGCGCCTTTCCTTTATGGCACAGATTGTAGCGCTCATTTTGTGTCACTGAACAGGTAACCCACTGCTTTTGCACACCCATCCACATGTCCCCTGTTCTTACTCACTCTGAATTCCTTCACTTATTTATTAAAAACATTTCCTGCACTATGGCATCAATGTTGAATTGAGTGTTAGCGGACACAGCAAATCTCTGGTGGGTGCAAATGCAATCATGAAGCAGCAGGATGAAATAAACGAGATAAAACCCCGGATTCTCGTGGTGGATGATGAAGAGAGCATACGTGATACGTTTAATGTTTTCCTGACGGACGCGGGCTATAACGTCGTAATCGTACCGGACGGGCCCAGCGCGCTGAAGAGCGCCGGGCAGCAGGATTTTGATGTGGCTGTGGTTGACCGTATTCTTCCCGACAACAAGAGCGGCATTGAGGTTATTGGAGATATTAAAAGGCTGCTCCCGTTTTGTGAAACCATTCTGATGTCAGCCTATCCTTCGTTTGAAACTGCGGCTATGCTCATGAAGCATGAAACAGTCGCCTATCTCACAAAGCCGGTACAGCAGGAGGAAATCTGCAGGGTCGTTTCATTTGCCGTCACAAAAAGCCGGCTGAAAAAAGAACATGCCCGTTATGCATCGATACTCCAGGCTTTTTTTGATTCTTCTCCAAACCCGATAATCGTATACGATTCGTTATTGAATGTGCAGTTTGTCAATCCGGCCTTTGTCGAACTTTTTGAATATTCCCGTGATGATGTTCTGGGTCAACCCATGCTGTTTGCACCTGAGCAGGAAATGCCCGCAATACAGGAGGAATTTCAAAGGCTTCTGCAGGGAGAGACCCTCAGCGAGCGCGAGCAGAAAATGCTCTGCCGCAGCGGTAAAATCCTGGATACAAGCAGAATAATATCTCTCTGCTCATATCTTCAGGGCGGGGGGGGCGCTATTCTTGTCATCATCCGTGACATCACTGAAGAGAAAAAAATGCAGGCGCAGCTTTTGCAATCAGAAAAGCTTGCCCTTTTAGGTCAGCTTGCGGCAAAACTGGCCCATGAAATCAAAAATCCCGTGCAGGTCATAACAGGGTACGGCGAGCTTTTGCAGCAGGAGCCACTCAGCGCTGATGCGAAATGCAAAATTTCATTAATGTCTGATGCGGCCCTCCTCATTAGCGGCCTTACCCGCGACCTCATGGAGGTTGCACGGCCGAAACCCCTGCGTATATCCACCTTCTGTATTGAACAACCATTGGAAAAAGCCGCCGATTTTCTTTTAGGGATAGGTGAGACAAAGTACGTGAAGGTATGCAAGGAATACGCATGCGAGACAAAACTCATACAAGGTGACTTTAACCAGCTTGAGCAGGTTTTTATGAATCTCATAATCAACGCCGCACAGGCAATAAAAAATACAGAGAAGAAAATAATACGTCTTACAACAGCCTGTGATCCGGAGAAAGAGCTTATACATCTGTCTGTTGAGGATACCGGCTGCGGCATTGCGCGGGAAGACATGGATAGAATCTTCGACCCGTTTTTTACCACGAAAGAAAAAGGTTCCGGCAACGGTCTTGGCCTTCCGGTTGTGAAACAAATTGTTGAGCGTCACGGAGGCGGCATTAGGGTTGAAAGCCGGCCCGGTCAGGGAACAACATTTATCGTTACCCTGCCTCTTGCCCCTGCGGGGCAGGCGGTTCATCATCAGAACGGTGGCTAAGTGCCCCGGCGCTTTTTTTATATGCTTAATGGCACCTATGAAAGGATTGAAACATGATAATTGAAATTGGCGTTGACAACTGCGAGCAGCTCAGCCAGAAGGCCGGTGCTGTCCTGGTAGCGTATCTGAACTACAATGGAACCTACAAAAAACAGCTCAAAACTCTCATTGAAGTGTCTGAACTATTCAGCGACTCATTAAAAATCTATGTTACGCGCGAGATGTCTCTTAAAGCCGGTGGCAATCCTCCTGCTATTGCCGGCACACCGACCTTTATGCTGCTGAGGGATGGAGAAGAAGAATCAAGGCTTCTGGGCGAAACGGATAAGGGCAGATTAATAAAATTCATTCAAAACAATCTGCCTGAATGCGAAGCGGGATCAGACTTCCGGGGCGGGACAGGCAGGCAAGCCGATTATAAAAACCACTAGCCGGCTTTTTGATCCGGCTCATGAAGGAAATCAAACCCTGCGCATTTCCGAACACAACCGAATGGCATGTCGAAAGAGAAACGGACTATGAATATTCAAAACGAAGATTATACGATTTTGCTTGTCGATGATGAAGAAAATATCCTTCGATCGCTCAAACGGCAGCTGGCGGAACTGGAGTATGACATTGAAATCGCTCCATCAGGCCTGCAGGGGCTTGAGCTGCTTGATGAAAGGGAAGTAGCCGTCATTATATCAGATCAGCGCATGCCGGGAATGAGCGGCACACAATTTTTATCCATGGCAAAAAAAAAGCAGCCGGACACTATCCGCATGCTGCTCACAGCATATTCCGACTTGAAGGATACCGTGGACGCCATTAATCAGGGAGAAATTTATAAATATCTCAGCAAGCCCTGGGACGAGAGCATACTTAAACGGACGGTTGCAGAGGCAGTGGAGCGGTATGCTCTTGTTAAGGAAAACAAGCGGCTCACCCATGAGTTGAGTGTATGGAATACGCAGCTGGAGCAGCGGGTTCAGGAGCAGACGCTCGACATACAGCGAAGCAATCAGAATTTGCAGGTTCTTAATGAAAAGCTTGAGAAAAACTTCCAAAACTCTCTTGAAGCTTTTTCCGGCCTCATTGAGCTCTGCGACACTCAGAAAAGCAACCATGCCAGGATGGTTGCCGAGCTTTCTGTACGCATAGCTGAAGCCCTGGATATTTCCGAACATGAAACAGCCACTGTGCGGGCCGGCGCGCTGCTGCATGATATAGGAAAAATCGGTATCTCCGAAGCTGTGCTGAAAAAAGATTCCCGTGGCCTGACGTTTTCTGAGCGCAAAGAGTATGAGCAGCACCCGGTCAGAGGGCAGGCTGCTGTAGAACCCATAGAATGCCTGCGCGAGGCCGGACGGCTCATCCGCCACCACCATGAATGGATGAACGGGGCAGGCTATCCTGATGGCATTGGCGGAACCGATATTCCCCTGGGCGCGCGCATTATTGCCGTGGCCGACGCTATAGATCGTTTCGCGAATCCGGGGCCGAACGGCGGCCGGTATGACTTTACCGCAGCCCTTTCTGTGGTCGAGCAGGATGCCGGCAAAAAGTACGATAGATCGATTATCCTGGGTGTCAAGCCGGTTATTGAGGGCATTGAAAAGAGTTTTTCCTGTTTCCTGGACGTTCCGGAAAATCAGTGCCCGCCGGAGGAGCTGCACCCCGGCATGCGCCTCTCGCGCTTCATGCGAACCGGGACAGGCCTGCTCTTTATGTCTGCGGGGACCGAACTGACCGAAGAAAACATTGAGACGCTGAACCGTATTCGTGAAATCGATCCCCCTGCTCAAAACGTTTTTGTGTGGAAATCCAAAGAATAATGGAGCAAGCCATGAAAAGAAATTGCATTCTTGTCGTCGATGATGACCCCAATGTGCTGCGGTCGATGGTTCGTCTGTTTGAGGATGAAGACTATACCGTCCTCACCGCAGACTCGGCTTTTAAGGCGCGCGAGGTCATTGAAAAAGAGCAGGTGCATCTTGTCATTTCCGATGCGATGATGCCCGGAATGTCGGGCCATGAACTGCTGGCCTGGGTGCGCGCAGAACACCCCCAGATTATACGCACGCTGTTTACGGGCAGGGCTGATGTAAAAACCGTCATGAAAGCCGTCAATGATGGTGAAATCTACCGCTTTTTTACCAAGCCGTGGGATCCTGACGAACTGAAGCTTTCAGTAAAGCTTGGCCTTGAAAAATACGACATTGAGGAGGAACGGAATCTGCTGCTGCGCACCGTTCTGATACAGCGCAATGAGCTTGCGCGGATCGAGGAGGAGTTCCCCGGCATCGGCTCCGTTAAGCGGGACACTTCCGATGCTGTGGTAATTGATGAAATGTCAAAAGGTGACATCGAAGAAATCAAAAACTGGTGTAAATGTCAGGTGGGGTAACCATGGTAAATCCGGAAGTAAACAGAGAAGCGGCTGGCGCCTGCGGCCGAAGCATGACCGGCTGCTGCGATAACGGTCAGGATAGTTCAGCCTGCGCTCAACAGCAGTGCATCGAGTCCGGTGAGGGCATGCCCAAACGCGCGATCAGGGTTTTAATTGTTGAAGACGAACAGCTGACCGCTCTTTTTATTAAAACGCTCCTTGTGAACAATGCGTATGAAGTTGTCGATATGGCTCTGACGGGTGAGGGGGCCATTGCAAAGGCGATAGAGCACCGCCCTGACCTGATATTGATGGATATACATGCTGCAGGGTGACATGAATGGTGTTCAGGCGGCGCATGAGATAAAAAAGCAGCTGAATATTCCCGTCGTTTTCATAACCGCATGTTCAGATGAATGGACCATGGAAGAATCGAAAATATCGGAGCCGTATGGCTACATTATAAAGCCCTTTGTCCCCAAGGAGCTTATCTCCACGATGAAGATGGCGCTCTACCGGTATGAGCTTCAGAAAAAACTGCAGGAAAGCGAGGAGCGGTTTCGCCTTTTGTTTGAGAAGGAATCCGATGCTATTATCATATTTGATACAGCATCCAGAATTATTTCTGACATTAATATGGCGGCTCAAAACTTGTACGGATATGAAAAAAACGAGGTGGTGGGCAAGGATCTGCTGCTGCTTATGAATGAAGACAATTATAAAAGTTTGTGCGAGGGATTCACGAAGACCGGGGAAGGCCCGGCATTTATCCTGCTGCGTGTGGAACATTTCAAAAAAGACGGCACGCCCGTGCCTGTTTCATGCCGGGGAAGAATAATAAAATTTAACGGCAGGGAGCATGTTTTTCTCTCCATGCGCGATATTACCGATAAAATTCTTCAGGAGGAAGAAAAGACACATTTGCAGGCGCATCTTATGCAGACAGAAAAAATGGCGGCCCTGGGCATCCTGGCGGCAGGCATAGCCCATGAGATAAATAACCCGATGGCCTTCATAGCGAGTAATCTTTCCACCATGGATAAATACATAAAGCGGCTAGCGCACTACATAGCCGGGATTCCTCAGGTGCTTGAGGCGGAGGGGTCTGCGGCGTCTATAATGAAAATGAACGAAATAAAAAGGGAGCAGAAAATTGATTATCTGCTCAATGACGCCTCAGACCTGATTGCCGAGTCGGCAAGCGGCGCTGAACGCGTTAAGAAAATAGTGCATGATTTGAAGCTTTTTACCCATCAGGGCAACGATGAACCGGAGCTTTTTGATGTGCATGAGTGCATGGAAAAAACGCTTAATATAGTCTGGAATGAGCTTAAATACAAAACCACGATCAATAAGGACTATGGCGACATACCGCCTATAAAAGGACATTCTCATCAGATAGGCCAGGTTTTCATGAACCTGCTTGTCAACGCTGCCCATTCCATAGAAAAAGAAGGCGTCATAACAATAAAAACCCGGGCGCGTGACGGTTCGGTTTGCATTTCAATAGCTGATACGGGCTGCGGGATATCCGAAAATAACATCGCAAGAATATTTGAGCCTTTTTTTACCACAAAGGAAGTGGGGGTCGGCAGCGGCCTGGGGCTCAGCATTGCCTATGATATAGTCACCAAAAAGCATCATGGCAGGCTCACGGTCACAAGTGAAGTGGGCGCGGGAACCACCTTTACGATAAAGCTTCCCTGCCCTGAATCATGATGTATAAAAAAAATCCTCTCTATCCAAAACAGGTGCGGCATAAAAGCCGGCATTCAGGAAGAACCCGCTGAGTTTTTCCGCCTCGCGAATCAACCCAACCTTCTATGCCGAGGCCTGTTTATTCCATTGCAATACTGCAAAAGCCTCCGGTCGGGCATTGAACCGTTCAACCCTTTGACCCCGGCTCAGGGCGAAGGGGCAGGGTCTCTGCTTTCAGATGTTGAGGCAGGCGGCACTACTAAGCACTCGAATGATGCTTTGCAAAGCACTCGGGACAGATGCCGTGGCTGAACTCGGCATCTGAGTGATCCGCGATATAGTTGTCGATACGCTCCCAGCTTTCCTGATCGTTGCGGATATTATGGCAGTACATGCAGATCGGCAATATCCCCTGAAGTTTTTTAACGTGTTCAAGTGAATCCTTGAGTTCTGCTATGTGATCAGCCAGTTTTTGCTGAAGTTCGATAAAGCGCCTGCCGACATTCAATCGGGCAAAAAGCTCGCGTTTATTGAACGGCTTCGAGATATAATCGTTTGCTCCCGCAGCCAACCCATCCACAATGCTGTCTATGGAATCC
This sequence comes from uncultured delta proteobacterium, assembly GCA_963804955.1. Taxonomy (GTDB): domain Bacteria; phylum Desulfobacterota; class WTBG01; order CAIYCZ01; family CAIRTM01; genus CAIWCT01. The sequence continues at coordinate 55,784 of CAWDSQ010000008.1, read as the reverse complement.
TTTGCTGTCAGCAAGATGATATATTTTGTTTCATCTCTACAGTGCTCACGGTAACGGCGGCAGACCTCAATGCCCTCCATACCCGGCATCATCCAGTCCAGAATAACAAGGGTGGGAGAGCCGGGTAATTGCATCTTTTCTAATGCTTCAGTGCCGTCTTGTGCGGTTATAACACCGTACCCCATTTTTTGGAGAAGAACTTCAAGTAAAGTCCTTGAATCAGCATCGTCGTCTGCAATGAGTATATTCATGCTCGCCTCTTGTGTTGGATATATCTTTATTAACTTCAAGTTGCGTGCCAATGTATAGAAATACGCAAAAACAAAACAAGCCGTATATGCAAGCTGTTTTACGCCAGGTGCAACGCTGGGAGGACAGACAAAATGCTTTGCACCTGATATGGCACAAACCATAACGGCACACTCTGCGCCATGGCTCACCGGCAGAGGCATGGAAAGCTTTCGGCGCATCATATTCGTCGCGGCAGCCCCTACCGACTGAGCATCCACCATAATCTCTTTTATTTTTTCACGACACAACCCGTTTTAAAACTCCTCCCGCTGCATTGCCTCTGGCCGGCTGATGCACTGCTCCTGATATATAAGCAGCCATGAGCCCTGCTGCTTGCGGATATGCCTTGTCCTCTCCCGCTCTTTATCATTGTGTGCCTGCAGGCTGAACGATACGCGGTTGTCTGGCGACAAAGAATCGGCCTGATAGGCTTGTATTTCAAAACATAGACATAGCCCGGCAGAATCAAGCGCCACAACAAAACTGCCGCTTTCGTTTACAGCTGCGGCAGTATATATATGGCTCCCCGGCGCGGACACATCCGGGCACGGGAAATTACGGACCACGCCATTGTTTATTGCCCCGTTCTCACCGGCCCTCCGAATCTTCAGAAGCCTTTTGATTTGGGCCCTTTGCTGAACACGACATCTTAAAAATTAAATTTTTCCTATAGTTTGAACGCCAGGCTTCTGGCCGAAATCCTGTAAGTCAGGTCATTTGAGTGGTCAGTTTTACGGTCGAAGACACGATTTACGATTTAAGGTTAGATTTACGATTTAAGATCAAAGAGCCTCTATGAGTCCATAAAACATATTGACGTAAATTTATATTTTTGATATTTTAAATCTAGTGCAAAGACGCCTGCCAAGGCAAATAAAACCCTTAACAAGGAGAAAGCATATGAAGGGAATTAAAACATTTTCACTAATAATGATGGCCTTGTTATTTTTATTTGCAGGTGGTTGCAAAAAAACCCCACCTCCTGATCCTACACCTGTTTTGGGAGAAATGACAGATGCTCGCGATGCACAGACCTATCAAACAGTAACCCTTGGAGAGCAGACCTGGCTTGCGCGGGACCTTAACTACGCGAGCGATGAAAGTAAGTGCTATGATGACGACACTGCAAATTGCGAAATTTATGGCAGGCTATACGACTGGGAAGCATCGAAAACAGCCTGCCCTGCCGGCTGGCATCTGGGAAGTGACGAGGAGTGGTCAACCCTTATAAAATATCTGGATCCCAAGGCGGACCCTCAAGCGGGTTCCAGCGTTGTGGAAGAAAGCATATGGGCTGGTGGTATGCTGAAAGCAACCGGCAACTTACGAGACGAAACCGGGTTATGGAACTACCCTAATGTAGGAGCCACAAACTCAAGCAAATTTTCCGCTGTGCCTGCCGGTGTCTGTTACGACGATGGCTCTTGCGATGTTATGGGCAGGCATGCCATCTACTGGACCTCTACTGAAAACGCCAACAGCAAAGTTTGGTTCCGTGTCCTTGATTACGGCCTCAAGTCCATTTACCGGGCGGAGGAAGGTCAGTGGAGCATGGAAAGGGCCACAAGCCTTTCCGTGCGTTGCCTTAAGGACTAAAATACACCCTGATTGACGTTGTGTGGTATTTAGCCGGGCTTCAGTAAAATGCCGTAACAGGGAGGAGTAAAATGAAAAAAACAATTAAACCATTTTTACTAATCATGATGGCAATTCTGTTTTTATGTACCGGTGGTTGCAATAAAACCCGTTTTGGGTGAAATGACGGATGCACGTGATGGGCAGACATACAAAACGGTGAAGCTCGGAGATCAGACCTGGCTTGCGCAGGACCTTAACTACGAGACCGGGAACAGCTGGTGTTATGATGATGATCCTGAAAATTGCGAAACCTATGGCAGGCTTTATGACTGGGAAACAGCATTGACTGCCTGCCCTGCCGGCTGGCACCTGGGAAGTGACGAGGAGTGGTCAACCCTTGTAAAATATTTGGACCCTCGCTCGGAGCCAAACGATGGATTTGAAATAAGCAAAATTGCCGGTGGGAGGCTGAAAGCAACCGGAACAATTGAAGCCGGAACCGGCCTGTGGCACAGCCCTAATACGGGAGCCACAAACTCAAGCGGGTTTTCCGCTCTGCCAAGCGGTAACCGTAATCCTGCGGGCACTTTTAAAATGCTGGGGTACCACATCATGATCTGGACCTCTACTGAGTACGACGACACCCACGCCTGGACCATGATGCTGGATATGACCCAGAGCGGAATTTTAAGGGACTATACAGGCGTAACCAAGGACTACGGCATTAGTGTGCGTTGTGTCATGGATTGACCTGTGCCCTGTTTGATTTTATGCAGCATCTCGTGAGGAATTTTTTAAGGCTGCAGTAAAATTTTTGACAGGGTCTGTTTGATTACCTGTATCCACCTCGTTTACCGCCCAACTTTGTGCGCGCTTTTGCAGCACCAGGGCTGCCCCGGTTATGCCCCGGCAATTTTCAAGGCATTGGCTGCAATGCTGGTAATTCGACACATGCAACAATGTTCCCCCTGTTTTGTCCGTGGCTTTAAAAGAAAAAAGGCCCGATTCCGCAAGGAGTCGGGCTTTTAATTTTGGGTCTCCAACCCGGACACATCCGGGCACGGGGAGATTGCTGTTCGATTAAATTAAGCCCCCATTAATGCTGAACCGTTCTCTTGAACGAAAACGCGACGTCGGCCCTGACCGGTTGTCCTGCAACTTCCAGCAGAGGGTAAGCAAGAAAATTGATCGGTCCCGATGCCGGAAGCGGGTCAACTTCCAAATCACGGCCCCGGCTAAATTCGAAACGGTTGGCCGGATGATGGCCGAAATAATATGTTGAAAGGGCTGTATACTTATCTGCTTCGCTGATGTCCACAGGCCACCACTTGCCATCGGCATAAAACTCTACCCAGCAGTGATAGCCGTCTATTCCGCCGTCGTTTCTCTCGGAGGGGATGCCTGCTCCTATCGCGAAACGCGCCGGCAGGCCGATCGACCGGGCCAGCGCGATGAAATAGGCATGAAAATCCGTGCAATTGCCGGTTCGAATGCTGCAGGCGTAGACGGCGTCCCCCTTGCCCCAGCCATCGCCATATTTCATGTAGCGCATGCGGTCTATCACATGATCGTAGAGCGCACGGGCCCGCACGAGGTCTTCCTTTTTGCCGGCGACGACCGTGCGCGCCGTTGCCTGAAACTCGTCGGTGATAGGCACGAGCCTGTCAGGCGCCAGGTGCATTTCCTCGGGTTTCGGCGCTGCATAGGCGGATTTCTCGCTGCGCCGCACTGCAAAACGGATATCGATTGTCCCGTCCGCTGTCGTCAGGAGCCAGGTCCAAAATCAGCACGCGGTTGCCGTGCTTGCGGTCATGAACAATGCGCTGCCTGCCGGGAACCAGCATAGAGACAATTTCAATCGTCTGGAACCGGTCCGTTTCAGGCAGTGGAAGCCACATGCGCGCCGGGGCTGTCAGCTCCGGCAGCCTCGCCCAATACTTGAACTCAAAGTTGTCTCGCTCACGGATAACGCCGAAATGCCCTTCCGATGCGCGCTCGATGGGTATCCGGTGCCAGGTCCCGTCCTTTTTCTGCTCCCACGCGTAGTAAGGCTGACCGTTTATCTTGTGGACGGTCGTCTCGGTAACGGTCATGGAGCCGGGATCGCCCGAAAGGAAAAAATCAACGTCGTACACGTCGCCGCTCACATCCGCCAGGTCAACGCAGGCGAAATGCCGCCGGGGACCCAGGTTTGCAAGATACTCGGTGTGTACCCGCACCAGTTTCAGCCGCAGCTCACGATCCTTGAACTGCAGGCGAAAGTAGCCCTCACCCAGGCGCGCTTGCTGCTCGATGTGGCGCTCGATGCCGGCCTGAATATCAGCGGTCACAACGGCCGGCAGAGCGGAGGCGGCAGGCTTGCTCTCCGTGACCGCCCATGCCTCCCGGATAGAGCCTTGAGCTACAACAAGGGCCGCCAGCAGTGCAAACAGGCAGCCGCATGCCGAGAGGCATGTCAACTGACGCTTCACAGACCTTACCATCATCGCGGATGTTCCGATGACGGATGGTCGGCCTTGGGAGGTTCTGCCTGTGGATGTTCAGCTTTGGGGTGCTCAGCTTTGTGGTCGGCCTTGGTTGGTCGGCCTTTGGTTGGTCCGCAACAGGCTGTTCAGCCTGTGGAGGAGCAGCCTTTGGTGCTTCGACAGCCGGATGGTCTGCTTTTGGATGCTCGTCACATCTGCCTTCACTGCTGAATCCTGCAGCCGCTATAAAGATAGCGGCAACGCAAAGAATGATCAATTCTTGTACTTTTTTCATGCCTTATTCCTTTCTCTGTTGATATGCGCATTTCGCAATTTGTTGCGTTACGGGTCAACCACCCAATTGCTGTTAATATAGCATGGCGCCCCCCTTCTCACAACCTCCGAGGAAAGCAGCCCTTCAGGCGCGGGGAAGAAAGGAAATAAATTGACAAATATATAATCGGTCTGCTTTTCCATTCTTACGAGCTTAAAAACAGCGGCATTATGAATAAAAAAGCCCGACTCCTTGCGGAATCGGGCTTTTAAATTTGGCTCTCCACCCCGGACACATCCGGGCACGGGGAGATTGCCGTAACCCTTTAATTTGCCTTCTTCGCCTTTAAAAAACCCCTTCAAATAAAGGATACCATCAACTGTCACTCAGCTGAAAAGCTGGGGGTTGATCGAACCACCATACATAACTGGCAAGTTGAAAAGTATTCTCCAAAAGAAGTATGCTGAACCTTTACTGTAGTGAGAAGTCAAAATCCTACTGTTCGACAATTTTGTCGGGTGAAAACAATGATTGTCGAAAAGGCTTAGTGCCGATTATTGCAACTTGCTGAAAAAACATGAAAAATGTTTTGGCATTATTCGTGTAATGACAAATGGGCAGAATCGTTGACTGTGAGAAAGGACGGTGATGCCCCCCGGAAGATGAATAGTGAAAAAGCCAGAAAGAGTTTAATAATCGGTGAATGAAAAACAAAAAAACAGGAGAGATAAAATGAAAAAGACCTTATATACAGCTTTTATTATTGCTCTGGCGGTGCTGATCGGAGCAGGTTCAGGCTATGCCGGCAATGGTAATGGTGGCAATGGCAGCGACGGCAATGGTAACGGCACCAAGGGCGGCCAGCAGTATAATGGCACAAATGGCGGACAGGGCAACGGCACCTGCACGCAGGCAAACTACAGCGGAATAGCCCAGGGTATTCTTGAAGGAACGCCTTTTGTGTATGAAGGAACTGTTATCAGCATAGGCTACGGCCAGGGCATGGTGATTGCAACGGCAGAAGACAATGCTACCGTGTACGGCATCGGCCCTGTGCGCTACTGGGACAAGCTTGATGTTGACCGGCCGGAGGTTGGCGACGAAGTGTCGGCCAGCGGCTATACGGTGAACTTTTCCGGCGTTGAGCGCAATATAGCCATGACGATCACCGTGAACGGCACGGAGGTGCAGCTGCGCGATCCCGATACGGGAAAACCCCTGTGGAGGGGTGGCCGGTACGGCGGGAAAAAGTAAGCAGTAAGCATGCTATGCGGGCGGATGTGCAGTTCCAGAGGGCAGCGGCAACCACGGTTTTGGGGTTCGCAAGCCGTGCTTGCCGCCCGCCTGCACAATAGAAAATAATTATTGCAATACAATGCATGTGCAGTAAAGTAAAAGTAGAAACAATTTTGGGCTGGATCTTGCGAGTGCGGTACTGGCCTTGAGCAGAGCTTTTTTAGCCAACAAAAGCGAACCCCCGGAGCAAGCAGGTTTTGGCGAGCCTTACGAAAAAAATTTCCGGAGTATCTGAGCAGATAGAAAAAGGCATTTGGCGGGAGAGGCTGCTTGTGCTCATCTGCGGGAGCTTGGTGTTTATGTCGTATGCATGGCCATCAGTCGCTGATTGCGCAGATTTCAGCCTGGAGACGTCTGCGGGATATAATGACAACCCCGCGCAGACCAATAACCGGAAAGGCTCCGGCTTTATATTCCATCGGGCCGGCATGTCCGATACCTGGCAGCTTGGGGGTGGCGCAAGTTTTATGGGTCTGCTGGAGGGCAGTTATCAAAACTATACGCGCGTGGGCGACAATTATTTTTTAAGAGCCCGCGGCGAGCTGGCCCGTCCGGTATTGGGAAGCCGGCTGGTGCCGGCGCTGCTTGTGGAGGCGAATTCTTACCGCGATGATTACATGCCGGAGGACGATCGGGACCAGTATCTTGCCGGCCTGCGGCTGAGCTGGATATATTCCCGTTTTATGACACTGTCCCTTGAAGGGACCTACAGCCGCCTGAACTACAAAAACTCCTCCTACAGCTATGCCGAGCCGCAAGGCCAGGAAGCATCTGCCGCGGGGCTTCTTTCTCTGGCTGGCAGCGGCAGCGGGGCCGAGGCTGATCTGCAGGAGCTGTCGGTCGTGAAAACCTCGCGCAATGATCATCTGACAAACGGCGACTTTATCTGCGACCTGTTTCTGACGCCGACAGTATACGGCAGTATCCTCACTGGCTACTCGCGGCTTCATTCTACCGACGACTTTGAAACCTACCGGCAGGTGCATGCAAGCACCCGTCTCACCTGGGATATGACCGAAGTCTGGCGGCTGCAGCTTGAGTCGGGGCTGTGGCGCACGGCCTATGATGAAAGCCCGCTGCACACGAATCGCACTGATAAAACGTTTTTCGCGGGAGCGCAGGTCAGCCGGTTTTTCGGCCCGGTGGAGGTCTACGGCAAAATGACGTGGCTTAAAAACAATTCAAAAGTAAATTCTGAGTTCTATCATCAGATGGTGACGCAATGCGGTTTTTCCTGGTATTTTTAATTTCACTGCTGTGCATCTCGTACTGCAGCGCCGAAGAGCTGATACTCGGCCGGGTCATCTCCATTGATCAGGACAAGGGTACAGTTCAGATGGAAGTAGTCGACGGCCCTGCCGACTTACGTGATGATGCCGGCCAGAAACCTAAGGTCATTACGATCGAACGAACGGCCCTGCCGAAAAATACTCAGCAGAACGCGCTTGTCCGGGTATGGGGTTCTATGGATAAAAGCACCGGTCGTTTTTCCGCATCAAACTCATATTTCAATGACCGCAGGGGCAAAGGGCCAGCAGGCCAGCCAGGTGAACGGGGCGCCGGCCCGCAAGACTCGACCGGGGTTCGGCAGCGCCTGGGCAAGGGTTCGGCAGGCGGCGGCAACCACGGTAGCGGCTTCGGAGGAGGGGCCGGTGGAGGTGGTGGCCGAGGAGGGTTCGGCGGGGGAAGTGGCTCAAGCGGTGGTGGTGGCGGGTTCGGCGGAGGAAGTGGCTCAGGCGGTGGTGGTGGAGGCTCAGGCGGTGGTGGTGGAGGCGGCGCAGGCGGGAGCGGAGGAGGCCGGGGTGGCCAGGGCGGCCGGTAGGTCGCTGCCGCTTTGGGTCAGCAACCTGCTGGCCTTCGGCTGTATGTTTGCAGCCATTGTCGGCTATTTTCTATGGCAGGCGCAGGTGACGCGTGATGCCTTTATCGCAAGAATCAAGGAGGCCTCAGGGCTTGTCGCCAATGTCATTGAGTTAAGCGCAAAAGGTGCGCTGCTGTCGCAGCAGGTGTCCGAGGAACTGCTGCAGACCTTTCTGGGCAATACTGCCCGCTTTATCCTCTATCTTGATGCTATCGAGCCGTTTACCGCAGGCGAACTGTCGGGGTTTGCCCGTGAAGCGAGCCTGGCCGGCATATATATAGCGCGACCCGGCGGGGCTGTTGTGGAAGGTCCTCCAGGCTGGACTAAAGCTCTGTCTCTGCATCCTGAAAAAACGCCGTTGCTCCAGTATAATGCTGCATCCCACTTATATGTGCTGCGCTGGCCCGACTCGAACAAGGGAGGATGGGTGCTGGTAGGGGTTGAAGCGGCCCGGATAGAAAAGCTCCAAAAAGAGCTCGGCCTTGAAGCGGTTATAGCTACCATCACGCGGCTTCCGGGTATTCGGTACATCAGAACGATGCCTGCCGGAAACAACTCTGCGCAGACGGGGCGTGAGCAGCAGGTCGAACTTATGGGCAGCGGCCCTGCGGCGGTTGCTGAAGTGAACATGACCGTGGGCGAAACCGGCATGACGGTAGGCCTTGATGCCGCGCATCTTGAAACGGCCATGCAGCGGCTGTGGCGCGATTTTATCGGCTTCAGCGCAGCGGTTGCCTGCCTGGGGCTGGTGCTGTCGCTTGTGCTGTACCGGCAGCAGGCAAAGCATCTGGCGCAGATCAGCGCATATGAAAAAAAGATCGCTGACGAACGGCAGGATGCGGCACTGGGAAAAGCCGCGGCCGCAATCGCGCATGAGATACGAAACCCCTTGAACGCCCTGAGCATGGGACTGCAGCGCCTGCAGAAAGAAGCGCCGGCACTGAGTGGTGAGAACCTGGCCCTGCTTGAGATCATGCGTGACGCCGTTCGCAGGACCAACGGCATTGTAAGCGATCTGCTGAGCTATGCTGTGCCTCGCGCCCTGGTGCGGCATGCCGTGCGGCTTGACCGCAGCGTTGAAAAAGTGCTGCGGCTCTACGAGGCTCGCTGCCGGCAGCAGGGCATCAGCGTGGAGCTTGTGGCTGATTCGGCACGGCCTGTTTCCGGAGATCAGGATCTGATCGAGCAGGTCATTGAAAACCTCCTCAAAAACGCAATGGAAGCCCAGCCCCGTGGCGGATTTATAAAGATAGTCATAGACGACCTGGGCCGTGACATTCGCCTGGCGATGACCAACGGCGGCTTTTCCCTGCCCGGGGAAGCAGTCGCACGGATCACCGAGCCCTATTTTACCGGCAGGCCGGACGGCACGGGCCTTGGCCTTGCCATCGTGCGGCGCATTGTTCAGGAGCACGGCGGGACTCTTGCCATACAGCCGGCGGACGGCGGCATTCTTTTAATCACTATACTATTCCCGGCCAAGCCAACAGGAGATCAACCGGCATGAACATACTTGTTGTGGACGACGAAGCCAGCCAGCGCGACATGCTCAGCGGCTTTCTCAGGCACCAGGGCCATGACGTTCTCACCGCTGCCAGCGGGCAGGAGGCCCGGGCCGTTTTTCAGCGAGAGCCCGTGCAGCTCGTGCTGCTTGATCAGCGCATGCCCGGCGAAAGCGGTGAAGAGCTTTTACAGCACCTGAAGGAGGTTAATCCGCTGGTGCGCGCCATCATGATAACGGCCTTCAGCAGCGTGCATACGGCCGTTGCGGTCATGAAGCTGGGCGCCGATGAGTTTCTTGAAAAACCTGTCGACCTGGACGAGCTGCTTGTAAAAATTCAGACCATCGAGCAGCAGGCGGCTATTGACGGCGATGTGACCGATATTGAAGCAGCAATCGAGAACCGGGATCTGCCTCTGAACATCATCGCCAAAAGCCAGGCCATGAAGCGCGTGCTGTCGCTGGCCGGCAGGCTGGCCGGCAGCCCCTGGCCCGTCCTGATTCAGGGCGAAACCGGCACGGGCAAGGAGCTTCTTGCCCATCTCATACACCTGCTCAGCACCAGAAAAGACGGTGGCTTTATTGCACTCAACTGCGCGGCTATTCCCGAAAATCTTTTTGAAAGCGAGCTGTTCGGCCATGAAAAGGGCTCTTTCACCGGCGCTGCCGGCAGGCGCCGCGGTCATTTTGAGCTGGCCGATGGAGGCACGCTGTTTCTGGATGAAATCACCGAGCTGCCGCTGCCGATGCAGCCCAAACTGCTGCGGGCCATTCAGGAAAAACATTTCGCCCGAATCGGTGGCGAACAGCAGATCAATGTCGACGCCCGGCTGATCGCTGCTACCAACCGCGACATCAGCCGGCTTGCCGCAGACGGTCTGTTCCGGCAGGACCTCTACTACCGCATCAAGGTGCTTGAACTGGAAATTCCGCCCCTGCGATCGCGGCGGGAAGACATCCCCCCGCTGATAGAGTTTTTCCTGCAGCGCTATGCCGACCGGCCCTATCGCCTTGCCCCCGAAGCGCTGGATGCCCTGATCAAATATCCCTATCCCGGCAATGTCCGGGAGCTGGAGCATATCGTGCAGCGCAGCATCACCCTGGCCCGGGGTACCCTGATCGACGCCTCCGTTCTGCCCTTTGAAGTGCGTCAGTATCAGGCCTCGACGCAGGGCACGCTTGAGCAAAGCCTTGAGGCCATGGAAAAGGAACTGCTGTGTGCCGCGCTTGAACAAACCGGCTGGGTACAGACACGGGCAGCCGAAGCGCTGGGGATTAGCGAGCGGGTCCTGAGGTATAAAATGAAAAAGCACGGTCTTGCAGCCCCAATAAAAAAAAGCGGTTCCTGATACTTACCTGTGAACGGATTGCCGGTTTTGATTCTGACCGAACAGGCAGCATGGTCATTACAGGGCAAATGTTTTGCACATTACAAAACCGTATATGTATGGACAGTCTCCCACGAAGCCGGTACCTGTCAGGATGCAACCGCCATACGGGCTGCAGGGAATTTTATGAGGCGGGGAGGCCGGAAACAAAATACTATTTTGAAGGGAGGCCATAATGAGCATGAGGACAACACAGGGTGAAAGCTTCTGGAATCCTTATCTTGCAGGCGCTCTCGCCGGACTTGTTCTTGTCGGATCGGTTGCGCTTTCTGGAAAATTTTTCGGCACATCAACCACCTTCGTGCGGTCAACCGGTATGATAGAAAAAATTTTCACCCCCGAACGAGTCGCTTCGATGGACTATTTTATGAAGGAAGCGCCTATCGTCGACTGGCAGTGGATGTTTGTTATCGGTATTTTCTTCGGCGCTTCAATTGCGTCCAAAATTTCGAGCACGTATAAACTTCAGGCTCTTCCCGATATGTGGCGCAAGCGATTTGGCGGTAGCATTCTCAAACGGGCAGGAGTTGCTTTTGTTGGCGGCGTTATTGCAATGTTCGGCGCACGCCTTGCCGATGGCTGCCCGTCGGGACATGGCCTAAGTGGTTCAGCACAGCTGGCGGTCAGCGGCTTTATAGCCCTCATTTGTTTTTTTATCGGAGGAGTTATTACGGCCAGAATTCTGTACAGAGGGAGGGATGAACAATGAATACACTCCTCTACGGATTGGTAACCGGCGTGCTGTTTGGTTTTCTTCTGCAGCGCGGCAGCGTGCTTCGGTATGACCGGCAGCTTGGGGCACTGCGCTTCATGGACATGACCATTGTAAAATTTATGTTTTCAACCGTGATGGTGGGCATGATCGGCGTGTATGCATTACTGGATTTCGGCCTTGCCACACTCTCTGTTAAGCCGACAATTCTGGGCGCTGTTATTCCTGGAGGCCTTATTTTTGGCATCGGCTGGGGTATACTTGGCTATTGTCCCGGAACATCGGTGGGTGCGCTTGCAGAAGGTCGGCTTGATGGTCTATGGGGGGTGCTTGGCATGCTTGCAGGGGCAGCCCTTTTTGCTGAGGCCTATCCTGCACTTAAAAAAACACTTCTAACATGGGGGGATTTTGGAAAGATCACGCTTCCCCAGATGCTGGGTGTGAGCCCCTGGATAATTATTCTCTTTTTTATCGCCGGCGGACTTTTTCTGTTTTACTGGTTAGAAAAAAAACGGCTGTAAACTATGGAGTACAGAAACGCTGATAAAGTACATTCAAATTTTCTTTATAACAGCTGTCCGTTCAGTTTATCTTACTACCTTGGGGGGAATATCAAAATTTTGGGTTGCATGCATCTTTAGGCCTCAGGGCGGCTCACCTGCGGGGGATATATCCAAATTCCCCGAGCGCAGGCACATGACCTGAAGGCTTCTCGATATCAAAATACGCTGTTACTGTATCAATGCAGATAAAGTCTTACCTTTTCTCCATCGCACTCAAGCCTAACCCGATCTTCTCTTATTTTAGCAAGCATACAACCGTTAATTATGTCGCCGACACAATAAGAACGGGTAGCTAAATGTCCGAGCGCTTGTCGGCTGACATAGTATCTCCCTGTTCCGCTATAACGCAAAACAAACACGTTAATAAACCATGCAGACACCAAAAAAGCCCGGCTCCTTCGCGGAATCAGGCTTTTAAATGGGGCTCCCCAGCTCGGATCCGTTTGGACACTGGGAGATTACTTTAAGTCTTTGATCTTTTCATATCGAAATATTCCGCAAATTGTTTTGGCAAGTAGCCGCACTGTGGAATTTTGGCGATTCAGAAAGAGCATAACACATTGTGATACATGATATTCAGCGCACACCTCACCCCACCCCCGCGAGGTTATTCTGATCAGGCATTTACCTTGACTCATAACAACCATCGGCCTATATTTGCACTATTCCAAAGCAGGCATCTAGCACCTTACACAGCAGCTGCTTGCCTTTAGCCGCAAGGATTAGCATAAAAGAAAGCTTTGCAGGGCATCCTCAGGGAATTATTAAAGCTGCTGAGAGAATCCATCTCTTCAACAATGTAGTATCGATAAGGAATCCGGCTTTTGTCATTGCCGATCCCGCATACATGCACCGTTTGCTGATTCATTATGAAAGAACCGGCCATGAAAATCACCATTCCCTGCGCAGCAATTAGTGCACTCGTGGCGCTGATCCTGTTCGGGTTTGCGCCTGAGGCCTGCCCCGCCACACTGCTTAAGGTGCCGCTCTATTTTGATTCCGGCCTTATCAGAGCCCCCCTGCTGGAGCAGATTTTCAAAGAGCCCGATGAGCAGTGTACAATTCTTGACGAAGACGGCGGCTGCAGCCGCTTTATCCTTGCGAGGCCGTATGTTGACGTACAGAAAAGCTGCCTGAAAATCACCATGCCGGGCAGCGCTCATCTTGGCGAAATACAGGACGGCGCTCTGCACGGGCTCCCGTGAATGGAAAGGATTTGTGGAAATATCTGCTCGAGCCGTGGCTTGATCCCGCCACCAGCTCAGCGGCCTTAAAAATTACGGGCTACAGGCTGCTTGATGAAAACCGCACTCCAGGTCATCCGGACCTGAAACTCTACAGCATCATCAAAAACAACCTGTATCCCCGCATCGAAGCGCTCAGGGTTGATTTCTCCAGCCCGATGGCCGAGCTGCGCGCGCTGCTGCCAACCATGCTGCCCAGCAGACCCGAGGAGGCACAAGCCCTGGCCGAATCCATTACCGTACAAAAACTCAAAATGGCGCCTGACGGCCGTGGCGTTTTGATCGAGGTGAGGGTTCCGCCGACTTTCACAAAGCCGACACGTGAGCAGCGGATTGAAAAGATGTGGCAGCAGCAACAGCGGCGCAGGCTGGAGAGCTGGGATGCCTTTCTCACCTTTGCTGTCAAGCGCATGGCCCGCAGGAATACGGGGCCGGAGCGCGAAAAATGCCTGGCAGCACTTCTTGATGCGCGCTATGCAATTGCCGAACTACAATGTGCCGTAGACGCAGGGGCCCGGGAGCAGCTGCCGAATCTGTTCGCGCTGACCTGGGACCAGGTGCGCTCGGCAGCCATGGGTATGACCGCAGGCGCCCAGCCAGGCCGGGAGCTGCAGGATGCCACCAGCTTTATTACCACCGCCGATGCAGCCATATCCCTGAGCCAGGGGGGCCGGGACAGCGGCATTGAACTCTCTGATGACAGCCTGCGCATTATTTCCCGCAAGCTTGATTCGAAGGCAGCCGAGGACCCAGTCAGCTACTCAACCGACATAGATCCTGAGCTGCGCACTCTGCTGGGCCTGGGAGCCCCCCTGCCTGCGCCGTCAATTCCCCCTGATTTTGATGCCGGCATGAGCGTGCAGAACGCTGCGCCGTCAGGTTTTTTAGCCTGCCTGTCTCTTCAGGAAGCCTGGGCAGAAACCGATGCGTATGCAAAGTTGAAAAACTGGGCGCCGGAGAAAAAGGATATTGACATATATCTCCCCCTGGTGCAGCAGCTGCTGGATAACCTGGCAACAGAGGCCCTTGAGAAAAAGAAGCTCGACCCGCACTACCATACCCTGTTCCACGACATGGTGTTTGCCACTGCCTGGCAGGAGAGCTGCTGGCAGCAGTTTATCCGGAAAAACAATAAGCTCACCCCCCTCATGTCCTCAAATGGCACATCGGTGGGCATTATGCAGATAAATCATAAAGTCTGGCGCGGCATCTATGATCCCGCCGGTCTCTCCGGAGATATCGTGTACAATGGTCGGGCAGGCTGCGAGATTTTGCTCCATTATCTGCGGGATTATGCGATTGCAAAAAAAGAGCACCTTCAGACCGGGGGCTCCGACAACCTTGCCCGGGCAACCTATGCTGTTTATAATGGCGGCCCCGGCCATCTCGCCCGTTACCGTACGCCCGGCACAAAGCCCTATCTGAAACAAATCGATGCCCTCTGGTGGAGCAAGTATACGGCAGTCAGGGAGAGTAATACGGTAGATATCGCAGATTGCTTCAAGTAGCACCCGCGGAAAACTCAGTGTTTGCAACTGTCATTAAAAAAAATTATAATTTTCTGGCGCTGAATCTGAATCAAGCAATCCAAAACTATTTTGCGATGAGGTCCGTATGAATCTGCTGGTACAGCAAAAAAACTTGAGGTGTTGCGTTCTCCTTATTCTGGTCATGCTCAGCGGAGCCTGCGCCGGGATTGCGCCGACAGGCAAAATGGCCAACCTTGAATATGCCATCAATGATGCGCTCAAGGCTGATGCTTCCACGTATGCGCCACTGGAGCTGCGGTTTGCTGAAGACAAGTACCAGGCGGCGAAAAAAGCAATCGCCGACGAGGAGTATGAACAGGCCGAGCGGCTTATAGATCAAGCACTGCTTGATGCGCAGCTTGCCCAGGAGAAAGCCCTTTCGGCCAAGGCGGAAAAGGATGCCTTTGAAATGCGGCAGAGCATCGAGGCGCTTCAAGGTGAAGCTGAACGGATAAAAAAAAGACAACAGCCCTAAAAGGAGGCTCGCCATGAAGCGACCATTTGAGTATCTCTTATACTGCATCCTTATCGCCATGCTTGCAGGCTGCAGCAGCATACCTGCCAATCAGCCTGATCTGCTGCGGGCGCGCAGCGCCTACACTGCAGCAAAAGCAAAAACCTGGGTGAATGAATATGCGCAGGTTGAGATGTATGACGCGGAGCTTGCCCTGGAGCAGGCCGAAAAGGCGGAAAATATCGAGGATGTAAAATACCTGGCCTATCTTGCCGAGCGCAAAGCTCAAATTGCCGTGGCCGTGGCAGACCGAAAGCTCTCCGGCGCGACCATTACCGAGCTGGGCAGGGAAAAGAACCAGGTACTGCTGGAAGCACGCGATGCGGAAATCGATCTTGAGCGCAAACGCTCAGACAAGCTTTCGGCAGAGCTTGCGGAGCTGAATGCCAAAAAAAGCGACCGCGGCATGGTGCTGACGCTGGGCGATGTGTTGTTCGAGTTTGATAAGGCGCAGTTGCTTCCCGGCGCGAATCGCACCATCGACCAGCTGGCGGCTTTTTTAAGCGAGCACACAGACCGTTCGGTGCTGATCGAAGGCCATACCGACAGCATCGGCTCTGAGTCCTATAACCTTGAGCTGTCGCAGCGCCGGGCAGAGGCTGTGCGCAATGCACTGCTGAGCAGGCAGGTCCCATTTTATCGGATTGTTTCAAAAGGATACGGCAAAAGCTACCCTGTTGCCGGCAATGACAGCGAGGCGGGCAGGCAGCAGAACCGGCGGGTTGACATCATAATTCTCGATGCAGGAGTAAAAGCTGAATCCATGATGCGATAAGCTCAAGCGAGGCCTGGCTTGCGCCGAACGATTTCGCCAGCATGCGCGCAGGACGCAGCCGCGCGAGGATTTCGCTGAAACAGGTATATGCTGCCTGCGCCATCGGGAAGCACTTCATACAGGCAAAAATAGATCTGGTATCTGTACACGCTGCAGGCTCGTGGCCGGGCTGTCAAAACCGCCGGAAAGGAACGTGACCGTTACCCCAACAGACTTATGTACAAAGCCTGCCGGGATATTAAATCCGGCAGACTGATTCTGCTTGAAAAAAAGCCCGGCTCCAAAAGGAATCGGGCTTTTAAAATTGGCACCCCATCACGACCCCATCTGGGCACGGGGAGATTACTGTAAGGCTTTCATTTTTCTTTGCGGACAACTTTGAAAAAACCCTTCCGCATTACTGATGCAAACTAAACGTAGCGTCTAAACGCAATTTCAAATAAGAATTTGAACTTGTGACCGGAGAGCTAAGAGGGGTACTAAATAAAACACTATTGACGAATAATCTTTTTGAATGTATATACTATGTATAAACATCTATTCATAGAGGCTTGTCATGATTACAACTGTGCAAAAATGGGGTAATAGCCTGGGTGTGCGGATTCCAAGCCCGGTAGCCAAAGATATTAAGCTATATGAAGGATCCCAGGTTGAGATACTTGAGGAAGGCAACCGCCTGGTGATAGTGCCCGTTGAGAAGCCCGTCTTTGCGCTTGAAGATATGCTTAAAAAAATTAAAAAAGGAAATATCCACGGCGAAGTTGATTTTGGTTCGGCCCAGGGCAAGGAGGTCTGGTAATGCCGGCCTTTGTGCCGGATAGGGGCGACATTGTCTGGCTTCAGTTTAATCCTCAAAGCGGACATGAACAAACCGGCCATCGTCCCGCACTGGTTCTCTCTCCCCGCGAGTATAATCGTCGAGTTGGTCTTGCCTTGTTCTGCCCGATTACCAGCAAGGTCAAGGGCTATCCATTTGAGGTCTCCGTTAATGTTAAAGGTATCAAGGGCGTTATCTTAAGCGATCAGGTCAAGAGTCTCGATTGGCAGACGCGGGAAGCAAAATTGGTTGCCCGGGTTTCAGAGGATATCCTTGCTGAAGTCATGGCAAAGCTCCACACACTTCTTTAGAACTGCACCTTTTTCTTAATCATAAAAAAAACCCGGCTCCAAAAGGAATCGGGCTTTTACTTTTGCCTCCCCAACCCGGACATGTCTAGGCACGGGGAGATTACAGTAACGCTTTAATTTTCCCAACATCGTTTTTCAAAGTAGCTCTGGAGCGTTGCACATCTTTTGATTGACACATAAGCCGCTGCTTTCTATACTGCATTATAGGTCTTTGGGATGTAATAGCCGGAAAAATCAAGGTTTATTTCAACAGTGCCCTGCCGGTTCGATTGAAAGGAGACTCACCGTGAGCAGTATTGTAATAGATGTACCTTATGAGATTTTGCTGGAAGCAAAAATTCCAAAACATAAACTCAAAAATACCATAAGGAAAGAGTTGGCGGCTGCTCTTTACAAAGAAGGGATGCTGTCACTGGGCAGTGCGCGGAAACTGGCCAATATGACCAAGACCGATTTCCATTTTTTTCTCGGCAATAAGCAGATCGAACGGCAGTATGACCTTCAGGACTATCGTGCCGACATGGAGAACATAGCTCAGTGGCAAAAAAAATAGTCGTCAGCAATTCAACGGATTTGATAAATTATTAAGGAGATATTTGTTATGGGTAAAGCTCTTGCAAAAATAACATATCCTTACATTATATTCCGGCATGATATTGCTCATGGTGAACCTGTAATTGAGGGGACAAGAATTACCGTTAGATGTATTGCCGAGTATTACCAGATGGGGATGAGCGTTGATGAGATTCTTATAAATCTATCTCATCTTACTTCCGCACAAGTGCATTCCGCTCTTGCATATTATTTTGACCATCAAAAAGAACTGGATAGTGAAATAAAAGAATCTTCAGATATTGCTTTCTGGAAAAAACAAGGAGGGCGCAGCCCGGCAAAACGGAAAGCGCGCGCATGAAGATAAAACTGCTGCTGGATGAAGATGTGCAGCTTGCTGTAGCACATGCTCTTCGCCAGAGAGGCTACGATGCGTATCACGCTCAAGAACTAAGCCAAAAAGGCAAGTCGGATGATGAGCAACTACAATTTTCGGCAAAGCAAGGAAGATGCCTGGTTACCTATAATGTGAAAGATTTCGTTCTGCTGCATAACGAATACCTTGGTAGCGGCAGGGAGCATTTTGGTATTATTGTTTCAAAACACCTTCCGATTGGAGAAACCCTTCGCAGGCTGTTAACTTTTTTACAACGCTCTTCAAAAAACGCTATCAAAAACCAAATAGAATTCCTCTAAGTTCTTTGCTCACACTGACTCTGGAATCAAGAAAAGCCCGGCTCCTTAACGGAACCGGGCTTTTAAAGTTGGCTCCCCAGCGCGGACTCGAACCACGGACATGGTGGTTAACAGCCACCCGCTCTACCGACTGAGCTACTGGGGAACAGAATTATCGATACAAAAGCAAAGTAGTAAAATAACCAAAATTGCCTGTTTTGTCAATCGCTTTTTCCCGGCACAATCGGCAAACCCTTCAGCCCTGTATCGGCAGGGATGGGGTTTAAAAAAACAAGGCGCTTCTATTGGCAGAAGAAAAGCAGGCTTCAGGGGTTTTTTTTAATAAGCTGGTTAAACATTCTTTCGCTGAGCACTTCCTGAAATTGGGTGCCGCAAATCATGTCTTTAGCCCTGCGCCGCAACCACCGGATTTCGGCGCGAACCGCAACATGCAAAATAGTATTCGGTAAAAAAATATTAATCGCAACAATATCTCCGATGGCAATCTTTCCATTATGCTGGAAGACCACCCCGGCTCCGGCGGTGCTCAAATCAATGATCAGTGCATTCAATGGGCTGAGCTTCCTCGTTTTGTATGAAACAGTGTGCCTTGAGGTCTGTTTTGATACGAACCTTGCTGCGCATTTTGGCATATTGAGATTCAGCCATGCAGAGACCCCCTTCTTACAGAGATTGAAATCGACAACCAACTATTTATATTTTTGGAGAATTAGTAGCCAATATCTTCGAAAAAAGCAAGCTTTTACTGCGCATTCCCGGCAGGAATCCTTCGGAGTCAGCATACGGCAAATCGATTTTTTAACTTATTTACTTGATTATATATTATGCGGGTATTATATAAAATGAATAAACCGACCATGAACGCTACGCAATCACAAATAACGGGGTGAGCCATGAAAGAAGTCAATGTTCTTATAGTCGACGATGATCAGGCCATGCTTGCCATGCTGGCCAACATGCTCAAAGGGCTGCACCTTAATCCCCTCACCGCTGTTGATGGCACTGACGGGCTGGAAAAAGTCAAAACCAGCAAGGTTGACCTTATTATCACCGACCTCATGATGCCGAACATGGATGGATTCGAGTTCATAAAAAAAATCCGCCAGATCAATGCAAATATCCCCGTGGCGGTCATTTCCGGTCATGGCGATGTCAACAATGTGGTGAGCGCGCTGAGTCACGGCGCCTACAACTTCATCACAAAGCCCTTCACTATTAAGGAAATTGAAAACGTCATCAAGCGCGGCCTGCGGCTGCGGGAATTTTCTCTGGGTACGCACCGCCTGCAGGAAGGCATCAAAAATATCACGGAAATAGAAATTCCGAACTACTCGCACCTGCTTGCCTCGGCGGCCCTGTATGTCGTGCGGGAATGTCAGTGGCGGGGCATTGAAGACGAAATGTTCTTAAGCAATATCTCCATCTGCCTTGACGAGCTGCTCAATAACGCCTTTGCCCACGGCAATCAAATGGATGAATCAAAAAAGATACTGCTCCGGGCCGTATTTGACAGCGAAAAGCTGTCCATAACCATTGAAGACGAAGGAGAGGGGTTTGACTGCACAGCCCTTACCGGCGAGTTTGCGGAAACCACGTCAACACTGCCTGACAAGCGGGGAATATTCATCGTCAAATACCTGATGGATGAGGTCTTTTTCAATGAAAAGGGCACCAGCATCACGATGGTGAAATATCTCAGCGCCGAGCGCAAGCGCGTCCTGCATTAAAAACCTGTCCCATAAGGCATCCTGTTGCTCACGCGCAGGGCGGGGCTGCAGCTGATGCTCCCTGCCGACCGGCTTCCCGCAATGCGCACGCAGCCAGCACAAGCGCTGCCGGACCACTCATGGGCTACCCCCGCAAACTCGCGATATGCCGCCGCCGATTTAATGCTTGCCCGCTGCCGGGCCTTCTGCTATTGTTTAAAACGTTTTTTCACCTCTTCCGGGCAGAAAAAGGAGCACCGCATGATCAAAATCGGCATCATCGGCGGCACGGGATTCGGCAATCCGGGGCTGCTGGAAAACGCGGCCATGCAGAAGGTGCATACGCCCTATGGCGCACCGTCTGGACTTGTGACCACGGGGAGGCTTGACGGCATCGAGATCGCAACGCTGCCGCGCCACGGAGACAGCCACAGCATATACCCGTCGGCAGTCAATTTCAGGGCCAATATCTGGGCCATGAAACAAGTGGGCGTGACGCATATCTTTGCCGTCACGGCCGTCGGGTCCCTGCGGGAGGAAATCAAGCCCGGGCATCTTATATTTCCCGACCAGTTCATCGACCGCACCACGCGTCGCATCGCCACGTTCTATGAAGGGCAGGAGGTCTGTCACATTCCCATGGCAGACCCCTTTTGCGACAAACTGCGCGCCATCCTTTCAAAAACAGCAGGAACTCTCGGCCTTGACTCCCATGGCTGCGGAACGGTTATCACCATAGAAGGCCCCCGCTTCTCCACCCGCGCCGAGAGCAAAATGTTTCGCATGTGGGGCGCCGACGTCATCAATATGAGCACCGTGCCCGAAGTCGTGCTGGCGCGGGAGGCGGGCATCTGCTATGCCGCCATCGCCATGAGCACCGATTATGACTGCTGGCATGCAAGCGAGGAGCCCGTCTCCTGGGAGCTTATCCAGAAAACCATGCAGAAAAACTCTGAAAACGTTAAGCTGCTGCTGCGCGCGGCCATTAAGCAGGTTGATTTCACCGACTGTACCTGCCGCCTGGCGGCAGCATCATCCATACTGTAGAAGGAGCATTCATGGATCTCAAAAGCACCATACGCAGCATACCCGATTTCCCCAAGCCGGGCATACTCTTCCGCGATATCACCACCATGCTGAAAGACGGAGCGGCTTTTTCCTGTGTCATTAATGAGCTTGCGCAGCGCTACCCGGCCGGCAGCCTTGACGCTATCATTGGCATCGAATCACGCGGCTTTATTTTCGGCGCCGCCCTGGCGGCAAAACTGGGCCTGGGGTTCATCCCCATACGCAAGCCGGGCAAGCTGCCGGCAAAAACCGTGTCTGCCCGGTACAGCCTTGAATACGGCACGGACAAAATCGAAATGCATGTTGATGCCGTCACCCCGGGCATGCGCGTGCTGCTCATCGACGACCTGCTGGCAACCGGCGGCACCATGCAGGCGGCCTGTGAACTTGTTGAAAAAACCGGCGGGGTTGTGGCCGAGTGCTGCTTCATCATAGAGCTTGCCGGCCTGAAGGGCAGGGACGCCCTGGCCGGGAAAAATATTTTTTCACTGCTGACATATTGATTCGTATGCAAAAAGAACGGCTCCAACAGATACTGAGCGCATTTCCGGCTGGCCGCATCATGGTCGTCGGGGACGTGATGCTTGATGAATATGTGAAGGGCTCGGTGGAGCGCATTTCGCCCGAGGCGCCCATACCTGTGGTAAACCTCTCTAACGGCACTGCCCGCGACGTGCGCCTGGGCGGAGCGGCCAATGTGTTCAATAATATTGCTGCGCTGGGCAACCGCAATGTGCTGCTGTGCGGCGTCGTGGGCGATGACGCCGACGGCGCGCTGGTGCGCGAGCGCATCACCTCTGCGGGCGCCGACCCGTGCTGCCTTATAACCGAACCGTCGCGGCCGACGACCATAAAGACGCGCATCATCGCCCACAACCAGCAGGTCATACGGCTTGACCGTGAGGATCGATCACCGGTGCCCTCTTCGTGCAGAAAGCAGCTTGCCGAGCGCATTATTTCCCATGCCGGCAGCCTGGATGCCATCATCTTTTCAGACTATGAAAAGGGGCTCATCACGCCGCAGCTTCTGCATGAGGTGCTGCCGCAGGTGACAGGCCGGCCGAATCTGATCGTTGCCGTTGATCCCAAGTTCAGCAACTTCAAGCATTTCAAAAACATCACCATCGTGGTGCCCAACCGCAAGGAAGCAAGCGGCTTCATGCGCCACGAAATAACGGGCGACGACGAAGCGCTTTCAGCAGCCCATGATATCATGAACAATCTCGGCTGCAGCTGCGTGCTGGTCAAGCTCGGGGAACTGGGCATGCGCCTTGTTGACAGCGCCGGCCTTGACGTAAAAATACAAACTGCGGCCGAACAGGTCTACGACGTCACCGGCGCCGGCGACACGGTCATCAGCACACTGGTGCTTGCCCGCACGGCTGGCGCCACATGGGAGGAGGCTGCGCGCATTGCCAATGTGGCAGCAGGCGTGGTGATCCATTATATCGGCACATCGACCCTGACGGTCGATCAGCTGAGACAGTGCAATTCTTCACAATACATTTACCGAACCGTGAGCGCACCCCGACAGCCGCAGCCCGTCAAGCTCCTCGCAAGCATCATCACCGGCGAGCCGGAACTCATAGATGCGGTATGCCTCCGCCTTGCAGAGCAGTATGGCCCGATTGACTACCGAAGCGACCGTTTGTCCTTCGACTATACCGACTATTATGAGGCTGAGATCGGCCCGGGGCTTTTTCGTCATTTCATAACCTTTGGCGACCTGATCGCTCCCGAGAGCCTGCCCGGCATCAAGCTCTTTACAAACGGCCTTGAAGCGGCCTGTGCGCGGCCCGACGGCACCCGCCGGGTGAATATCGACCCGGGATATATAACCCTGCATCATTTGATACTGGCCACCTGCAAAAATTTTGCGCACCGGCCGTATCTGCGCGACGGGGTTTTTGCCGACCTGACCCTGCTGTATAAAGGCGGCACGTTCACGGCCCTTGCCTGGACCTTTCCCGACTACCGGTCGCCGGAGCTTATCGCTCTTTTAAACGGCATTGCGCGACAAGATACTATCAGCAACTAAAGTAAGGGCGTATGGTCCATACGCCCCTGCATTGAACCCTTATATGGAGAAACCCCATGCTTCGAAGCATGACCGGCTACGGCCGCAGCGAACAGGCAACCGATGAGCGCAAAATAAGCGCCGAAGCGCGCTCGGTCAATCACCGCTTTCTGGACATATCCCTGCGGATACCGAAAATCTTTTACCCCCTTGAAAGCGACATCCGCAAGCTCATATCGGCGCATGTTTCGCGGGGGAAAGTCGATATCAACCTGCAGTACTCGTCCCAGCAGAACGGGGACGTTGAAATGCAAATCGATGGCGGCCAAGGTAAAGAACCTGTACGGCCAGCTCAGCAAAATACAGCAAGAGGCGGGCATCCCCGGCGCCATTGATATGGCCAGCCTGCTTCCCTTGCGCGACATCTTTTTCAAAGAGCCGGACAACCAGCATGATAAAGAGCTGCTGTGGGCCTTTATCAAACCGGTGCTTGAGCAGGCCCTCGGGCAGCTGCGGCACATGCAGGACGCCGAGGGCGCGGCCCTTACCGATGACCTCGCCACCCGCATGAGCCATGTTGAAACCGTGCTTGCTGAAGTTGCGCAGCGGGCGCCCGAAGCGCTGGCAGCGCGGCTCCTGACGCTCAAAGAACGCGTGCGTCAGCTGTGCGACGGCGTGGCGGTGGATGAGCAGCGCATGGTGCAGGAAATAGCCCTGCTTGCCGACCGCAGCGATGTCACCGAAGAACTCATTCGCGCCAAAAGCCATATCAGCCAGTTCCGCAAGTGGCTCGGCTCATCCGAGGCCGTCGGCAAGAAGCTCGACTTTCTCCTGCAGGAGCTCAACCGCGAGGTCAACACCATCGGTTCCAAGGCCTCCGATGCCGACATAGCCATGAAGGTTGTGGGGGCAAAAAACGAGCTTGAAAAAATCCGTGAGCAGGTGCAGAACGTGATGTAGGAGAAAAGAAGAATTCAGACTTCAGGAGCCAGA
This sequence comes from uncultured delta proteobacterium, assembly GCA_963804955.1. Lineage (GTDB taxonomy): Bacteria > Desulfobacterota > WTBG01 > CAIYCZ01 > CAIRTM01 > CAIWCT01. Next base: position 31,633 of record CAWDSQ010000008.1, on the reverse strand, counting down.
ATCCAGAATACAGACATTCAAATATAGAACTGCAAATTCTTAGGCTATAGTCTTTTATTCCGAATTCTAACTCCTGAACTGCTTCTTTTAAAGGACCTTAAACAAATATGTCGCAATACCACCCCTGCAAAACATCTTCTCTTCGTCGTTTCAGCCCCATCAGGTGCGGGCAAGACATCGCTGTGTATCGAAGCAGTGAACCGGCTGCAGGCTATCCGTTTTTCCGTTTCCCACACAACACGGCCTGTGAGAAACGGCGAGGAGCATGGCAAAAATTACTTCTTTGTCTCGCCCTCTGAGTTTGACACAATGCTGCAGCAGAACAAAATTGCCGAATGGACCGAGATTTACGGCAATCGCTACGGCACGGCAAAGCAGACCATTGCAGAGGCTTTCGCCGGAGGCTATGACCTGCTGTTTGACATCGATGAGCGCGGCGGCCGCCAGCTCACCGATACCTACGAAGATGTCGTGACCATACTGGTATTGCCGCCCTCCCTTGCCGAGCTTCGCCGCCGCCTGAGCGGCCGCGGCACCGAGGACGAGCAATCGCTTCAGCGCAGGCTTACGCGGGCAAAAGAAGAGATGGCGCAGATGCGCTGGTACAAGTATATTATCGTGAACGACCGCTTTGAGGATGCCGTCGGGCAGCTCATGGCGATCATAACGGCCGAGCGCTGCAGGCACAATCATGGCATTATCGAGGAACTGCTGAATGAAGCACGACATCTGCAAAGGATAAAATCATCGTCGCACTTGATGTTGAGACCATGCCCGCAGCCCTGAAGCTTGTTGAGCTTCTGCATGATGACGTGGGCGCTTTTAAAATAGGCAAGCAGCTGTTTACGGCAACCGGTCCCGATGCCGTGCGCCGGATTCACGGGCTTGGCGGCAGGGTTTTTCTTGATCTCAAGTTTCACGATATTCCCACCACCGTGGCCAAGGCCTCTGTTGAGGCGGCACGTCACGGCGTTTTCATGTTCAATATGCACGCCCTTGGCGGCGCCGCCATGATGCGTGAGTCAGTGCAGGCGGTGCGGGCAGAACCCGGTATGCGAGCAGCCCCTCATGATTGCCGTTACCGTGCTCACCAGCATGGGCCCCGACGACCTGCAGCCTCTGGGCATTACTCTCCCGGTTGATGAGCTTGTGGTGCGGCTTGCCCTGCTTGCCCGCGATGCGGGCATGAGCGGCGTGGTGGCATCGCCCCGGGAAATCGGGCTCATAAAAAAAGCCTGCGGCCCTGACTTTCTGGTGGTCACGCCCGGCATACGGCCGGCACGGCGCCGATGCACAACGACCAAAAGCGGGCCATGACGCCCGGCGAAGCTGTGCTGGCCGGTGCCGACTTTATCGTCGTGGGACGGCCCATAACCCATGCCACCGATCCGCAGGCAGCGGCCAGAAACATTGCAGAGGAAATAGCAGCAGCACGGTGAACCGATCTGTAGAAGCGGAACGCCGTGGCAATTCTATTTTATTCTGCAGGGGCTCAAAATTTTGAGCCCCTACAATCATAGGAAACCGGCTCTTTAGCTTATGGCATTCATCATCTACGGCATTCACCCGGTACTTGAAGCGCTGAAGCAGCGGCCCCGCGCCGTGCACCGCATAATCCTTGCGCGGCAGCGCGATGAGTCGGCCGTGCGCCCGATTATCGAGCTTGCACAACAAGGGCATATAAAAATAGACCATGAGCAGACTGCAGGCCTCGACCGGCTTGCAGGCTCCGAACAGCATCAGGGCGTGCTGGCTGAGGCAGAGCCGTATCCGGTCTGGGACCTTGACGCGGCCCTGGCAAAATGCAGGAAAGATTCCCCTCTTCCGCTGCTGCTGGTGCTTGACTCCATACAGGACCCGCACAACTTCGGCGCCCTGATCCGCAGCGCCGTATGCGCGGGCGTGCAGGCTGTCATTTTTCCCAAGGACCGGTCAGTCGCCCTCACCGCAACAGTCGGCAAAGCATCTGCCGGCGCAGTCGAGCATATACCCCTGTGCCGCGTCACCAATATCGCTGCAACGCTTGCTCAGCTGAAGCAGGAGAATATCTGGGTTGTGGGCACGTCGCCCCGGGCCGATACAACCATATACCGTTTTGATTTCAAACGGCCCCTGGCGCTGGTCATCGGCAGCGAAGGAAAGGGCATGCGACCGCTCGTGGAAAAAACATGCGATATGTGCGTTTCCATTCCCCTGCAGGCAGGCTTTGACTCTCTCAATGCATCCACTGCCGGCGCTGTCGTGCTGTTTGAAGCCATGCGGCAGCGCATGACCGGATAAGCCATGGATGCCGCCCTCCGATTAAGAATTTTCTCTGTTCTTTCATTTGCCATCTTTGTTTCCATGCTGGGCCTCGGGATCATTGTGCCCGTGCTGCCCCTCTATGCCAAAACCCTTGGCGCCAACGGCGTCTGGGTTGGAGCCATATTCGCCGGCTTTGCTATCTCGCGCTCGGTCTTCATGCCCTTTGTCGGCAGGCTCTCGGATAAAACCGGCCGCAAAACTTTTATCTCCACAGGCCTGTTCCTTTACGGGCTTTCCTGCCTCGGTTTCATTTTCGCCAACGACTATATGACGCTTTTCTGCGTGCGCATTCTGCAGGGCTTCTGCTCGGCCATGATCGTGCCCATCGCCCAGGCCTATGTTGGCGAAATTTCCCCTCCGGAAAGGGTGGGCAGCTATATGGGGCAGTTCAACGTTGCTATTTTTTGCGGCATGGGGTTCGGCCCGTTCATCGGCGGCAGCATCAATGACCTGTTCGGCCTTGACGCCGACTTCATACTTATGGGTCTGCTGTGCGCAGTTTCATTCCTGCTCGTGGTCATGTTCCTGCCGGCCACAAAAAGTGAAACCATCCTGAAAAAAGCTGAGCCTCTTTCCTACCGGGCGCTTTTAAAGCTGCGGCAGGTTCAAGGCATACTCTGGTTCCGGTTCATCAATGCATTTCTACGCGGCTCGGTTATGACATTTCTGCCCATCATGGGCAGTTCCATGCTCGGGCTGAATGGATTCCAGATAGGCATGGCGGTGTCAACCGGCGTGCTGGTCACCTCATTTCTGCAGTATCCCTGCGGCAGGCTTGCCGACCGGTTCAACCGCAAAACCCTGCTCCTGACGGGCAACCTGCTCTATGCCTGCGCAATTGCGCTGTTTCCGCTGGCGCCGAATTTCTGGCTGCTTCTGGCCATAAGCTTTTTCTCCGGCGTGCTTGCAGCCATTCCTTTACCGGCTGCAACAGCCCTCATTGTGGAGGAAGGCAAAAAGTATGGCATGGGCTCGCTCATAGCGCTGTTCAATGTCGCCATGAGCTTGGGCCTGGGTGGCGGCCCGCTGGTGTGCGGTTTTATTCATGATACATTCGGAACGGGTGAAGTATTCTACTTCTCGGCAATTTTTGGAATCATCGGCACTGTCTATATCGGGCGGCTGCTGCATGCCACACGGTCAAAGGCTCCGCCCGCGGGCACCGGCATCCCTGAGCTTGAGCCGTAGAGGGTGCTGCTGCCCCGTATCCGCTCAGCGCCCCCACCTGCTGTCTGCGGCATCGGCCATGCCTGCCAATACAGACGAACCGACATGGCAGTACACAATCGAATAATTTCCTGCAAAAAGACTTACCGCAATTTGACAAAGGTCTTTATTTTCTCTACTATTAAACAGTTCTTTTACATATCCCCTGCAAAAATCACAGACGCGTGACAAATATATAGTTTCACGGGAAAGGATCTGAATATTGAAAAAATACCTTTTAGCCTGCGGAATCCTGGCATATGCTTTTTTTGTGCAGACCCAAAACGGTTTCGCCTACAGCACTGTGCATGAGGGGTGTACAACCTGCCATATAAAAAAGGAGCTGCACGATGTCTCGGGCCATACTCCCTGCACCGGCTGTCATGTAGACCCTGCCGGCGCGCAGGATGTTGCCCCGGCCAAATGCGCTGCTTGTCACCCTGCAGGCAATCCCGGCGAATGCAGTCTGGTGAAACTGCATGTCAGGGTCATGAAAAACTGCGCCTCATGCCATGCTCGGACAGCCTCAGCTACAGGCATCGGCATTGCAACGGCAGGCCCTTCCTGCACGTCATGCCATACCGACTGCACGAGCGCCTGCCCTGCCGCCCGGTTGCTCGGGGAGGAGGATTCGCGCCTTGAAACTCTGACCCGGCTCCGCGATACAGTACTGGCAAAAAACGCTCTGGGCAGAAAATTCATCCGCATATATTACGACAATGCTGAGTCTGTCAATGCTGCTCTTGAAAATAACCCGAAGCTGAAATCCTTTTCGTATAGGGCTTTGACATTATTTATTCCCATTGCGGAACTGTTCATGTAACCTCTGCCGATAGCACCCCCCTATCAAGGCCTGATGCGCTGCAGCATCAGGCCTTTTTGCTTGAGAAAGCCACCCAGCGCTTCTGTCTGGTGACAGGCTGTGCAAAAATGCACAGGCTGTGCATTTTTGCACAACAAAAAATACACCTTCTGCCGCAACATCCTGGGCGTGTTATACGAGTTATCACGTTAACAACCTGCATAATCATGCTTTTTATGACCACCCTCCCAGGGAGGAGGATCGGGCATGTTTTGTGCATAATTATTTTTCATTTATTGAAAATTACAAGCCCCTAAGCTGCCCGTCAGCACAGCCTAAAACCTTACTATAAGGCCGGAAAAAGGCTGGTGCCAGATGAAGCTTTAAGCAATAAAAACATGTTTTTCCAAGGCATATTCTTTAATAAAGAAGCTTATGCCTTATGACCATTAAACCCGTAACGCACAAGGAGGACCAGGATGAAGAAAACGATCGGGAAACTGTTTGCGACAGCATGTGCCTGCGCCATGGTTTTGGCTGCAGCAACGGTCTATGCCGCAGAAAAAAGCGCGGCGGCTGCCGATGCCTACACATCGGCAACTGAAACCTACCTCACCGGCAAATTCGGCGCATATGAAGCCGGTCAGGGCATCATGGAAAATGCGGACATAAAAGCTAAAATTGCCGAGCTTCTGGGCGGCCGCAAAAACTTCAAGCTCTATGTGCTCGGCACGAGCTACAACAATGTGCCGGTCACCACAACAGCGGAATGGACTCTGGATAACGAGACCATGACCTTCTACGGCATACACGAGAAAAACACCGAAAAGCTTATTCACATGAAAGAAAATCCCGATGTCTCCCTGAGCTGGAATGAAGGGCATTTCGAGGGCTTCTCCAACATGCGCGGCGCTCAAATGAACGGCAAAGCTGAAGTTATCACAGGTGACAATCCTGATTTCGACGCCATTCTCATCAATTACATCCCCTACGAGGAGTATCAGGCGATGATGGGCGGGATTCCCCTGCCCGCCGTTCGGGCACTTCTTGCCTCGATGATGGAAATCACGAAAATAACCATGAACAGAGTCACGATCTGTAACACGGATTTCAAAGCCGACGGCTACAGAACCTATCAGCGCTGGACGGGCAGCATTGCCCTTGCATCGCTCACGGCAAAACCGGGCAGCAGAAGCGTAACCATCGAGTGGACAACAACAAGCGAAGCAAGCGACGTGACCGGTTTTAACATCTACCGCTCCGAGAAGGGCTCACCCTATGAAAAGATCAACCCCGCCCTGATCGCTTCCAAGGGAGCAGCAGGCGGCGCGTACTCCTACACCGACTCGGGCTTGAGAAACTGGCACACATACACCTACGCGCTGGCTTCACTTGACAACGCCACTGAGGAAACCTTGTATTCAACCGTGACCGCGCAGCCGCGCCTGAAATATCTGTTTACCGGAAAGTGATCTGTCCGTTTCAATGTTTTTTTAAAAAAAAGGAGGCCTTCGGGCCTCTTTTTTTTACTAGAAAAAGGGACCATACGGCATTGACGTGCTCATTGCCCTTATCAATATCGCCATGATTCTGGGCTTGGCGACAGGCCGCTGCTTGGCAGAGCTGGAGCCAAAACCCCGGCTGCGGCCATGTGCATACTCCTTTATAATTTTCTCCACCCTGCTGTATGCATCGCCGATTGCCGACCACTTAGCAAAACAGGCCTTTTTTATACTTTCTCCTTCTTCAGCTCTGCGCCCTCGTATAACACACCGGAAAAAAGAGGGCCAAATGCCGCCGGCGCTTACGAATAAAACCCATAGTGCAATGAGCCGCTCCGACTTGCAGGACGGGGCATTCCAATAGATAACACTAATTTTTTGATACGTACCGCGATAGCGCTAACCCGGCCAGACCACGCAGCACAATCCGGTCAGGCTTTTCTGACAAGCGACCGGCGCGTGAAGGCAAACACTGCGCCGTAGAGCACTGCCGCCACGATAAAAAGGCTAGCCGGCATGCTCACATGCATAATGACCGCGGGGATGAAGGGGCCGGCAATGCTGCCCGTGCCGTAGCAGAATGTTGTGAGCGCATTGCCCCGGGGCAGTTCATCAAAAGACAGAACCCCGGCAAGCAGGCCCACAGCAAGGGGATACAGTGCCCCGACTGCGGCGCCGCCGAAGGCAAACACCACGGCAAGGGCCATGCTGACAGGCATAAACATGACGGTGCTGAAGCTTACGGCGCCAAGGCCGTAGGTTATTAAAAGCACGCGGCGCAGGCCGATGCGGTCGCCCAGTATGCCGATAAGCGGCGGGAAGGACCCGTGCCCGATCATGAAGGCTGACAGCAGCAGGCCGGTCTGCGGCTCGGTGAACCCTTCGCGCAGGGCGTAAATGGGGATGAGGGCGATGAGCGCGCCTTCCATAAAACCTGCCATGAGCATGGCGACCATGGAAACGCGGACGCGGCGAACAAAATGAAAATCGATTTTGAACTGTTCCGGCTCCTCTTTGTACTCGGGGATGGCCGCGTACACCACCGGCGCCATGGCGCAACAGAAAAAACCGGCGAGCAGAAAGGGCAGCCACACGCCGAAGCGCAGCAGCCACAGGGCAAAAGGCCCGATCATCATGCTCAGGGAAAAAGCAAAGCCGTACAGCCCCAGATTGCGGCCGCGGTTGGCATCGGTGCTGACGCGGTTGATAAGAATTTCGGCGGAGGTAAACGCGGTTGCGGCTGCAATGCCCAGAATAAAGCGCAGGGCAAACCAGAGCGGCAGCCATACCTTCAGGCCGATAAGCACCAGCATAATGCCCGTTACGGCAAGCCCTGCCGCCACCGTGCTCCTGATGCCGTAGAGCCGGATGCACCGGCCCGAAAGCGGCCCGCCCACGGCAAAGCCCGCAAACATGATGGTGGCAACAAGGCCGATGATCGGTGTGGCCACATGCATCTCTTCCAGAACCACCGAAGAGACAGGCACGACCACGCTGAAACCGAAACCCGAAATAAAGGTGGCAAGCAGCACTGCCGGCAGGGGGTTGCGGCCCTGCTTCATAGCAGCCTCATGGCGCAAACTCGGTCTTGGCGACTGCTTCGGACTTGACGCGGTCAAGCAGCTCGGCAAGCACGGGCTTGACATTCTCCCGTATATCGCCGGCAACGACTATGAACAGCAGATCATCGCCCGGCTTCAGGCGGCCCTCGCATGCTTCAATCAGCACGCGGTGAATTCCCGGCTTTTTTTCATACTCGGCGCGGAGCTGCTCGATGCGGCTGCGGTCGGGCCGCACCTCGATCTCACCCACGGCAGCGCCGTCTTTGCGCGACCAGCCGCGCACCACGCCGTTATGCACCAGTATCATGCCCACTTTTTCTGAAAATCCGGGCTCCTGCTTCAGCTGTGCAATTGTTTTGCTGATATCCATATGGCTCCTTTATGGCTGCTATCTTTTAAAACACCTGCTACAATAAACAAGTAGCGCTGCATTTACAATTGAAAATATGGCCCCTGGCGCAAGGTTGCTTTTGACATGACCGCGCACGTTGACCTATAATGCATCAGAGAAGGGGCGCTAATCCGCTGCACCATCATGAAAAAATACGAGTTCTTTGACCACACCGCAGACATGGGTTTGCGCATATACGGGCCGAGCCTGGCCGGACTTTTTGAGAATGCCGGCTGCGCCCTGTTTGACGTGCTGACCGATACGGGCCGCGTAAAGCCCCTGCAAATGCAACGCTTCGAGCTGCGGCGCGACAATGAGGAAGAGTTGCTGGTGGAGTGGCTGGGCGCCCTGCTGTATGAATTTGATACGCGAGGGCTTTTGTTCAGCCGGTTTACCGTAGAGCATATCGACGGCCTGTCGCTTGCGGCGAGCGCGTATGGCGAGCAGTTTCAGCCGGGCTGCCACGAGCTGAAAACCGCGGTAAAAGCGGTAACCTATCACGGCCTGTCGATCAGGCAGAAAAACGGCATCTGGCAGGCAACCGTAGTGATTGATGTATAATGCGCGGCAGTACGCGCGCAGGGCCTGCACGAAGTCAGCAATCACCCGCATAGCGGGTGGCTTGATTTGGCCCTGAAAGGGCGTAATCAAAAACACGCAGAGTTGAGTTGCCTTCTTCAGGAACCGTCGCCACAGGCGATGGTTTTCTAAAGACAACACAGGGAAACAGGGGCTATGACGCAGGATCATACAAATCCGGAAGACCGCCTGACGGAACACATTGCGTCCCTCCGCAGCAGCGCAGCCGGGCTTGGTGCGCACGACAATCAGCTGCCGCTGGCGCCGCTCCCGCAGAAGACTGACCCCGATTACCGCGCTATCGTGCAAAGCGTCAACAGCATTATCCTGTGCATGGACATGAACGGAATCGTCCTGTTCATGAACGATTTCGGCCTTGATTTTTTCGGCTTCCAGGCAGATGAACTGCTGGGGAAAAATGTTGTCGGCGCCATCGTTCCTCAAACCGACACTGCGGGCCGCGATCTTGCGGCCATGATCAGCGACATCGGCCGGCACCCCGAACAGTATGTGAGAAATGAAAATGAAAACATCTGCCGCGACGGCCGCCGTGTCTGGGTGTCCTGGACCAATAAAGCCGTGTATACCCCCGAAGGCGAGCTGCGGGAGATACTCTGCGTCGGCAACGATATCACGGTCAAGCGCGAGGCGGAAAAAGCCCTTGAGCAGCGCACAAGGGAGCTTGGCGAGCGCGTCAAGGAGCTCAACTGCCTGTATGATATTTCACGGTTTCTGAGCCAGACCGATGCCGACCTCCAGCACGTCATGCAGGCTGTGGTCGAAATGCTCCCCGGCGGCTTCACCCATGCCGATATGGCCTGCGCCAAAATGACGCTGGGAGCCCGGGAATTTATCTCCGCCGGCTACCAGGATACCGCCTGGCGTTTTGCCAGCCCCATTACCGCAGGCGGCTTGCGCCGGGGGTTCATTGCGATCTGCTACAGGCAGAAAATATTTCTTAAAAACGAAGAGGAGCTTTTCCCGAAAGAGGAAAAAAATCTTATCGGCATCATTGCCGATATGGTCGGGCATTTTGTCGTTCGGTGGGAAACCGCGGAGGCGCTCCGGCAAAGCGAGCTCAAATATAAAACGCTTTTTGAAAGCCTGCCGCAGAAAATATTTTACAAGGATGCCGATGCTGTTTACATCTCCTGCAACAGCAAGTATGCCGCCGACCTGGGCATAGCTCCCGATGCCATTGCAGGCAAGACCGACTATGATTTCTATCCCGAAGAACTCGCCGACAAGTACCGGCAGGACGACCGCCGCGTTATCGAAACGGGCAATATGCTCGACATGGAAGAAACAAGCATGCGCGACGGCAGCGAGATCACGATTCATACCATCAAAACCCCCGTCTGCGATGAAAGCGGCAGGCGCATCGGCATACTGGGCATTTTTCGCGACATCACCCAGCGCAAGCTCATGGAGCGTGAAAAAATGCTGGTCGAATCGACCCTGCAGTGCAGTCAGGCCGAGATCAATCTGAAAAATGAAATCAGCGAGTTGCTGCTGAGCACCCGCGACCTGCACGAAACACTGCATATGATACTTGTTGCCGCAACGGCCAAGGAGGCGCTCGGATTTAATCGCGCGTTTTTGTTTCTCATGAAGGAGAATAAAAATTTTCTGCACGGCATCGTGGCCACCGGCGCTCTTACCCGTGACGAGGCCTACCAGACCTGGGCGCGCATGGCCGAGGAGCCGCAGACGCTTCCCGAACTTTTTCAGTCCCACAAGCGCGATATTTCAGGCCATGATGCCGCCATCACGAGCCTTGTGCAGCAGATAAAAATTCCGCTCACCGACCAGGGCAGCATCTTCACCCGCGCCGTGTTCCGGCAGCAGTCCTTCAATATGCTCAACACCGGGGATCTGTCCGTTTTTGACCGCAGCGTGATCGGTTGCCTGGGGGGCGTGCCGTTCGTACTCGTGCCGCTCATCTCCCGTGGCCGCACGCTGGGGGTGCTCATCGCCGATAATTTCGTCACGGGCAACCCTATCGGGCAGGATGATGTGGTCCGGCTGGGAGCTTTTGCCAATCACGCCAGCCTGGCCATTGAAAACTCGCGCCTGTATGAACGCCTGAAAGAAAAAGTCACTGAGCTCAGCCTTGCCAATGAAGAATTGAGCGCCAACCGCGACAAGCTGATACGCTATGAACGGCTGTCGGTAGTTGGCGAAATGGCTGCAAAAATAGCCCATGATATCCGCAACCCCATGACCGCCATCGGCGGTTTCGCGCGGCGCATGCTGAAAAAAGGCATGGGCGAGGGCATCAGCGGCAATTATCTGCAGATCATTGTCCAGGAGGTTGACCGCCTGGAAAAAATACTGGGGGATATTTTAAGCTTCAGCAAACCGTCTGCGCCGCAGTTCAGAGCCGATGACATTAACCGGATCATCAATGAAACCTATGCTCTGATGAGCCCTGAGCTGGAGCGGCAGCAGGTGCAGGTCGTCAAGCAGCTCGCCCCCGATATTCCGCCCATAATGCTTGACCGGGACCAGATCGAACGGGTTCTGATCAATCTGATAAAAAACTCCCTTGAGGCCATGCCCGACGGCGGCATTATTACCGCAACCAGCACGCTGCAGGGACAGTGGGTGCGGATTGAAACCTCCGATACGGGACAGGGCATAGCCGAGGAGGATATGGACAAAATATTCGAGCCTTTCTATACCAGCAAAGCCACGGGCTCGGGGCTCGGGCTCACGCTCGCCGTGCAGATCATCAGCAGCCACGGAGGCTCCATGAATGTTGTTCGGCATGAACCCTGCGGCACCTCGGTCATTATTCATCTGCCGGTCCTGACACCTGCAGGCCATAGAAATCAAGCACCTGTCCCGGGCAACAGTCAGGAGATGCTCTGAAAGCAGGGGGGCTGCAAAAATTTTCCGCAGCATTATTTTCTTGAAAAAATTTTTTTTTGGATATAAACCGGACTCAAGACTTTACGCATTCGGCACACGTATCATAATACTAATCTCATAAAGGAGCATTGCTATGGCAGACAAGGCAAAACCCATTACCAAGGCCCAGCTGGTTGGTGAACTTGCAGAAAAGCTCGGGGCGACCAAAAAAGATGTGGGCGTTTTTTTTGACACGCTGGCGGAAGTAGCCTGCAAAGAAACAAAGAAAAAGGGGGAATTCACCTTGCCCGGTTTTGGCAAACTGGTTGTTGCCAAGCGCAAGGCCCGCATCGGTCGTAATCCCGCTACGGGCGAAGAGATCAAAATCAAGGCCAAGACCGTTGTAAAGTTCAGAGTGGCCAAAGCCTGCAAAGACGCCATCATTTAGAGCAAAGAAATACAGATCAACCGGGAAACAATAAATAAAAAAGGCAGTGCCGATACGGGCACTGCCTTTTTTTATGAACGTGAGGCGTTTACTTCTTTTTTGCTGCGCAGCAGCCGGCCTTCTTCGCAGGGGCCTTCTTCGCAGGGGCTGCCTTCTTCGCAGGGTGCCTTCTTCGCAGGGGCTGCCTTCTTCGCAGGGGCCTTCTTCGCAGGGGCTGCCTTCTTCGGGGCTGCCTTCTTTGCAGGTGCTGCTTTCTTCGGGGCTGCTTTCTTCGCTGTCGCCATAATATTCTCCTATCCGTTTGGTTGCGTTTATTTGTCTGACTTTTGTCAGGTATGTAAAGAAGAATGCCTGATACTCTAAGGCCTTCTGTTGTTTTCCGGCGTACTCAAAAAAGGCAGGATCGATCAAGCGACCCTGCCTTTTTTGAAAAACCAGATTCAGTTATTTTTTCTTTGCTGCTTTCTTCGGGGCAGCCTTTTTTGCAGGAGCTGCTTTCTTTGCAGGAGCTTTTTTTGCTGTTGGCATCGTTTTCCCCTTTCCTATTAATATTGGGTTTGGTGGTTTTCCTCCGGATTGCCGGAGGTGTAAAAAAAAGGGAGAATGTTGCTTATTTATAACTCTGTCAAAGATCTTCCTTTTATTCTTCTATTCGGCTACTTTTTGCGTAACTTTACAACAAAATGAGGGGAAAGCAAATAAAAAATTTGCATTATACGAAAAAAAATTCAAAAGCCCCCTCTTCATGGTGAAAAAAAGGAAAAGAAAACCCCCTTTTTTGGGCAAAAAGGGGGTTTTTCAAGGTATTTGAGAAGGTTACTTTTTCTTCTTAAGCTCTTCATCAACTATTTGCGAGAACACCTCTATTGACCGGCCTTTTGGGGCAATGCCGTTTATGAGTATGGTCGGCACCGCCCGGACCCGGGCCTCTTTGCCAGACTGGATATCCTGCTGCAGGAGGTCCTTCACCTCGGCGCTTTCTATATCTTTATCGAACTTCTGCATATCCACGCCAGCCTCCTGCACATACTTGCGAATGGTCTCGTCATTAAGCGTGGTAAAGTTGGTGAAAAAAAGTTCGGTAACCTTTTCATACTTGTTCTGCAGGGCAGCTGCAAGTGCAGCTCGCGCTGCCTTGTCAGCGAATTTATGCATGGCAAGCGGGAAGTGCTTGATCACAAGCTTCACATCATTGGGATACTTTTTCAGCACCTCCTGCAGCAGGGGATAGATCTTGGCGCAGTAGGGGCACTGATAATCAAGGAATGCCGCTACTGTTACCGGAGCCTTGGCATTGCCGATAACAGGTGATTTGCCGACTGCTATATTATTAATGAAGGCAAACTGAATTGCTGCTATCTGCGGCGAATCCTGAGAGGTGAGATAAAAGGTCGATTCATCGGGCGACAGGGCAATCTGTGAATAGGCTTTCGTCAGTGGAATGCTGTCGGTTACTTTTGCCTCGGTCACCGAGTAGATCAGAATACTTTTCTGGCCGAGAATAAATGCCGTTGAGCCGTCGCGGGAAAATATGATATCCTTAGGTGTATCCTCAAGCTGAATGTCCTTAGGCGGTTCAAACTGAATTTTTGCCTCTGCCAGCGAAGCGCTGGAGATCATGGCGCACAGAGCGCAGAGCATTGCACACAGAAACCGGATTTGTTTTTTCATGAACTTTTTCTCCTTAAAAAGTTACTTTAATAAACACCTGCATGATAGATAAATGATTTTTTCATTCAAAGCAAGTTTTATCATGCCCTGCTGCGCAGCGCTTGCGCTGCTGGTGTGCGGCGGGGGAGCTGCCGTCGCCGCCCCGGACATGTCGCCCTCACGTAATCCCGGGGCGCATTTTCCTCACATACTGCGCATGGATGAGATACTTGCCCAGGCCGCGAGCATGGCCCGCGCGGGAAGTTCCCGCCGGCAGGGAGCCTCCGGGCCTGAGCCTGACTATGTTGAGGCTTTGCTTGCCGACGGCAGGCTTTCCATCGGCCTTGGCATCGGCACGGAAGACCTCGGCTCAGTACGCTTGCCCGCAGAGCCTGAACAGCGAACGGTCAAACAGATGCTGCGTATCAGCGGCAGGCAGGTCCTTGTGGAGGCGCGGCTCATCCTGACGCGGGAAGAATTCAAGCAGGGGCTTGCGGAGTGCGAAATCCTTTTCGTCACATCCCATTCGCGCTTCGGCGCCGGCCCCGTTTTCCTGCTCGACGGCAAGGCATACCCGTTTCTGATGCAGACAACGCCGGGCTATGAAATCATCATGCCCGATGATGAAATTTGCGGCTATCAGGGCAGGGTCAAGCGGCAGTTTTACAATAAAGGCAAAAACAAAAACTACACCGTTTTTGAGCCCGACGGCTCCGATCTCGATACAGCACGGCCGCTGCACAGCTATCAGCTGATGGTTCTTTCCACCTGTACGAGCCAGAAACATTTCCGCGACGAGATACGGGCTTTTCGCTCCATCTACCCGACCACCGCCATTTTCACCAGGCGCGCAGCCTGCCTGGATACGGGCATGAATATTTTTATGCGCATGCTTGCTGAAATCTTCCAGGCCCGCCCGCTCCCGGTCATTGTGTCCGCCATGAATCAGGAGTACCGGGATGTTTCCGAGCGGCAGGTGCAAAAAGGATCTTCGTCATGGAAGGTAATCGAGGAAATGTACACCCTGGGAATCAATACGCTGCCTGTAGCGCATTATTCTGATTCCCGGAGCCCCAACCAACAAAGCACAAAAAATCCAAAAAAATCTCTTTATCGTCATGCCGGCGATGCCGGCATCCAGTTCTAAGAGGCATGGATTTTTCCGGACCCTAATTTTCAACGGCGTTAGAGCATTTTTCAATTTATTTTTAGCCGTCAGATATCTAAGCAGAGCAAGACAGAGTTAGCGCGTATTCGCTCTTTATTCGACAACTCAAGCAATCCCGTTCGTGGTGAGCTGTCCGAAAGTCTCTTGACGTCGCAACATAGATCGCTCTGAGAACCCTTCGGCTGGATCCCTCAGGTTTATGCCCGCGTCAGCTGCCGGTACTTGATGCGGTGCGGATCTGAAGCTGCAGCGCCCAGGCGCTGCTTTTTATGCTCCTCGTATTCGGTGTAATTGCCGTCGTAGAAATAGACCTGGCTTTCGCCTTCAAAAGCCAGGATATGCGTGGCAATGCGGTCGAGAAACCAGCGGTCATGGCTGATGACCAGCACGCAGCCGGCGAAATTTTCAAGCGCCTCCTCAAGCGCGCGCATGGTGTTCACATCAAGATCATTGGTGGGCTCATCCAGCAGCAGCACATTGGCTTCTTCTTTCATCATGCGCGCCATGTGCACGCGGTTGCGCTCGCCGCCCGACAGCAGGCCCACCTTTTTCTGCTGGTCCGTGCCGGAAAAATTAAACTTGGCGACATAGGCCCGCGAATTGACCTCGCGCGTGCCGAGCTTTATCATGTCATAGCCCTCTGATATCATCTCCCAGATCGTTTTATCCGGATCGAGCACGTCGCGGCTCTGGTCGACATAGGCAAGCTTCACCGTATCGCCCAGCCGGATAGTTCCCGAGTCGGGCTGCTCCTGGCCAGTTATCATGCGAAACAGCGTTGTCTTGCCCGCGCCGTTGGGCCCGATGATGCCGACGGTGGCGCCCGGCGGCAGCAGGAACGACACATTTTCAACCAGCAGACGGTCGCCGTAGCCTTTGCTCACATCCTTGCAATCGATGACCACATCGCCAAGGCGCGGCCCGGGCGGGATATAGATTTCAAGGTCGCGGCCCTGCTTTTCAGCATCCTGGCTGAGCAGATTTTCATACGATTGAATGCGCGCCTTGGACTTGGCATGCCTGCCCTTGGGGCTCATGCGTATCCATTCAAGCTCGCGCTCAAGGGTCTTCTGCCGGCTGCTCTCGCTTTTTTCCTCCTGCGCAAGCCGCTTCTGCTTCTGATCGAGCCATGAGGAATAATTGCCTTTCCAGGGAATGCCCTGGCCCCGGTCAAGCTCCAGTATCCATTCGGCCACATTGTCCAGAAAATAGCGGTCATGGGTAACGGCGATAATGGTGCCCTCGTAGCGCTGCAGGTGATGCTCGAGCCAGGCCACGGTTTCGGCATCGAGATGGTTGGTGGGCTCGTCCAGCAGCAGAATATCGGGCTTCTGCAGCAGCAGCCTGCACAGGGCCACGCGCCGCCGCTCGCCGCCTGAAAGGATTTTTACGGGCATATCGCCCGCAGGGCACCGCAGCGCATCCATGGCCATTTCCAGGCGCGAATCAAGGTCCCAGGCATTAAGCGCGTCGATCTTTTCCTGCACCACGCCCTGGCGCTCGATGAGCCTGTTCATCTCATCATCGCTCATGGGCTCTGCGAATTTTTCGCTGATTTCGTTGTATTCTTTGACGCAATCGACAGCCTCCTGCACGCCTTCCTCCACCACCTCGCGCACGGTTTTTTCATTGTCGACAAGAGGCTCCTGCTCGAGATAGCCGATAGTGTAGCCTGCGGACAGGGTGATTTCACCGTTATACTCTTTATCGACACCGGCAAGAATTTTCAGCAGCGTGCTTTTGCCCGATCCGTTCAGGCCGAGCACGCCGATCTTTGCTCCGTAGAAATAGGAAAGATAGATATTTTTAAGGATCGGCTTCTGGTGATAAAATTTGCTCACGCCGATCATGGAATAGATGATTTTATTGCCTTCTGTAGCCATGCCGAAAAAACCTCCCAAAAATTTATCGTACGAAATTGTTGCGCCCGGTGCGCAAGCAAACTACTGCAAAAAGCCCTTTCGCGCAAGATACTTTTTCCCGAGCCGATCATACTGAACCGCGCCGCCCGGGCATTTCCCGGCTGGGCTTTATAGTTCAGCCGACCCTTCAATCCGGGCTGTGCAGCAGCGGTGCAAGGCGGCCCATGCGCAGGGCAAGCAGCATATCGATAAATGCCGGCTCTTCAAGGGGGTTACCGGGCATGCCGAACAGGTGCGACGGGCAGGCGCAGTCCGAACTTCCGAAGCCCGGTATATGCCAGCGCGCCACGGCAGCCACTGCCCGCGCAAGATCGCATTCGCCCACCAGCGTGCCCCGCACGGGTAGGGCGGCGCAGAACTCTGCCTTCTGCCGCAGATAGTCGATATGCCAGAAGAGTTTTTTTTCAAGCCTGCGGTGGCGCTGCATGCGGGCATGCAAATTTTTCTGCGCCGACCCGACATAGAGATAATACCCTTTTTTAAAGGTGACAGCGCCAAGAGCGCCCACGCTGAGCGTGCTGCTGCCGGTGAGCCTGAGCACGATGATATACACGCCGCTGTCGATTGCCTGCTGCTCCGTAAGCAGCCAGGGTATGGCCAGAGGCCGCACCGGCCCGGGCTGAAGCCTGAGGTTGTGGTCCCAGCCTGCGGCCACGGCCATAAGCTTCACGCGGTCGCGCACGTTGAGAAATGTCCGGGCGAAGGCCGGATCGGTATGATAGTCGGGCATAAAATGCGTCACCTGCGGATAGTGCACCACAAAAAGCACTCCTGTGGCTGTTCCTTGATCGGCGAGCTCTGCCAGATGCTCCAGATGCCGCCTGCCCCGTTCGGTGATTGCATCGGGAAACATGGCCAGGCCGTGGCTGAACAGGGTGCAGGATTTCACTTCAAGCACCAGGGGCCCCTGCGGCCCGTCCAGCAGAAAATCGAACCTGCTGCGCCCCAGAGTGTATTCCTGCCGCACAACATGCCAGCCGCGCAGTGCCGGCACCTGGCCGCTGTCGATAAGATGCCGCGCCACATCATTGGTGCGCTGCGTATGCAGCAGCACCGGCCTGCCCTCCCGTTCTACAGCCACGACACTGAAGGCCGTGCGCCGGTCCGGCGAGGCCTCATGCGGCGTTATATATAACACAGCCCCCGGCAGCAGCAGCTCCCACATGCGCCCCGGATTGGGCATATGGGCAAGAACCGTGCGCTTCCCCACACGGCATCTGACCAGAAAACGGTTGGGCCGGTCTATAAAGACTGCCTTCTCAAGATGGCTGAAAAAATCCATAAGCTGAAACTCATTGTTGCCTGCATTGTTAAAAAGCACATGCTGCGCGTCAGAACAGACCGTCGTGCTTGACACAACCCCTATTATTTATATATTATGAATGAACAACTTTCCACAAAGGAGAAAAAGATGAAAAAACATGCTGGCCGACTCACCTGTAAAAATCTGATCATGCTGTGCTGCGTGCTTGCGCTGGCGCCGGCCCTGGTATCCTGCGCCATGTCGGGATATTATCGTCTTAATATGCAGTATGTGCCGCAGGCAGTGCCGCAGACTGCCGACTCCAGCATGCAGCAGTACATGATTACGGCGGCGCAATTCAATGATGAGCGCAGCGTGCTGCGATAAATCTATCATCGGCAAGCGGGTTCAGGCCGACGGCAGCGAGCTTAAGGCCGTTTCCCAGACAATGCCAGCCCACGGAGTGTGTGGGCCTTGCCATTAAGGAGGCCTTTCAGAAAAACGGCTATACGCGTGTTCGGCGGCACGCCGGACTGGGACGGCACCGAGCGCACCATCCAGAAGGAGTGGGGCAACCTGGTGGTCGGCGGTTTCATTGAAGAGCTTGACGTGGTCAGCAGCACGGGTTTTTTGAGCGCCGAGTATGTGACAAAAGTAAAACTTCGCGTCGTATTTGCCGACGTGCAGCGCAAGCGCATTGTCTATACCACGACGCTTGAAAGCTCTTCATCCTATAAGCATTTCTACTTCAGCCAGTCGCGCATGGAGCAGGAAATAAACAATGCCCTGTCCATAGCCATTGAAAAAATGTTTGCCAACAACAAGGTCGAAGAAATCATCGACGAAATGACCCATGCGCGGGGCACAAACATCCAGTAGCTGCGGGGCTCACTCTATCAAAAGCAAAAACGGGCAGGTTAAGAAACCTGTCCGTTTTTTTTGCGGGTGTTCTGGAAATGAGAGCGCCGGCAGGGCATTAATCCCCCCTGCGCAGTTGCCCGTCCGCGCAGGGCCGGGGGGGTTTATTCAAAAATAACAACTTTGTTTTTGCCGGAAGTTTTGCCCTTGTACATGGCGATATCAGCCGTGCGAATAAGATCTTTCTTGGTGGAAGCGCGGTCGGGCAGGGATGAAAGGCCTATGGTGACGGTCAAAGACGCCATAGGGGTGCCCTCTTCGGATACAAACGGGTGCTTCTCTATCGCCTGACGGATGCGCTCGGCAACAAAACTGGCTTCCTCAATGGTGGTCTCGGGAACGATGACCATGAATTCTTCCCCGCCGTAGCGCGCGACGACATCGCTCGTGCGGGTCTGCGCCTTGATGAGGCCGGATATCTGCACCATTGCCGCATCGCCCGCAAGGTGGCCGTAGGTGTCATTGCAGCCCTTGAAATCATCGATATCGATCATCATGATGGTCAGCGGGCGGTTGTAGCGCTTGGCTCGCTCGGTTTCCTTTTCCAGGGTCTCATGGCATGAGCGATAGTTTGCAAGGCCGGTCATCTCATCGCTGTTGGAGAGCTGCTTGTAAAACTCCCGCTCGCCCGCAAGCTTTTGCAGCCGTTTGGTTTCCAGAACTTTTTTTATCGTGATTTTTATCTGCTCATTATTAAAGGGCCTGGTAATAAAGTCCGCAGCCCCGGCCTTCATGGTTTCCACGGCAAGTTCGATGGTGGCAAAACCCGTTATGACGATAATGGGTATGTTTAACTCCATGCTGTGAATCTCTTTTGTCAAAGCAATGCCGTTAATCTGCGGCATCATGAGATCCGACACGATCAGGTCAACGCCTGTCTGCTGTTTCAGAATCTCCAGGGCTTTTTGACCTCCCGTCGCAGTTAAGACCCTGTAGCCTGCCTCGACAAGCAGCTCCGCCAGCGTCTCAAGCGCTGCAGGGTCATCATCAACAACAAGAATTGAAGTTTTTTTCGATTTCATTGTGGCTTCGGCATTACAGTAAAGAAAAAAAGGTTTGGCCCAGTCCGGGCTGCTTGTTTTAATATATATAAATACTTCTTTTTCTTAATAAGTCAACACAGATTGCTTTTGGATACTATACTGGCAAAATTCACCATGCTTTGACAATGTCCCCGGGAATAGTCGCAACGCAATCGAAAGTCAACAGCCGGCTGTTCTGAAGCGGGTTGCTGCTGCGCACCAACCGCTTATCTATTCAGTATCATCCGTAAGCCGGGGATTGCCCGCAGAGACCCACCAGTCGCTTTTGTCCTTGAACCACCACAGAGTCCAGTCCGTCTCAATGACCTCCTGCGCCAGCTGTTTCCCGGCATCGGTTTTGAGCCGCTTGAGGGCAAAGCTGATCCATTCATCGGCATACTTGTTGCCGAGATCCCTGTGCTCCTTGAGCATCAGGATCAGCTCGATCTGGTCGGCGTCATAGGCAAGCAGAGCCTCATGGGTCTGCAGGCTGTTGAACTCTCCCGTAACCTGCAGAATCTCCTCGCCGAAGGGCAGCGTATCGCACAGGTCCCGCAGGGCCTTGTCCTCGTCGACGCTCACGTACTTCTTGTTCATATAATTCATGTCGCCCGTGCGCGCCTCGTGCAGATCGTGCAGAAAGCACATTTTCAGCAGCTTTGTTTCATCGGCCCCGCCATCAAGCTTGGCCAGCGTATAGCCGATAAAGATGACGCGGCAGATATGCTCGGCAACCGATTCGCTGCCCGAGCCCAGAAACTGATGGCCCGAGCGGGGCGTGCGTTTGAGCATGCCCACTTCAAACAAAAAATTGGCAAGATTTTTCATGGCGTGTCTCCGTCAGCTCATAAGATAGGCTTCGATGAAACGGGTGATGTCGCCGTCGAGCACGGCATTGACATTGCCGATTTCAAGATCCGTTCGGTGGTCTTTCACGAGCTGATAGGGCTGCAGGATATAGGACCGGATCTGGCTGCCCCAGGCGATCTGCTTTTTAACGGCATGCAGCTTGTCCATCTCTTTTTCCCGCGCCTTCAGCTCCGTCTCGTAGAGGCGCGCCTTGAGCATCTTCATGGCCGTTGCCCGGTTCATGTGCTGCGAGCGTTCGTTCTGGCAGGCAACGACGATATTGGTGGGGATATGCGTGATGCGTATGGCGGACGAGGTCTTGTTGACATGCTGCCCGCCGGAGCCGCTTGCCCGGTAGGTGTCGACCCGCAGGTCTTTTTCATCGATGGTGATTTCGATAGTATCATCAACCTCGGGATAAACAAACACCGAGGCAAATGACGTGTGCCGGCGGGCATTGGCATCATAGGGCGAAATGCGCACCAGGCGGTGAATGCCCACCTCGGCCTTGAGATAGCCGTAGGCATAGTCGCCGCTCACGGTTATGGTTGCGCTCTTAATGCCCGCCTCTTCGCCTTCCAGCTCATCGATCAGCGCGGTTTTGAATCCGCGGCGCTCGGCCCAGCGCAGGTACATCCGCAGCAGCATGCTTGCCCAGTCCTGGGCCTCGGTGCCGCCGGCGCCGGCGTGGATGCTCACGAAAGCGTTGTTCATATCGCTTTCGCCGCTGAGCATCTTTTTAAACTCCATTTCCTGCACCGTGCGCTCAAAATCCTCGGCCATTGTCTGCATCTCCGCCTCAAGGTCGGCGTCCTCATCGACCTCGGCGGCAAGCTCCAGAAGCACGGCGCAGTCCTCAGCTTTTTTTTGAAGCCCGGCCCATGCGGCAAGGCTGTTTTCTATGGATTTGCGCTCCCTGTTTATTTTCTGCGCCTCTTGTGCCTCTTTCCAGAAATCGGGATCGGCGCTGAGCTTCTCAAGCTCTTCCATCCGGGACTGCTTGCCGGGTATGTCAAAGATAACCTCGAATGGTTTCCATGCGTTTCTCAAGCGAGTTTATTTTTTCTTTCCACAGGTTGAGCATGCTCGTGTCTCCTTGGTTATGTTTTTTGCCTGCGGCGGCAGGCGCTCAATAAACAAAAAAGGCTGAAGGCCCAGCAGCACCAGGCAAACAGGTCGCCGTAGCGGGCATACACGGTTACATCGCTGCGGCAGTATATGGTAGCAGGAAGCACGGCTTCCGTAAAGAGCTCTGTTTGCTGCTGTATGGCGCCCGTCGGAGCAATGACCGCGCTGATGCCCGTATTGGCGCAGCGGGCTATAAAGCGCCTGTTCTCAACCGCCCGCAGTGCTGTCATGGCAAGGTGCTGATAGGGCGCGCTCGTCGTGCCGAACCATGCGTCATTGGTTATATTGACGATGAATTGCGCACCGCCCAGGGCAAACTGCCGCACCAGATCGGGAAAAATGATTTCATAGCAGATGACCGTGCCGAACATGCAGCCCGGCAGGCTTGTCATGCTGAGCGATTGGCCGGGGCTGAAATCGCCGATGCCCTCGACCATTTTCTGTATGAACGGGAAAAACCGCGCCAGGGGCACATACTCGCCATAGGGCACAAGATGAAGCTTGTCATACCTGCCCGCAATTTCCTGCCCGGGATTGATAAGAAAGGCGCTGTTGTGGTAGCGCAGGCTGCCGCCGGCTGCCTCCTCCCACGAAGGGCTGCCAAAAAGGAGATAGGCGCCGTTTAACTCCTTGACGATATCGGCCACATAAGCCCTGATAGGTTTCCTCGGACTGAAAAAAGAACGGCGTTGCCGACTCGGGCCAGACAACCAGCGCGGGCGTATCCTTTCTGGTCTGGAGCGTAAGTCGCTTGAATTTTTCGAGCGTTTGTTCAAGATAGGCAGGGTCCCATTTGAGATCCTGCGAAATATTGGGCTGCACCAGCGCCACGCGTACCTCGCCGGCCGGAGAGCGGCATCGTTGACGCCGCTTATTTTTTGTACTCCGTAGGCCCAGGCAGCCAGCAGCAGCAGCACCCGCAATCGCTATCTCGGCAAAGGGCAGCGGCCCCTTTTTCATGAGGCGCCGCACACAGCCATACGCTGCGCAGTTGACGCAGACAATCAGAAAGCTCACGCCGTACACACCGGTGATATCGGCTATCTGAACCAAAGGCAGCACGCGGTACTGCGAATAGCCGATAATATCCCAGGGGAAACCGGTCAGAAACCATGACTTGAGATGCTCAACCGCAACCCATAAAAACGGAAAGGTAAGGGCAAAGCTCCAGCCCCGGCGCTGCTGCACGAAACAGGCGCCCCAGACCGGCAGGCCGGTGAACAGCCCCAGAAAAGCCGCAAAAACCAGCAGAATGGGAACCGAAACGGCAAAGGGCAGCTTGCCGTACATGGTCATGGAAACGGTGACCCAGTAGACCAGGCCGGCATGAAAGATTGTTCCGGCAAGCCAGCCGAGCTTAAAGCCCGCAGCGCCCTGTTTGCCGTCTGCCGCGGCCAGCAGAGGCACGAGGCTCACCCAGGCAAGCACCCACAGGTTCAGCCGGGGAAATATCAGGACAAGCAGCGCTCCGGCCAGGGCTGCAAAAAAGGCGTCATTTCGCTTCATATGGCTTTATAAAAAACTTGTTTTTAAGGAATGATTTGGATACAGTTGCTAACAATTTACATTCTGAAAAACTTCCGAATAAAGGAGTGTGCCGTGACAGAGAAGCCCTGGCTCAAGTTCTACGATCCTGCAGTCCCGCCTGAGGTTGACTATGACGGAAGCACCATCCCCTCGCTGCTTGAAAAAAGCATTGCTGTTTTCGGCCAGGCAGAATGCCGTAGACTTCTTCGGCTTCACCATGACCTATGCCGAACTCTGGGAGGCCATCGAGCAGTTCACCCGGGTTCTGCACAGCCTGGGTCTTGGCAAAGGCGAGCGCGTGGCGCTCTTTCTGCCCAATTGCCCCCACTTCATCATCGCCTACTATGCTGCGTTGCGGCTGGGCGCGGTCATCGTGCCCACCAACCCGCTGTACACCGAAAAGGAGCTTGCGTTTCAAATCAGGGATTCCGGCGCTGAAACGCTGGTGACCCTTGATCTGCTCTACCCCAAAGTCTATAAAGTTCAGCCCTCGGTTGGCCTGAAGCGCATAATCGTCGGGCAAGATTCAGGATTACCTGCCGCCATTAAAAAAGTTTATTTACCCCATAATCGCCCAAAAGGGAACAGAGAATGTGCCGCTTGAGGAAAAAAACGGCGTCATGTTTTATCAGAAGCTCATGAAAAGCAAGGCTCCCGAGTGCCGGCTTCCGAAGCTCTCCGGCGATGATCTTGCCATATTGCAGTACACCGGCGGCACCACGGGCTCTGCCAAAGGCGCGATGCTCACGCATAAGAACATTGTTATCAACAACACCATGATACGCCACTGGTACACGGGTCTGCGGCCCGGCCAAGAGATCTTCATCTCCGTGCTGCCGTTTTTTCATACCTACGGCATGGCAACGGCGCTGAATCTGCCCCTGTCCGCCGGAGAAAGCATCATTCTTTTTCCCAAATTCGTCGCCAAAGATATTCTCAAGGCAATCGATTCCCATAAGGCGACGGTTCTGCCCGGCATTCCCACAATCTACAGCGTGCTCGGGTCCTTTCGTGATATCGGCAAGTACAATGTTTCCACAATCCGCTACTGCATCTCGGGCGCAGCGCCTCTTCCCGGCACGGTGCTCAAGGACTTTGAACGGCTCACCGGCGGCATCATCATTGAGGGCTACGGACTGTCGGAGGCATCGCCGGTCACGCACTGCAACCCGCTCAATGGCGCCCGCAAGGACGGCAGCATCGGTATGCCGGTGCCGGGCACGGATTGCAAAATCGTTGACATGGAGACCGGCGAAGACCTTCCGCTCGGGAGCACGGGTGAGTTGTGCATCAGGGGGCCGCAGGTGATGCAGGGCTACTGGAACCGGCCCGAAGAGACGGCAGCCACGCTGCGCGACGGCTGGCTGTACACCGGCGATATCGCCCGCATGGACGAAGAAGGCTATTTCTTTATCGTCGAGCGCAAGAAAGATATGATCATCTCCGAAGGGTTCAACATCTACCCCCGCGAGATCGAAGAATTTCTGCTGACCCATCCCAAGGTTGCCGACGCATCCGTCATCGGCATGCCCGATAAAATAAGGGGTGAGCGGGTCTATGCCTTCGTGGTGCTGAAAGAGGGCGTTGCCGCAACCCCCGAGGAGATAGTGCGGTTCTGCAAGGAGCATCTTGTGCGCTACAAGGTGCCGCGCAAGGTGCTGTTCCGGGATTCTATTCCGCGCAACCTTGCGGGCAAGAACCTGCGGCGGGTGCTGCGGGAGGAAGTCGCGGCGCTTGCCGAGGCCGATGATGAACGCGAGGATGCCCAGCAGACTGAGCAATAAACTTTTATTCGTGGCTGAACGGAAAGCCTTTTTCAGGTTGGGCTAAGCCCGGAAAACATTGTTGGGGGTTCGTACCTCAACCCGGCCTGCGCACAATTAAATGCTTGAAAAAAATACCTGCTAAAGGGCGAACCCAGCAAATCCAGGGTGCAGAGTCTAATTTATGCGCATACTTGTCGTCGAGGATGAAAAAAAAATAGCCGGGTTCATAAAACGCGGGCTCAAAGAGGAGGGCTATGCCGTTGACGTGGCCGCAGACGGCGACGAGGGCTATGAACTGGCCTCGGTCAGCGACTATGATCTTATCATCCTTGATATCATGCTTCCGAAATGCGACGGCGTCACCTTATGCAAAAAGCTGCGCGCAGACAAGCTCGAAGCGCCCATCATCATGCTCACGGCCAAGACCTCGGTACAGGACAAGGTGACGGGCCTGGACGCCGGGGCCAATGACTATCTCACCAAGCCCTTCGCCTTCGAAGAGCTGCTGGCCCGCATGCGCGTGCTGCTGCGCAGAGCCGTTCAGCCCGCTACGCGGCTGCAGGTCGCAGACCTTGCCCTGGACCTGCTCTCGCACAAGGTTGCCCGCGCCGACAGGGACATCATTCTGTCCTCCCGGGAATTCGCCCTGCTCGAATACCTCATGCGCAATGCCGGCACCGTGGTAACGCGCACCATGATCTCGGAGCATGTCTGGGACATCGACTTTGATACCAGCACCAATGTGATTGATGTCTACATCAACTACCTGCGCAACAAAATCGACGCCGACTTCGACCAAAAGCTCATACAAACCATCCGCGGCCGGGGCTACATGATCAAGGAATGATATGCTGCCACGCTCTCTCCGGGTAAAGATTGCACTTTCCTCCATGGCGCTGGTCACCCTGATCATGCTGGTCTTTTGCTTCGTGCTGTACGCCCGCCTGTTTCACGATCTCTACAGCCAGCTTGACAGCCTGCTGGAGTCGCGGGCCGCAGGGGTAACGGACGCCATCAACACCTACTGGGAGGTTGAAAAGCTTGAAGCGAGCCGCGAGGGCGCAGATGCCCGGACTTTTAAAAAAGCCGGCAATATAAACTTTATCAAAATTGCTCAGCGCTGGGTCAACGAGGAATCCAACAAGCCGGACCTGCTCAATATCATCGTTCAGATATTTGATGCCCGGGGCAAACTCATTGCTTCCTCAAAAAATATCGGCCGCAGCATTATTTTTCCGGATGATCTTTTCCAGACAGCGCTTCTGGGGAATGCCCGTTTTGACAACGTGGCCGTACCGTTTGCCGCAGACCGCATGACAATTCTGCGTGTGTTCACCAAGCCGATAATTGAGGATAATGCGGCAACCTATATTGTGCAGGTGGCAAGCCCTCTCACGGCCATTGAAAATGCACGTGATGATCTCAAGCAGCTTCTGATTGTCATGCTGCCGCTCATGATACTCTTTACCGGCCTTATCGGCATGATACTGGCAAAACTGTCCCTCAGGCCGGTCGACCGCATGATAAAGGCCGTGCAGCAGATAACGGCCAAAAGCCTGCGGCAGCGCATCCCCGAACCGGATACGCGCGACGAGATTCAGCGCCTGGCCGTGACCTTCAACGACATGCTGGCACGGCTCGATCATTCGTTCGCATCGCAGCGCCATTTTCTGCAGGACGCATCGCATGAGCTGAAAACTCCCCTGACCATCCTGGAGGGGGAAATGAGCGTAGCTTTAAAACGGCAGCGGTCGCCGGAGGAGTATGAAGGGGTTCTTCGCAGCGGCCTGGAGGAGATTGAACGCCTTACGCGGATCGTACACAACCTGCTGACCCTTGCCCGTCTTGACGACAGGGAGATAGTGCTGCAGCGGCAAAAAATCGACCTTGCAGCCCTTGCCTGCGGCGTTCTGGAGGATATGCATATACTGGCTGACCAGAAAGCACTACGCCTGGAATGCAGGGCTGCCGGCGGGCTCACCGTTGTGGCCGACGAACAGTTCATGCGTCAGGTGCTTATAAATATTATCAGCAATGCCGTTAAGTATACGCCTGAAGGAGGCAGCGTTTCTGTAGATGTGCAGCCGGGCAGGGAGAGCGTCTCCGTAATCGTGCGCGACACGGGTATCGGCATTAAAGCCGAAGATATTCCGTTTGTTTTTGACCGCTTTTACCGCGTTGAAGCATCCCGCAGCAGCGCCGGCTTCGGGCTGGGCCTGAGCATCGCCAAGTCCATTGTTGAAGCCCACGGCGGCTCGATCAGCATCCAGAGCACTCCGGGTGAAGGCAGCACCTTCATCATCACCCTTCCTATCCATTAAAATTTTCTAATCCTGCTTTAACCTTTCTTTAATTATTCCTATGCTACAACTCTATTAGAAGCACGATACAGGTAAACAGCAATAAGAAACAGTTGGTACTGATAGTGCAGGCAGGGTGTTCCCCCCCCTTCTCATCCTGCCTGCACGAATCAGAAACATGAAACGAAAAAAGTATTGCATGCTGCAGATAATACAATGTTCCTCCTGGCAGTGCAGGGAGGGTGTTCCCCCCCCTTTTCATCCTTCCTGCACGCCTCCTCCTTCACAATTAATGAAAACTCGTATACACTGTGATTGTGCTGAAGGCATTGAGACTCTTTTCGAACATCCCCGTACAGAATGCCGCCTCTCAGGGAAAGCCTTTAGATGTTTGCGGGTTTATGCCGGGGCTCAGGGCTTAATCATGCCGGCTATTACTCCGTGCAGGCATAAGGGCCGAACCAAACAGCTGGCAAAGGGGAAACTGGCGCTGCGTTCACTGTAGTACCCTTTTTAACTTGATCGTAAAGGAAGTTTGGGCTATGAAAAAAGCTCTTGTTGTTTTTCTCACGTGCCTTTGTGCTGCTGCCGTCTGCCACGCTGTTGACTGCTCAATGCCCGTGCTGGTCTCGGCGCCTGATTCAAGCACTGTGCAGACGGTCACGGGCACCGTTGACTCGGTATCCATTGCCGATAGCTTAAAGGGCCTGCGTTCCGAGATTGTCATTGGGGGATCGAGCGGACGTCGCCATGTGCTGATCGTCAAGACAACCACCACAATCTATGACCCCGTCTGGAAGCCGATAGGCCTTGAAGTGCTGAGAAAAAACGATAGCGTAAAAGTTAAGTATATTACTACGGGCGAAGGTCTTGCCGAAGCGCTCTCGATAAAAAAACTTCAGCAATAGGCGGCATGCCTGCTGTGCCCAACCCATCTCTAAAGGAGCCCCGATGATCAACCCCGTTCGTTCGCGCATGTTTTCCCCTGTGGTGCCGGCGCTGTTCCTGGCCCTCGGTCTCTGGTGCATACTGGCTGCTGCCCCGGCAGCAGCCCAGGTGCAGCCGGGCGATGCCGCAAAAACCATCACCATACCGAGCTTTGCCGAGCTTGCCAAAAAGCTGATGCCCGTGACCGTTCATATCAGCACCTCGCGGACGATCAAGCCCCCCAAAGGCGCCATGCATCGATTTCAGGGGCCGTTTGGCGAGGACGACCAGCGGGAATTTTATGGTGATGATTTTATGCGCCGTTTTTTTGACCAGATGCCGCAGCAGCGCAAGCAGCAGGGCCTCGGGTCGGGTTTCATCATTGACCGGGAAGGCTATGTGCTCACCAACAACCATGTGGTAGCGGATGCCGATGAGATCAAGGTGACCCTGCAAGATGAAAAGCAGTATGATGCCAAGCTGATCGGTCGCGACGAAAAAACAGATATCGCGCTCATCAAGATCAAGGAACCCAAGGGAGATCTGCCCTTTGCGGAACTGGGCGATTCAGACACGCTTGAAATCGGCGAGTGGGTCATGGCCATCGGGAACCCGTTCGGCCTGCAGGAAACGGTGACACAGGGTATCGTCAGCGCAAAATGGCGCAAAATCGGCCAGGGGCCCTATGACGACTTCATCCAGACCGACGCGTCAATCAATCCCGGCAACAGCGGCGGGCCGCTGTTCAATCTGAGCGGCAAGGTGGTGGGCATCAATACGGCCATCTTTTCGCCCAGCGGCGGCAATGTGGGCATCGGCTTTGCCATACCGATCAATATCGCAAAAACAATCATTCCCCAGCTCAAGGGCAGCGGCAAGGTCGTGCGCGGCTGGCTCGGCGTTGTGGTGCAAAAAGTCACGCCCGAGCTTGCGAAATCCTTCGGCATCAGCGAGGGAAGAGGCGCACTGGTAGCCGATGTGGACAAGAACGGGCCTGCTGCCAAAGCGGGCATTGCATCGGGCGACATCATTATTGCCTTTAATGGTAAAGAGATAAAGGAAATGGATGAGCTGCCGATGCTTGTCGCGCAGACCGAAATCGGCAAAACCATTGATGTGCAGGTCCTTCGCAATGGAAAAGAAAAAACCATGCCGGTAAAAATTGCCGAGCTTAAGGATGGAAAAACAGCCGAGCTGGCGCAGACTCAGGAAGCAGAGAAAAATTTCGGCATTGCGGTGCGCGAGATTACGCCCGAACTGGCTCAGCGCCAGGGCCTTGCCAAAAAGGACGGCGTTGTCATATCCACAGATTGAGCCGGGCAGCGCAGCCGACGAGGCGGGGCTGCGGCCCGGCGACATTATTGAAGAAATCAATCGCGTCGCTATACGCAGCCTTGCTGACTATAATGGCGCACTGCGAAAAATCAAGTCGGGCGACAATCTCCTGTTTCTCCTGCGGCGTGGCGATAATGCAATCTGGGTTGTGCTGAAACCGGAAAAATAAATTAACCGCTATTCAAAACAAAAGAAAAAACAGGGGGCTGCATGACAGACATGCAGCCCCTCATTTTTTTCCCCGGCATCACCGCAGGCATATCTTTTTTAAGCATTTTTCGTTTTTGCTGAAATACCTATGGTTTTTTTAGTCATCCCCCCAAGGACGAGATCTTTAAAGATTCTTCTCCACCTTGGAGGATCGTAATTACAATGCGGCTCCTGAGTGAAACGAATGACTCTGATGTTGATTGTACATGCCGGTTATGCCTGTTACGGGAAATGCAACGAGATTTGTTGTACTGAAGGGGATGGGCAATGCATACAGGCATTATAACATGTTTCCTTGCCGCGCTACAGCGTTATCTCTCCCTTTCCCTGCCGCATAATGGCAAACTCGTCGCCCGAAAGATCAACTACTGTCGATGGTTCGCTTACCAGCACGCCGATATCAAACACCAGGTCGATCTGCCGGCCAAAATGCTCGTCGATGACATCGCCGGAGTTCAGCACCTTTTCCCCCCACAGCGGAACGCTCGTGTTGATGATAGGGTTGCCGAGTTCCTGGGTGAGCATGCGGCACACATTGCTTTGGGGCACGCGGATGCCGATCTGCTTGCGCTTATAGAGCATGTAGCGGTTCACTTCTTTCATGGCGGGCAGGATAAAGGTGAAAGGCCCGGGCAGGCATTTGTTCATGATGCGATAGGCACGATTGCCGACCTGAGCGTACTGCGATACTTTGCTCAGATCGGGCGAAATGAAGCTCAGCGGGCTTTTTTCATCCATCCCCTTGATGCGGTACAGCTTTTCGAGTGCCCGCTTATTGTGCAGGTCGCAGCCAAGCCCGTAGATGGTATCTGTCGGGTAGACGATAAGCCCGCCGTCGCGCAGCACCTCAACGGCTGTGCGGATGGCGCGCGGCTGCGGATTCTGTTCATAGGTTTGAATGATCATGACGGGTCTGCAGGCTGCTTTTTTTGTTGCCGCCATGATATCAGCAGGCAGCAGGTCATGCAAAGAAAAAACAGCCTGTGTGAGGGCTTTAGCTCCGCTTGAGAGCGCGCGCAATCTCTGCCTGCACCGCCGCTGAAGGGTCGCTCAGATGCTGCTCGAGCGCCTGCTGTGCCTCTGCCGTGCCTATCCTGCCAAGAGCCCAGGCAGCATGGCTGCGCACGATCTCCTCAGGGTCTGCGGCAAGAGCCTGCCGGAGGTCGGGGATATAGGCCGGATCGCCATAGTTGCCCAGAGCTACGGCGGCATTGCGCTGTATATACTTTTTATCCATGAACACAAAATCAAAAAACTTGTCGCCGAACATCTGCTGATAGCGCTCCTGCGACATATTCACAAGGCCTGCAATCTCAGGATAGGCAAGCTCTTCAGGATTGTCCATTTCGGTCTGCACGGTGAGCTTTTTGTTTTTGGGGCAGGCGTCAACGCAGATGTTGCACTGGGCGATATTGGTGCCCGCTTTTTCGCGCATCTGCATACGGAAGGTCGCCCTTGTTGTTGACCAGGTGGAGCGTAAGGCACTTCTCGATGTCGCACACATAGGGCGTGTCAAGCGCTCCAGTGGGGCAGGCCTTCAGGCACAGCGTGCATGCCCCGCATAGATCGCTCATGGGAGTGTCAGGCTCGAGCGGCGCATCGGTCACGATCACCATGATCCCGAGCCAGCTCCCAGCTCCGGAGTCAGAATGACGCCGTTCTTGCCGTACGCGCCGATGCCGGAGCGGGCGGCCAGCGACTTTACCGAAATTCCCGTTGCGACCTGTACTGCCATATACCCGCGCTCTGCAAGAAAGCCCGTGACCAGCTCGGTCTTTGCAGCAATATAGCTCAGGCATTCCGGGTTTATATAAAAGTTCATGATCTCGCCGCGGGGGGGCCGGCCCGGAAGATCAGGCCTGCCGAAAAAAAAGTTGAACCCCAGCACCACCATGGCCCGGGCATTGTCGAGAAAGTCGCGGGGCTGAAAGACGGAGCTGTTTTCCGAGTACAGGGGGGTGTATTTGGCCATGATGCCATGCACCCGCTGTATTGCCTCAATCTCCTCCGGGCTCAGGTCG